>DGOW01000105.1:5920-46479 GCA_002390225.1 Gemmatimonadales bacterium UBA4456 | reverse complement strand
AGCGGCTGACGACATGGGGGCCTGGACGATCGGGATATCGATCCCAATGAGTTCGGTCAGGGATGTTCGGATGCGAGTCACGGAAGCCTCCGTGCTAGTTCGTAGACACTCATGAAAGCGGATCCATTGTAACGGAGGCTCAACTGACGCAGGAATGCGTGCTGACTTGAGTATGACGGCTCGCTCGCTCTCTGAAGTGTTCCACCGTCGCAGCTTCCATGCACTCCCTCTATGGAGCAGGCGGTTCGCTGAGGCTCGCCCTTGCTTTTCAACAAGCCATTGCTGAAGTCACGGGGTATCCAGAGTCTAGTGGGATACTCGCCTTCACCTCGCGCCCCTTGTTGAGCAGGCGACACCCGCCGCAGAATGGCGAGACGTGAAGCGTCGATATGGGAGGATCTGGGACAGTGGTGGACTGGAACCGCATGGCTAAACGCAGGACGGCGAATTGATTATTGGCGCAGCATGCCGACGCGGCGCGTATCAGGCGTTCGCGTTGACGATGTTGGTGGCAGCGACCTCCTGTGTCGGAGGAGGCGAGGCGCGCATCGTGGCTTTCGGTGACGTTCACGGGGACCTCGAAGCCGCGCGAGGCGCGCTTCGTCTCGCGGGTGCCATCGATGAGGACGACCATTGGATTGGTGGTGACCTCATCGTCGTGCAGACTGGTGACCAACTCGACCGCGGCGACCAGGAACGAGCGATTCTAGATCTCTTCGAGAGGCTCCGGGTGGAGGCCGCGGCTACCGGTGGAGCGTTCCACGCCTTGCTGGGCAACCATGAACTCATGAATGCGCGCGGCGACTTTCGGTATGTGACAGAAGGGGGTTTCGCTGATTTTATGGACGCGGCGGAGTATGATCCTGGCGACTCTCTGCAGATTTGGGACCGCTCGTCCGGAGCGTTTGTCTCAGGCATTCTTGCTGATTTTGAGCCCCGGCAGCGGGGCCGGATGGCCGCGTTCATGCCTGGCGGCCCCTATGCTCAGCTACTGGCCCGCCGGCAGGTGATTCTCCAACTCGGGGACAACGTGTTCGTCCACGGTGGCGTGCTCCCGGACCATGTCGCGTACGGTATCGACCAGATCAACGACGCGGCGCAGAGGTGGCTACGAGGCGAGGCAGACCTGCCGTCGGTGTTGTCGGGGGCGGAGAGCCCTCAGTGGACCCGATTGTACTCCTCTGATCCCGACCCCGTCGCGTGTGAGGTGCTCGAGGAGGCCCTGGCCGCCTTGGGGGCCAAGCGGATTGTCATGGGACACAGCCGCCAAGAGGCAGGCGTCGCCAGCGCCTGCGGCTCCCATGCGTGGCGCATTGATGTAGGCATGGCCGAGTATTATGACGGTGCAGTGGAAGTGCTGGAAATCATCGGCGACTCGGTGCGGGTGCTCAAGGAGAGCGGCTGACAAGCTGCCGGGAACGCACGGTGTGTGATCCGACGAGTGGGCGCGCATTCCGGACCGGGACATCTCCCCCGAATGAGCGAGGTCGACGCGCTCATCCGTCAGGGTGAGTGGTGTTGGCACGATCTGGACCGAATAGGGCGTGAAGATCGGCACGCACCTGTCGAGGTGAATTACTCCGCGGCGTCGGCCTCACGCAGGCGCTCGAGTCGTTCCATTTCCTCGGCCTTCACTGCCTCGATCTCATGCAGCATCGAACCAACGTCCGCGAGTCGGGTGTCCTCCTGGTAGACACCGCTGAGGTCGGACTCCGGCTGCAACTCACCAGCCTCGAATAGCGACCAGATTTCGCCGTCGTAGCGTGTCGTCAACAGCTCCGGCGCAAATAGCCCGTAGTAGGCCGTGATGTTGTTGACATCGCGGGCGAAGAAACGTGCGGCATTGTTGTTCGCCGCAGCGTCGATGACCTGCGGCAGGTCAATGATCACTGGCCCCTGTTCGTCTACGAGGACATTGAATTCAGACAGGTCGCCGTGCACAAGCCCGGCGCAAAGCATGCGCGTCACATAGCGCATCATCACAGCGTGGTCTGTACGTGCCTGCTCCGAAGACAGCGAGACATCGCCCAGGCGAGGAGCCTCCTGGCCTTCGCCATCAAGGATCAGTTCCATCAGCAACACACCATCAAAACAGCCGTAGGGTTGTGGCACACGAACGCCTGCATGGATAAGCCGATAAAGTGCATCGACCTCGGTGGTTTGCCACATCTGCTCCTGCTGAGCACGGCCGAAACGGGACCTTTTCTCCATTGCGCGCGCTCGGCGACTGTTGCGCACCTTCCGGCCTTCCTGGTATTGCGCGGCATGTTTGAAGCCGCGTTTACGGGCTTCCTTGTACACTTTCGCACACCGGACTTCGGCGCCGCACCGCACTGCGTAGACATCGGCTTCCTTACCGCTCATAAGGGGGCGGATGACTTCATCAACCAGACCGTCGTCTACTAATGGCTGGATGCGTCGCGGGATTCTCATCGTGGCGTCATATCAGGGCAGCGTCGGGAGTGGACAGGAATCCAGCTGACCTCATAGTCCAAGAGCAGAGCCAAGCGATGGAGGGTTCCGGTGGTTACGAGGATCTTGAGAACCGAAAGATCGCACCGCCGGATGATGCTCGACAGCTTCTAGGGTTCGCATGTCTTTTCTGGCGTCGTGGTGTGGGGCTCTGATGTAACCCCCTGAACCGGGCACAGAGCGGATGTTAGGCTCCTGAAGCTGGCGGCACAGCAGAGGGAGGCAGAGATGGGCAGGAGACGACACACGCCGGAGCAGATCATCACGGCGTTGCGGGAGGCGGAGGTCGCGCAGCCCAATCCCCGGCCCCGGAAGCGATCAAGCCATCAACTCGCTTCCTCAGGATGCCCGAACTCCAGGAACCTCCGATGGCCGCAGGACTACCTGAGAAGGTGGTATCACACCGGAAGGCACGGCAAAGCTCGACCGGTGACACGGTGAGGGATACGATTCAAGGTCCTCGGTGGAGCACCTCATGACGGGTGGTGACAGATGATTCAGCGACTGGGACTGGCGAGCCTGGTGGCCATGCTCGCGAGTGTGCCTCTCGCGGCTCAGGAAGAGTCGGGGACAGTGAATCTGCTGGACTTCGAGGGGGACTCGGCGACTCTCTGGTTCGTGGTGAATGACGGTGTCATGGGTGGCCGCTCGTCCAGCACCCTGAGACGCGGTGATCCGGGAATCGCTGTGTTTGAAGGGAATCTGTCGCTGGAGAACAACGGAGGTTTTGCATCGGTTCGAGTTGAGCTCCAGGAGAACGTCCTGGCTGGCGCCAATCGGATCCTCCTGAGGGTGCGAGGGGATGGCAAGCGTTATCAGGTCCGGCTCCGTCCCGGTCGCCGCATGGACGGTGTGGCCTACGGCAGCTCGTTCGAAACCGTGGAGGGTCAGTGGACCATAGTCGAGCTACCTGTGGCGTCGTTCGAGCCGACCTTTCGCGGTTATCGACCTCGATCCACCCCTCCAGTGGATCCGGCCGATGTGGGTCAGCTCGGACTCATGCTGACGGACGAACAAGTGGGGAGTTTTCATCTCGAGATCGACTGGATCCACTTCTCACGGTAGGTCGAGTCCGGCGCAGTGCCACCGATGACGAGGCCATTGCTGTAGTCGCAGCAGACCGCAGAGCGCAGAGCAGCACGTCTGAGTCCAGTTCTGGAATTCAATGGCAGACTGGAGGTCCGAGTGCGCGTGACCGGTGTTCGGCCAGCCGAGAACCTAGGGGAGCAGAACGATCCCAGCGGTCATCAGAAGCATGGCAGCTGCGGGCAGGGATCGCATGGGAGGGTCGCCCACCTTCACATGCATCGCGAGCGCACCGACCATGAGTAGCGCTATGATTCCTGCGGCGGGTTTGACGGGTACGCTTACCCAGAGTCCTGCCACCAGAACTAACGCAGATCCGATCTTCAGTGCCCCCACCGCATAGAAAACAAAATCAGGGAGCCCGTACGCCTTGAACTCTTCGCGCAGCGTTGTGGACTCACCGCCCCGATAGTCCGTTGAGGAGCCCGCTCGGACCATCCACACATTCAAAAGGCCTAGGCCGACGACGAGTTGCAGGAAGCTGGCAATCGAAAGCTCTGGCACAGCAATCTCCAGAAGGGGTTAAGAAATCCTGTGCAATCAATCCTCAGCGCGCCGGTATGGCAAATGGGCCTCGTGTATCACGTCGCGAACGCGGTATCGATCGCGCTGTTTCTCTACTATGGCATGGCCTGCTTGGTGGCCGACGGAATGGCCGACGAATTCGAGAGATATGGGCTGTCTCGCTTTCGCAGGGTGACCGGAGCACTAGAGGTGCTTGGCGCGCTGGGGCTGCTCGCGGGCTACCTGATACCCACTCTGAGCGTGCTGAGCGCAGGCGGCCTGTCCGTGCTGATGCTGCTCGGGCTCGGGGTACGTGTGAAGGTGCGTGACCCACTTCTGGAAATGGTCCCCGCTTTGTTCCTGCTTGTCGTGAACACGTTTATTGCGATACAGGCATCTGGGTGGTCCGGGTAGCGCGCCCTCGTCATGTGACGGGATCGGGTGCTCAATCAGAAGACGCTTAAAGATGGATCCATTTATTGCCGCCGCTCACGAACAGGCTGTGACCTCGCTTGAGGAAGGCGGGTTTCCGGTGGGTTCGGTCATCGTCCGGGACGGCCAAGTGATTGGCGCTGGCTTTAATCGTTATACCCAGACGGGCGATCCCACGACCCACGCCGAGATGGAGGCGATCCGTGATGCGGCCCAGGGCGCGGATGACGGCCATGTGCTCGATCAGCTAGTCGGAGCGACCTGCTACACCACGATGATGCCCTGCGAGATGTGTGCTGGGGCGATCATCCGCTTCGGTCTGGCTGCGGTCGTGGTAGCCGAGGTCGCCTCCTACCAGGCCGCCGACACCAGATCCTTTCTGGAAGAACGCGGCATCGAGGTCGAGATACGGGACGAAGAGGCATGTAAGGCCACCGTCGAGAGCTACTATGCCGAACACCCGCAGGCGCGGGGAGCGGGTCGTCCCAGTGATTATCGGTGGCCTCGCCTCCCGCTGTGAACAGCGAGCATGAGTCGCGTACGTGGGAGACGCTTCGCGTGAAAGCTGCGGTTGCCCCTGTTCCGGTTTGTCCGCACGATCCGGTGTCCCACGTTGTGAGGCGAGCCCTGCGGCGGACGTGCGAGCCGGTGGCTTTCGGGGCAGGGCCTCGCTTCAAGAACTGGATTCTGGAGGGTTGATGTTGCGCACATGCAGGGCTGCGGCGGTTGTCCTTGCACTCGGCCTGGCCGGATGCGCCTCTAGCGGCGGCGCGACCCCCCGCAACGATAGTCCGTTGAGCGGGGCGGAGGTCAGCGATTATACGAATGTCCGCCTAGCCCTGGAAACACTCAGGCCGAGTTGGGTCAGGAGGGCTCGGGAGGTGTTTATCGATAATGAACTCGCGGGCCCCGTCGAAATTCTTCGGAGCAGCTTCAATGAACGCATTAACCGCATCGAACTCATCCCGTCTCGTGAGGTCATACGCCGGTTAGGCCCGTGTCAGGCTCCAGCCGGAACGGGCACCATGGGCACGCCGCGCGACCCACAGTGCGGCACTCGGCCGGTGATACATGTGGTGTTGTTTTCCGGGCGTTGACCCGTCTGCGGTCAGGTGAGCTGATCGGGAGCGGGACTTCGCGTGGCTGGTCCGTCTCTACAGGACCGTCATTCTTCCCGCTCTGGTGGCTGTCGCATTCTTTTCTTTTGGCCATGCCGCTTCTTGGCATCGAGGCGCTTCCGCTTTTCGCGCAAAGGCACCCTCGTCTCAACCCGAGGCTTCGCGCGTTCGTTGAGCGCCTCCAATCGTTGCCGGAGTCGGCGCAGTGCCAGAGCCCGGTTTCGGTGTTGGCTTCTTTCCTCGCGAGCTGTGACCCGAACGTCCGTGGGAAGATGCACGAGGCGAACCCCTGATTCCGTGCGATTCTGGTGTTGTCCGCCCGGTCCGCCGGCACTGAACGTCTCGACCCGGCACTCCCCCACGAGGGCATCGTCGCTCTCGGGGATCAGGATCGGTGGTGGTTCGGACACGGCGGTCTGGACTCGGTAGACAGGGAATGTGTGAAGCTATGGTACGGGTAGGTGTAACGCGCTACTGTTGGGAGTAATGCTCGCACTCTGACCCCCGCGCATGATTCTCGACCGCACGGATAACCCGGGCGCTCAGGTTCTGTTCAGCCTGGCTTGCTTCGTCGTGATCGTGTTCGGTTTGCGCGCTGCCGCGCCGATTCTGCTTCCCGCGGCGCTGGCGCTGTTTCTGGCGGTCCTGAGCCTTCCCGTAATGGTATGGCTTCGGGCGCGCAGGGTCCCAAAAGCGTCGGCGGTCGTGATTCCGGTGCTACTCAACGTTGCGGTTGTGGGGCTGCTGATCACGTTCGCCTCCCAGTCGGTGTCCCAGCTTCAACGGGAACTACCGACCTACCTCAACACACTGACCCAGCTCCAGGTGTCGTGGCTGCAGGCGGTCGAGGTACGAACCGATGTCGTGCTGACCGACTACCTGACGATCGACCTCATCGACCCCGGTGCCGTGATCAGCTTCGCGAGGGGAGCGGTGGGCCGGATCGCCCAACTCCTGTCCATGACCTTCCTTGTCTTCCTGATCATGGCGTTCATGCTCAGCGAGGCGACGGTCTTTCCCGCGAAGTTCAAGTTCCTGACACGCAATTCAGGTTTCGAAGACGATCGCCTCGAAAAGGTCGTGTCCGAGGTGCAAACGTATCTCGGTCTAAAAACGATAATCTCGATCGCTACTGGCCTCATTCTCGGTACGTGGGCGTACGCGATGGGCTTGGACTTTCCGGTGCTGCTGGGCCTTACTGCGTTCTTGCTGAACTACATCCCCACCGTTGGTTCGATCATCGCTGCGATCCCTGCAGTGCTGCTGAGCATCATCCTCTACGGGTCGCTCGGACACGCTCTTCTGGTCACGCTCGGTTACGTGACCGTGAACACCGTGTTCGGGAACATCATCGAGCCGAGCCTGATGGGGCGTCGACTCGGCCTGTCCACGCTGGTTGTGATGCTCTCACTCCTGTTCTGGGGCTGGGCGTGGGGGCCGCTGGGTGCGCTGCTGTCTGTCCCGCTGACCGTGATCGTCAAGATCTGGCTGGAAAATACGACTGACCTTCGTTGGGTCGCGATCCTGCTCGACAAGTCAGCACCTCAAGAGGCGTTAGCAGAGAGCGGAGACTAGATATGCCGAGAATCCCGTTCGAAGAACTGCCGAACCATGGGCGGCTATGGGTCTTTCCGCTCAATCGGAGTCTCACCGACGCCGAGAGCGTAACGGTGCTTGGTGAAGTTGATGGATTCCTCGCTCAATGGGCGGCACACGGTGTGCCGCTCGAGTCGGGCCGGGAGCTGCGTGACGACCGCTTTCTGTTGATCGGCGTGGATGAAGACGCGGAGGCCCCGTCCGGCTGTTCGATCGACGCACTAGTGAACCGGCTACGCGGGATCGGTCAGGAACTCGGGGTCTCGTTCATTGACCACGCGCCGGTGTGGTATCGCGCTCCCGAGGGCGTACGTACGACGTCACGACCCAACTTCAAGTCGCTCGCGGCCGAGGGGGTAGTCACTGGAGAGACGCACGTCTTTGACACGAGTGTGACACGCCTCGCGGATCTGCGCGACGGAGCCCTCGAACGCCCAGCATCAGAGACCTGGCACGGGCCGGCGTTCTTCAGGGAGCCTCAGAGGACTTAAGCCTGTCGGCCAGGAACCGCGCTGCTGTCATTTCGCCCCAAAACCGGGGTGCCCACGGTGCGCCACATACAAAACCTACGTGCCCTCCCCGCGGTGAGAGGGTCAGCGTAATCGCATCGTTTTCCGCCGCCTCGGCCCGTGGAATCGCATCTGATGGAAGGAACGGGTCATCTTCGGCGTGCAACAGCAGCGTCGGCACCCGAACTGCGTTCAGGAAGCCTTTGCTCGAGCACTTTGCGTAATAATCCGAGGCGTCGTCGAACCCGTTCAGCGGGGCAGTGAGGGCGTCATCGAACGCCCAGATGGATTGAGCCTGGTCGACGGCTTCCATGTCGAGCGTTTTCGCGAGCAAGTCACGCTTCCACGCGACCTTGCCTCGCAACGATCTCATGAAGTACCCGGAGTACATTCGGCCCATGCGGGTACGCTGCAGGAGCGCGCACCCAGCGGCGAGGTCGTACGGAACAGACAAGACGGCCGCCGCGTCTAGGAAATGACGCCCGCCGTCATCTCGTTCGCCAATGGCCTTGAGGACGACATTGCCCCCGAGCGAAAAACCCATGGCGCCAACAGCGGAGTCTGGGTGCCGGGCTCTGACTACCTCGACGACGAAGTTCAGGTCGCGGGTGTCGCCGGAATGGTAGAACGAGAGCGTTCGGTTCGGCTCACCCGAGCAGCCACGAAAGTTCACAGCTGCCGTGCCGACACCGTGGTTGTTCAGCTCACGACAAAGGCTGCGGACGTACTTGCGCCGTGAGGAGCCTTCGAGGCCATGAAGTACGACTACCACCGGGGCATCCTGCCGCGGCGGAGGACTCCAGTCGACGTCCAGGAAATCTCCGTCGGGAGTTTCCAGGCGCTCTCGTGTCACCGCGGGCCCCGCCGCTGGTCGCAGGAGGCGCGCGGTAAGCGTCTGGGCGTGTGGCCCCGCAGCCCACCAGGGCGATTGAAAAGAGCCCGGGATCATGGCTGCATCCACCGGGGATTCAGAGCCGTGATCTGATGGTATACCGGGCAAGCGGGGTGGTGGGCTCCCGCGAGGTAGCCGGTGCTCATGAGGAACTCACCTGTGATCTCACCGCCGGTAAATCGAAACGTCTTCTTGAAGAGTTTCACCCAATCTGGTTTGTCCAGCGGATGGTGCGCATCCAGCCATGCCGCAAAGGAGCCGCACTGAGCCTGAAGTCTCTGGATCGCCTGCGCATTGCTTATGGCGGCATCAACCTTCAGGCGATTCCTGATGATCCGCGCATCATCAAGAAGACGTACCCGGTCCTCTTCACGGTATGAAGCCACACGTCCGATGGAGAATCCATCATATGCGACTCGTAAGCCATCCCTCTTCCTGAGTATCGTCAGCCAGCTCAACCCCGCCTGATTGATCTCCAGCACAAGACGCTCGAATAGAAGGTCGTCGTTCTCCACCGGGAAGCCGTACTCGCGGTCGTGATACGACCCATGGATTTCGTGGCCACGGGCCGTGTGACAGTAGCTGTGCTCAGGAATCTCGTTCACGTGTTATGGATGGATCGTCGTGAGGAGTCAGTCGTATGAAGGAGAGCACCTTCCCGGCACCCTCTCAGAACGCGTGCGCTACCCGCGACGGTCGGCGCGGATCCTGAAACGGTGGCCCGGACGCCCGCGTAGGGCGAGGGCGGTGATGGTTCACAAGCATGGGAGTGACATGTCGGGCATTGGAGTCGGCGTTGTGCTGGCGCTCATAGCGCTGGGCGGCGCTCAGGATCCTGCAGTCGACGCGTCGTCGATGGAGCAGGATCCTGATCGCCTCTACGGCCGCGTGGCAACGGCGGACGGGGAAGTCTTCGAAGGATATCTGCGTTGGGACGGCAATGAGTCTCACTGGACGGACGTCCTCGATGGCCTGAAGGAAGTGCCGACCCAGTGGGAGCACGAAGCTGAAAGACTCGATCCAGACTACGCTGCGGAGAAAAGACGCAGTCGGAGCCTGGTTGCGTTCGGGGTGCGGCTGACATGGGATGTGGACGACGACCTGGGGCCGCCTGTGTCATCCTCAGGCATCCGGTTCGTTCACGTCCGTGCGTTGGAGCCGATCGATGCGAGGAGCGTTCGTGCTACGTTGACGTCAGGTGACGAGATTACTCTCCACTGGTCGTCTACAGACATCGGGCAGGCCATGCGCGGCCTGGTGGTCGAGGTTCCAGGAGCCGGGACGGTAGAGTTGGGGTGGCGAGATCTAGAGCGCGTGGACTTCACGGAGGCCCCGGGCTTCACCTCAGAGGTCGAGCTCCGTGAGAGGTTCGATGATCTGGCGGATCTTCCTGCGTCTTCGGCTGCTCACATCCCCTCAACGCTCCGATGGGGGCTTCAGAGGCCCGATCTCGCCAGGTTCAACCGTGTTGAAGGACTCTCCGTCGGAATTCGCGGGCAGATCCGGCCGACCACCGTCATGGGGCAGCTCTCCATGACGGGGACGGCCGGGATCGGGCTGGGTGATCTGGAGCCCAACCTCCGCGCGGAGATCACCCACGAAGGACTGCGTCGCCGTATCTCACTCTCGGGGTACAACGAGATCGCGTCGATCGAGGAGGGCGCCAGGCACCTGAGACTCGGCAACTCTCTGATGTCAGCATTGTTCGGGCGAGACGACGGAGACTATTACTACCGCTCGGGGGCGTCGTTGGAGTGGTTACCACCCTCCGCCGCCCGCCGTTCCTACCGAGTCCGGACCTACGCCGAATACCAACGTCCTGCATCGGTCGCCACCGAGTTCGCAGTCTTCCAGTTCTGGAAGGAGGGGTGGACATACCGGCCGAACATCGCAGCCGAGGAGGGCTGGGAGTACGGCGCCGTGCTTGACGTGAATCCCTGGTGGGGTTCGGATCCCCTCCTGACTCAGGGCGGGTTCGATTTGATGGTTCACGGAGCCACCGGGATGGCCGACTATGCGCGTGCGTCTCTGACCGGCCGAATCGTGGTTCCGCTCCCGTCTGCGATGCGCGTAGCGCTGGAGGCTGGCGGAGGCACCTCGTGGGGAGATGTGACTGAACAGCGGCTTTGGTTCGTGGGCGGTTCTCGCACGCTGCGCGGTTACGGGCCAAGGATCGCTGGGGGTACGAATTTCACGCGAGGCCGACTCGAGATTGCCAGGACCTTCGTGTGGGGCGCACTATCGCTGTTCTCCGACTACGGATGGGCAGGCACTTGGGACAGATACCGTATTTCGAAGGGCTACACCTCGGCGGGGTTCGGGCTCTCGATCCTCGACGGGCTGATCCGTCTGGACGCCGCTCACGGGCTCACGGACCCCAAGGGTTTCCGGCTCGACTTCTACCTGGACGGAATCCTGTGACCGAGACACACTGCGGCGACCAGAATGATGGGACTGCTGTGGCAGTCGGTCTCACGGGTCCCTCATTGGGGGGGGCGCTCAGGGTCGCAGTCCTGATGGCCGCGCTATGCGTGGGATCCGCGAGTGAGCCGGAACTTCTCGCCTGTCAGGAGACCCGGGTGGATGTGCCGGCCGATCCGTCACGTATCGAACCAGGTGATACGGTCCGTCTGCGGCTTGCCGGCGCGCAGCTTGTCGAAGCCGTGTTTCAGGGGTGGGATGCCGATGTGATGCGCCTCCAGCTGTACGGGGTAGAGCAGGAGTGGCCGGTGTCCGTGTTCGATATGACCTGGCTTGAGGTGCATACGGAGCGAACGCGCCGGGAAGGCCTTCGGCACTACGCGGTCCTGGGCGCTGCGACGGGTCTGTTCGTCGGAGCTGGGGTTGGGCTGGGCCTCCACGCCATTGGTGTCACGAAGGATCCGGACGGCCCCGCGGAGCAGATCATGGCGCATACGCTTCGCGGTGCTGGGTTGGGTACCGTCGCGGGCTTCCTCATGGGGGGATACCTGGGTGGCCGTCACCCCGGGGCGGGCTGGATCTCCCTTGCGCTTCCTGCACCAGGTCGCTGACAGACCTAACGGCCCGGTCCGCTACTTCGCACGAACCAGGCAATCGTTCAGGAACCGTGACCCGTCAAGGAACCGCGCTCATCTGCTTCGCACCATTTGGCACTTAACACCGTTACCACGGGTGTAGAGGCATACGTTGATCTAAATCAATGGTCTGTTTACAGTGTTAACATGACGGATCAACGAGAACGCATCCTTGCTTGCGCGTGTGACCTTTACCTGAAGTCCGGCCTCGACGGCTTGTCGATGCGAAAGCTCGCGCGCGAGGTCGGGGTCACAGCACCAGCGATCTACAGGCACTACGACGGGCGTGAGGAAGTTCTCTCTGACGTCCTGCGCGAGGCACACCGCACGTTTGCTCAGTACCTGCACGCGGCACTGGGTGAGCCCACCGCGCTCGAACGATTCGTCGGAGCTGGCGAAGGCTATCTGACTTTCGTGATCGAGCACCCACGCTGGTACGGGATCATGCATACCGCGCCGGAGCAGCTAGGCATGGACGCACTGCCCGCCGATATCGATGCGATGCAGTCCGCGATTCATCAGTTCTGGATCGATCGGGTCCGAGAGTGCATGGATGCCGGCATTCTGAAGGGTGGAGACCCCGCGATGGCTTCGATCACGATGTGGGCTCACGCCCACGGTATGGCTCAGCTCTTCCACGAAGGGTGTCTGCCGGGGACGGAAGAAGAATTCAAGACGCTCTTTAAGGCGTCCTGGGCCCGGTTGATGGCAGGGGTCGCCACCGAGGAGTTCACGAAGAACCTCGAGAGCATGGTGCTCGAAGAGGCGGACATGGAAATGAAGACGGGATGAACACGAAATCAGGCCGCTTCGGGCGGCTTACCTCAGGGATCACATTCTTAGCCAGCGTGCTGCTGGTCACCGTCCCCACGACGGTGTCGGGGCAGCAGACCGAGACGGTGGGGCTAACCACACTTGTGCGCTCGGCACTCGATACCAACAACCAGCTTGTGGCGGCGCGTGAAGCGTACATCACGGCGACGGAGCAGGTATCCGAGACGTGGAGTGAAGTCATGCCGTCCGTGGATCTGAACGCGTCGTACCAGCGCAACCTCGCAGTCCCGGTGAACTTCCTGCCGGCCGTGATATTCGATCCGACGGCCGGTGAAGACGACTACCTCCCGGTGCAGTTCGGTGCCGACAACCAGTGGAACTCGACGATCTTCGTTGAGCAGCCAATTTTCCGACCGGGTCTGATCGTCGCGCTGGGGGCTGCTCAGCGCTTTGTGGATCTCCAGGACGAGTCCGTTCGCGGGCAGGAGCAGTCGGTCGTAACGCAGGTGCGGAACGCCTACTACCAGGTTCTGCTTGCTCAGGAGCAGGCACGCCTGACGGACAATTCCGTGCGGCGGGTCCGTGAAACTCTGGACGAGACGAAGGCATTGAATCGGGGCGGCCTGGCCGACGACTACTCGGTTCTTCGACTCGAAGTCGAGCTCGCGAACCTTGAGCCGAACCTCCGACGGGCGACCAATGCCGTGCGTCAGACGCGTCGTAACTTGGCAGTCCTGGTGAACTACCCTGACCATGAAGCGCTCACGGTCGAGGGCTCGCTTGCCGGAATGAACCTGAATGACCTCGCTGCGAACACTCCGGAGAATCGTGCTGTTCTTCAGTTTTATGGAGCTGAACTCGATGGCCTGGAAGGTGTCCAGATCGCGCTGGAGATGGGGTTGAGTCGGGCCATGGAATCTCGGTCGGATCTGCGACAGCTCGCCCTTACCGAAGAAATCCGACATACCGAGATGCGCCTGGAACAGGCCACATACCTGCCGGAAATCACGGCATTCGGTAACTACATTGTCAGCGCACAGAACAACGGATCGCCGAGTTTCTTCGGAAGAGGCAATGGCCAGAGTGCGACTTCGCGAGCTCTGGGAGTGCGGGTCAGTCTTCCGATCTTTCAGGGCTTCCGCCGCGATGCACGCATCGACCAGAAGCGAGCTTCTCTTCGGGAAGCCCGGGCGAATTCTCGACAAGGTGCGCAGGCGGCCCAGAGCCAGGTCCGGACGATCATGGATGGGATCGAGGAGGCCTTCCTGCGCGCGATCGGCCAAGAACTCGCGGTCCAGCAGGCCCAGCGTGGCTTCGAGATCGCCAGCGCACAGTACTCCGAGGGATTGAGCAGCCAGCTCGAGCTCACGGACGCCGAAGTCGCACTCCGTCAGAGCGAATTCAACTACGCCCAGGCGGTCTACGATTTCCTGGTCGCCCGCGCCCAGTTCGATGAGGCGACCGGGCAGGTTCCCCTCGTCGACATTCAGCTCGAACAGCGGGGGCAGCAGTGATCAGGAACAGGACGACAGATTCGGGGATGAACGGAACGATGTTCGACAGATTCAGGACGTGGAGGGGACTGGCTGCCATCGGCGCGCTCTCGATGCTGGCGGCGTGCGGGGGGGCTCAGGCCGACGGCACACAGGACGCCGCGGCGAGTGAAGAGTTCGTGCGGGTGATTAACGTCGAGGTATCCATGATCGAGCCGGAGACCTTCGTCGAGGAGATCCGGCTCACCTCCGTGGCGATGGCGAGCCAGGACGTGATGATCGAGGCTGAGGAGAGCGGGCGAATCCTCGAGCTCTATGCCGATCGTGGAGACCGGGTTGAGCGTGGGGACGCGATCGTCAAGATCGATGACGCGATCCTGAGAGCTCAGGTCGATCAGTCACGGGCTGCGGCCGGGTTGGCGGCTCAGACGTGGGAGCGTCGCAAGCGCCTTTTCGAAGAAGATCAGGTGGGCTCTGAGATTGCGTATCTGGAAGCACGGGCCATGGCTGAGCAAACCTCGGCCACGCTCGCAAGCCTGGAAGAACGACTCGCACGCACCGTTGTTCGGGCGCCGTTCTCAGGTATTCTCGACGAGCGACACATCGACGTGGGTACCATGGTCGGCCCGGGCAAGACGGTCGGCCGGATCGTCGACTTGAATCCGATCAAGGTCTTTGCGGGTGTGCCTGAGCGGTATGCCCGGGACGTGAGCGTCGGTGCCGAGGCAATCCTTCGCTTCGAAGCCATCGGGGACGAGGTCTACACGTCGGCGATTCGCTACGTCGGCGCGACCATCAATCCGAGCAATCGCACGTTCCCCATCGAGGTCGAGCTTTCGAACGCCGACGGCGCGATCAAGCCGGAGATGGTCTCAAACATGTCGATCATCCGGCAGCAGGTGGAGGAAGCGATCGTGGTGCCACAGGATGCGCTTGTACGGGTCGAGGACGGGTACGTGGCCTACGTGGTAGTCGAGCGCAGTGGAGTGCAGGTCGCGGAAGTTCGGAATCTTGAGCTTGGTCCCACACGCCGTAATCTGGTGGTCGTAGAGAAGGGGCTCAGTGTTGGTGAAGACCTGATCATCATCGGACAGAAGTCCGTGGCCGACGGGGACCGTGTGAATCTCGTGGGGACGCAGGAGAGCTGACATGAAGCCGAACGAAGAAGGGGAGACTCAGGTTCAGCGCGGCGCCATCGAGACGTTCAAAGAGTTCGCTGCGACGAGTTTCGCGGTCGAGCACAGGACCTCGATCATTGTGCTGCTGGTGATCATTGGTCTGATGGGAACGCTGGCATATCAGACGACGCCCAAGGAGTCGTTCCCGGAGCTGGCCGTTCCGATCATCGCGATCAACACGGTCTATCCCGGTGTATCTCCGGCTGATGTGGAGAGCCAGGTCACCCGTATCATTGAGGAGGACCTCTCCACCATCAGCGACATCAAGGAACTCACCTCCACGACGATCGAAGGGTACTCGAGCGTCGTGGCGGAGTTCGATACATCGGTCGATCTGGCCGAGGCGCTGCAGAAGGTCCGTGAGAAGGTCGACCTGGCGAAGCCCGACCTTCCCGAGGACGCCGATGAGCCAAGCATCGTCGAGTTCAACTTCTCGGAGATTCCCGTCCTCCAGGTGAACCTGTCTGGCGACTACGGGCTGGTCAGGCTGAAGGAGATCGCCGAGGAACTGCAGGATCGCCTGGAGACGTTGCCGGCGGTCCTGAGAGCGGACCTGCGGGGTGGTCTGGAGCGTGAGGTGAAGGTCGAGGTCGACCTGTCGAAGATGAACTACTACGGCATCACGTTGCAGGACGTCATCGACGCGATCCGCAGTGAAAATGTGAATATCCCCGGCGGGTCGATCGACGTGGGTGACATGAAATACCTCGTGCGGGTAGATGGCGAGTTCGAGGACCCGACGCTGATCGACGAACTGGTGGTGCTGATCAAGGACGGTCGTCCGATCTATGTGCGGGACGTTGCGACGGTCGACTTCGGCTTCGCAGAGCGTGACAGCTTCGCTCGCATGGACGAACGTGCCGTGGTGACGCTCGATGTCGTCAAGCGCTCGGGTGAAAATATCATCGAGACGGCGGAAGCGATCCGGGCTGAGGTCGACGCGATGGCGCCGCTCCTCCCACCGACCACCGACATCCGCATCACCTCCGATCAATCCGAGCAGATACAAGAGATGGTCTCCAGCCTCGAGAACAACATCATCTCGGGCCTGATCCTGATCGTCGGTGTGCTCTTTTTCTTCCTCGGAGCGAGCACGTCGATGTTTGTGGCGATCTCGATCCCGTCGTCGATGTTCCTCGCCTTCATGATCCTGAAGGCGATGGGCACGTCGATGAACATGATCGTGCTCTTCAGCTTGATCCTCGCGCTGGGCATGCTTGTCGACAACGCGATTGTCGTAGTTGAGAACATCTATCGATATCTGGAGGAGGGCTGGGACCGGCGAACGGCGGCGAAGAAAGCCACGGGAGAGGTCGCGTTGCCGATCATTGCCGCGACGGCGACCACGCTGGCCGCGTTCGCGCCGCTCCTGTTCTGGCCAGGTGAGGTCGGAGAGTTCATGGGCTACATGCCCCGGACGCTCATCGTGACGCTGAGCAGCTCCCTCTTCGTCGCGCTGGTGATCATTCCGACGCTGTGCGGCATGTTCATGCGCCTCGATGGAACGAAGGCAACGCCGCTGACACCTGCTGCGCGCTGGACGATCATCGGTGGTGTGGCCGTAATCCTCGTGGGTACCGCGAGTGCGAATCCGCTGACCGCCTTCCTCTTTGCCGCCACGGCGGTCCTGCTCTGGGCGTTGCACCGCTTCATCCTGCGGGGTGCGGGCCGCTGGTTCCAGGACAGTGTCCTGCCTCGCACGATGAGTGGCTATGAGGACGGTCTCCGCTGGTCCCTCAACCATCGAGCCAAGCTGATCGGTGCTACGGTCGTTGGCTTCGTGGCCACGTTCGTGATCTACATTGCTACGCCACTGGGGGCCGGTCTGGAGTACTTCCCGGAGGATATGCCTCCGCCGATGCTGACCATCGACGTCGAGACGCCCGTCGGCACACGAGCCGCGGTGACCGACGGCATCGTCCGGCGTATCGAATCCGAGCTCCAGGGCGTGTCGGGTCGTGACGACTGGGAGTCGGTGGTTTCGGTGACGGGTGGTGGGGGTGGTGGTGGAAACCCGATGGGTGGCGGTCCGTCCGGTCCTGAGGGTGGTCGCCTATCGATCTCCCTGATCGACTTCCAGGACCGCGAGTCCGACGCGTTCGCGACGCTCGCCGAGATGCAGGCGTCGATCGGAACAGAAGTAGCCGGTGCGACGATCACGGTCGACAAAGTGTCCGAGGGCCCTCCGGCTGGCGCGCCAGTCAGCATAGAACTGGTGGGCGAGGATCCGGATGAGCTAAAGAGGATCTCTGACGAGATCATGAGCATCATCGAGGATGCCCCGGTGTTCCTGAAGCTCGCAGGACTCGACAGCGACATGGACGCCGCGCGGCCGGAGCTGTCGATCGAGGTGGATCGGGAGAGAGCGGCGCTCTACAACCTGAACACCCAGAAGATCGGGATGGCGGTCCGAGGTGCCATCAACGGAATCGAGGCAGCGAAGTACCGCACGGGTAACGACGAATACGACATCATCGTCCGGCTCTCTCCCGAATACCGGGATGAGCTGGAAGGCCTGCGTGAGCTGACGGTCATGGCGGAAGGTGTGCAGGTACCCCTCGTCGAGGTGGCGACATGGGGTGTCGAGGACGGTGCCGGATCAATCCGTCGGAAGGGGCAGACGCGCATGGCGACGATTACGTCGAACGTAGCGTCCGGTTATGCCAACAACGACGTGCTGGCAGAGGTCCAGACGACGCTCTTCGACTATTCCGGCACGCTGCCACCTGGATACACACTGAAGTACTCGGGGCAGTCGCAGGATCAGGATGAGGCGACCGCATTCCTCAGCGGTGCATTCCTTACCGCTCTCATGCTGATCGGCTTCATCCTGATCAGCCAGTTCAACTCTGTCATCAAGCCGATCATCATCCTGACATCCGTGATCATGTCAACTGCGGGTGTACTGATCGGGCTCATGATCTTTCAGATGCCATTCGGCATCATCAACACGGGTGTGGGGATCATCTCCCTCGCCGGGATTGTGGTAAACAACGCAATCATTCTGATCGACTATATCGATATCCTGCGAGATCGGGACGGCATGGATCGGCGGGATGCGCTGGTGCAGGGTGGTAAGACGCGCCTGCGACCGGTCGTGCTGACGGCGCTCACCACGGCGCTCGGTATGGTCCCTCTCGCCATTGGGCTGAACTTCGACTTCTTCGGCCTGTACGGATCTCTCAATCCGGAACTTTACTGGGGTGGGATGCAGGCCGCGTGGTGGGGCCCGATGGCTGTGGCGATCATTGCGGGTATTTTGTTTGCGACGTTCCTGACGTTGATCCTTGTTCCGGTGATGTACTCGCTGGTCGATGACGCGACGGAGTTCTTCCGCCGTTACTACATGAATCCCGAGGACCACGAGGGCGGAGCGGGAGTCCGGTCGGGCTTCTTTGCGGGTCTGCGATGAGCGTGGACTCGAGCGCAGTTCGTCGAATCCTGAGCGTGCTGCTCGGATACCTGCTTGTAGCGTGGGTGGTGGTCATGCTGTCGGACTGGCTTGCTGCTGTTCTGGCCCTCCCATCGCTGTTCGACAGCATGCTGCGATGGGGAATTGCCTTGGGGCTACCCGTGGCTCTGCTCATTGCTTGGAAGTACCCCGAGATCGGACATCACGGAGGGCAGGGATGAGCCTGGTTTCGGTGGTCTACGTGACGTGAGACTCCGACCCCTGGTGGCAGACGACTGGTCGGTTGTGCATGCCATCTACCGTCAGGGGATCGCGAGTGGAGATGCCACGTTCGAAACCGAGGCCCCGCAATGGGGCGAGTGGCATGGCTCTCGACTCGCGGTGGCCAGGATCGTCGCGGAAGACGCCGATGAGATCGTCGGCTTTGCGGCGCTCAGTCCGACCTCGGACCGGGAGGTATACGCCGGTGTGGCCGAGGTCATGGTCTATGTGACGCCTGCCGCGCAGGGTCGGGGAATCGGTGGACAACTCATCGAACGGCTGGTCGAGGAGTCCGAAGCCGCCGGGATCTGGACACTGCAGGCCAGCATCTTCCAGGAAAACAAAGCGTCTATCAGGGCACACCTGCGGGCGGGTTTCCGCGAGGTCGGCCGACGTGAACGGATCGGGCGCTTCCACGATGGTCGATGGCGGGATACGGTCGTGTTCGAGCGGCGGAGTCCTTTGGTGGGTTCGGAGTAACCAGAGCCTGAAGCAGGATTATGGCGTGATGTTCGCCGAGTACCGAGTCGTGAACGCGATGAACTTGGAGACTTCCGTCATGTCCTGCCCGACGAAGCGAATCGTGTGCGCGTCCACGCGGTCGACGTTCGGTAGATACGCCATCACTTCGGCCGGCATGTAGTTCTTGAATGCGATCTCGAGCTCGACGGGCCCTTCCATGACGTACGGGTCGAAGTCGTCGAGCCGGCCGAGCGCCGCGCGCACGCGATCGCCGATCAGCGCGTACGACGCCTCCGGCATGATCGTGCGCGCAGAGTGGAAGCCGTAGTTCCATTTTACGACGGCGCCTTCCATGTCCCCGATGATCTGCTGTGCCTCTTCAATGGTGGCGTCGTCGCCGGAGATCATCACCACCGGAACCCCGAAGTCTCCGGCGATTGCTGCGTTGATGCTGGCCTCCATCATGTCTACGCCATTGATACGTACGGCGGTCAGGCTGGCGCTGGAGATCGTGTGGGCGCGCACGCCTTCGGTATTCGCGGTGCTCGCGTGGTACCCGATGAAGATGGCCGCATCGAATGAATCATCGATCCCCTCCATCATCATGAGTGGCCGTGGCCAGGCGCGAACGAGATGAATGTCCGGCGGAAGCTGCTCCATGAGCAGGTTCTCGCCGTTTCCATGTGAGTCCGACACGAGGATCTCGGTGGCACCCATGTCACGTGCGGCCGCGATCGCCGCATTGACCTCATTGGTCATGAACTGTCGGAACCGCCCATACTCGAAGCCGCCGGGCCCGAGCTGGTCGCCCGTGACGACTCCTACGACACCTTCCAGATCGGCCGAGATGTAGACCTTGAGACCTTCCTGAGCCGAGACTTCAGAGGCCAGACAGAGGCTCAGAAAAGCGAGAGTGCGCAGCGCATATTTCATGAGTCGGTTCCGGAGTTGTCGGTGTCAGGGGAGCGGGCGGCGGCTTCCTGGGTCGGCGGCAGGACGGCGCGCGCCGCCTCGGCGCAGGAGTTCACGATCGTTGCGGCAGGCAAGATGCTGTCGATTCCGGCTACAGATCGGCCTGCCTGCCAGTATTCGATGTTTCCACGCTTGTCGTAGGCGGTTCGTTTCAACGTCCATGCGGACCTGAGCGCGTACAGGCTACGCATCCAGTGTTTCGTCTTGCGGCCGCGCAGCATACGCCGAGCGAGAGGACCCGCTCGGAGGCCGAGCTTCTGTACGTAGGGGGTGTTGATCACGGCGACGGGAACGCCCGTGAGCCTCTCCGTGAGAACGATGTCGTCTTCGCTCGAATCCACGATTGCTTTCTTGTACGGCACGCTCGCCTGGCACTCGTCCGTAGCGATGAAGCGGGTGCCCATTTGAACACCGGCGTATCCCATGGATAATGCCGTCGCGAACTCGGCCGGGGTCCCGATACCGCCGGCGCAGACGACAGGCAGGCCCAGATCGGCGACTTCGTCCAGAAGCTGTTGGGCCGGCTTGGGGCCGGCATGGCCCCCGGCTCGCCGATTCACTGCGATCAGGCCGTGCACTCCCGAGTCGAGGGCTTTCTCGGCCCACTTTCGCTCTGTGACGTCGTGGTAGACGACGCCACCCACCGAGGTGACACGATCCACTATCCAGCGTGGTTTTCCCAATGATGTAATGAAGAAGCGGACCCCTTCTTCGAGGGCGATATCAATCCACGCTTCCATGCGCTTCCGATAGGTGTCCGAGGACGCCTCTATCAGCGCGTTCATGCCGATGGGTCGATCGGTGATGGCCTGGATCGCACGCAGGGCCTCGCGGAAGTCGAGCCCGAATACATAGATGAGCGTGACTGGCTGCACGACACCCAGTCCGCCCGCTGCTGAGGCTGCCGCCACGAGCTCGACATTGGAGCAGGGATACATGGGCCCACAGATCAGAGGAACTTCGATGCCTGCGTCTTGAGTCAGCGGGGTATTCAGGGGATTCGACATCATTGGCCCCGCGCCTGGCCGAGCCGCCAATGCGCAGTCACGGTGGCAACGATATCACCGTCCAGATCGCGAATCGTCGCCTCGACTGGATGGTCTACGGGGTCTGTGACCTCGGGGATCGAGCAGTGTGCTTCGGCGATCAGCGGGCCACGTGCCTTCTTCGTGTAGCGAATGTCGAGGCTGGTGAGGATAGCGCGAAGTTCGACGCCGAGACCGCTGATCAATGACAGTCCTGTCGCGAGCTCCCCGACGTTCGCCAAGGCGATCGCGTGGACAGAACCCAGGTGATTCCGCACTCGGCGACGATCACGGAGGAGGACGCGGGCGTGACCGGGTTCAAAATCGACCACGGTGCTGCGGATCGAGTGTGTGTACGGCACCATGAGTCCGATCAGCCGGGAGAAGATCCATCGGCCACCCGGGAGGGGGGATAGCTTACCCCACAGACCTCTCAGTCGGTCTCCGGGGGTTTCGTTCGTTCGAGCCATGAGCCACAGGTCGGAGTTAGGAGTAACTTCAATCATCTGCTCCCCGACCTAGAGAAGCAACGTCCCGGCAGCTTTTGCGTTGTAGAGGGCTAGCAGAAGCAAACAAGATCGGATGGGCAGACAATGCTGGGCTTTCTGGAGTTGTGGATCGGGGCGATCGTGTGGCTGGTCGCGAACGTGGTGCACGTGGACAAGAAGCGGAAAGGTCTCCGCGGCTTCACGCGCTTTGCGGCGTTCTGAAGCGGGACGTCGACGACATGGATCGCGTTCTTCGCCCTCAAGGACGGGCGGTAGCCCTCATTTGAGCACTCCAGCGATGACGACGACGAAGATCTGCTGGACGCGATCCGACTCGATCGCGCTCTCCGAAGGGAGAGCGCGTCTGAGGGAGAACGTGAGGCGCTCTAGCGACGGACGCGTGGGATGATGGGGGGACACCCCACCCGGGTCCCGCTCTCTGCATATCAACCTGTGCGGCGGGACCTGCGGGTGCTCATGGAGCTTGCGGTACCCGTTACGGTAGTCCAGCTCGGTCTCATGTCGATGGGCGCGGTCGACACCGTCATGGTCGGACGGGTCTCGGCTGTGGACCTCGCGGCTGTCGCGATCGGCAATCTGTACTTCCTCATCATGGCCATCTTCGGGCAGGGCGTGCTGTTCGCGCTCGATCCGGTCATCTCGCAGGCAGTCGGCGCCCGGGATGTGGCTGGGGTGGCCCGTGGCGTCCAGCGTGGCCTGATCCTGGCGGTCGCCCTCGCGGTGGTCGCGATGATACTGCTTCTCCCCGCGGGCTCCCTCCTCACCGCGGCACGCCAGCCGGTTGAGGTGGTCCCGATCGCGGCCGATTATGCACACGGCCTCATCCTCGGCGTTTTGCCGTTCTATGCGTTCGGAGTCTTTCGACAAAGCCTTCAGGCGATGGGCAACGTGCGACCGATCGTTCTGACGGTGCTGGCAGCAAACCTCCTGAACGTGTTGCTCAACTGGGTGCTCATTTTCGGAAACCTCGGCGCTCCTCCGCTCGGAGCAGTCGGCTCCGCCTGGGGTACGAGCATGAGTCGCTGGTTCCTGATCGCGATGCTGGTGGCGCTCGCATGGTCACAGCTCCGTCCCACGGTCAGACCATGGCGTCGAGACGCGTTTGTGATTGCGCCATTGAAGCGCTTCCTACGAGTGGGTGCCCCGATCGGTGCCCAGCAGTTCCTTGAGTTTGGTGTATTCGGTGCTGCCGGCCTACTCATGGGTTTGCTCGGTACGATCGCCGTCGCGAGCCACCAGGTCGCCCTGCAACTGGCCGCGCTCACCTTCATGCTTCCCGTGGGTGTGGCTCAGGCCACGAGCGTCGTCGTGGGCCAGGCGGTCGGGCGCGATGAGCCGGAGGCAGCCCGTCGAGCGGTAGGTGCGGGTCTTTTCATCGTGACGGGGGTCATGGCGATCACGGCAGTCATGTTTGTGACGATTCCTGGGCCATTGGCGCGTGTCTTTTCGAACGATCCCGTCGTGGTCGCCGCGGCCGCCGCTCTGCTACCCATCGCGGGCGTCTTTCAGGTCTTCGACGGCCTGCAGGTTGTGTCGGCCGGTGCACTTCGCGGTGTGGGCGACACACGTGTACCCATGTTTCTGAATCTGCTAGGCTTCTGGTTTATCGGGCTTCCCGTATCCGTGCTGCTGGGCTTCACCTTCGGGGTCGGACCGCAAGGCGTCTGGTGGGGGTTGGCCGTGGGGATCGGGGTGGTTGCCGTGCTCCTTCTCTTCAGGATACGTCGACGCTTCGGTCGATCTCTCCGGCGTCTCGTCATCGACGACGCCGGCGCCTAGCTTTCTGCGACCCATCCGCTCATTACCCGATATGGCCTTTACCTTTGAACGGCTCGACATCCGCGACGTCATCGCGATCCGCGCCGAGCGTCATCTCGACGATCGTGGGTACTTCAAGGAGACCTATCGTCGGGAGGTCTTCGCCGAGGCAGGGATCACACAGCCGTTTGTGCAGGACAACCTCACGCGCTCGGTGCGAGGTACACTGCGAGGTCTTCATTACCAGCTCCCGCCCGCGGCGCAGGGCAAGCTCATCGGGGTCGTTCACGGACGGATCTTCGATGTGGCGGTCGACCTCCGGCGAGGTGCCCCGACCTACGGCAAATGGGTCTCGCGCGTGCTCGACGTCGAGGTGGGTGAGATGCTCTGGGTTCCGCCGGGCTTTGCGCACGGCTACTGCGTCATGTCCGAGACGGCCGACGTGTTCTACAAAGTGACGGACTACTTCGAGCCCGGGCTCAATCGTGGTGTCAGCTGGGATGATCCGAAACTAGGTATCCAGTGGCCGATTGACGATCCGGTGCTTTCCGATACTGATCGACGCCAGCCAGTATTCGAACAATGTGACAACCCGTTCCGCATTTGAGGCTTCTGATGCTGGCCTCGCGCGGCGTTCAGGTCTGAGACATGACGCGTCTCGACCCGAAGACAGGAGCGGAGGAGCACCACCTCGCGATCGAGCGTACGGCTCGCTACTGGACGCTGGGGGTTGCCGAGTCTGCTGAGGAGGTCTGGATCGTACTCCATGGATACAAGCAGCTTGCTCGCCGCTTCATGCGGCGATTCGCAGCCATCAACGACGGTCGCCGCTTCATCGTGGCGCCCGAGGCCCTGTCGAGGTTCTACGTGTCGTCGAGCGAAGGACGGCACGGTGTGGCCTCCGTTGTCGGCGCAACCTGGATGACACGCGAAGACCGGATGAGCGAGATCCGTGACTATGTCGCCTACCTGGACCGGGTCGCGGCGCACGTCGACACGCTGACTGGCGACGTGCCGCTGGTTGTGGTCGGGTTCAGCCAGGGGGTCGCGACCGCGACTCGGTGGGCAATCCATGGCGAGACGCGACCGGTGCGTCTTGTGCTCTGGGGCGACTTCTCACCTCCAGACCTCGACCTCGAGTTGGCGGGTGTGCGGCTCGCTGCGGTGGACGTCGTCATGGTGCGCGGAAGCAAGGACGCCGCGCTCTCTCCTCGCCTGGCCCAGGAAGAGGCCGTACGTCTCGAAGCCGCCGGGATCGACTACCGGACGATCACGTACCCGGGCGGGCATGACATCGACGAGGAGACGCTCGTGCGGCTCTCTAAGGAGCCGCGCTGACAACGAGGCCCCGGACAGAGCCTCGCACACGCATCGAAGGCAGAGCGATCACTCGAGCACCCCGAAGTCTCCGATGAACGAGATCTCCGGCGTCAGTTCGTGTCCTGTTTCTCTCGCGACCGTCTCTCTGGCCAGATCGATGAGGGCGCGCACCTCGGCTGCGGTCGCCCCTCCGTGGTTCACGATGATGTTGGCATGCCGATGGAAGATCCCCGCGCCTCCATGCACATGCCCTTTGAGACCACATTCGTCGATGAGCCGGCCTGCTCCGATGCCTTCGATTTTCTGGAAGATCGAGCCCGCGCTCGGGTAGAGCCACAGGTCGGGGTGGCGATCGTCTCTCCACTCCAGATTGCTCCGGACGACCTCCCGCAGCTCCTCGACTGGCTGGGGTGTGAGACGAAAGGTGGCGGACAGGACGATATCGGCGCGGTGGTGCAGTACGCTCTTGTCGTATCCGAATTCGAAGTAGTCGACGTCCACGGTCACCCGCTCGCCGTCTTCGGTAAGGAGTTCGGCGGACTCCAGCACCTCCTCGATGAATACTGTCCGATCCCGAGCAGGGGCGAGGAAATGCAGGTTTTGCCAGAGCGCGCCGCCCACTGTGCTGGGGATGCCCACAAAGTGGTGCAGACCACCCAGGCCCCGGGCCACGGTCGCGTTGATGAGGTCGGGGTGCATCTCGACGCCCGCTCCAGCTCGAACCCGGTCCCCGTCGAGGAAATCGATCCCTGCTACCTCGCAGCGGATCACGATACCTCGGAATCCAGCGTCGCCGACCAAAATGTTGGCTCCGTGACCGAGGAGGAACCACGGTACTTCGAACTCCGTGGCGGTACGTAATGCGCGCTCCAGTTCGTCGGCCGTTCGGACCCGCACGAGGAAGTCGGCTGGTCCGCCGATCCGAAAGGTGGTAAGCGGGGCGAGGGGTGCGTCGACCTCAACGAGAAGCGGGGCAAGCGCCGCCTCGAGGCGTGGGCGTATATCGTCCAAGGAGGTCATACCGGAAGATAGTCCGGGCCCTGTGGGCGTACTAGTTTTCCGAGCTTCAACGTTCCACCGCTCCTCGAATCCGTCCGTACGCATGAGACCTGCTCTGCTCTTCACCGCCCTCCTCTGCATGTTCTGCGCCGGCCGGATCAACGTGCAGGCCCAAAGCGCAATCCAGTGCTCGATCTCTTTCGAGAACCGACTCCGTTCCGAGGCTGAGGTGGCTACATCCGGGTCTCGGGTACCCGAGGGAAAGCCTGTAGCCCTTCAGGGGACGTCTGGAGACATGGCGTACGGTGGAGCAAACTCATGAGCGGTAGCGCGATGGGTCGGGAGCTCGGTGAGATCGTGGGGCGAGAGCTGGATCGTCTTGCCGACGAAGTGCGTGCCTGTCCGGACGAGCAGGCACTTTGGATTACCCGAGGCAACCAGGTCAATCCGCCCGGAACGCTTGCGCTGCACTTAGCAGGCAATCTGTCCCACTACATTGGGGCGCACCTTGGCCAGACGGGGTATGTCCGTGACCGGCCCGCCGAGTTCGACGACCGCGATCTATCGAGAGATGAGATCCTCGATCGAATCTCCACATGCCGTGTGATGGTCGTTCCGGTACTCGAGAGCCTGACGGAGGAGCAGCTCGATCGCGAGTATCCCGGAGATGTCCCGGTCCGCATGCAGGGAGTCTCGACGCGGGGGTACCTGACCCATACGATCTGGCATCTAGGTTGGCATCTCGGGCAGCTGTACTACCACCGGCTCGGAGAGCAGAGTCCGGAGTAGCGTAAGTGGATGCCTTAGTTTCTCCCTCGCTTGAGTACGGTTCCCGCACGGAGATCCTGGTATTCGCCGTTGTCCACGCCGATCTGACCGTTCACCAGGACCCAGTCGATCCCCTCGGGATACTGATGTGGCTCCTGGAAGGTGGCCCGATCAGTGACCGTTTCGGGGTCGAACACCACTAGATCTGCGTACCAGCCAGCCCGGATCTGGCCGCGCTCTCGAAGACCGATTCGTGCGGCCGGCATCGCGGTCATTTTCCGGATTGCCTGCTCGAGCGTCAGTACGCCCCGCTCTCGTGTGTAGCGAGCAAGGACCCGAGGGAAGGTTCCGTACCATCGGGGGTGTGGATGGCCATCGCCCGGGGCCACGAGGCGTCCGTCCGAAGCGATCATCGTCTGCGGATGGGCCATGATCGCTTCCACGTCGCGCTCATTCATGGCGTGGTAGATGCCACTGGCGCCGCCCCGGCGTACCGCCTCGATCACGAGGCGTGCGCCATTTGCGGGGGTGGGCTCGAGGCCGTCGCGCACCGCCCAATCGTATAGTGTCAGCCCCTCGAGTGATCGGTCCCATGTCACAAGCCCGAATTGGACGCGTCGCAGATCGTTGCCGCCCCGGTCGTTGATGATGTTGTACTCGATCCCGGCGAGCACGCTGTCCCCCAGCAAAGGATGATCTGCGCGGGCGAGAAGGGAATCCGTCCCCCCCGCCATGGCCCATGCCGGCACGAGGATCGTGATACCCGAGTAGCTGGCCGTGTATGGATACTGGTCGATCATGACGTCGGTCCCTGCATTCCGGGCGGAATCGACCATGGCCAAGGTGGTCGCTGACGACCCCCACATGGGCTGACCAACCACCTTGTGGTGTGTGAGGACGACGGGAATCTCCGCTCGACGTCCAATTTCGAGGGCTTCGGAGACAGCGTCGAGGAGGCCCAGTCCTTCTTCGCGGAGGTGGGACGTGTACAAGCCGCCGCGATCGCCCGCGACCCGGGACAGGGCCACCACCTCGTCGAGTTCGGCGAACGCGCCCGGCAGGTACTTGAGTCCAGTCGAGATACCCCATGCGCCATCGTCCATGCCCTGTGCGACCATCTCCTCCATACGGCGCAATTCGGCGGGGGTCGGACCTCGGTCGGCCAGCCCCATGATCTCCCGACGTACGGTGTTGTGACCAACGAGGAAGCCAACATTCAAGCCGAGTCCGAGCGCCTGGGCCTCTTCCTGGTACGTGTCGAGCGGCCAGGGCGCACTTCCGTCGGGTCCACCAAGGGCGGTGGTGACGCCCTGGCGCACGTGACTCTCTCCGCCAGGCAGACGCAGCAGTGGATCGAGATGGGTGTGGATGTCAACGAATCCAGGGCTGACGATCTTGCCGGCGGCGTCGATGACCCTGGCGGCTCTGCTGGCATCCAGAGTCGTACGGGAAACGCGGACAATCCGGTCACCACGCACGGCGACGTCAGCGGCAAACCCGGCCTCGCCTGTGCCGTTGACCACGGTCCCGCCCCGAATGAGCACATCCCAGTCGGTTCCACTGCGCTGACGCTGGTAGTGACCGTCGAAGGAGGTCGACCAGGTCTCGCCTGCGTCCGAGGAGACCTCCCAGTGCCGACGGACGCGATTGCCTGTGGTGTCGAGTCGGGACCAGGTAATGCGGTTGAGGGTCTTCGCCCCGTCCGGACCGTTCGTCTCGCCTTTCATGACCATGGCGTCACCCTCGTAGCCACCCTCGAGAAGTAGCAGGAGCCCTTTGTTGTCGGTCCACGTCTGGTGCCACACGCCGCGCGATGCGTCATAGACGTTCAGGCTCTGCCCTTCATAGCCTGACGGTGTCGTGTAGTGCTCGCGCAGGACGCACTCGCCGAGGATCACCGAAAGGGTGTTGTGACCGGTCAGGGGTCCGTTTGCCGATCGGACGACCCAGCGGCCCTCCCAGAAATCGAAGTGTCGATGGGCCTCGTCCGAACACGCTGCGTGGGTTGGGGCCTGCGCCATTCCGGGGGAAGTGAAGAGGAGTAGCGCGAGAACGGCGAGGGAGGGTGAGACGCGGTGGATCATGGCGTGAGCTGGCGGAAGGGCGAGGCGAGACAGCCAACCTAGGCTCGTTGGATCGCTTGCGCGTCCCGACGAGATTCAGCTAGTGCCCGATGCGAGGGTTCGGTTTTGGGACGAGTGGTCGGGCAAGCGCATATTGGTCGATCTATGTCGCCGCATGAGCAAAATAAGGCAAAATATTGTGCGCAATATATTTAGGGGGATCAGGGTATGGTGAAAAACTCCTGTGCAGGAAAGGAAAACCAGGCCGAAGGTTGTACTCGGTCGGGTTGACCGACGCTCTACGGGACCATGGAAAGGACAGGGGGCACGCGATGACGAAGGAGTCAAAGGGTGGTCGAGTGGCGAACTATCCGGTGAAGAAGACCGTCCCTCGTATCGCTGTCTGGGTCCTCTCCCATGGGATCAATAACTCGCTTACCCCGATCTAGTCGATCACAGGAAGCCTCGAGGGTATGCTGGCATGCAGTGAGCTCCCGAAGGAGGTGGGTGACTAGGTCAAACGCGGACTGATTGTCATCTCGATCCGGGCCGAGGCGCTGGAGGGTGAAGACGTGCTCATGCGGGTCGACCCCGATCAGATTGAGCAGACGCTCCTCAGCCTGGTGCGTAACGCAGTCGATGCCACACTGGAGGCTCCGAGGTCACCCTGCGATGGCTCTCTCATCAGATCGCCGAGGGCCATGGGGGCACCCTAGAAGTCGAGAACTGCAACGAATACGGGGCACGAGCTAGGATGGTCCTTCCTCTCGGTCCGCAGGCGAGATTCAGCGCTCCTCTCAGCCCACTAGTCCCTTCTTTTGACGGGGCTGCGGCCGATAGACCGGAACGGTTGAGGGTGAACGGTCACTGCAGGACGTTCATCCCGTTGAGGCTCTGTGGGGCGATTGTCGAGATCGCCCAGACCGTGGTGTCTTCGATCCGCATGCCTGATCGGGTGTGAAGATCGGCAGGGGTCGATCCGGAAACGACGGCTCCGCCCCTCCCGAGCGAAGGTGCATTCCTGTGGTCTTACGCCCCGCCGGTGGGTTACCTTCCCTGAGGTTTCTTGTGACCGATCGACCTACTCGTCTTCTCTGCGTGCACATGCACGCGGCACCTCTCTGGAGGCGGCGTTCTTGCAGCAAAGATCGATCAAAATTCTGCTGGCGCACGCCGACGAGAGTCTCGTCGGTGACCTGCGGCAGGCTCTGAACGAGTCGCATGGGGATGCGCTCGAAATCGAGTGGGTCGGTGGACTCAGTGAAGCGCTCGCCCGACTGACCCAGGGTGGTCTCGACGCGATCCTGCTGTCTCTCGAGCTGCCCGACAGTCAGGGCATCCTCGCCTTCGACAGGGCGTACGCACTTGCACCTGGGGTCCCCATCCTCATCATCGCGGATGAAGCGGATGAGGAGGCTGCGGCGTCCATGATACAAGCCGGCGCGCAGGACTATCTGGTGAAGGGTGAGTTCGCGCCCGCTGTACTGGTTCGAGCACTTCGGCATGCCATCGAACGACATCGGTTGTTCTCGGCGCTCCGCAGTCTGTCGCTCATCGATGACCTGACAGGCCTGTACAACCGTCGTGGCTTCGTAGATCTGGGTGAGCAATACCTCAAGCTCGGCCGACGCAGTGGGCGAGGTGTGACTGTGGTCTTCCTCGATCTGGATCGTTTCAAATCAATCAACGACTCCCTCGGCCACCACATTGGGGACCGGGCGCTGATCCAGGTCGCGGATATCCTCCGCGCCACCTTCCGGCGATCCGACATAATCGCACGCCTCGGTGGTGACGAATTCGGGGTACTCGCCCTTGAGGCAGCAGATGAGAGTGCGGAGCTGTTGGTCGAACGGCTGCGCGAACAGGTGGTAGACTTCAACGAATCGACCGCTGAGCCGTTCCAGCTTTCGATCAGCATCGGTATGGCTCGCCAGAATCAGGATGATGATCCCCGGGCGCGGCTCGACGAGATGGTCTCAGAGGCCGACGCAGCGATGTACCGAGAGAAGCACAGCAAGCTGTCTTCGGCCATGAAGCACGGATGAGCCCTCCCGGCGGCTCTGTGCACTGGTTGGTGCGCATCATCCAGCGAGGGAGCGACGGCGCCCATGAGCGCCCCGGAATCTCGGCTGGTGCCTAGGCAGCGGATGATGTGCCGAGCGCGTTCAGTGACGCAACCGAGTGAGCGCTTACCTCGATGGCTGGTACCCCGAAGCGGTCACGCGGTGGGTGCGTCTTGGTCAAGGACACAGCTCTACTTCTGACCGGATCCTGCCCGGTCGTTCCCGGTGACGGGAGCATCCACCTGCAGGGTCTCAGTAGTACAGGCCCACACCGGTGCTCGAGCCCCCGAATTCCGATTGACACTAGGGGAGGGGCGGGGCAGCTTTACAGGCTGACTTATCTGGGCCGGTGTACCGGTCCTCGGGCCCGATTCCGGGCCATTTCTTCGTTGAACCCCTCGCTTTCATGTTCAAGTCTCTTCGGGGCCGCCTCATCACTGTCGCGCTCGTCGCGCTGACGGCCGGATGGCAGCTCTACGCGCACAAGTCCGAAACTGGCCAGTGGCTCAAGCTCGGCCTCGATCTTCAGGGTGGGATGCACCTGGTCCTCGAGGTCGACGATCCCGACGGCACTATGACCACCGAGGCGAAGTCGGACATGATCGATCGTGTGGATCGGATCATCCGAACCCGCATCGACGAGTTCGGTGTCGAGGAGCCTCTCATTCAGAAGGTGGGTGGCGACCGGCTGATTGTGGAGCTTGCGGGGATCGACGACGAGGAGCAGGCCAAGGGCATCGTGCAGCGCAACGCCTTCTTGGAGTTCAAGAAGGTTGTTACGACGTCGGAAATGGATGGCTCACTCCGACGGATCGACCGCGCGATCGTGGCGACACTCGGCGTCGACTCGATCACGGCGCTCGGACGTGCCGTGCTCCAGGAGGAGACGGGTAACCTCGAGAATCTCCTCTTCGGGGCCGACTCGGCGACGGTCGACAGTGCGTCGGCCGCTGCAGACAGCGCTGCCATAGCTGTGGCCGATTCGATCGAAGCGGAAGAGAACGCGCTCAGGCCGTTTTCGTCTCTGCTGCTCGTCGGTGATATCGAGGGGACCTATCTCGTTTCGGCGGCAGATCGCCCTGTGGCGGAGATGTTCCTTGCCATGGATGATGTCGAGCGCGCGTACCCGCGCGAGCAGATCCTGCTTTGGGGATCGGAACTGGTCGGGCAGGCGGCTCAGACGTACTACCGCCTTTACGTGCTCGAGGAGGACTCCTTCCTCACGGGTGAGGAACTCGAGGACGCGACGGCCATGCGGGACCCGCAGTTCAACCAGTCACAGGTCCAGTTCGAGTTCAGTAGAGCGGGGGGGCGTCAGTTCGCACGGTTCTCCGGTGCGAACATCGGGAACTACCTCGCGATTGTGCTCGATAACGAGGTCATGAGTGCTCCGGTCATCCGGGACCGCATTGGTGCTCGCGGGCAGATCGAGATGGGGCAGGGCACGCCGCTTGAAGAAGCTCGTGACCTGGCGCTCATCCTTCGGGCCGGTGCGCTGCCCGCCCGTATCAACATCGTCGAGGAGCGGACGGTCGGACCGTCGCTCGGTCAGGACTCGATCGACCAGGGCCAGGTCGCTGGCCTGGTCGGCATCGGAATGGTCGTCATCATCATGAGCGTCTATTACGGAATGGCTGGCTTGCTTGCGGTGGGTGCGCTGGCCGTCTACGTGCTTCTGGTGCTGGGTGGGCTGGCTGGCCTGAATGCCACGCTCACTGTACCGGGAATCGCGGGCCTCATTCTGTCGATTGGTATGGCCGTGGATGCGAACGTGCTGATCTTCGAACGCATTCGAGAGGAACTCGATGGGGGTCGAGCGACCCGTACGGCGGTCGATGAGGGCTTCCAGCACGCGCTGTCGGCCATTGTCGATGCCAACATCACGACGCTCATCACGGCCTTGATTCTCTTCCAGTTTGGTACGGGGCCCGTTCAGGGCTTCGCCGTCACGCTGTCCATTGGAATCGTGGCGTCCTTCTTCTCCGCACTTTTCGTGACCCGCTCCTTCTTCCTGGCATACCTGTCCGGTAAGAAGGCGTCGGATCCGATCAGCATCTGAGCCCCGGATCATGAGACTCTTTCATCACGCTTCGTATCGTTTCATCCAGATGCGCCGTAAGGCCTATGTGGTTTCCGGGGTCGTGCTAGCCATCGGGATCGGTGCGATGGGCATGAACGTCGCTTCCCTCGGTAGCTGGCAGAACTACGGCGTCGACTTCCTCGGCGGTTCGCTCATTCAGGTGCGCTTCGAGGCGCCTGTGAGCGCCGGAGAGTTGAGAGATGCTCTCGGCGGAGCCCAGGCGCCCCCTATCACCCAGTTCGGGTCGGAGAGCGAGTTCGTGATCCGCGCGCCTTTGGCGGAAGACGCGTCAATCACCGAGGTCGCCGAGTCCCTCGAGGCTGCGGTCGCAGCGAACCTGCCTGACCGCGGCGTGGAAGTGGTCAGGACCGAGTTGGTGGGGGCGAAGGTCGGAGCCGAACTGCAGACGAAGGCTCTGCAGGCCGTGATCTTCTCGTTCATCCTGACGCTGATGTACCTCGCGTTCCGCTTCGAGATGCGGTTCGGGCTCGCGGCGGTCATCGCTACAGCGCACGACATACTGATCACGCTGGGCTTCCTGGCACTGTTCAGAGTCGAGATCGCTCTCCCGACGGTCGCAGCGATTCTGACGATCCTCGGCTATTCCCTGAATGACACCATCGTCGTGTTCGATCGAATCCGTGAAAACATGGGAGCGAAGGGCGCTCGAAAGCGGGACCCGGTCGACCTCGTTAACGAGTCGATCAATGAGACCTTGCCGCGCACGGTGCTGACGTCGGGGACAACGCTGGCGGTGCTGACCGCTCTGCTCGTCCTCGGTGGTGCCGTGATTCGTGACTTCACGATCGTACTGATTCTCGGAGTCGTGATCGGAACCTATTCATCGATCTTCGTCGCCTCACCCGCGCTCATCGAAATTCAGAAGCGTTGGGGCGTAGGAGATGGGGATCAGAAGAAGAAGGAACGGCCTCAGCCCGCGACGGTGTGATCGAGTACTTCGACAGTCATTGCCATCTGACTGACATCGCCTTCCGGGATGACCGGGAGGCGGTGTTTCGCAGGGCCCGGGAGGCCGGGGTCACGCGCCTCATAATGATTGCGTCGGACGTGGCCGACGCGGTGAGCGCTGCGGACCTGGCTGAGGATCGGGATGGAGTCTTCAGCACAGCCGGCCTGCACCCACACGCGGTGGGTAAGGCAAAGCCCGGGGATCTCGACCGTGTGCGAGAGATCGCGATGGGCCGGGACGGTGTCGTTGCGGTCGGGGAGACCGGACTCGACTACTTCTACGACAGTGCGCCACGGGCAGAGCAACGAGCATCCTTCGACGCACACCTCTCGTTAGGGGCTGAACTGAGCCTCCCCGTGGTGGTTCATGCGCGCGATGCGGACGATGATGTTGCCGCTGCAATTCGTGGCATGCCCGACGGCACGAGAGGCGTCTTGCACTGCTTCACCGGCGGCGATCAGGCATTCCAGGCCGCGATGGCTGCGGGCTGGTATGTCTCCGCATCGGGAATCGCGTCGTTCAAGTCCTTCACAGCGGCCGATCTGCTTCGGGAGGTCCCGGACGACCGGATCCTCATCGAGACCGACTCGCCCTACCTGTCACCTGTGCCGCTCCGTGGGAAGCGGAATGAGCCTGCAAACGTCGTACACGTGGCGGCCGCTCTCGCCACGCTGGTCGGGTGCTCGGTCAAAGAAGTCGCTCAGCGCACAACGGAGAACGCCTGCCGATTCTACGGGGCAGACTCGTTATGAGTCGCTCGATCCAGATCCTGCCTGACGCTGTCGCGAACCAGATCGCGGCCGGCGAGGCGGTCGAGCGTCCTGCCTCGGCGGTGAAGGAACTGGCGGAGAACGCTCTGGATGCACATGCCACCCGCGTCGATGTCGCGATCGAGCGCGGGGGCAAGCGACGTATCCGGGTGAGCGACGACGGCGTCGGGATGGGTCGGGAGGACGCGCTTCTCTGCCTAGATCGTCACGCCACCAGCAAGATCCAGACGGCAGATGACCTGAGCGGAGTGCCCACATTCGGCTTTCGTGGGGAGGCGATGCCATCGATCGCTTCAGTCTCGCGCATGTCGATCGAGACGTGGGACGGAGAAGGAGAGGCAGGCACCCGCGTCACCGTAAATGCCGGAGGTATCAGTGATGTAGGCGATTTCGCACGTCGTCGTGGGACGACGGTCGAGGTGCGCAACCTTTTCTACAACGCGCCGGTGCGTGCTCGTTTTCTTAAGTCGGTCAGCGCGGAGACCCGCGCGGTCAACGAGGTTGTCACTGCACTCGCGCTCGCAAATCCTGACGTCGCGTTCGTGCTGACCTCCGATGGTCGAGTTCTGCTGGATTTGCCCGGTGCTGAGGACGCGTCCAGCCGTATCGCGCAGGTCTGGGGGCTCGAACACGCAGGGACGCTGATTCCCGCCTCCGGGGAAGACGACGGACTGCGTGTCGCAGGTCTCGTTCAACGTCCCGATATGGCACGTCCAGGCGTCCGACGCAGCCATCTCTTCGTGAATGGCCGACCGTTCCGATCGCCCGCGCTCGTTCGCGCAGTGGAACGCGGGTACCGGACGACGATCCCGCAGGGCGTTCGACCGTGGCTTTTCCTCTACCTCCAGATGCCTGGCGATCAGGTGGATGTCAACGTGCACCCTGCGAAGTCGGAGGTGCGGTTCCGACATCAGAACCAGGTTGAAGCACTGGTCGAGAATGCCGTTCGGACTGCGCTGGACGATGAAGCGAGTTCGGCCACCTTCGACCGGCCGCTCGGAGCGCCACCGATGGCGGTACGGGAGGTCGGTACCGGACAAGGGTCCGCGCCGCCGCCGAGCCCGGTGGACTCTCAGATGGCCCTGTTCGTGCCCGGGCCGAACGAGGTGGACCACGCGGAGGCCGACCCGGGCTCGGTCGCGGACGGCGGAGGAGACGCCGCGAGCTCTCCAGGTAGCCTCAGGCGTGCACAGCCGTTGCCGGAGCCGGGAGCCCGCAGGCCGCGGCTGTGGCAGGTGCTCGACACGTACGTCTTTGCGGAGACGCGGGACGGGGTCCTGATCGTCGATCAGCACGCGGCACACGAGCGCATTCTCTTCCAGCGACTGATGGACGGCTTCGAGGCTGGTGGGCAGGAGAGTCAGCGCCTGCTCTTCCCCCTGACGCTCAAGCTCACCGCTCCCGAAGTGGCGATGGTGGAAGATCTCGGTGGCCTTCTCGCCCGAGCCGGGTTCGAAGTGGAAGGGTTCGGTGGTGACACGGTGATCGTGCATGCAGTACCGAACCCGCACCGGTATTTCGACGCGGAGCGAGCTTTCCGCGAGATGATCCAGGAATTGACTCATGGATCAGATCTTGTACGGGCTGCTCGAAACCAGCATGAGCGCATTGCGAGCACGTTCGCCTGCAAGAGCGCCATCAAGGCCGGGCAGAAGCTCTCTGAGCCGGAGATGCAGGAACTCTTCGATCAGCTCTTCGCCACCGAGCTGCCTCATCACGATGTCCACGGTCGCCCCACGGTCGTGCGCCTCTCCGGGACTGAACTGGAGCGGAAGTTCGGACGGACGTGAGTGCGGCAGTGACCATACGCTACGACGGTCCCGTGCTGGTTCTGACGGGACCGACCACCTCGGGAAAGACGGACCTCTCCGTGGAGCTGGCCCGTCGGCGCCCCATCGAGATCATCTCGATGGATTCACGACAGGTCTATGTCGGAATGGATATCGGAACCGACAAGGTTCGCGCCGAGCATCAAGCAGCGATCCCGCACCACGGCCTGGATCTCGTGACGCCAGATCAGAGGTACTCGGCCGGCCAGTTCGCTCGTGACGCACGTCGCTGGATCGAAGAGATTCGTATGCGAGGCGCTCTGCCGGTCGTGGCCGGAGGGACCGGTTTCTTCCTCAAGAGTCTGTTGAATCCGATCTTCGCCGAACCGGATCTTGACCCTGAGCGTCGCGAACGACTGCGCGCGTGGGTCGCGAGGCAGCCCCGAGAGACGCTGGAGGCCTTCGTCCGCGTGCTGGATCCTCCGCGAGCAGAGATGGCCATCAAAGGTGGTCCGCACCGCATGGCACGGACCCTCGAGGTCGCGCTCCTCACGGGCGTGCCGCTTTCGCGCTGGCACGTCGTGGCCCCACCCGAGGCGCCCGGGGTTTCAGCAGCCGTCGTAGTGCTCGATCTTCCTCGAAAGGAGATCCGTCGCCGAATCGCCAACCGCGCGGAGCGGATGGTCGAGCGCGGGCTCGAGGATGAGGTCCGTGGCCTTCTCGCAGCTGGCCATGGCGATGATGCGCCGGGGATGACTGGTACCGGCTATCGAGAGACGGCCCGGTATCTCAGAGGTGAGACGACGCTCGAGGAAGCGAAGGAAGAGATCGACAGCAACACGTGGAAATACGCCCGCCGTCAGCTGACATGGTTCCGGCACCAGCTGCCCGACCATGCGGTGACGATCGATGCGGCTCAGCCGGTCGAGCGTCAGGCGGAATTCGCACTTCACGCCCTGGATGTCCAGGCGACCGAGAACTCCGAATGAAGATCGGCATCACCTGTTACCCGACCTACGGTGGCTCTGGCGCGGTCGCGACCGAGCTGGGGCTGGCTCTGGCCGAGCGAGGTCATGAGATCCACTTCATCTCGTATGACCAGCCGTTCCGTCTAGGCAGCTTCAAGGAGCGGGTGTTCTTCCATGAGGTCGAGATGGAGGACTATCCGCTCTTCGAGCATCCTCCGTATGCGCTGGCGCTCGCCGTCGCCTTGCATGACACTGCGCGCAAGCATGATCTCGATCTCGTACACATGCACTACGCCATACCGCACGCGGCGTCCGCATACCTGGCGCGTCAGATGCTTGGGAATGAGCGTCGACTGCGCATCGTCACCACACTGCACGGAACGGACATCACGCTGGTAGGGCTCCACCCGTCCTTCCACTCGATCACCCGCTTCTCGATCCTCGAGTCAGATGGTCTCACCGCAGTCTCGAGTTACCTGAAGGACGAGACCGTGCGTGACTTCTCGGTGCCTGCCGATCGCATTGAGGTGATCCCGAACTTCATTGATATGGGGATGTGGCGACCCGACCGCGAACCCTGTCACCGAGCGGCACTCGCGCCCCGGGGTGAAAAGATCGTGATGCACATCTCGAACTTCCGGTCCGTGAAACGTATCGAAGACGTGGTGACGGCATTTGCAGGTATTCGAGATAAGGTGCCGTCTCGGCTGGTAATGGTCGGTGATGGGCCTGACCGTCCCCGCGCTGCGCAGCGTGCCGAGGAACTCGGCGTAGACGAGGACGTCCTCTTTCTCGGCAAGCACCAGTCTGTCGAGGAACTGCTGTCGTGTGCGGACCTCTTCCTACTGCCCTCCGCGAACGAGTCGTTCGGTCTGGCTGCGCTCGAAGCGATGGCGTGTGGCGCACCCGTCGTGGCGACAAGGGTCGGTGGGTTGCCCGAGGTCGTCGACGACGGGGTAACCGGTCGTTTGCTGGACGTGGGAGACGTTGCCGGTATGTCCGCGGCCGGAGCGGACATTCTCCGGGACGATGCCCTGCTCGCGCGCATGGCAGCGGCCGGACGAGCGGCGGCTCACGCACGATTCTCGACTGAGAAGGTGGTCCCGATGTATGAGTCGTATTATGACCGGATCCTGGGCTCATGAGTCTCTGGGAATCACTGATCCTCGGGATCGTGCAGGGAGCGACGGAGTTCCTGCCGGTATCGAGCTCCGGGCATCTGGTCATCGTCCAAAACCTGCTCGCGGTGAACATCGAGGGCGTGGCGTTCGAAGTAGCGGTCCACCTCGCGACGCTGGTCTCGATTCTCCTGGTGTACCGGACGCGTGTCGCCGAGCTCGGTCGAGGCATCCTGACGAGAGACCGCGAGTCGCTCGAATACGCCGGGCTGATCATCGTTGCCACGATTCCCGCCGGTTTGCTGGGCGTTTTTGCCAAGGATCGTATCGAGGCCCTCTTCGACAACCCGTTCGTGCCGGGTGCGGCTCTCCTCGTCACCGGCGCGATCCTGTGGAGCAGTCGATCCGCACTCGAGCGTGCGAATGACGAACGGCCAACGTGGCGGGCCGCGCTCCTCATCGGGATCGCCCAGGCGTTCGCTCTGATCCCCGGCATCTCACGATCAGGATCCACAGTCGTGGCTGCGATGTGGCTGGGGTTGGAGGCCCGAGAAGCCGCTGCGTTCTCGTTCCTGATGGCGGTCCCCGCGATCGCAGGTGCGGCCGTCCTCCAGATTCCAGATCTGGCCGGGGCGGGACCAGAGGGGCTGTCCACCTCGATGCTCCTCGTCGGTGGTGTGGCCGCGGGTATTACCGGCGTGCTGGCGATCCGCACGTTCGTTGCGATGCTGGCCCGCCGCTCGTTCCACTTTTTCGCCCCGTACTGCTGGGTCGTCGGCGCGCTCTACCTGGCGTTCGTGACGCTTCGGTGAGCGAAACGGCCCAACCGCGCATCGAATCGGGGCGCGCAGCCGAACTGGGACTCCCCACGTTCGAGGTTTGGGACTCCATCGGGTCGACCAATGACCGGGCCCGGGTCCTTGCTGAAGGTGGCACTCAGCGGGGTGGCCTGGTGCTCGCTCGGGAACAGACAGCCGGGCGTGGTCGCCGAGGTGCGTGGTGGGCGTCCGGATCTGGCAACGGCGTGTGGATGTCCCTTGTTCTCTCCGCCGCCGATGCCACGCCACAGCTTCCGATCGTGATCGGGGTCGCATGTGCGGAGGTCCTGGAGGAGCACTCGGGCGTGCGCGTTCTGGTGAAATGGCCGAATGACCTCATGATCAAGGGGCGTAAGCTGGGTGGGATCCTGGTCGAGCGCGGATCCGGCTGGGTCGTGACGGGCATCGGGATCAATGTCGACTCGTCGCCCTCGGAGGACGAGCTGACGTCCGACCGGTCTGCGTTCACACCCACGTCGTTGTCGGAGCACACGGATGCTATCCCGTCGACTCTGACGCTCTCTGGCCTGCTCGCTCGTCGAGTGCTCGACCTGCTCGATGCTCCGCACGCCGTGACGGAGGCGCTCGAGGCATTCACCGCCAGAGATGCGCTAATTGATCACCAGGTGCTGACCCAGGAATACGGGGCGGGCATTGCGCGTGGGATCGATGAAGATGGCATGTTGTTGCTGGAACTGGATGATGGCTCAGTGGTGTCGGTGCGCTCGGGAAGCGTGCGCCCCGTCCCGAGGCCCGGACTGGAGGAGTAGCCATGCAGCTTGTAGTTGACGTTGGAAACACGGAAACGATGGTGGGCCTTGCGGCCTCACCGACCGAGATCCTCGCGGACTGGCGTGTGAGTTCGAGCGTCCCCCGCACGGGAGATGAGATGACAGCGCTCATCCGCGCGTTTCTCGCCGGGGATGGCCTGGACGAATCACGGATCGCCCGGGGAGTAGTCGGCTCCGTGGTGCCCTCGGTGAATTATGTCTGGAAGAAGACACTTGAGACGATTACCGGCGCGCCTGTCGTGGCGGTCGGGCCGCACTCGGACCTGCCTATCCGGCTCGATGTAGAAGAGCCTCTCTCGGTGGGCGCAGATCGGGTCGTGAACACCATGGCGGCCAAAGCGATGTACGGTCGGGATACGATCGCGGTGGATCTCGGCACGGCCACTACCTTCGATTGTATCACGGCGGACGGTGCCTTCATTGGCGGGGTCATCTCTCCCGGCCTCCGGGCGGGCCTCGAGTGGTTGTCTGTACGTACCGCGAAACTGCCCCGTGTTGAACTTCAGCCACCCGACCTCGTCATCGGTCGCCGCACGGAGACGTGTATTCAGAG
>DGOW01000105.1:0-5849 GCA_002390225.1 Gemmatimonadales bacterium UBA4456 | reverse complement strand
TAAAGAGGAGTGGGATCGGCCTGACGCCATGGTCGTCGCCACCGGAGGGTTCGCGAGCACCATGGGACCGTATCTGCGGACCATCGAAGCCATCGAGCCGTATCTGACCCTGTATGGCCTGGCCATGGCCGGAGAATACCTGACGAGATGATCTGACGAAGGTGTCCGGGGCAGCCGGCCACCTCCCACGAACCGACGCTGACTTGCTAGATTCACAAGCTTCATCACGGCCGCTCGCCGTTTGTGCCATTCACGGAACACCATGACGCTTTCTCCTGTCTTCCGCTCACAGAAGTCGGTCCAACTGCTCGCGGAGCAGGGGGTCTGGTCGCGCCTGGCTCCGGATATGGAAGCGCAGGCCGACGCTGTTCGCCGGGTGTACGAGGATCTGGAGCAGGTGATCGACGAACGGTTCCGTACGGAGTCACCTCACGTGCCGAGCGCGGACGAAGTGACGACTGCGGAGGGGCTGCACTTCCTGCAGGAGTACTTCTTCCTGATCCTCTTTCGCTCGATCTTCGGATCGATGGGGATCGATAAGGCTCGGCTCCAGGCTTACACGGAGTTGAATTTCTGCATCAAGGGTACCATCACTGCGGCTGACAATATCTTTGATGATCAGGCGAAGACGTTGCTCCCGCTCGCTCCCAGTGCCGGGGCCCGCTTCATGTCCATCCTGCAGCTCATGTCCTTCGAGCGCCTTCTGCGTGGCGTGCTCGACCGAGCTGCCAGCGCCGGTGTCATGAGCGAGGACGATGCGCCAACGATCCAGCGCGCACTCCTGGATCGAATGGCAGAGATCGGTGTGCTCGAAGGGTCCGAAGAGGGCGGGGTGGATGAAATTCCGACGCCCGACGACATGGTGGAGGCGGTGCACCGCGTGCGTGGCGGATCGCTGTTCGCTCTCGCCTTCGCGGCACCGTCCGTGCTTGAGCGCGGTGACCTCGGGCAGCGCATGACGGACGCGGAGGAGGCGATTGCCCGGCTGGGGACAGCGTTCCAGATCGTCGACGACCTCACTGACTTTGAGTTCGACGTGGGGCGACGCTCTCACAATCTTCTAGTCTCTGAGATCCACCACGGTGGTACCGAAGATGAGCGATTGGCCCTCTCGGGCATGTGGGCAGGTGGCCCGGTCCCCGCGGGTGCGGTGGAAGGAATCTTCGCGACGTCCGCGCGGGCGGTCCTCGAACGGGCTTATGTGGAGGCTCGGGCGTCCTTTTCCATGCTGCATGAACTGGGTCACTGGTTCGATCCTGAGCTAGCCGAGGAGGTCGTTCATGCGATCGTCGGCCTTGAAGGGGTCGCGCGCATGGAGGCGCTGACCTCGGAGGCGTAGCGTAGCATGCGCAGCTTGGACCCTATCTACGTGTGGGGCGCGGGAGCCATGGGCGGATCGATCGGGGCCTGGCTGATCCGAGCCGGGCATGGTGCGGTCTTCGTAGACTCCGACGAGGCGCACGTCGAGGCGATCCGTCGTGACGGTCTCCATATCACGGGTCCCGTCGCGGACTTCACGGTCCGCGCGCCGTGCCTGCACCCGGCTGAGGTCGAGCGGGGTGTAGAGACCGTCCTCCTTTGCGTAAAGGCCCATCACACCGAGACCGCTCTTGATGATCTCGAGCAGGTGCTCGACCCACAGGGCTTCATCGTGTCGGTCCAAAACGGGCTCAACGAGCGGGTCATCGCGGATCGGGTCGGCTCCGAGCGAACGGTGGGCTGCTTCGTGAATTTCGGAGCGGACGTCATCGGTCCGGGCGTCGTCATGCGCGGGAACCGTGGCGCCTGCGTGGTCGGAGAACTCGATGGGACCTCAGGCCCCCGGATCCACGCGATCCACGCGATCCTCCGAGAGTTTGAACCGAACGCCGTGCTCACGGACAACATCTGGGGATATCTCTGGGGTAAGCTTGCGTACGGATCCATGCTGTTCGCGACCGCGCTCGCCGAGGCGTCGATTGCCGATGTGCTCGATTCGCAGCAATACCGGCCAAGCCTGATCGGGCTCGCTCGCGAGGCCATGTCTGTCGCGACTGCCGATGACGTCCGGGCTGAGGCGTTCGATGGCTTCGATCCGGCTGCCTTCGCGCGGGATGCGGCTGACAGTGACGCGCACGCTAGTTTGGACGCCCTCACGGACTTCAACCGAGGATCGGGAAAGACGCACAGCGGGGTGTGGCGCGATCTGGCGATTCGAAAGCGGCGAACCGAGGTTGATGCCCAGATCGCCCCGATTGCGCGGCGGGGTGAAGAGCTAGGTGTTCCGACACCCCTCACCTCAAGGCTCGTGGAGTTGATCCATGATGTGGAGGAGGGGCGGCGTGCGCAGGGATGGGAAGCGCTGGACGCGCTTTCCGCCAGCGTTTAACCCACTTAGGGGGCTGTCACGCCTTGCCGCATAGCGCTTGAATCACCGGAAGAGGCCCCCCTCGGTCTGCGCCCCGTGGTCGATCGCGATTCGCCGACCGGAGCGCTTGACATTGAGTCGAGAGAGTCGAGCTTTGAAGGCTCTTAGCACTCCATTTATCTGAGTGCTAAGAGCCACAGAATTACCCAATCACGACTGACCGAAGCACTCAGGAGGAAATTCCGAATGGCAAAGGCAGCTGCAGTAAAGGTTACGCCGCTCGCGGACCGCGTCGTGGTGAAGCCGCTGGAGGAAGCCGAGCAGATGCGCGGTGGCCTCTACATCCCCGACACGGCAAAAGAAAAGCCGTCCCAGGGTGAGGTCGTGGCCGTTGGCCCCGGCAAGCTTTCCGATGAGGGCGCCCGCCTCGAGATGGACGTCTCGGTCGGCGACAAGGTTCTCTACGGCAAGTACAGCGGCACGGATGTCACGCTGGAAGGTGAGGAATACCTCATCCTTCGCGAGACCGACATCCTCGCCATCACTTCGTAACGCGTTCGCAATCGACTAGGAGAAACGAATCATGGCAGGTAAAGAGCTCGGATTCGACGTCGAGGCGCGCGCGCGTCTCAAGCAGGGCGTCGACAAGCTGGCTTCTGCGGTCAAGGTGACCCTCGGCCCCAAGGGCCGGAACGTAGTCATCGATCGGAAGTTCGGCTCCCCCACGGTGACCAAGGACGGCGTGTCCGTGGCCAAGGAGATCGAACTCGAAGATCCCGTGGAGAATATGGGTGCCCAGATGGTCAAGGAAGTCGCCACCAAGACGTCTGACGTCGCTGGTGACGGTACTACCACCGCCACGGTGCTCGCCCAGGCCATCTTCGCTGAGGGCCTTAAGAATGTCACGGCCGGTACGAACCCCATGGGGATTCGTCGCGGTATCGATAAGGGTGTGGAGGCCGTCGTGGCTGACCTTCACGCGCTCTCCACGGAGACCAAGGACAAGAAGCACATCGCGCAGGTTGGCGCGATTTCGGCAAACAATAACGCCGAGATCGGTGAGCTGATTTCCGATGCAATGGAGAAGGTCGGTAAGGACGGCGTCATCACGGTCGAAGAGGCTCGTGGCCTGGAGACGACGCTCGACACCGTCGATGGCATGCAGTTCGACCGCGGCTATCTCTCCCCGTACTTCGTGACGGATCCGGAGCGGATGGAAGCGGTGCTCGAGGACCCGATGATCCTCATTCACGACAAGAAGATCGGCTCGATGAAGGACATGCTGCCGATCCTCGAGAAGGTTGCCCAGACGGGCCGCCCGCTCCTGATCGTGTCTGAGGACGTGGAAGGTGAGGCGCTCGCGACGCTCGTCGTGAACAAGCTCCGCGGTACGCTCAAGGTCGCTGCGGTCAAGGCGCCGGGCTTCGGTGATCGCCGGAAGGCCATGCTACAGGACATTGCGGTCCTGACTGGCGGTCAGGTGATTTCCGAGGAAGTCGGCTTCAAGCTCGAGAACACGGTCGCCAGTGACCTGGGCTCGGCGAAGCGTGTCGTCATCGACAAGGACAACACCACCGTCATCGACGGGGCAGGTGAAGCAGACAACATCAAGGGGCGCATCGAGGAGATCCGCGTCGCGATCGACAAGAGCACGTCGGACTACGACCGTGAGAAGCTCCAAGAGCGGCTCGCGAAGCTCGCCGGTGGTGTTGCGGTCATCAACGTTGGGGCCGCGACCGAGACCGAGATGAAAGAGAAGAAGGCTCTCGTCGAGGATGCGCTGCACGCCACGCGTGCGGCCGTCGAAGAAGGCATCGTCCCGGGTGGTGGTGTTGCGCTGCTCCGTGCGCAGGCGAAGCTCTCCGACCTGAAGCTCGACCGTGAGGACGAGCAGATCGGTGTACAGATCCTGTTTCGGGCGCTCGAACATCCCATCCGCCAGATCGCGGCCAACGCGGGCGTCGAGGGCAGCATCGTCGTCGCAACGGTCCGTGATGGGCAGGGCTCGTTCGGCTACAACGCGCAGACGGACGAGTACGAGGACATGGTGAAGGCTGGCGTCATCGATCCGACGAAGGTGGTGCGCTCCGCGCTCCAGAACGCCGCGTCGATCGCAGGGCTGCTCCTCACGACGGAAGCCGTCGTTGTGGACATGCCGGATGCCGAGGGTGCCGGTGGTGGTGGTGGTATGCCGGACATGGGTGGCATGGGCGGCATGATGTAGCCCAGTCGCCTCAGGCGATTCGAATCGGGTTTGCCGGTTCGGTCAGCGGCCCGGTCACCGAGAGGTGGCCGGGCCGTTTGGCATCCCGTACCGGGCGGTGGTCCGAACCGCTGATCGCCCTTTACTGTCTGCCCGTGCAGTAACCGGCGTATGTGGACCAGATGTCCGCCAGTACCTCGAAGTGGTCCGGGCGAGGGCAGCTTTCTCAGCGAGCTGGCGCAGCCGGGCACCCATCATGGTGATCTTGTTTGGGTCGCTACTGGGCGCGAGGCCCTCGGGCAGTGCACCGTCTTCCTTGATCCCCCTGGCCCACGTATACCACGTGCGATAGGAGGGCCCGACGAGATCAACCCATGCAGACGGGATGCCCAGTTCAGTCGGGGCATATGACCTGCAGGGCTCCCCGGAGGTGGAGGCCCACACAGCATGAAACGGTCCCCAAGTGGTATCTCTTTGGCCGCATGGCAGTCACAACACGCCTCCGCAATCTTTGCCATGCGAAGCGACGCTTCTTCGATCGGCTCGGCCTTGGCGGCCTAACCGGCCTTCATTTGCGACAGATCGTCGGCCACGCTTCGGAAGTCGTCGAACTCACCGAAGAGCGCGTGCTGGCGCGGGTCCAGCACCAGATCGAAGTCCGTGATCATCTGATCCCTGGATGGGCTGCCCGTATAGGGAGCCGGTCGGGAGGCGCATTCCCACAGGGCGGGCAGCCCTCCACAAACTATGACCAGCCTCATCGGATTCCTGAACATCGCCCGACCTCTGTATCCCCCATACGTGCCGCGTCGCAGACAGCGCCGTACCGGTAAGATTCCTCGTCAGACAGTCCCGTGGCTTGAGGGGAATCCGACCAGGGGTGTCGGTGGAAATCCCGCCATCGAGAACCCGGACCGCCCGATCAACGCCGGCCGGGCTTGTACGTCTCCTCGGCGTTGGCCTCGATGTCTTCCTGATAGTAGTACACGGGCCGAAGATCTCCGGTGGCGTACCGTTGCGCCTGGTCGTTGAAGTGTGGTGAGCTGGGGTCGCCACTTTCACCCCCGGCGGTGACGGCCACTGCGGTGACACGCTCTCCGAACTCCACGACAGCGACGAAGGAGTTGCCGCTCGTCCCGTATCGACGGGCGGTGCCGGGGTATCGACGTGCCCCAAAAGATGCGAGCGAACCCCAACGGCCCGAGTGGAAGCCGACGGGCAGGCTGGGCGCATCGTCGGAGAAAGGCTGTTGCAGGTCACCGTTGATCCGCTGGAAGCGGTTGATCTCACCCCAAGGGG
>DGOW01000108.1 GCA_002390225.1 Gemmatimonadales bacterium UBA4456 | reverse complement strand
CCGTCCGGCGTTCGGTGAACCCCGGAGTACCGTCGGCCTCCGGAGTCATGGGTCATGACGAAGTCTCCCAACCTCGCCACGCAACCACGATTTGACACTACCGCCCCCTTCTCCGACGTTCGCCTCATAGTCGCGTCCCGTCAGGAGATTCTCGATGCTGCGTTGGACATCCCTACCACTTGCCACTGTTCTCGCCGTCCTTGCTAGCGCCCAAGTCGTCGACGCACAGGACCTCGAACGTCCCGAAGGGTGGATGACCCGATTCGACGACCCGAGTGCCTCGGAAGCCGACCTCGAAATGTTCGTCGGGATGCCTCCCGGCTGGCACGTTACGTCAGGGCCAGCGGGGATCTTCTATCACCCTGACAATGACGCCTCAGGAGACTTTCGTCTGGAGTTGGAGGTCTTCCTCTTCGATCCGGGTCAGCGGCGGGAGGCATTCGGAGTCTTTCTCGGCGGCCGTGATCTCGAGGGTCCGAATCAGGAGTACACGTACTTTCTGCTACGGAACGGCGGACAGTATATCGTCAAGCGCCGCGAAGGCGCAGAAGCGCCGACGGTCCGGCCTTGGACGGGGCACACCTCGATTCTCTCGTATGCTGACCGCGGCGACGATGCCTCGGTGAAGAACGTCCTCGTGGTGGAGGCCGAAGGTGATCGAGTCCGCTTCTACGTGAACGGCGATCGGGTGGAGGAGCTATCACGTGGCGACGTCGAGGTTGACGGGCTCTTCGGATTCAGGGTGAACCATGGCCTGAACCTGCACATCGCGAAGCTTGAGATGACGCCGCTCGGATCCTAACGGCCCCCGGGCATTGGGGTTACGACCGTGATGTCATCCTCCGTTCCTTGGATGCCATCCAGCCCCATCGAGCCGACGGTGTAGTCACGCCGTCCGACCTCCAAAAAGTAGATGTTGCCCGAGGGACCCTCCTCGGAGCCGCTGAAGTTACGACTCAACCAGCCAACGAAGTTGATCGGAAGCGGTTCGGCTCGACCGAGGCGCGCGTTGAGCTGGCTCGCCATAGCCTCCAAACGACCCGGCACGATCCGCTCTCGGACTCCTCCCGAGTATCCCCCCCAATTAAGGTCCTTCAAGCTGTATCAGCAGCAGGAAAGCAGCCAGAAAACTCATTGGGCCACCAGAGCCGAGGCATCCGATGCTCGATCATGCGTTGTCCGTCTTGGAAGCTCGGGCACTCGCATGGCAAGTGCCGTGGCGATGTGAACGAAGGTTATTGCAACGATTCCGCCACCGCTCGAGCCGAGATCAGCTCAACGCGTCGTCCATCAGGAACGTCCCGACCTCGTCCAACCAGGCATGCGGCGCTTCGAGGTGCACGGTGTGCCCAGCGCCCCCGATGACAGCCAGGCGTCCATCGGACAGGTGTGGAGCCATCCTTTGAGCGGTGTGGACAAATTTCGTGTCCAGCGCGCCGACCACTATCAACACCGGGGAACGGACCTCACCGAGACGGTCCCAGAGTGATGGAAGCACTCCGGTGCCCAGCCCACGAAGCGCCGCCGCCAATCCAGCTGCCTGGTTCTCCAAGCGAAGACGGCGCAGGCGCTCCTGCGTTGCAACGGGCAGTGTTTGCTGAGATGCAAAGAGTGGAAGTGAGGTCCATGTCTCCACGAACGCCGCCACGCCGCCTCGCTCAATCCGTTCGGCGAGCTGCTCGTCGAGCGCCGTTCGTTCGGCTCGCATCGCCTGGTGCTCAAGACCCGGAGACGCGGACTCGAGCACGAGTCGGCGGACGCGGGCGCCAAGTGCAAGCGCTGCGTGAAGCGCGATGCGGCCTCCCATCGAATATCCGACGAGATCGAATCGATCAAGGTCAGCAGTCACCTCATCCACAGCGGCCAATGCATCCCTGAGCGTCACGCCCGGTCCCGAGACCTCGCCACGAGCTCCGTGTCCGGGCAGATCCACAACGAGCGGGTCTACCCCTGCCGACCGCAGCCCATGCATCACCGGGTCGCCCCAGGAACGAGATGACCCGGTGAATCCGTGGAGGAGGACCGCAGGAACCGCGGTCCGCGACGGTTCAGATCCGTTGATGATCCGCCCGCCAACTCTTCACCGCCATCTTGATGGCCTTGCGGTCCGTGAGCTCACCACCCTGAACACGCCGAACCAGGTCTTCGAGCTCATTGTCAGGGGCGAAACGCAGGCCGATCAGAATGCTCGTGGAGATCGACTCGATGTCCGCGTGCATCTCCGCCGGCAGCACGCGAGCCAAGCGCAAACGTTCCTCGAGCCGGATGACGCGGTCCTGAGCACCGAGAGCGAAGAGGCGGGCGAACAGGGTCGCGAAAATCACGCCTACGCCCAACACGGCGGTCATAAGCGTCGGAATCGAGAACGCGGTCACAGCCTGGTACAGGAAATAGACGGTCGGGATGAACACGAGGGGGAAGGTCACGTAGTGGTACATAGGCACCAGCTTGGCGTGACTTGCCGCGGATTGAGGCTGACTCATGGGAAGAGCTCCAGTGAAGGGCGCAGGCATCAGCTACCGACGGCGTCACACTAGGGCACTCGGATTACCTTCGCACCTTCTGCGGAAGGAATGTCGCTTCCGGCAGGAGCCCTGAGCTCGTAGGCCGGATCCACGAACGTCGCGCGAACTCCACATCCCCCTGCATGGTTGCGACCCGGCTACCGGACCAGAAAACCCTTATTCAAGGGGTCATCGGGAGCGAGGAGGAACTCGTGGCGCCCCGTGATCCAGGCCCGACCCGCCACCTCCGACACGATCGCGGGCTTCTCCGCCGGGTCCGTCGTTCGCAGCACGATGCCATCGAAGCAGGTCCCCAGGATGCTCTCGATACGAATCGACTCACCGATATCGATCTCATCGCGAGCATAATGAATGGCGAGGCGCCCGCTCACCCCCGTTCCTGTGGGGCATCGGTCGATCTCACCGTTGGCAAAGACGCACACGTTCCGCGAGTGGTGTCCCTCCTCGTGAGCCGGACCGATGAAGATGGTCCCGTAGACGAAACTCAGGTCGTCGTCTTCAGGGTGACTCGGCGGATCATAGTCCTGGACGGCGTGCTTGATGCGCTGACCGATGTCGACCAGACGATCGGCGTCTCCTGGCACGAGTCCGACCCCCAATTCAGCTGCATCCACATATGCATAATAGGCGCCCCCGAACGCGAGGTCGTACCGGATCGTCCCGACCCCGGCCACCTCGACGGTCGCATCGAGGCGTTCGGCGAACGACGGGACGTTTTCGAACCGCACACGATGCACTCGTCCGTCCGATGCCCGCTCCGCATACGCTCGGACGAACCCGGCGGGCGTATCGATACCGATAGACACCTCGTCATCGTTGGACTCGACGAGCCCACACTCCACCACGACTGTGGCTACACCGATGATCCCGTGCCCGCACATCGTGCTGAAGCCCTCGTTGTGCGTAAACAGAACGGAGAGATCGGCTTCGGAGGTTACGGCAGGCATGACGATGCACCCATACATGTCAGCATGACCGCGTGGCTCCCACATCAGGGCACGCCTGAGATCGTCGCGATGCTCTCGCGCCCAGCGGCGTCGCTCGAGCACGGTCGCTCCCTCAAGATCCGAGAAGCCGGAGAGAATCACACGGAGCGGTTCCCCTTCTGTATGTGCATCGATCGAATGCACCCGCGTCCAATCTTGGGGGGCAGCCCAGGAGCGGGCTCGATTCAACCATCCATCCACGGCATTTTCTCCTTGCTGCACAAGGCCTTCTTGGGGAAATTAAAGCTTCCTGGAAAAAGCCTTCGTATCAGAGCGGTATTCGATATGTCCAAGAGCATCAAGGACGTGGACACAAGTCCTGCCTCGCGTCGCGTAGACATGGGTGAACAAGAGGACACGTCCGCGCCCACCGCGCCCGGCGCGATGGAGTACGACTACACCAACTTCTACTTCGGGGCCGGATCGGACGCATTCGCCCTGCTCGAACCCTTTGACGACTGGTGGCGAGAGGTCAAGCCGTCCGGCTACTACCTGTATGAGCTGCCGCTGCACTCGGCTCCCAGTACACGGGTCGACGTCGAAGACACGAGAACCGGTGAGATTCGTCGCAATCTCGTGAACTTCGCTTCTTACAACTACCTCGGGCTTTCGTATCGCCCCGAGGTGAAGCAGGCGATCAAGGACGCCGTTGATCTGTATGGCGGGGGCTCGTCAGGCTCCCCGATTCTCAGCGGCACCACGGCTCTCCATCAGGCCTTTGCCGAGGAGGTCGCCGACTTCAAGGGCACCGAAGCCGCCATGATTTTCCCGACCGGCTACAGCGCCAACGTCGGGACGATCGCCGGACTGATGCGTTCGGGTGACCTGATCGTGGCCGATCAGTATGCGCATGCCAGCATCGTCGACGGGATGATCCTGTCAAAGGCGAAGTCTCGCTTCTTCAGACACAACCGTGCTGACGACCTCGATCGCAAGCTCAAGGGCTTCGATGGGAAGAAACTCGTCATCGTCGAGGGCGTCTACTCGATGGACGGCGACACACCGCCGCTCGGTGAGCTGGTCGAGGTCTGCAAGAAGCACGGTGCAAGGCTGATGATCGACGAAGCCCACTCGGCGTTCCTGTTCGGGGAGACCGGGAAGGGTGTGGCCGAGGACCAGGGCTACGACGACGACATCGACATCCACTTGGGGACCTTCTCGAAGAGCCTCGGGGGTCAGGGCGGCTACATTGCCGGACCGATGCAGCTCATCAACTACCTGCGCGGCTTCTCCCGCTCGCGCTTCTTCTCGTGCGCCCTGTCGCCTGTCGTCGTGGCTGGCCTCCGCAAGGCGCTCGAGCTCGCGCGCAACGAACCAGAGCTTCGCACGCAACTCTTCGAGAACGTCGCCCACATGCAAAAGCTCCTCGGGGAGGCACAGGTCCCAATGGGCGACTCGACCTCTCAGGTGATCCCCATCATGGTCCGCGACGACGCACGCGTGTTCCAGATGGGTGAGGAGATCTTCGAGGAGGGAGTCTTCATCAACCCGGTGAAGTACCCCGCAGTCGGGAAGCACAAGTCACGCTTCCGCATGTCGATCTCCGCAGCGCACACGAAAGAAGATCTGGAAGAGGGCGCTGCGAAGATCATCAAGGTCCTCAAGCGGTACGACGTATGTCCGTAGTTGGCAGCTACCGCTTCCATACGGGGGTAAGCGCCTTTTTCGACATGGCGACCGCAGATGCGCGGGCATTATTGCCCGGGCACCTGGAGCCCATCGAGGTAACCCATCAGCGAAGTGTCCTATCGGTTACTGCGTTCCTCTTCGACGATTCGGTCGTCGGGCCCTACACGGAGCTCATGTTTTCCGTGGTCGTGCCGCCGACGGTAGCACAGTGGGGAAAGCACGCGAAGGCCGGCTTTTTCCCGTTCCTCGCCGCCACCTCTTCCAAGGAAGCCCGTCGGATCAAAGCCGAGCGCTTCCACTTTCCGTACCACAAGGATTCGATCGATGCTCAGTTCATCGAAACCGACGACAGCGTGCGCATCAGGATCTTTGGCGGAGACGCTCCGATCGTGGACCTGAGCATCACGCCCGGTGCCTGGGAGACCACCACGCATCTCCTCCAGGGATTCATGATGAACGGGGACGAGCGACTCAGAACCCTACTGCAGATCAGCGGAGACTACACGGTGCACGAGAACGAGGAGGGGCGGATGACGCTTTTCCCTCATCCGATCGTGGCCGACGTGCTACGTCACGAGGTGTCACCGCAGCCATTCCGCGAACACTGGTTCAAGAACGGGACCGAGGTGTTCCACATGCTGGAGACAATCTGACCGCGGGCTTACCAGCAGCGCGTCACACGCCCCGTCGGCCCATTCGGTCGATGGGGCTTTCGCGTCAGAGGCCTGCGCTCGACAATGTCCGCATGCGTCGGAATCCAATGAAGATAATCCACGTCGCCTCCCGATTGATCGGGGCGGTCGAAAGGCCACGCACCAACCGAACGCGGGGATTTTAGCTCATGAGACACCGATGCCCGCTAAGGGGATGGATGCTAATGACGATGACGGCGTTCGCCATCGGAGCGCCGGGGGCAGCGGCGCAGGAGGCTGCAGATGTGAGGGGTCGATGGAGCGGTACACTCACCGCCGGTGCACAGCAGTTCGAGATCGTCTGGAACCTGCACATGGGAGACGACGGCAGCCTATCCGGCACGATGGACGTGCCCGCGCAGGGTGCTGCCGGCATCCCGCTCACCACAGTCCAACTCGAAGGGCGCACGTTGACTCTTACGTTCCCCGTCCCGGGAGGCGGCTCGTACGAGGGCACGCTGAGTGATGATGGCGAAGGGATCACCGGCACCTTCACGCAGGCTGGCCAGAACATCCCGATGGATCTCTCGCGAGGTGAGCCAGCACCCCCACCTGCCCGGCCGCAGGAGCCGAACGAGCCCTTCCCCTACGAGGCCACCGACGTCTCGTTCGCGAACAAGCAGGCCGGGGTCACGCTTGCAGGGACCTTGACCGTCCCGACCGGACCCGGCCCGTTCCCCGCCGCGGTCCTGGTAAGCGGGTCCGGCCCGCAGGACCGTGACGAGTCGCTCCTGGGGCACAGGCCGTTTCTAGTGCTCGCCGACCACCTCACGCGCAACGGGATCGCCGTGCTCCGCTACGACGATCGAGGAGTGGGAGCGTCCACAGGCGACTTCTCGGTCGCGACGTCCGAAGACTTCGTCGACGACGCGCTCGCCGCCATCCGACATCTCGCCGATGACGACCGCGTCGACCCCACCGCGATCGGGATCGTTGGTCACTCCGAGGGGGGACTCGTCGGTCCGCTCGCTGCCAGCCGCTCGGAGAGCGTTGACTACGTGGTCATGCTCGCCGGCCCCGGCGTGACCGGACTGGAGGTCCTGATCGAGCAGGGCAGGCTGATCAACGATGCAGCGGGGGTGCCGTCCGAGGTCTCGGACTTCAACGCCACGCTGCAGACCAGGCTGGCCTCCATCGCGTCCGACACTCCTCACCGGGACGAAGCCGCCGTACGCATGAACAAGTCGATCGACGAGCTTGCCGAGTCGACCTCTCCCCTCGTACGGGAGGTGATCGCGGGGCAGTTGAACGAGGAGGCGAAGGGACGGATGATCGAGCAGATGAATTCTCCGTGGTTCCGCTACTTCATGTCGTACGATCCCCGCCCTGCTCTCGAGCGGACCCGTGTGCCCGTGCTCGCCCTGTTTGGCGAAAAGGACCTCCAGGTGCCGCCCGAGCAGAGCTCGGAGGAAGTCCGTGCCGCCCTAACCCGGGGAGGAAACGGCGACGCGACCATCCAGATCATACCGGGCCTGAACCACCTCTTTCAGCAAGCCGAGACAGGATCTCCGACGGAGTATCAATTCATCGAAGAGACCTTCAACATCGTCGTGCTGGAGACCATTTCGACATGGATCGCAGCCCGCTTCGGGGCCAGTCATACGCAACAGGACGCCTGACCCAGGTGCGCGGTCAGCGGCCTCAGGGTCTCGTCTTCACGCTCTTCGGCGAGTATCTCCTCGAGCGCTCCGAGTCAGTCTGGGTCGGTAGCCTGATCGCACTGCTCAAGCCGTTTGGGCTGACCGAGGGTGGTGCACGCACAGTGCTCTCGCGTATGACCAAGAAAGGGTGGCTCTCGTCGGAGCGAAGCGGCCGGCGCTCGTTCTATGCGCTGACCGAGCGTGGACGGGCCCTGCTCCAGGAAGGCCAGGCGCGCATCTACCACCCGTCCTGGGACCGTGACTGGGACGGTCGATGGTTCCTGCTCGCCTATTCGATTCCACAGGCGGCGCGCAGTGTGCGAGACCGCCTTCGTGACCGGCTGGCATGGCTCGGATTCGGTTCGATCGGCAATGGACTCTGGATCTCCCCCCGAGACGTGGAAGCCGATGTCCGCGAACTCTCGGCGCATCTGGATCTGGGGAACCATCTCCTCTGCTTCCAGGCGAGTCCAGCGGGCGATCTGACGGACCAGGAGCTGGTCCAACGCTGCTGGGACCTCGACGCACTTCATCGCGGCTATGCCGACTTCGCGACTCGGTGGGCGGCGGCAGCCGACGACTATGAGGCGCACGTGCGCGTCGGCCATGAAGCGCAGAATCATGCGCGTGCGTTCGCACTCCGATTCGAACTGATCCACGAGTTTCGTCGCTTTCCGCTGGAGGATCCGTTCCTACCCCGCGTACTGCTGCCGACAAGCTGGGCCGGGGATGACGCAACCGCGGTATTCCGCGATCTCCACGACCGACTCATGGGACCAGCGAATCGCTGGGTGCACGATATCCTCGAAACGGCTTCAGCCGGAAAAGACGCCAACGCCCCCGCGCCTTGACCCTCCCGGCACCGGGGCTCGAGCATGCTCCAAGCAGCCTCCTCGACCTCGTGCCGGTCCGCGAATCACTTGTTCCCACGGAGTGAAAAGGAGCCCCCCACAGTCGCATCGAGTCCTTCTAAGAGGGTCTTGCCGACCTGAACGCCCCGGGTAGTCACACCCGGCGACGGCACGACCCGAGTTGTGCATGAGCCAGGCTGGTTGATGCGAGGACGTCTGCACCGACAAGAGCGAGGATGCGGCTGTTCGTAAACATACCTCTACCGGAGAACCTGAACGCCGTCGCCGCGGTCGACGCACGGTGACGAGTCGTGAGTTTCTCCCTCACCTTATCCCTCTAGGGTCCGAGTGTCGGTATGTGCACTCTACGTGCACAGGACGCAGGCCTTCTGTATTAGTGGCCGACAGCTACCACTCGGACGTAGTCCATCCTAATGTTCGCTCCATGACTCGACTCCTGAACGGCCGTATCCTCCTGGTGCTCACAACGGTCAGTGTCGCCTCGTGCGCCCCCGCAGATGCCAACCGCGCCTCCAGGTCGAATGCCGCGTTCTTGTCCATCGTCGCCGCGGAAGACGCTCGTCCGACCGGTGGACCAGCCCTCGTCCGGCTCCATATCCTTGCCGACTCGGATAGCCGGTTCATACGTGCCGCCGCGGTGCGCGCGCTCGGCCGACTGGAGAATCCCGATGTAGCCGACAGCCTCGAACGAGCGCTGTCGGATCCGGCACCCGAGGTCAGGGCCGAGGCCGCGAACGCACTCGCCCAAGCGTACTTCGGCGTGAGCGGCGGTGAAGCTTTAGGCCCGCTACTCGAGCGGGCGGAGGTTGAGCACGATCTGACGGCACGGGCTGCGCTTGCGTCTTCGATGGGGCGCCTCGTCCTCAACGCGGTGGATGCGGAGCGCGTCTCAGACGCATTGATCGAGATGAGCTACGCGCACGGGACAGACGCTCCCGGTGAACTCATGGAGGGCGTGGCGCTCGGAATCGATGCTCTCTCTCGATCGACGGGAGCTGACGTAGTCCATGGGCGCCTCGCACGCCGACTCGATGCACTCCGCCTCTACGCCGACGGTTCGGTCACTCGCCAGCATCAGGCCCGAGTACGGGCATTAGCGGTCAACGTCCTCGGGAGCGCAGGCCTTCTCGACCGCGAGCGCATGCGTATCGCGCTGCGCGACGAGAATGTCGTCGTCAAGACAGCCGGAGCACGCTGGATCGAGATGCTCCCACCGGACCAGCGGGGCGAAGCTCTGCGACAGGCGATGTTCAGTCGCTCCGTTCCGGCGCAAACCGAGGGACTCCGCTTCATCCTCAGCCAGCCACGAACGGCGCGCACGTGCGAATATCTCATCTCGGGTGCACAGGCACCTCCGCCTGACCTATTTGTACCAGTCGGACTCCGTGTGCTGTCGATAGATGGGCTCGCAAAGGCATGCCCAGACCTGATCGCACAGCGCGATGTCCTGTCGACGGTGGCGGCACCCGACCAGATCGACTCGATCGCATGGCAGCCAGCATCTCGTGCGCTGGTGGCCCTGGCCCAGATCGCCCCGGCGACCGTGGTCGACATCCTGCCCGGACACGTCGGCCATTCGAACCCGTTCGTGCGCACATACGCGGCCCAGGCAGCCTCGATCATCGGCGACCGCAGCGTACTGAGAATGCTCCTTACCGATCCGGCGTCGAACGTCCGGACCGAGGCGCTCCGCGGGCTGACCCGCCTCGATGGCAGAGCCGCCGACCGCGCAGCGATCGAGCAACTGACGATCGTTGACCCCCAACTCGTGATGACCGCCTCCGCGGCGCTCGCCGGCTCACCTGAACCGGATGCTGGCGCAGCCCTGGCCGATGCACTCGATCGCATGTCCGTGGAGCGGCGTGAGACGTTTCGGGACGCCCGGCGTGCTCTTCTCGACCGCCTTAAGGAGCTCGGTGGAAGCGAGCTTTCCGAACGACTGATTCCCTACTTGTCCGACTACGATCCGCTCGTCGCGCAGGATGTGGCCGGGGTTCTGGAAGCGTGGGAAGGGCGCCGCTACTTCCCCACGCCCATCCCACCGGAGTCCATCGCACTTCCCACGGTCGAGGACCTGGAGGAGATGGCGCGCAGCACGGTCGTCCTGCACATGCAGGGCGGCGGGGAGATTCACATGGCACTCCATCCTTATGAGGCGACGACCAACACGTGGCGCTTCTTCCAACAAGCCCGTGACGGGGACTTCAATGGCCTAACCTTCCACCGATGGGCCCCGAACTTCGTGATTCAGGGAGGAAGCCCGAACGCCAACGAGTACTACGGCGACGGACCGTTCAGTCGCGATGAGGTTGGGATGCATCATTGGCGCGGTAGCGTGGGCATTTCCACACGCGGTCACGATACCGGCGATGGACAGATCTTTGTGAACCTGCTCGACAACACTCGCCTGGATCACCAATACACGGTCATAGGGATGGTCACCGATGGCCTCGACGTCGTAGATGAGGTGAATGAAGGCGGAATGATCCAGCGCACCGAGGTGCGCCCGACACGCTGACCCCCTAGAATCGGCTCCGGTTCAGAGGGACACGAACGAAAAGGACACCCATGCAGCTGTACACGAAAATTCTGATCGGGCTCATCGCGGGCGCGGTCCTTGGTGCGGTCGCCAACCTCGGCGAAATCAGCCTCCTCCAGACAATCTTCAGCGAAATCGAGATTCTGGGGACGGCGTTCATCAACCTGATCACGATGATCGTGATTCCACTCGTCGTGGCCAGTCTTCTGGTCGGTACCGCCTCGCTGGGTGACCTGGCGAAACTCGGTCGCATCGGTGGCAAGACGCTCGCGTACTACATGCTCACCACGGCGGTCGCGGTTACGATCGGACTGGGGCTCGCGAATGTGCTCGCTCCCGGTGCCGGTGTAAGCGAGGAGACTCGGGTCGAGCTGACCGAGCGGTACGGTGGCGAGGCAGTCGAGCGTATGGACGTCGCGGAGAACGCGCCTAGCTGGCAGGAAACCTTCCTGCGCGTCATTCCCAGAAACCCGGTCCAGGCTGCAGCCAACATGGACCTGCTCCCCCTGATCTTCTTCACGATCTGCTTTGGGGCCGCGCTGACGGTGATCGCGCCGGAACGAAGGGACAGTGTCCTGACCTTCTTCCACGGGATCAATGACGCCTCCATGGTCCTGATCAACTGGATCATGGAGCTCGCTCCGTACGCCGTCTTCGTCCTGATCGGGTCGGTGGTCGCAAACTTCGGTTTCGATCTACTCCAAAGCCTGCTTGCCTACACCCTGGTAGTTGTGGCCGGGCTCATGATCCACGCGTTCGGGACGTACGGGCTCGCCGTCCGATTCCTGGCGGGCTTGAATCCCGCCAAGTTCTACCCCCGGATTGCTGCGGCTCCGCTGCTCGCGTTCTCCACCTCGTCATCGAATGCGACGCTCCCCCTCACGATCGAGACCGCCGAGGACAAAGTCGGCGTATCAAACGAGGTGGCCAGCTTCGTGCTGCCGCTCGGTGCGACAATCAACATGGACGGGACGGCCCTCTATCAGGCCGTGGCCGTCATGTTCATCGCGCAGATCTACGGGGTCGATCTGGCTCTCGCAGATCAGCTGGTCATCGTCCTGACGGCTACGCTCGCATCGGTCGGGGCCGCCGGTGTACCCTCCGCCGGGATCATCACCCTGATCATCGTCCTCAATTCGGTCGGGATGGGTCAACACGTGCAGGCAGGCATCGCGCTGATCCTGGGCGTGGACCGCATCCTCGACATGATCCGTACGGCCGTGAACGTGACGGGGGATATCACCTGCTCGGCTGTCATCGCCCGCAGTGAGGGTGAGCCGCTGACGCTCATGGAGGCGGTCGCGCCAGACGCCGTCTGACCCGGCAGGCACTTTCGTGTCTGCCAACCGAGTCGCACATTGACATTGTTGGTTCCCCACGCAGGAGGACTTATGGATCGTCGAGGCTTCGTCACCTCCGGAATGGCCGCAGGGCTGGCCGGATTCACCGCTTCCGGAGGCGCGCTCGGAGCGCTCCTTGATCGCGCGCCGGGCTTAGGACCGGGCAAGACACTGGCGAATGGCGACATCCGCCTGAGTTCGAATGAGAACCCGCTCGGTGTCTCCCCTGCAGCTCGGGAGGCGATCATCGAGGCGATCGGCGAATCGAACCGTTACGGCGGTCGCCGACAGGAACTCATCCAGGCGCTGTCGAACTATGTCGGCGTGCAGCCCGAAAACATCACGTTGGGCTTTGGCTCCACCGAAATTCTGCAGATCTGCACGCAGGCGTTCCAGGGTCCGAACACGCCGCTCATCGCTGCGGCGCCCACCTTCGAAGACGTCATGGACTATCAGGACACCATGCCGTTCGAGGTGCACACGGTCCCCCTCATGGCGGACCTGCAGCACGATGTGCAGCAGATGCGTGAGCTCTCGATGAAGCGGCCGTCGGTGGTCTACTTCTGTAACCCGAACAACCCGACGGGTACGATTACCGCCTCGGCAGATATCGACGCGTGGATCGCGGAAGCGCCAGAGACCACGACGTTCCTGATGGATGAGGCGTACCTCGAGTACGTGACGGACGATCGATACTGGGACAGCCTCAAGTGGATCGAGGAGAAGCCCAACGTTGTCGTGATCCGGACCTTCTCGAAGATCTTTGGTATGGCTGGTCTGCGCGTCGGGTATTCCGTGACGCACGAATCGACGACCGGCCGTCTGCAAGAGCACGCGGTACAAAACAGCCCGAACGTGCTGGCCGGTGCAGCGGCGATCGCATCACTCAAGGACGAAGGTATCGTCGAGCGTTCGATCACGGTCAACGAGGAAGCCAAGGCGATCGTGCACACCACGCTCGACGAACTCGGACTCGAGTACCTGCCGACGAACACCAACTTCATCATGCACAAGATCAGCGGTGATCTCGCGACCTACCGGAACCGTATGGCCGACAATGGCCTGCTGGTCGGTCGCAACTTCCCGCCGATGCTCGATCACAACCGCCTGTCGTTCGGTCTGCCGAACGAGATGGACCGGTGGGCATCGACGATCAAGGACTTCCGCACGAAGGGCTGGATCTAGTCTCGCGATCGATCCCAACAGGAACGCCCCGTCGCCGGTTCACCGGTGGCGGGGCTTCGTGTTTCCTGAATCGACGACCCAGGCGGTGATGCACTCATGAGGCACGAACTGGATCGGGGTCGAATCCTTCACCTCGTCGTGATCAACGCCTTCGTCGGTGGGATGGTAGGCATCGAACGAACAGTCCTGCCACTGCTTGCTGAGGTGGAATTCGGAATCGCCTCGAAGGCCGCGACGCTGGCGTTCATCGCCACCTTCGGCGCCACGAAGGCAGGGGTGAACTTCTTCGCGGGCACACTGGCCGAGCGCCTGGGTCGCAAGCGTCTCCTCATCGCTGGATGGGTGATCGGCATCCCGGTTCCGCTGATCCTGATCTGGGCCCCGTCCTGGTCATGGGTCCTGGCGGCCAATGTACTACTCGGCATGAACCAGGCGCTGACATGGTCCATGACAGTCGTCATGAAGGTCGACCTGGCGACGCCCAGGACATTCGGTCTCGTGATCGGCTTGAACGAGTTCGCCGGATACGCGGGCATGGCCATGATCGCGACATTGACCGGCGCACTGGCAACCATCTACGGCCTCCGTCCCGTGCCCCTAGCCCTGGGTGTGGTGCTTGCCCTGATTGGGCTCGCGCTCTCTCTGGCTGCAAGGGATACGAGTGACTCTATTGATCGGAAGGGTGACGCCCGACCCATCTCCATGGGCCAGGCGCTCGCACGGGGCACGTGGGCCGACCGTCGCCTGTCCGTAGCGAGCTTCGCCGGGCTCGCAACCAATCTCAAGGACGGCGCCTTGTGGGGCCTGCTGCCCCTCCTGCTGGCATCGAAAGGTCTCACCCTGGCGGAGGTGGGACTGGTCGTCGGAGCCTACCCGCTGGTGTGGGCCGGCAGCCAGCTCGTATTTGGGCCGCTCTCGGATCGCGTCGGACGATGGGGGCTCATTTGCGGTGGCCTGGCCATGCAGAGCGTCGGCGTTGCTGTCTTCGCCTTCGGCGGTTCTCTCCCGACGTACCTGGTAGCGGCCGTCGTGGTCGGCACGGGCACGGGCATGGTATACCCCGTCCTTCTGGCCTTCGTCTCCGACCACAGTGAAAGCACCTCTCGGGCTTCTGCCCTGGGAGTGTACCGGCTCTGGCGGGATTCAGGGTATGCGGTCGGCGCGCTTGGTGCCGGCTTCGCCGCGGATCGTGTCGGGTTTCCGGGCGCGCTGTCAGCAACCGCGGTGATGGTAGTTCTCGCATGCGGTGTCTTCGCGGTGGGTGGCCGTGGGCCGCATGATGCCGGCATGCCTCAGGACGGAGCTGCAGCGTAGTCAATAAGACTCAGCGCTCCCTGAGCCGGTCTTGTCATGCCGACCGGATCGAATCCTACGCGTGGTGCGCCATCAGCTCCCAGAGATCAGCGAGCTGAGTGGACACTTGCTCCATCGCCTGCTCTGCGATCCTGTCGAGCCGAAGTACAATGGCAGGACCCATCAGCCGCTGAAGAAACCTGGACGGGTGCGCGAGGTCCCAGTCCAGGAATGGCTGAGGTCCCTTGTCCATATTCTGGATGATGCGGATCACCAGATATGAGTCATCAAGTAGCCCCGGTAGTCCCTGGGTCATTTCAGGGATCAGGTCCATCGGCTGCACGTAGTATCGCTCGGCGTGCCGAAGCAGAGGATACACGACCGACGTCAGCCCTCGCTCGTCAGCCTCCTGCCGGGCTCGAGCCAGAAAGACCGGCACGGATTCAATCACCTCCAGTGCGACCTCGGCTGCCTCCGTCACCTCGGCCTTGTCGGAATCGGGGAGGGCCTTTGCGATGAAGAGCTCGAGTGAGTCCAGACCACCACGGGCTTTTGCGCTCTCGATGATCGCAAGAATGTCGGGAATACTGCCCTCGAGCAGTTTCGGATCAGCTAACTGCTCCTCCCTTGAGTCGGACATCTACTGCCCATCACCACGATAGACGACCACACCCCCAACGATCGTGGCAACGACCGCAGTCTCAGGAATACGCTCCTCATCTACGGTGAGGATGTCCTGCGAGAGCACGGTGATGTCGGCGAGCTTGCCGATCTCGAGGGTGCCCTTGATGTCCTCTTCGAACGCACCGTACGCCGCATTGATCGTGTACGAGCGAAGAGCCTCCATGCGGGTCATGCGCTGATCCGGGAAGAGCACACCCCCGTCAGCCATACGACGCGAAACGGTGGAATAGTAGCTCGCGATCGGATCGACGTTCTCGACCGGAGCGTCCGTGCCATTCATGACGATGACCCCAGAGTCCATCAGNNCTCTTCAGACCGCTGCGTGCCAAGCTTGGCTTCGATCCAAGGTCCGTCTGACGTAGCGTGCACCCCCTGCATCGACGCGATCACACCGATCTCTGCGAAGCGTGGGATATCGTCGGGGTGGAGATGCTGGGCGTGCTCGATCCGCCACCGGTATGCACCTGCGCCGGCGGAGGCGTACGCGGCCTCGAAAATATCGAGTGTCTCGCGGTTTCCTCGGTCTCCGATCGCATGGACGTTGAACTGATAGCCATGCTCCATCGCGAGCCGGGCTGTCTCGACCACATCGTCGAGGGGCGTGGTGTTGAGTCCGGCGCTCGACGGAAGGTCGTCGTAGGGCTGAAGCAACCAGGCGCCGTGCGAGCCCAGCGCCCCGTCGATCGAGACCTTGATGGCCCGTACGGTGAGACGTTCGTCGCCATATCCGACCATACGATAGGCCGCGAGGTTTTCAGCCAGCGACGCAGGACTGGCCCGGATCATCGAGTACATCCTGATCTTCAGGCTTCCGTCATCGACCATGTCTTTCCACAGATCGACGGTATTCCACCCTGCACCTGCGTCGTGGAACGAGGTAATGCCCTTGGAGAACGCTTCATCCTGAGCGAGGAGCGCGACACGCCGGGGGTCGGGTGACGCCGCGCCCTGACGTGCGGGTGACAGAAGGCCGGACGCGGTCTCCCTGAAGGCCCCAATCGGGTTACCGGACGGGTCACGGACGATCTCTCCACCCTCGGGGTCTGCGGTCGACCCATCGATGGCGGCAATCTCCATGGCGCGGGCGTTCGCGTAGGTAGCATGACCGCTCGCGTGCGTCAGGAGCACGGGATTGTCAGGGGACACCGCGCTGAGAGACTGGTGGTAGGGCAGCCCATCGACCTCTGGTTCGGGGCGCTCATCCCACTTTTCCTGATGCCAACCACGCCCCATGATCAGCTGACCAGGCTCCGCTTCAGCGACCGCGGCCTCGACCATGCTCACAACCTCATCCCAGTTGGAGACGGTCATGAGGTTTAGCTCCAGCTGTGACTGACCCACCCGCATGTAGTGAGCATGCCCCTCGATGAAGCCAGGGATCGCCAGGGCACCGTCGAGCTCGATGACTTCCGTGCCCGGACCGACAAGCTCTCGCACATCGACGTCAGAGCCGAGCGCGACAATCCGACCATTTCGTGCGGCCAGCGCGGAGACCTCTGTACCCGTATCGTCGACCGTCGCGATCTTGCCACCGAGTAGAACCAGATCGGCAGCCTCTTCGCCCGCACCGCAGCCGGCAAAAGCGAGAATCGCTGGTAACATCAGGCACGTCAGGGCACGTCGGTCGATCATGAATAGCTCCACCGGGTAAAAAGGCCCGCGAAGGTAGCACACTCCGATGTGCTTGCCGACCCTGCTCGCGACGTTGACTTTGCCGGCGTTCCCCGCACGAAGATCCCGTTGCGTATACGTGCCACAAATTCACGATTCTGCTGCTGTGACTGGCGCCGAATGCTCCTTCCCATGCTGGCGCTCGCCGTGGCATCAGTTCACGTCGGGTGCGAAGTTTGAGCACGTTGCCTCCCGGCAGCCTCACATAGCCAACTTTGGTGACTATATCCTCGACATCTCGAACTCACTTTCCTCACAGCTTCTTTCCAATCTCGCTCTCGTGCTCACCTACTCTTACAATCACGAAGCGGTGCCACCTCCCGGAGCAGTCAAGGACGACCAGCGACTGGGCGTCCTGCTGACCGTGGCGCTCTAGGTGGCCTCCGACATTCTCGACATCGGGAAGATTCAGCGGACGCTCAACCTCCGTGAGGGCGAGGGTCGCACCTTCGCGGTCATGGGCGCGTTCCTCTTCCTGAACACGGCCAATACGACCGTTCTTTCGGCGGCCAAGAACGGGCTCTTTCTGTCGGTCTACGATGGGGAGCTGATCCCTTTCGCCGTAATCGCTGCCGCGCTGCTGACTGCGGCGGTCGCGGTCATTTTCACGGGACTGGTCGCGGGCACTGATCGACGCACACTCGCGACGGGGCTCACCAGCGTCCTTGTGCTCTCGATCCTGGCAGGGCGCCTGCTGTTCATGGTCAACCCGCGCACAGCCTTCGGGATCTACCTGCTGCTTTCGGCAGCTCAGGTGCTCGTGTTGACCCACGCATGGGACTACGCCGGAAGCATGCTGAACGGGCGTCAGGCGAAGAGACTCCTTCCGATGATCGGTATCGGGGCCTCGCTGGGTGCAATCGCGGGAGGTACCGCAGTCGCCCCCGCTGTCCGGGGACTCGGCACCGCGAACCTCCTCTGGATTTCAATAAGCCTGGTACTCGCTGCCCTCCCCCTGCTCTGGCTGGTGAACGAGCCAATCAGGGACATCGACGATACCGACAAGAACAGGAACGTCCTGATGACCTTCCTGGCGCGTTCTGGACGGGGGGTCCAGGCAGTCGCCTCAAGCCGGCTCTTGCGCCTGCTTGCATTTGCGCTGATCGGGCTGACGATGACGGGGACACTCATCGACCTGCAGCTCAAGTTCATTCTGAAGGAGTCGTTCGGGCGCGACGAAATCACTGCGATCTACGGACTCATGTCCGCTGGGGTAGGCGTCGGTACTCTGCTGCTGCAGTTCTGGGCCTCGAAGGTGCTATTCCCCCGGTTCGGCGTCTCCTTTGCCGCGATGCTCCATGGCACGGCGCTCCTGGCCGCAGCCGGGGGGACCGCTCTGGTCGGTGGCCTGGCCGTGCTCGTCGCCGCCCAGGCGCTCGACGACATCCTGCAGTTCTCCTTGCAGAAACCGGTCGAGCAGGTCTCCCTCCTGCCCTTTCCCGGCCGTATCAAGAGCGCCACGCTGTCGACGTTAGGCGGCGTGCTACGCCCACTATCAAAAGCGACCGGCGGAGGCATCGCCCTTTTACTGGCAGATTCTCCGCGCCTGCTCCCTCTCGCCACCGTGGGTGCCGCGAGCATCGCAGTAGGGGCGTATTCTCGACACCGAACGCTGTACATGAGCGCGCTAGAAAGCGCACTCACGCGCAACGCAGTCGACCTGTCCGAGGTCTCGTCGACTCCGCTGGTCGTCGACAAAAGCATGATATCGGTGATCGATCGGGCATTGCAGGATGCAGACGCCACGGTCGTGATCTTCGCAACCTCAATCCTTGAGCAGCTGCCAGCGGATGAAGCTTTACCTCGCCTCGCTCACCTGATCAAGCACGAGGTGCCCGAGGTGCGTGCGGAGGCAGCCTCCGTGGCTGGTCGTATCGATGTACCACTGGACTTCGCCACGGGTATGTCGATCGCAGGACAACTGGCCGAGGAAGAGGTCGCTTACGTCATTGCGGCGATCCTCGATAGCGTCGGCCGGGTCGGAGGTATCGAGCCAGCGACCATCGTTCGATTCCTGGATCACCATGATGATGATGTGCGCCGGTCCGCACTTGTAGCTCTGGACCGGCTCGGCTGGCCGGAAACGGACGAGACCCTCAGATCGATGTTCGACCACTCGGTTACCAGGAATCGCGTGCTCGCGTCGGGTGCAGTCGGCGAGCTCGGCCGGATGGACTACATGGACGAGCTGACCGGGCTCATCGAAGAGCCAGAGACTCGGCCCGCTGCGCTCGAAGCGCTGGCCCGTCTCGGTTCCGCGGCGGTCCCGGTTTTGGCGAGCATGCTCGACCGTAGGGAACTGCCTCTCCCGCTGCGCCGGACCATCATCACCACGCTGGCCACCATCGAGGGGGATCAGGCCAGGAACACGCTGGTGGCCCTGATGAACGAGCCCGCGCTCGGGCCGGCAGCCCTGCATTCGCTGAGTCGCATGCGGTCGAGTGGCTCGATCAGTCCGATTTCGGAGGCTGAGCTGCGACCCGCTCTGCGCGAACAGATACAAACCGGCCTCTTGCTCTCGGCCGCCTCGTCAGTCATTCACGCCCAGGCCGAGGGTCCTCGCGACTCGTTCATCGCGTCAGAGTTACAAG
>DGOW01000104.1 GCA_002390225.1 Gemmatimonadales bacterium UBA4456 | reverse complement strand
CCACTAAATCGGGGCAACTCCAGTTAGCCCGATCAACACAAAACCCCGCCCAAGGCCGTAACCTCAAGCGGGGTAATCATTTCCTGAAGTGGGCGCTGAGGGACTCGAACCCCCGACCCCCTGCGTGTAAAGCAGGTGCTCTAACCAAGCTGAGCTAAGCGCCCTGAAACCACGACCTGATCGGCAAAGATAGCAACGCACCGCGAGTCATCCGAGTCCGCATACCCAAGTCGACCGCAGGAGCGAGCCTAGCGCCGACGCTCCCGCGCCCAATCCGTCCCACCGGGGATTCCGGCCGCAGCATCCGGTCGCTGACTCTGCCATCCGAATGAACGCAGCTCCTGACGCTCCGGCCAAACACTCGTGAGCGTCGCCGCTTCCCAGAGGCGACCGTTCTTCATCACATGATCGACCTCCCGGCTGTTGCGAAGATCGTCCAGAGGATTCGCGTTCAGGATGACCAGATCGGCGAGCTTCCCGGCCTCGATACTCCCGAGGTCGTTCCCGAAGCCGATCGCCTCAGCCCCGAGCAGGGTCGCGGCGCGCAGCGCGTCGTGGTTGTCCATTCCGGCGGAGGCCATCGACCAGAGCTCCCAATGCCAGCCGAGACCATGGAACTGGCCATGTCCCCCCACACCGATCCGTCCGCCAGCCTCGATGAGGTCGGTGAGGAAAGCGGCGTGCTTGTAGAAGACGTGCTCCTCCCACCGGAACCAACCGGCGGCCCGAACACGCCGTGAGCCCTTGGCCTCCAACTCGTTATACGGCGTCCACGCGGAGAGGAGCTCGTCTTCGAAGATGTTCTCACGCGTGAAGAAGTAGTTCTCGGCCCACGGACCGCCGTACGCGACGAGTAGCGTCGGAGTATACGTGGTCTGGGTCACCCGGTAGAGCTGGACGACATCGTCAAAGATCGGTGCGATCGGCAGGGAGTGCTCGAGCCCCGGATACCCGTCGATGGTGTGCGTCATGTTGAGCTTGAAGTCGATGCCGCCCTCCACGGTTGGCATGAGTTCAAGCTCGCGGGCGGCCTGGATCAGCCACTGCCGCTGCTGACGATCTCCGGCCATGTACATCTTGAACGTCGTCAGGTTGTAGTAGTCCTTGTACCGCTCGAGCACCTCACGAGCCTCGTCCAGGCTCTGAACGTTCTCACCGCTGAACACGCCTGGACCGGTGTGGTAGATGCGTGGGCCGACCATCTCACCGGTCTCTACCATGTCGTGGTACGTGAGAATATCGGTGCTGGCCGTTTGCACGTCCTGGGTCGTCGTTACACCAAATGCGAGGTAGGCGAGATACTGCCACACCTGGTTGGAGTGGACGTTCGGGAGCAACCACTGCGTGTGGTAGTGAGTGTCTACGTACCCCGGCACGATGGTCTTGCCAGAGACGTCGATTTCATCGGCGCCACCTGGAATCGAGACCGTGCCGCGGGCTCCGACCGCAACGATGCGATCGTCGGTCACCACGATGTCCGCGTTCTCGATGACCTCATCGCCGTTCATGGTGATGACGCGCCCGCCCCGCAGCACAACGGTGCCGTCGGGGATGTCCCGTTCATACGCCACGTCAACGCGGAACTCGTCCGGCCGATAGCCCTCCTCACTCCCGGCGTCTTCGTCCTCGGCGTCTTCCTCCGCCTCCTCTTCGCCGGCTTCCTCGGCGGCCTCGGCCTCCGCTTCATCCGCAGCCTCGATCGAGTCTCGAACGACCTCCATGCGGTCCATGTCGTACACGAAGTGGGCGTTACCCAGCGACCACCGTGCACGGCGCCCGTTGGATTCCCACGCCGGGAACTCGCCACCCACATCGGTAGTGAGGCGCGTGGACGGGAAGGAAGGGCTGGAGACGAGAACGGTCGGTGTATCCCCACCGACCCGGGGAACGGTCACGACCCAGAGATCCATGCCGGTCTGAGCCAGCGCGAGGTCACCCTCAGGCGCCATCAGGATCCGGGAGGCCGTGCCACCCTGCCCTCCCCCGAGGGGCGTCTCACCGCGCACGATCACGTGCGCCTTCTCGTCGGTTCCGTCCCACCGGAACGACACCAGACCCCGCGTGCGGTGGGTCGCGTAGATCCGATCAGGTGACGATGGGATGAAGTGCACCGTCGAGCGGCCGTCCTGCGGCGCCACGACGTTCAGGGGGCCACCGTCGGAATCGACCCAGATGATCTCTGTCCCAAGGCCGCCTCCGAAGCTCCCTAGTGTCTCCTGTACATCACGAGATGACGCGCGGATCGAGACCACCCGACCTCCATCCACCGACCACGCCGTCTCGCTGTAGTAGCCGGACACCTGAGTGAGCTGTTGGAGGTCCTCCCCATCCGGATCGACGGTGTGAATATGTCCGCCGACCTCGTCGTCCCAGCTCACGAAGGCCAGCTGCTCCCCGTCAGGGGACCAGGAAGGGTTGTGAAGGCCCACGAACGGAAGGTCCACGATCTTCTCTGCGTCGGCGTGCGGAAAGTCCATCACCCAGAGGTCGCCGAGCGCGGTGAACGCGAGCTGAGACCCGTCGGGCGATGGCACCGCCCCACGGATCTGTCGCGCCATGAACGTCGGGTCTGCTTCGACCTCGAACTCGAAGGCCAGACGCGGGCCGAGGTCGAGTTCGACGGACGCCTCGAAGTCGATTCTGGTCTGCCCACTGCCGTCGACGGCCACCCGCCAGAGCTCACCTCCGTACGACAGCACGACCTCGCGCGAGTCTGGTGTAAATGCGTAACCGGGCAACACGTCCATCGGAGCCACCGACTCCTGCTCGTCACGCTGAATGGGGTAGGCAAGCCAGCGCTCGTCACCGGTCATCAGGTCCCGGATCCGCAGCCCGGTGTCCCCGTCTGTGCGTGTCCCATAGGTGAGCCAGCGACCATCCGGTGAGACGGCAGGGCGGAAACCCGAGCCGACTCGGTTCGACATCCTCTGCGCGATCCCCAGTTCACGGTCGTAGCGCATGACCTGGTAGGTGGGAAGCTCGTTGTTGTACTGGTGTCGACCCTGCCGTTGAGCAAACCAGAGATACCGACCGTCCGACGCGAAGGCCGGTCCGGTCATGTAGGTGCCATCGGCCTGGTGCATGCGGACGCCTGAGCCGCCGTCGGCATGAACCAGCCACAGGCCACTGCTCTCTCGACCTGATTTCGGAACGACGAGGTAGTCCCCGTCTGGCGTCCACTCAGGAGAGAGTACGTCAGAGCCACGCCCACTCGTCAGCTGAGTCGTATCACCGGATGCGAGGTCGAGCGTCCAGACCTGTTCTCGTCCGCTGCGATCGGAGACGAACGCGAGGGACGCGCCATCCGGCGAATACCTGGGCTGCACGTCATAGGCCATACCGGACGTCAGTCGCGTCGCACTGCCGCCACCGATCGGTACGGTGTACAGGTCGCCCAGCAGGTCGAAGACGATGGTTGAGCCATCAGGGCTGACGTCGAGGGAGATCCAGGTGCCCTGGGTCGCCTCATAGCTAAACGTGCGACCGGGCTCCAGCGGAAGGTTCTCGGTGGCCTGTTCATCCTCAGAGTCGACTTCTTGGCCGAATCCCTGGCTCGGAACGACCAGGAGCGCCGCTGCGAGCAGGAGGCCGCGGAAGCCAAGGGCATAACGGGACATACGTGGCATGGTCTTGGTCATTGGAGAGCGCGCTACCCGCACTGGGCGGTCGCGTCCACGGAGGAGCGCGAGCCGGCCGGATTGCGATAGAAGAAGGTAAAGTCCCAGTGGAAGCCCTCGGCCGCCGGTCGCTGCAGGACACGTGAATCGATCGACGTGCCGGATTCGATGACCTGGGAATTGAACTGGGTCGACATGAAGGCGGAGCTGACCGCTTCCGTACGCAGTGTTTCCCCAGACGCCAGGCTACGGAAGGTGAACTCGGCTTCGCCGAACCGACCCCGTCCTCCATTGTCACCCACGGCGGTTGCCGTCACGATGACGTCGCAGACGACCTGAGTTCCGCTCTGGGCCTGAACCGTATCGACATTCTGCACGGCTACGTCGAATTCGACTTCTACGCTGGCGCTGCATGCAGAAAGAGCCAGAGTGACGACCAGCAGAGTGGGCCACTTCATCATTTCGTTAGGGCGTTGGATGTGCACCGGCTCGGGCAAGAAAGCCTTGAGGTTGGACACGTGCAACCGCTGATCCGGATACGTGTATCGACTCACGATCTCATACCCAGACCAAGGTTCGATGACGGACGTCACAATCATCGGGGGCGGTATCGTCGGCCTCGCCACGGCGTACGCGCTCACTGGGAATGACAACGTCCAGGTTCGCCTGCTCGAGAAGGAAACGGCGCTGGCTCAGCACCAGAGTACGCACAACAGCGGCGTGCTCCATGCCGGTCTGCAGTATCGGCCCGGATCAGCAAAAGCTCGGCTGGCGCGAGAGGGCATTCGGAGAATGACCGAATTCTGCTCCGAGCACGGTGTTCAGCACGAGATTTGCGGAAAGCTGGTTGTGGCGGGGGCCCGAACGGACCTCCCGCGCCTCGACGAGATGTTCGAGCGCGGCACGGCGAATGGCCTGCAGGGGCTCCAACGCCTGACGGGCGAAGAGGCCCGTGAGGTTGAACCCCACGTACAGGCTGAAGCCGCCATTCTCGTCCCGGAAGAAGGGATCGCGGACTATGGCGGCGTGTGCGACGCGCTCGCACGGATCCTCCGCGAGCGTGGTGCCCACGTGACAACAGGTGCTGAGGTGACGGGGCTCCGCCGGAAGTCGGGTCATTGGCGTGTCAGCACGACGGCTGGTGTCTTCGAGAGTCGCGTGATCGTGAACTGCGCGGGCCTCCACTCAGACCGGATCGTCAC
>DGOW01000103.1 GCA_002390225.1 Gemmatimonadales bacterium UBA4456 | reverse complement strand
TCGACCGCTTCGACACTCGACGAGATCATCGCCGAGGTGGCCGCGGCCAGGCAGACGGAGCGGGGTGGTCGTTCCGACGACAAGCGCTCCGAGGCCGCGATGGAAGACCGCAAGAAGCAGGGGTACTTCTAATGGATCTCCTTCGCTTCTCCACCGCAGGCTCGGTGGACGACGGTAAATCGACCCTCATTGGCCGCCTCCTCTACGACACGAAGTCGATCTTCGAGGATCAGCTCGAGGCCGTCGAGGATGCGAGCAACCGCCGGGGTGAGGGCTATGTGAACCTCGCGCTCCTCACGGACGGTCTTCGTGCCGAGCGCGAGCAGAACATCACCATCGACGTCGCGTACCGGTACTTCGCGACGCCGAAGCGGAAGTTCATCATCGCGGATACACCGGGGCACATTCAGTACACACGGAACATGGTGACCGGCGCATCGACGGCGGAGCTGGCGGTGATCCTGATCGATGCCCGCAACGGTGTTCTGACTCAGTCCAAGCGTCACGGCTTCATCTCGTCGCTTCTCGGGATCCCGCTGGGCGAGGACGGTGATGCGGTCACGCACTGGCGCCGCTGCCTCGAAGACGATCCGCGGGACATGCGCGCACGGGCATACCTGGCTTCCGTAGGCATGTCTCCAGACCCGGACCCGGACCGGGGCACGGGCACAGTGGAAGGCTGAGGCAGCTCGGGTGTAGGAACTCTCTCGGCCCGATCCTTGCTCACCCCCCCGGTCATGAACGTGAAACGCTCCCGCGCCATGCGTCTGTTGCTCGCAGGCCTGACGGTCGGCCTCGTGGTCGCCTGTGCGCCTCGTGATACGGAGACTAGTGCCGTTCGGCGGGGGGACGAGGCCTTTGCGCAGGGTGACTATGATGAGGCGCTCGCCGAGTACCGACTGGCGATCCGGCAGGGTGCGGACGATCCGTCGGTGACGGCACGTGTGGCCCACACGTATGCGATGATGGGTCGCGTCGACGACGCCGGAGCCTACTACGTCGACGCGTCGGCCCGAGATCCCGGCCTGATCGATCAGGCCGTCTCCGACCTGATGCGCCTCGCCCGGATCGCTCAGGACGGGAATGACCGATTCGCGATGGCGACCGCGGTCGAGACCGCGATGAATCTGAGGCCCGGTGTCGGTGTTGGCGGCATGTCGCTTCCGTTGGCTCGTCACTACTTCCGGAACGGTGAGTACGGTCGCGCGCTTCCGTTTTACCAGAAGGCGCTCGCGGACGCGGTCGACGAGTCTCAGCCCGAGGTGGTGTTCGAGGTCGGTGTCGCCCACGACGAGATCGGTGACTGCGAAAACGCCCTCCTGTTCTTCGAGCGGTTCCGGGAGATGGTGCGCCCATGGGAGCGCGGTGAAGTCGACTGGTACATCGGAACGTGCGCCTTCGACCTCGCGCGTGGCCTGCTCGATCGTTCGGTATCTGAGGATCCTGTCGAGGCCGAGGCAGATCTTCAGCTCGCGCTCGAGCTCGTGAATCGTACAGTCGAAGTCGGTGAGCCTCGGAACATTCAGGCCCAGGCCTGGTTCGAGAAAGGCGAAATCCTGGCCGAGCTGGGTCAGTGTCAGGAAGCGATGGACGCATACTCTCAGGTTCGTTTCGCCGATCAGGCAGGAGGTCTCATCGATCGTGCCCAGGACCGGTTCGACGAAATCCGGTTCGGGCGTGGTCTGGAGCACCTGCGCGACGGCCGTTGCCGCTAGATTGATCTTCATGAATACCGTAGCAGACAGCCCCCATGCCCGACGTTTTCTCGCCGTGTGCTCGTGCGCTCTCCTTATCGCCTCGACCGCGTGTGGTGGCGGAGGCAGCAGTCGGTATGCCGACCTGACGGCGGATGAACTTTTCGGTCAGGCAACCGAGCGTTTCGAGGGAGGCGATCACGGTGAGGCGGTCCAGATGCTGGACCGCATTCTGGTCGCGCACGGTGACTGGAACCGTGTTCCTGATGCACGATTGATGCTCGGGAACGTCTACTTCGAGCGTGGTGACTACCTCACTGCTCGATCCGAGTACTCACGCTTCATCGATCGCTATGCTGGCCATCCGCGCTCTGCTGAAGCGGGGCTGGGCATCTGCAAGTCGCTGGCGGCCCTCGCTCCAAATCCCGAGCGGGATCAAGGCTACACCGAGGAAGCGATCACGAGCTGTCGGAACGTCGTGATCGACTTTGCCGGGAACGCTGCATCGGCTGAGGCCGCCCGGATCTCGAACGAACTTCGTCATACGCTGGCAGAGAAAGAGTTCCTTACGGGAGATTTCTACTTCCGGCGCAACATCTGGGACGCGGCCATCAAGTATTACGAGTTCGTGGCCAGCATCTACCCCGAGTCCGAATACGCCGCGCCGGCGCTGCTTGGTGTGTATCGAGCGAACTTAGAAATCGGATATGAAGATGAGGCGGAGGTGGCCATCGATGCTCTTCTGGAACGATACCCGGATTCCGAGGCCGCTTCGCAGATCAATGCCGAGCGCTCCAGCGAAACGGGCGGTGACCGGGGCTGATGCCGCTCCCGACCGAGCGCTGAAGGCTTTTTCCTCTACCCGACGTCGGGTGGGGGTGTTTGGCGGCACCTTCGATCCTCCCCATGCAGGGCATGTCTCGGTGGCGAAGGACGTCGCGGATTCCCTCGGCCTCGACGAGGTTGTGTGGATCCCTGCTTTTCGGTCGCCTCATAAGCCGGAAGGCCCGCAGACCTCCGCAGCGATCCGGTTCGAGATGGTACGCCGGGTAACAAAGGCCGATGTGCGCTTCCGCGCCGACGACCGTGAGGTCATCCGTGAGGGCCTGTCATATGCAGTCGACACGCTGCGCGACATGACCTCTGCGGCGAGCAAAGACGACACCGAGATCGTCCTGATCATGGGCACGGATCAATACGCCTCGTTCGATCGGTGGCGGGAGCCGGAGTCGATCCGAGAGATGGTGACGATTGCCGTGATGGATCGCGGTGGCGAGGCCGGGCCCGACGGTACTGGAGTCTGCCGTGTTCCGGTCGGCCGCGTCGACGTGTCATCCACCGCGGTCCGAGAGCGGGTCGCCCGTGGCGTATCCATCGAGGGGCTCGTGCCCGACGATGTGGCCGCTGTGATCGAGCGGGAAGGCTTGTACCGGGAAGGCATCGGGAGGCCATGAGGCTCGACGAACCCGGCCTGGAGCGGTGGGGCGAACGGATTGGCAGCACGATCCAGGCTCCCGTGGTGATCGCCCTCGAGGGGCGACTGGGGGCAGGGAAGTCCGTACTGGCCCGAGCGATCGGTCATGGCGCCGGCGTGGAGGTGCCGATGCCGTCGCCCTCCTACAACCTGCTCCTCCGATACCCCGCGTCGGTTCAGGTCGACGTCGTGCATATCGACCTGTACCGGATCGGATCGCCCGATGAACTCTGGGAGCTCGGATGGTCTCAACTCGGCGAGGGCAACGAGATCGTCCTGGTCGAATGGGCGGCACAGGCAGAAGGCTTCATGCCGGATGACCACTGGATCATCGGGCTGACGGTTCCGGAAGATGAACTCCTCCTTCGGGACATCGAAGTGCGACGCATGGGGCACCCACCGGAGCTGCCGGCATTCCCGATGTCGGTCTCGGTCGGATGATCCTCGCCCTCGACACTTCGGGGCCCGTAGGGTCTGTCGCGGTCGCCCATGAGGGGGATGTGCTCGCGCGGGGGGTATTGATGCAGCAGGCTGGTCACGCATCAGAACTGGTCCCGACGATCGCGGCGGTGCTCGACGACGCCGGTGTGGATCGGTCTGAGCTGACGGGGCTCGTCGTCGGCGAGGGGCCTGGCTCGTTCACGGGCGTGCGCGTAGCCGCAGCGACCGCGAAGGGATTGAGTCGCGCGCTCGACCTTCCGCTTTGGCCCGTATCCAGTCTTGCGGCTGCGGCCTTGGCGGTCGAGGAGGGTGCCGTGCGGTACGCGCTCTTCGACGCACGCGCAGAGCGGGTGTACGGAGCGTGCTACGGTGTCGGTGGCACGCAGATCGAGACGCTGCTCGAGCCTCATGCGGGTGAACTGCGCGATGTACTCGACGGGGTAGTGCCCCCGGGAGCGGTTTTCGTCGGTGATGCCTCCGAAAAGCACCGTGCGGTGATCGAGGGAGGAGGCTTTCTCGTGGTTCTTCACGAACCAGAGGTGCTGCTCGCAGATGGCCTGGTTCGCTACTGGGCCGCCAAGCCCGACGGGTTCGGTCCGGTCGAGGACGTCGGTGCCTGGGAGCCGGAGTACGTGCGGGCGTCGAGCGCGGAGCGACTCTGGGGATGAGCGCCCCTGATGCGCTTCCCCTCGGCATCGAGATTCGTCCCCTCCAGTCTGACGATGTGGACGCCGTGGTCGCGATCGAAACCGAGGCATTCACCACGCCATGGCAGGCCGACACGTTCGCCAGCCTCATCGACCGGGACGGCGTGGAGCTGATCGTCATGGTCGAGGAGTCCGGTCTGGTGATCGGATATGCCGTAGTCTGGTGCATCCTGGATCAGGGTGAGCTCGCGAACCTGGCTCTGTCGCCGGTTCGACGCGGGGCTGGACTTGGCTCTCACCTGCTCCGTCACGTCGTCGATGTGGCCGCGGGACGCGGCGTCCAGAAGCTCTTTCTCGAGGTGCGGGCCTCGAACAAGCGAGCGATCGACCTCTACACCCGATTCGGCTTCGAGGACGTCGGGCTGCGCCGCGCCTACTACGACAACCCGCGCGAGGATGCGCGGGTCATGCTTATGGCGGTGGGCTGACGCCGACTCGTTCGGCCATGGGTTCGCCCGAGACCCTGCGCGATCGTCCCGTGATGCCTCATCACGACCGCCACAACCCTCGTCCTCGGGATGATCCCTATGCTCACGATCGCCCCCGCGAGCGGCTCCGCCGTCTCGGTGCGGCCGCTCTGACCGACGCCGACCTTCTGATCCTGATGATTGGAAGTGGGACCGCACACGCCCCTGCGTCGGCGGTGGCGTCGTCACTGCTGACCCGCTTCGAGACCCCGGGGCGGCTCGCTTCCACCGACGTTGCGACCCTCGAGTCCGTGGTTGGCGTAGGGCGCGCGACGGCCGCTCGACTCGCGGCCGCATTCGAACTCGGGCGCAGGGCCGCGGTCGGGATCCGTCCGGTCGAGGCCCCGATTCGTGGTCCGTCCGACGTATTCCGAACCATGGGACCCCGGCTTAGGGATCGTCCCCAGGAGGAGTTCCACGCACTCCTGCTCAACACGCGGCATCGAGTTCTGCGCTCAGTGCTGGTCACCCGGGGCATTCTCGATGCCTCGCTGATTCACCCGCGCGAGGTCTTTCGCCTCGCTGTAGGGGAGGGAGCTGCGGGGGTCATCCTCGTGCATAATCACCCGTCCGGGGACCCGACTCCGTCTGCCGAGGATCGAGCCGTGACAAGGCAGCTCGCGGAGGCCGGTCGAACGCTGGGGATACCGGTCCTTGACCACGTAATCGTCGCCCAGGGAGGGTACACCTCACTCGCTGCGGATCTCGGGCCGTAAACGTTTGACGTCGGATCGAAATAAGGTTTGACCTTTTGTTGGAGGCGTTCCTATCTTCGGGACAGCATCCACTGGGCGAAAAGCCCCCATTCTACTTGCCGTAGGAGCCTGATTGCTTCGTTCGGCCGCGGCGGCTTTCGCCGTTCTGATTCTTCCGACTCTTGTCTCTGGCCAGGCCCCAGTCCAGGAGCCTGTCGCGACCCACACGGTTGTCAAAGAAGACACACTGTGGGATCTCGCCCAGCGCTACTACTCGAATCCGTTCGAGTGGCGGGTGATCTGGAACGCTAACCGTGATGTCGTCGAGGATCCGAACTGGATCTATCCGGCCGAGGTCATCATGATCCCAGGGCGTACCGGCGAGTCTCAGACCGAGATGCCCGCTGACCAGCCTACGCAGAATCCGACCGAGACCGAGCAGGGAATGATCGAGGGGGTGCCCGTGGACCTCGTCCCATTTGGCTTCCGCCAAGCTCGCCCGGTTACGGAGGGCTCACGCACGGTCTTCTTCTCGGACCCTGCAGAGGCCATGGAGACGCGCGACGCTTCATTCGAGACTGACTACGCGCCGGTCTCCTCTGATGCCGTCTATTCCGCTCCCTGGATGATCGGACTGATGACCGGACCAGCGAATGCCGGCTCGATCGCCGGATTCGCCGGGGGAGGCAATCGCTCGCCGTCGATTCGGAACTACGACCAGATCAGGATTGCCATGTCGTCTCCTGCGCGCATCGGGACGAATCTGCAGCTCTTTCGGGTCGACCGTACGATCGAAGACATTGGTCAGGTTGTGATTCCGACAGGGGTGGCTCAGGTGCAGACGATCGGGGACGGCGAGGTCGTCGCGATCGTGATGCGTCAATACGACCGGATCCTGCCCGGTGATTTCGCGCGGCCGCTCACGACCTTTGAGGAGCGGCAGGGCGTCTATGCAGCCCAGGTCAGCGGCGGATCGGAAGCTACGATCATGGGCTTTGCCGGCAGCCATGTTCTGACCGACATTGGGCACATCGCCTTCCTGGACCTTGGTAGAGACGATGGCGTAACGATCGGTGACGAGTTCGTGCTCTTTGGTGAGGCCGTCCCCACGGCGCGGGAAGGCACGCTTCAGGTTATCGGCGTGACCGGGACCATGGCGTCGGCCCGAGTCCTCTCGATGCGTGACGACGTATTCCGTCAGGGCGTTGTCGTCCGCCTCGCGAAGAAGATGCGTTGATGAGGTTCTCGAGGACGATTTCGCTCCTCGCCGACTCACCTGCTTCAGAGTCCCCGTCGGTTTCGGCCGGAGGGGGCTGTCTTTGTTTCTGACCGCTTGACCACACACAACACACGATTATGACGCATATGAATCGCAGGGTACTCGTCACCGGCGGGGCGGGCTTCATCGCCAGCCATGTCGCTGAAGCCTACCTCGCTGCGGGAGACGAGGTCTGGATTGTGGATGACCTTTCCTCGGGGAAGCGCCGCAATATTCCCGATGCGGCCACCTTCGTGGAGATGGACATCCGGAACCCGGCCGTTCGTGACCTCTTCCGGGATGTGCGCTTCGACCTCGTGAACCATCACGCAGCGCAGATCGATGTCCGCGTCTCCGTGAATGATCCGGCGAAGGATGCCGGCATTAACCTCATGGGGCTCCTCAACATCACCGAGGCTGCGCGCGAAGTCGGGACGAAGCGGGTCGTCTTCGTCAGCTCGGGTGGTGTCGTGTACGGCGAACCCGAGCAGATCCCGACACCTGAGTCCGCGCCCAAGCAGCCGCTCTCCCCATACGGCGTCACCAAGCTCGGGGGGGAGTTCTACCTCAACTACTACCGCCAGGTACATGGCATGGAGTACGTCGCGTTGCGCTACTCCAACGTATTTGGACCGCGCCAGGATCCGCATGGCGAGGCAGGTGTAGTTGCAATCTTCTGCACCCGTCTACTGGATGGGCAGCCGCTCACGATTTTCGGTGACGGTGAGCAGACCAGGGATTACGTGTACGTGAAGGATGTCGTGGCAGCGAACATGCTGGCCTCTGACGCCGACATGGGCGTTGGGACGGGTCTGGATTCGAGAGCATTCAACGTCGGTACGGGCGTCGGAACGAGTGTCCTTCAACTCGCCGGCGCGCTAGAGGGGATCGCCGGAGCGGACACTCCGCGGGATCACGCACCTGCGCGTCCGGGCGAGCTGCAGCACAGCACACTCGACTCGGGTCTGATTCGGTCCCGTGGGTGGAGCCCCGCGTTCACTCTGGAACAGGGTTTGCGTGAGACCTATGACCATATTGCCAATCAGAAAGCTGAAGTCGCGGAATGAGCCTGACCACACTGCTTCTCCAAGCTGGACCACCCACGACCGCCTGGTCGATGCTCGCGGGTGCGACGATCCCCACCAAGATCGTCCTCCTGGTGCTGGCGGCCGGATCCGTGTTCAGCTGGTGGCTGATCCTCAGCAAGTCACGCCAGTTCGGGGAGGTCCGCCAGCAGGGGGACGAATTCCTGGACTACATGGAACGCGCGCAGCGCCTCCAGGACGCGTATAAGACCATCCTCTCGCTGCCCGACTCACCGTACCGCCGTGTCTTTCGTCAGGGCGTAAACTTCTTCAGTGAGCTCCAACCGGGAGCCCTACGGGAAGATGCGCCGCCGAGTCAGGGTCTATCTCTGACTCAGCTGGAAGCGCTTCGCTTGGTGCTCGAGAAACAGGAAGCCGAGGAGCGTGACGAGCTCGCGCATGGTCTCGGCTCGCTTGCTGTGATCGGATCTGTCTCTCCTCTCATGGGCTTGATGGGCACCGTGATCGGCATCATGAACGCGTTCCTACGTATCACCTCTTCTGGTTCGAGCAACATCATGGCTGTGGCGCCCGGCGTCGCCGAAGCGCTGCTGACCACCGTCGCCGGACTCGCTGTCGCGATTCCGGCGGTCATCGCATACAACCACTTCGTTGGAAAGCTGAACCTCGTGAGCGGTGAGCTCGAGGGCTTCTCGAGTGAATTCATCGGCACGCTGGCTCGGGAAGGCCGCGTCTTGTGAGTTCACTTGGAAGACGCAGAAGGGGTGCAAGCGCGACCCGGTCGGATCTTCCGCTGAACGCGGAGATCAACGTTACGAGCCTGGTCGACGTCGCCTTTACACTGTTGATCATTTTCATCATTACGGCACCCATCCTCCAAGGCGGAATCGAGGTCGCGGTCCCTCGGGCTGATGTGCAACCACTGACGGCTCAGGAGCAGCCGATCTTCGTCACAGTCCAGCGTGATGGCACGGTCCTGCTCGAGGAGAGCGCCATTCCCGAGGAGGAACTGGAGTCGGCCCTGCGGCAGATTGTAGCCGCGGGGAACATCGAGCGGGTGTTCCTCCGGGCGGATTCACTTGCCCCGTACGGTCCCGTACTGCGGGCGATGGCCGCGGCGGTAAACAGCGGTGTAGGGTGGTCGGCCGTTGCGGTGCCCTGGACGGAGAACTGACCCATGGGGCGCCGCCGCTCCCCCGACCCCTTCGATCGTCGCTCTGCTGCCCTTTCGGGTGCGATGCACGCGATGATCGTCGTGCTCGCATGGCTGAGCACGTTCTACGCCCCGGAACCGATCGAATTCCTCACGTACGAGATCGAGCTGGTATCCCCTCCGCCCGCGGTGCAGGCCGAGGAGCCCCAGGAGGCAGCAGAGGAACTCGTCGTCGAGCGGCCGGATCCGGAGCCTACTCTGCCCGAGCCCGAGGTCGAGGAGATCGTCCCGATCGAGGAGCCAGAGCCGGAGCCCGAGCCAGAACCGGAGCCCCCACGCGAAGAGCCCACACCCGAAGAGGAGCCGGAGGTGGCGGAGGAAGAGGTCGAGGCCGCCGTTGTCGACTTGCCGGAAGAAGCAGAAGAACTCGAAGAGACGG
>DGOW01000030.1:35484-39214 GCA_002390225.1 Gemmatimonadales bacterium UBA4456 | reverse complement strand
CGCGAAGGTAGCACACTCCGATGTGCTTGCCGACCCTGCTCGCGACGTTGACTTTGCCGGCGTTCCCCGCACGAAGATCCCGTTGCGTATACGTGCCACAAATTCACGATTCTGCTGAAGAAGCGCCGGCGGAGGCACTACAGGAATCGAACGACTGGTGGACACGGGCGCTCGCCCTCCACTATCTGGGCCGCGATGCAGAAATTGCGCTTCCGGGTCTGTCAAAAGACGAGCAAACCAAGGAACAGCTTATGATGCCGCTCATCGAAAAAGTCATGATCCTCAAGGGATCTGAGTTCTTCCGGAATTTCCCGGGTTCGGATCTCGCAGGGATCGCTGCGCTTACCGAGGTCGTCCACCTGCAGAAGGACGAGGTGGTCTTCGAGCAGGGAGACGAAGGCGATGCGTTCTACACCGTCGTTCAGGGCAGCGTCCACATCTCACGCGGGGCGACGCGCCTCGCGACCCTCGGATCACGTGAGGGATTCGGCGAGATGGCTATCCTGGACAAGGAGTCCAGGTCGGCCTCTGCGACGGCTGCCGAAGACACCACACTTCTCGCGCTGGACCGAGACTCGTTCGACAGAGTCATCGAGAGAAACCCCGTTATAGCTCGAGGCGTCTACCGGGTTCTGACCGAGCGCCTGCGCAACACGCTGGCGCAGGTCGCAATGGGATAGCGCTCGACCAACCGCAGGTTCCGCGTTAAAGCGCGCGAAGAATCCAGCTGAAAAACAGCCAGATGAGTCTCTTTGCGATGGTAACCATGATGAATCCTACGCGCGGGCGATCTCCGCGAGGTCCGACTCTGGAATGTGCACGCGACGAAGACGGAGACTGTTACCCACCACAGTGACCGATGAGAACGCCATCGCGAGCGCTGCGAGAATCGGATGGAGCGCGCGCAACATCATTGGGAGAAAGGTCAGCGAGTACAGGGCTCCAGCAGCGATCGGAATCAGGGCTGTGTTGTAGAAGAACGCCCAGAAGAGGTTCTGCTCGATGGTCCGCATGGTTCGGTCGCTGAGCGCCAGCGCCTCCAGTACCGCCCGCAGGTCTCCCCGCATGAGCACGACGTCGGCCATCTCCATAGCCACGTCAGTCCCGGTTCCAATCGCAATACCGACATCGGCGAGCGACAGAGCTGGAGCATCGTTGATCCCGTCACCCACCATCGCTACAGCTCCATCCGTCTCGGCCTGAAGCTCACGGACGACGTCCGCCTTCTCTCCGGGAAGCACCTCGGCCCGGACTTCCTCCACCCCGACCTCGGCGGCGATCACGCGGGCGACCGCCTCACGATCTCCGGTGAGCATCACAACCCGAAGTCCCCGCGCCCTCAGCCCGGCCACCGCATCCTTCGAGCCTTCCTTCACAGCATCCGCTACACCGATCAGGCCAGATACCCTGCCGTCGATCACGACCCAGAGGGGTGTCTGCGCCGTGGCCTCAACCTCGTGTGCACGCGCTACCCAGTCCGTGCCAACGTCAACGTCGAGCGTCTCCATATAGGCCCGTGTCCCGACAGCGATGGTCCGACCGTCGGCGTCCGCCTGCACACCCCGGCCCGGGATCGCCTCGAAATCGCGGACGTCGCTCAGCTCGAGGCCTCGTGACCTGGCCTCTTCGACCACGGCCTTTGCGATCGGATGTTCACTCAGCACTTCGACCGATGCAGCGAGGCGCAGGACGTCCCCCATCTCCATCCCGTCTGACGAGGGGTCCGGTACGACACTCCGCACCATGGGCTGTCCGAGGGTGATCGTCCCTGTCTTGTCCAGGACGATGACCGAGAGATCCCGAGCACGCTCGAGCGCCTCCGATGTGCGGAAGAGGATTCCACGCCCTGCCGCACGTCCGGTTCCAGCCATGACGGCCGTAGGCGTCGCCAACCCGAGCGCGCATGGGCACGCAATCACAAGGACCGCAACCAGCCGCACCAGTGACTCGGTGAATCCTGCGTCAGTCGCGAACCACCAGATGGCCCATGTAGCGAGTGCAATCATCATCACGGCCGGAACGAACACACCCGCGACTCTGTCGGCGAGACGTTGAATCGGAGCCTTCGAGCCCTGCGCCTCCTGAACCATCCTCACGACCTGTGCGAGTGCGGTGTCCGTCCCGACGCGCTCCGCTCGCATCCGGAAGGCCCCCGAGAGATTCACGGTCCCTCCCGTCACTGTAGCACCCAGTGATTTGTCGATTGGAAGACTCTCCCCGGTGAGCATGCTCTCGTCGACCGCAGAGGCACCATCAATCACGCTGCCATCCACCGGTACCCGCTCTCCCGGTCGAACCAGGAGGACGTCACCCGCGATGACCTCATCGACCGGAACGGACTGCTCTTCACCATGAGCGATTCGGATGGCAACAGCGGGCCGAAGCTCCATTAGCTCACGGATTGCCGCTCCGGTCTCCCCCTTCGCCTTGACCTCAAGCAGCTTGCCAAGCTTGATCAAGGTGATGATCAGCGCCGCAGTTTCGAAGTACACGTGCGTCCCGAGCGTCTCGACACCTCTCGTCAGCGCTACGGCGACGACTACGGACCAAAGGAAGGCAACGCTGGACCCGAGAGCGACCAGCACATCCATATTCGCGGCTCGGTTCCTCAACGCGGTCCAGGCCCCGACGTAATAGTCCCAGCCGACCCAGAACTGAACCGGGGTCGCGAGCGCGAACATGAGCCAGTTCACCCACGGCTCGTGGGCCCACCCCCCAAGGAGGGCAAAGTCCCGCGCCATGCTGAGGAAGAAGAGCGGCCCAGCGAACGCCGCACCGGTCCAGAACTTACGCGACTGATGGGCGATTTCATCGGCACGTGCGATCGCCTCAGCGTCCTCGAGATCACAGCCTTCCTCTGCGCGAACAACACCGTACCCGGCGCGCTCGACACGCTCGGCCATGATGTCCAACGAGACCTCGTCCGGATCGAAGCGCACAGTCGCCCGCTCCGACGCATAGTTCACCGAGGCCTCCTGCACACCGCGAGTCTTCCGAAGTGTGCGTTCCACAGTGGCGACGCAGTTCGCGCACATCATACCCGTGATAGGGATGACGCGCTCTTCGAGTTGGGGGCTCATCTCACGACCCTCGTCGGCTCGCCCCAAGGTGTGCCTGAATGGCGATCAGCCGGCCGGTGGGAAGTTGATTTCGTTCATGGTCTCCTCGATCACGACCCAGTCGGTCGTCTCGGGATCCCACGAAATCGTCACGCGCTTGCTGGCCTGCTCCGCCTTCACAGTGTCCACGCCGTCGAGTTCGCCCACTTCCCGCTCGATGGTCATGACGCAGTGTCCGCAGCTGATACCTGGAACGTCTACGGTCTTCGTCGTCATCTGTCGTTCCTCTCACCTATTGGTCGATGTGTCGTTGCCGAGAACCTGATGTGGTGCGCCCGGATCGATCAGACCTTGCCTGACGCCTCGAACACCTCGATGAGCTCGCCGAGCACCTGCTCGCGCGCTGCAGTATCCGGACCACGAAGCGCATCGGTTACGCACGAGTGCAGATGCCCATCGAGCAAGATCCCGCTCACCTTCTTGAGCGCACGCTGGATCGCGACGATCTGATTGACGACGTCGATGCAGTAGACGTCTTCCTCAACCATTCGCTGAACGCCCCGGACATGCCCCTCGATGCTCTTCAACCGTCGAAGGACGTCTTCACTGTGTTCGTGAGCCACCGGTTACAGATCCTCTGAGATTCTTATGGATCATACCCTGTACCCCTA
>DGOW01000030.1:0-35422 GCA_002390225.1 Gemmatimonadales bacterium UBA4456 | reverse complement strand
GGGGGGGGGGGGGGGGGGGGTATTCATGGTAAGCTGATCGATTCTCTCATCTCGGTCAACGGCTCCCATCAGGTGACCCGGTCTTCTGGGATCGGCGATCCTTCACTAGGATCGGGTATCGTTTCCTCCTCCGCTGGACCTGGACAGATCCATGTCGATCAAGTCGTCAATCAAAACCGCCCTCAACCCCGAAAAGGGTGACAGCATCGGGATTCCACGGGCCGCCGAAGATATCGATCCGATCGACTTCTTCGAGGTCTGGTACGAGGCCGCGGAAGAGTCGGGGATCGCCATGCCCGAGGCGGTGGCCCTGGCGACCACGACACGCGACGGTGCGCCGTCGGTCAGAATGGTTCTGCTCAAATCCGTCGACGAACGCGGATTCGTCTTCTTCACGAACTACGGGAGTCGAAAAGCCTCCGAGCTCGAGAAGAATCCTCAAGCGGCACTCTGTTTCCACTGGGCCGAGCTCGAGCGCCAGGTCCGCGTCACGGGGGCAGTCGAGCGGATCAGCGAAGACGAGAGCTACGCCTACTTCTCCTCACGTGGCAGGGGCAGTCGGATCGGCGCCTGGGCATCGCAGCAGAGTAGGCCGCTGCCGGACCGGGCCGAGCTCGAAGAACGAGTACGAGAGGCAAAGGAACGCTTCTCGAACGATGATATTCCGCTACCGCCGTTCTGGGGTGGCTACCGCATACGTCCCGAGACGATCGAATTCTGGCAAGGCAAGGCCGACCGTCTCCACGACCGCCTCGTCTTCACCCGGAACAAAGACGACTGGAGTACGGAGCGACTCTACCCCTAGTCAAATCAGACAACCTCTCGCCGCATCGTCAGTTGCGATCCGGCGTCACGCACCATCCCTTGGTCTACCGAACCCTTGGAACTGGAACACCGCCGTGACGAGTCAGACTGAGTGCACGAGGTCGACCTTCCGCTTCCGGAAGGACCTTGAGGCGAACAACTACCGCGAGTGGTTCGCCGAGTACAAGCGCCGCTACGAGCAACACCTCAGGGACCCGACGCTGCGATTGATCGACTGCTTTGTCGCTCTGGGTATCTGGTACCCGGACTCGAAGGCCTTTCGAATCACCAGGGAGCGAATCATCGAGGATCCCTCCAGATGGAGAAGGGTCTCGGGCAGCACGTCATTCACAGGGCAACACACCCTCCAAGACGACAGCCTCGAACAAACTCCGGGGGGCTTCGATCCCGATCACGGACTCGTCGAAGATCTCCGACGAAGAGATGCCATCGGCGTATTGCCGGTCCCTCAGACGTTCATCACCAGCTCGGACCTCCCCCGGGAGCTTGCCAGAACCTTCAAGAAGGGCGTGCGCCCAGTTCGCTTTCTGTCTGACTCGTTGAGCGTGGTGTTCTGATGGGCCCCGGCATACAGGCCCTCCTGGCACTGTTCCCCATCGCGATGGGTGGGGTACTTCTTGTCGGATTCCGGGTGCCGGCGAAGCGTGCGATGCCCGCGGCATACCTAGCGGCAGTCCTCGTAGCGCTCTTCGCCTGGAACATGAGCGTAGACCGGGTGGCTGCAGCCTCGATTCAGGGTCTTTTCCTGACCTTCGATCTGCTGTTCATCATCTTTGGCGCCATCCTGCTCCTGCACACGCTCGAGCGGTCCGGTGGCGTCGCGGCGATCCGCCGGTCATTCAACGGAATCAGCGACGACCGCCGTGTGCAGGTCGTCATTGTGGCATGGCTTTTCGGCTCGTTCATCGAAGGGGCTGCCGGCTTCGGCACCCCCGCCGCGGTTGCGGCACCACTTCTGGTCGCACTGGGGTTTCCCGCCGCCGCTGCGGTCATGCTCGGGATGATGATCCAGAGCACGGCCGTAACCTTCGGCGCGGTGGGCACACCCGTACTCGTCGGCGTCCAGGGTGGCCTTGGCGGGGACATCTTCGCCATGGCTCTAGCCAACGCGGACATGACGATGCTCGACTATCTGCGTGCCGTGACCGCCAAGGTCGTTCTGCTGCACGCGATGGCGGGCTTCCTGATGCCGTTATGGATGGTGGTCATGCTCACGCGCTTCTTCGGCGCCAACAAATCGTGGACCGAAGGCCTCTCGATCGTTCCGTTCGCACTATTCGGCGGCGTGGCATTCGTGGTCCCGTACGTGCTGTTCGGCACCTTCCTCGGGCCTGAGTTTCCATCTCTTCTCGGCGCGCCGGTCGGTCTCGCCGTCGTGGTGTTCACAGCCCGTAAGGGGTGGCTCTTGCCCAAGGATCACTGGGACTTCCCCGAGCGGTCCACTTGGGATCCAGCATGGGTCAGTGGGCTGGAGGACGAGCTCGCGGACGTTCCGGAGGGTCGAGGCGTCTCGACGGCATCCGCATGGGCTCCCTACGCGCTGCTCGGCGTGTTGCTCGTCCTGACTCGTCTACCCCAACTCCCGGTGGGCGATTGGCTCCGCGTACTGGACATCTCATGGTCGAACATTCTCGGCACGGAGATCACCGCGACAACTACGCCACTCTACCTGCCAGGGTTTGTTCTACTCGTGGTCGTCTTGATCACCGCCGTGCTGCATCGGATGGACGCATCCGCCCTTGGCGAAGCCTTCCGCTCTTCGACCAAGGTTCTGGCGGGGGCAGGAGTGGTGCTCGTCTTCACCGTTCCGATGGTGCGGGTCTACATCAACTCTGACGTGAATGGTGCCGGGCTGTTGTCGATGCCCTTGGCCATGGCCGAGTGGGTAGCTGGTAATGTCGGCGCTGTCTGGCCCTTCTTCGCACCTATCACAGGCGCACTCGGCGCATTCATTGCTGGTTCTAATACGGTCAGCAACCTGATGTTTTCAGCCTTCCAGTACGGCGTGGCTGAACGTCTGGCGATGTCGACCGTGATGATCGTCGCGCTGCAGGCTGTCGGTGCGGCCGCCGGTAACATGGTGGCCATCCACAATGTCGTGGCGGCCTCTGCGACAGTGGGCCTTCTCGGTAGGGAAGGAGACACCCTGAGGAAGACGATCCTGCCCACGGTGTACTACCTGTTGGTGGTCGGACTACTCGGCCTGCTCGCCGTTCACATTATCGGAGTCGTGGACCCGCCGGGGTTGTAGGCGAGACGTTCGGTCGTCTCCGGATCGAATGGCGCCCGTTCCCGCAGGGCTTCAACCGTGGCTTTGACATCGAAGGCCAGCGCCGATTGCTGACGAAAGCCTATGTCCACAACGGCCTCGTGACAGGTCAATGCGGAGAGACTCCTCGAAAAACCAGCGCGCGGCCGTCGTGAAAAGGGGCGCATATGCCCTGCTCTCTCGATACGCCTCCGCCGGGACCGCAGAGCTTCGTGCTGCATGACCGAAGCCGTGCGGGGGAGATAAACGCCGCGATGGAGGGTGACTCTTCTTAAACGACTGTCACGACTCTAGCGCAGCGACAATTCCACTCGCCGCATGGGCAATGCAGGCGCGACCTATCTGTTCCGTCGCGCCTCTGGCATCACCGAGGATCCCGTTCGGAGTCACGGATCGGAAGCCCTCGCTGAAGATTCTGTCTCTGAGTTCCTCATCGAACGTCTGGAGGTGTCCCTGGACGGCCCGATCGTTCCGTACAAGGTCTGGCCGTATGCACATCATCTCGGACGTTTCCGCGATATCAGCGTGGCCACCGACGCGGTCCAGCAACTCGGGAGCAGTCTCGGAAAGAGCAGCCTCCCAGAGTGCCATGAAGCCGACGAGGTCGGTGTAGGCGTCGACCGTGCAGTTCGGGCCCACCGCAGCGCGTAGGTCGGGGAGCATCTCCGCGAGCGGACCGAAGTTGCCACCGTGTGATGGAACAAAGCAGATCCGGGTGAAGCCGTGACGTGCGAGACTGACCGCATAGTCGATGCAAATGGCTTCCAGCGTACTGCGCCGCAGGGTCAGTGTGCCCGAGAAGCCCATGTGGTGTTCGGAGCACCCGACCCGGATCGTTGGAGCGACGAGAGCACCTCCAAGACGACCCGCCACCTCGACTGCGAGGCGGTCTCCGCGAACCGCATCGACCAGCAGTGGAAGATGTGGCCCGTGTTGTTCAACGGCCCCCACAGCAACGACGACGGTTGTGGTCCGATGAGTAATCGCAGCTTCGACTTCGGGCCACGTCATCTCTTCAAGAAGGAGTGTTTTAGACATGTCTCGCTCGAGCGTTTTGGGGGCGGGCTGGAAGTGTAGCCGTCCCTCGGACAGCGGCCTAGGTTGCCCTCCTCCTCTTCTCTGCCCGACTCCCCAGCCGAGTCTCATCCGGGAGCATCATATGCGCGGTCGCATGATGGATACCCCTCTGCTCATTTCGAGTCTGGTGGAGCATGCAAGTCGCGTGCACGGAGACCAGCAAATCGCGACACGGACGGTCGAAGGTCCGATCGTACATTCGACCTGGGCCGAGGTTCTCCGGCGCTCGAAGCAGCTCGCGGAAGCCCTGACGGGGGCGGGGATCGGCACGTCCGATCGTGTCGCGACGCTCGGATGGAATACACAGCGCCATCTGGAGGCGTATTACGGCATCTCAGGGATGGGGGCTGTCTGCCACACACTGAACCCACGTCTGCATCCGACTCAGCTGGTGTACATCATGAACCACGCGGAGGACCGGGCCCTCCTTTTGGATACCACGTTCGTGCCGCTCGCCGAGGCCGTAGCGGACGAGCTTCGTCACGTGGAGCACTACGTGGTGATGACCGACAGAGAGCATATGCCGGAGACATCGCTTCCAAACGCGGTGTCATACGAGGCGTTCATCGAGACCTGTCCTGGTACGTACTCCTGGCCGTCCCTCGACGAGCGCGATGCGGCGGCGCTCTGCTACACCTCGGGAACGACGGGCCATCCGAAGGGCGCACTGTACACACATCGGTCCACAGTCCTGCACGCGATGGGCGTCGCCATGCCGGATGTCTTCAACCTGAGTCGGGATACGTGCGTGCTTCCCATTGTGCCACAGTTCCATGCGTGCGCATGGGGCCTTCCGTACGCCGCGGCCGTTGCCGGCTCGAAACTCGTGATGCCGGGCCCACGACTGGATGCCGAAGGTCTGACAGAACTTCTCGAGAGCGAGCAGGTGAACTTCTGTGCCGGCGTCCCCTCCGTATTCCTTGGCCTCATCCAGCACTGGCGCGCGTCTGGCGGCGCTCCGTCAGCGCTGAGCATGGTCTTGCTCGGTGGGGCAGCCCCGCCACAGTCCTTGATCGCAGCGCTCGAGGGTGAGTTCGATATCGAATTCCGACACGGATGGGGCATGACGGAGACCAGCCCGCTGGGCGCCGTAAACACACTCCTGCCGGCACACAGGAGCTGGCCTGTCGAGGAACGCTCGGCGTTCCAGACGAAGCAGGGACGCGCACCGTACGGGATCGAACTCAGGATCCTCGGTCAGGCCGGAGAAGTCCTGCCGCACAACGGTCAGGCATTCGGGGAGTTGCAGGCCCGCGGTCCCTGGGTCGTCGACGGCTACTTCGGGAGCGACGAAACACCGCTCACCGATGAGGGGTGGTTCCCGACGGGAGACGTGGCAACCATCGACAGCGAGGCGTACGTCCAGATCACCGATCGCACTAAGGACCTCATCAAATCCGGCGGCGAGTGGATCAGTTCGATCGACGTCGAAAACATGGCGATGGATCATCCGGACATCGCGATGGCCGCGGTCATCGGCGTCCCGGACGAGAAGTGGGGTGAGCGCCCCCTCCTCATTGCAGTTCCCGCCTCTGAGACGAAGCCGACAAAAGAAGCTGTCCTCGAGCATCTGGCTGGATCGCTCGCCCAGTGGCAGCTGCCCGACAAGGTCATCTTCGTGGACTCACTGCCGATGGGCGCGACGGGGAAGGTCCAGAAGACTCAGCTGCGGAAGGAGTACGCAGGCGGCTGAGTCGTTCGTCACGACGCGCATTCCGAAGCCGAAGCCCCTCCAGTACATTTGGAGCTCCACGCCCGGACCGGTGGTCCGGCCTGCCCCAGGAAATGATCGGCCGCATGCAGCAGGACTGCCCCGTAGACCACGAGAGCGCCGAACAGGCGATAGACACGCTTCCCGGCCCGATACGCCGGGGTGTCTACTTCTCGGTAGGCGCCGTCAGTGTGGGGCTGGGTGTCATCGGGATCTTCGTCCCGCTCTGGCCGACCACGTGCTTCCTGCTCCTCGCGGGCTGGTGCTTCGCGCGGAGTTCTGCGCGAGCCGAGCGCTGGCTGCATGAGAATCGCCTCTTCGGACGATACCTCCGTGACTACCGTGAACGCGGAATGATCTCGGGTCGCGTTCGTGCGACCTCGGTGGCAACCCTCTGGGTCTTCATCGTGATCTCGGGGGTGCTCCTCATCAGCCGACTATGGGCCGTCACGCTGCTCCTCCTGATCGCAATTGCCATCACGGTCCATCTTTATTCGCTTCCGACCGAATCCCGGGTCAGCACGGCCGAGTAGGACCAGCTCGACCAACACAGCCCCGGGGCCTGTCCACGTCTCCTCCCCGGTTGCCATGCCCTTCCTACGCCACGCCGCTGCGTTCTTCGTGCTCGCCCTCGCGATCACAGTCTCTGCGTGTTCGTCCACGCCCGGAGCGTTCATTTCGCCCTACGATCCGGTACGTCGACCGATCTCTCCGCCGACAGAGGTTCCTGAAGAAGACGAGTACGCTGAGCTGACCGCGGACGTGGCATCAGACGAGGGACTCTTCACAGTCCACCGGGACGACGGCGATCTGTACTTTGAGATCCCGGATTCACTGCTCGACGCGGACATGCTACTCATCAGCCGAGTCTCGGGAGTCCAGGCAGGCATGGGTGGATTCCTGCCGGCAGGGGCCGCGGTCAATCGCCAGATGGTGCGGTTCGAGCGAACCGACGATCAGGTCCTGCTCAGGAAATACTCGGGCGAAGCTGTCGCGGATGATACGCTCGCCATCGCGCTCTCCGTGGAGTCGAACTACTTCGCGCCGATTCTAGGTGCGTTCGATATCGAAGCACGGAGTCCGGGCGATGCCGGATCCGTCATCGATGTGACCGACTTCTTCGAGGGTGACACACCGGCAATCTCCGGACTTCGCCCAGCGCAGCGGCGCAGCTATCAGGTGAGGCGCCTGGACGGTGACCGTAGCTTCATCGGCCGCGTTCGCAGCTACCCGCTGAACGTGAACGTGAGGCACACGCTGACATACGACGCAGGGAATCCACCCTCGGACGAACAGGCGAACACCATCTCGATGGAGATGAACCAGTCGCTCGTTCTCCTTCCCCGCGAGCCGATGCGTCCGCGCCATGCGGACGCGCGTGTCGGGTACTTCACCATCGATCGGGTCAACTACGGGCTCGACGAGCAGAAGGCGGCCACCGAGACGTTCATCCGCCGGTGGCGACTGGAGCCATCTGATCCAGTCGCATATGAGCAGGGTCAGCTGGTCGAGCCAGTCACTCCGATCACGTGGTACATCGACCCAGCCACACCCGAGCGGTGGCGTGAGGCTGTCCGTGACGGTGTCGAGAACTGGAATCGTGCTTTCGAAGCGGCCGGCTTCCTGAACGCCGTGCGCGCCCTGGACCCACCTTCCCCGGAAGAGGACCCGGAATGGGATCCCGAAGACGTGCGGTACTCGGTCGTGCGCTGGTCGGCGAGCCTGACCCGCAACGCACAAGGGCCGAGTACGTCCGACCCACGAACGGGTGAGATCATCGAGAGCGACATCGTCTGGTATCACAACCACATGCGATCGTACCGCAACTGGATGATGGTCCAGACAGGGGCGGCCAACCCTGGAGCACGGGCACTGCCGATCGACGAGTCGCTTATGGCGGAGGCAATGGAGCAGGTCATTACGCACGAGATCGGGCATGCGATCGGACTTCCGCACAACATGGTGGCATCGTCGGCCTACCCGGTCGATTCGCTGCGTTCCCAGACCTTCTCCAGTCAGATGGGCGTGGCGCCGACCATCATGGATTACGCCCGCCAGAACTACATCGCCCAACCGCAAGACGGCCTTCGTCCCGAAGATTTCCTTCGTCGCATCGGCCCGTACGATCTCTACTCCGTGAACTGGGGCTACCGTTTGATCTCCGACACCGATGCCCCGCAGGACGAGCTCGATACGCTGGACGCATGGATCGTCGAGCGCGCGGACGACCGCATGTACAAGTACCTGCCACAGGGCGGCCTCGGGGTGACCGACCCGAGAGCCCAGACCGAGGACATGGGCGATGATCCAGTTCGGTCCAGCTCATACGGTATGGACAATCTGAGACGAATCGTTCCGAATCTCGTCGACTGGACTACCCAGCCTGGGGAGGACTACGCCGACCTGCGTGAGATCTACGGTGAGGCGCTCGGGCAGTGGAATCGATACGTCGGACATGTCCTGACTGTGGTCGGCGGCGTACACGTCGACCTCAAGACCGCGGACCAAGATGGGGTGGTGTACGACGCCGTCCCGAGCAGCCGTCAGGAAGAGGCCGTAGCCTGGCTCGGTCGTGAGGTCTTCGAGGCCCCGGTCTGGCTCAATGACCCGGCGATCCTCGAGCTGATCGGCCCCTCCACGGGGGGACTCCGAGCTCTTCAGCGCCGTCAGGCGACCATCCTCAATCGTCTGCTCGATCCACGGCGGATGGACATACTGGTCGAGATGGAGGCGACCCAGCCGGACAACGCCTACCACCTGATCGACTTCCTCGATGACGTTCGTGTGAACATCTGGGGTGAGCTCGGCACGGCCTCCGCAATTAATGGATACCGAAGAGCGCTCCAGCGAGCCTACGTCGAGCGAATGGAACAGCTGATGAGTGAGCAGCCGCAGGGCAACAACTTCCAGGGGCCCGCGCCCGACCTGTCACGCTCCGATATCCGACCCCTGATACGGGCGCAGCTGGTAGACCTTCGTAATGAGGTCGAGTCCGCCGAGCGACGGATAGAACACCGTGTGACCACCGCGCACCTCGCGGACATCCTGACGCGGATCGACGCCGCGCTCGAGGCCCAGGAGGAAGGGTAAGCCACACGTGAGACCGGACGAGGGAGCGGCTGACGCCGAAGTAGCCGAGTCAGCCGCCGATCATGGTTCGATCGGGGAGGAGACCAAGCCATGGATCCTGCTCGGCCTCGCCCTGTTCGGTGTCGGGATCGCCTCGTGGTACCCGGTGCCGACAGGGATATGGCACGACGACGGTGCATACATGCTGATCGCAAAGGCGCTCGCCGGGGGCTACGGCTTCACGTACGAGGGCGTGGTGGGGGCGCCGCCTGCAACCAAGTTCCCACCGCTCTACCCGATTACACTGGCTGGAATCTGGACGCTCACCCGGTCGATCGGACCGGCGACACTCGTGTCGACAATCCTGAACATCGGACTCCTCGCCACCGCGGGAGCCCTGTTCGGACGCTTTCTCTATCGCAGCGCCAACCTTCCACTCGGTCTGAGCCTCGCGGTCGCGGCCATGGGCTTCGCATCGGCCGACGTGGTACGGACCGCGCTCCTGGCTCTGTCCGAGCCGCTCTTCATCCTGCTCGTGGTACTGGCGCTGATCCAGTGGCCGAGAGTCTCCGAAGCGATGGAGAGACTCGGTGGTCCTCCCCCTGCAGACGACGCCCGTGCGGCTCGGAGCGTCTGGTCGACACTCGCACTCCCGGCACTGATCCTGATTGCTGTGGTCGCGACGCGGTCCGCAGGGCTCGCGCTCGTGCTCGCCTTCGCGGCGGCCATACTCGTCTCGCAATCGAGGCTTTCTCGGCTGGCCGCCGCGGCGTTCGTGACCGGACCTGCCCTGCTCTTCATCGGCGTCTGGGACCGTTGGTCGGCCATCCAGACCACGCAAATTCCGGAGGGCGCGCGAGATCTGCTGGGGCCATACCGGGGCTGGCTCGCCGACCAGGCACTCTCAGCCCCGGCCACCTTTCTCGGCGAGCTGCCTTCCCACACCGTCGGTGTCCTCGGGAGCGCCATCGCTCTACTGGTACCCGGACTCACCGGTGCTCCCTTGTGGACCACCGGAGGAATCCTGCTTGTTGTCGCAGGCCTCGGAACCGTCATCCTCATTCGACGCCTCCCACCCCTTGGCTGGTTCGTTCCTGGCTACCTCGCGATGCTCCTTCTCTGGCCGTACCTGGACCGGCGACTGCTCGTGCCCTTGCATCCCATGCTGGTGACAGCAATCGCGGTGGGTGGCTTAGCCCTGATACAACGGCTTCCAGGGGAAGCGGTGCGTAAGACTGCAGTCGCATTGGCCGCGATATGGATGCTGGGCTTTGGGGCGGTTACTACGTACCGGATCGCGGATGGATGGCCGACCGCACCGTACCGCCTGCGCGCGGTGAACCTGGCCGCGACCGTCGAGGCGATGACGAAAACCGTGCCCGACGATGCGGTGGTTGGTGCGCCGGAGTTCTGGGCGGCGCTCCACCTTCATGGTGGCTGGACCGTCGCGCCGAGTGTTCGTTTCGACCCTCGGAGTATCGATCCGGAAGCGCCGATATGGGGCACGCCTGACGAACAGCTCGCCCTCTGGAGCGATTCGGGCATCGACCACCTCCTGCTCGAGCAGGGAGGCCAGTTGCACGGCGCCGCCCTGGACCAGCTCGAAGAGGAATGCCCCGGATCCGTCCTTGTCCTCGCGCGGATGCGCCCGGCGATGGTCGTGAAGCTCGACTGGGCCGCTAGCTGTCGCCCAACTCCTCCATCCACGACCCGATCGCCGTAGCGAAATACGACGGCTGAAAGCGATGCCAGTCGGTCATTCCAGCAGGCATGCGATACTCGTCACCCGCCTGCTCAGCGGAGATTCCCCGATCCATCGCGCGACGAGCTGCAGCCTCGACATCATCCAGGAGATCGATGTAGCGATCGATCGCTACGGCATCGGCGAGTGGACCGTGACCCGGCACATACGTGGACGCACTCGTCGCACGCATGAGACGGACGGCCTGACTCAGGCGTGACGGGACCGCATCCATATAGTTCGGGAACATCTCGTTCCATACGAGATCACCGCAGAAGACCACAGATTCCTCGGGTACCTCAGCGGTGATGTCCGACGCGGTATGGCCACGGCGGGGCACCAGAATCACGGAGCGGTCGCCGAGATCGATCTCGGTCGGGCGGACACGGTCGAGCTCGGTCGCAGATGCGAGCACACCTGTTGCAGCGTTCCGGTTCTCCATCGACAAATCGATGGTCACATCCGTCCCAAGCACGTCGATGTCAGGAGTTTCTGCCGTGCCGCGAAGCCCACTGGTATGATCGCCGTGGTAGTGGGTGATGACGGCATGGGTGGGCAGCCGTCCGGTCAGACGGCGCGCCTGCGCTGCCATCCAGCGTGCACCCTCATCCGACCCGAATGCCTCGATGATCACCGTGCCGCTGCGCCCGGCAACAATGCCCCCGTTGCATAGCGTCGTCTGGTCCTTGAGCGGGGTCGATACGAGCGCCCAGATGCCCTCGGCCACTCGTTCGAGCCGCCCCCAGGGTTCCGAGGCCTCGACCGGAAAGCGTTCCTGCGCCGCCCACAACCTCTGTGACCACAGCGGAGCCGCTGCACTCATCAGCCCGATGTGAGCAGCGCATGATGCGGAGGTCCGGACAAAGTCGCGCCGGGAGCATGAGCAAGCTGATTCCATGCCAACCCCTTCAGAGGAGGACGATTCGATCGTGAGAAGCTGGCGTGGGCAAGCCCACCTCGCCATCCTGTGCCGCCATGAATCTAAGACTCTGGCTCGTGAGCATCGTCGGTCTGGCCCTCTTGGTCACGGCCCCGTTCGTAGGTCGAAGGGACGAATCGAACCCTGGCACGCAGTACAACATCGGTATGGGCGCGGCTCGCCCGATGGAGGATACGGTTCCCGATATCGACCGGCTCATGGCCACGGTGAGCACAATCGCGCACGACTCCATGATGGGCCGCCAGGTCGGTTCCGAGATGAACGGGGTCGTCGCCCAGTGGCTCACCGACGCGTTGGGCGACCTCGGGATCGCTCCGGCGGCCGAGGATTATCAAGTGCCGTTCAAGTGGGATGGCGGTTCCGGAACGAATGTGCTTGGTCGAATCCGGGGCAGCGAAGGGATATCGCTCATCGTCCTCACGGCCCACTTCGATCATGTCGGTGTTCGTAAGGGCGAGATCTTCAACGGGGCCGACGACAACGCGTCGGGTACAGCTGCCGTCCTCGAGATCGCGCGCCTGCTCGTTGACCGCCCCCCCGCAGCGGACGTACTGGTCGCCTTTCTGGACGCGGAAGAAGTCGGCCTCCAGGGCGCGCGCGCGCTGGTCAGTGACCCGCCGGCGCCATTCCCGGAGTCGACCCTGAACGTGAACCTCGACATGGTCGCTCGAAGCGGTGGCACGCTCTGGGCGGCCGGAGCACATCACACACCTGAACTCCGCCCCATTCTCGAGACCGTGTCGGCGAATGCGCCGCTCACGCTCCGACTCGGCCACGATCGCCCCGATGCCCCCGAGGGTGACGACTGGACCTCCTCCTCAGACCACGGCTCGTTTCACGAGGCAGGTATTCCGTTCGTATACTTCGGTGTCGAGGACCATCGGGACTACCACCGCCCGACGGACGACGTCGAACAGATCGTACCGGCCGAGTTCGACGCGGCAGTCGCTACTGTGTATGCTGCCATTCGCGCCCTGGACGCCGCCCTTCCTCTCCTGACCACATCGTCGCGATGACCGATTCCGGGAAGCTCCGACTGCCCCATCCACTCGCGCTCCTTACCGGCTGCGTGCTGCTTGCCGCGGCCGCGAGCTATGTGCTTCCGGCGGGCGAGTTCGATCGCCGGGCCGACCCCGTCACCGGGCGTACCCTGGTGGTGCCGGGTACCTACCAGTCGGTCGAAGCCAATCCGGTGAACCTCTTCGAGGCGATGGTGGCACTTCCGCGAGGCATGGCCGACGCAGCTAGCGTGATCTTTCTCGTCTTCCTCATCGGCGGAGCCTTTACGGTTGTCGATGAGACGGGCGCGTTGAGGCGCGCGATCCCGTCACTCATTCGAGCACTGAGAGGTCGAGATCTGCTTGTCGTCCCTGTGGTCTCGCTCTTCTTTGCGACCGGCGGCGTCGTGCAGAACATGCAGGAAGAGATCATCCCACTGATCCCAGTCCTCATGATCTTGGTGGGACGCCTCGGCTTCACCCCCATGGTCGCCGTCGCCATGAGCGCAGGTGCGGCATTCGTCGGATCCGCATTCAGTCCGATCAACCCGTTCCAGGTGATCATCGCGCAGCAGGCTGCCGAGGTAGAGCCGATTTCAGGGGCGCTCTTCCGCATGGTATTCCTCATTGCCGCGCTTGCGCTTTGGATCGGTGCGACGATGAGGTACGCGGCCGCGACGCGCACGGCCCCGGAGGGCACCGTGTCGGATGACATCGGTGAGCGCATGACGCGAACGGACACCGTGATCATCAGCATGGTCGCTGCGACGTTCGGCCTGATGGTCGTTGGCCTGCGGTCCTGGGGATGGGACTTCGATCAGATGTCCGGCGCCTTCTTCATCATGGGCTGCCTCGTCGGGCTGATTGCGAAGCTGGGCATCGGAGGTACGGCCGAGGCGTACGTGAAGGGCTTCCGTGACCTGGCGTATGCCGCACTCCTCATCGGATTCGCTCGTGCGATCTCCACCGTGCTGGCAGACGGCCGCATCATCGACACGATCGTGCACGGGATGTTCACGCCGCTGGAAAGCATGCCGCAATTCGCCTCCGCACTCGGCATGGTCGCAGGTCAGGCGTTGCTCCACATACCGGTGCCGAGCGTGAGTGGTCAGGCCGTTCTCACGATGCCGATCCTGGTGCCGCTGGCCGACCTTCTCGGTCTGTCGCGGCAGGTCATCGTGCTTGCATATCAGTACGGAGCGGGGCTCTGCGACCTGGTCACGCCGACAAACGGCGCGCTCATGGCGATTCTGGCGTCCGCCGGCGTGCGCTACGAGCAATGGATCAAGTTCACCGCGCCACTCTATCTGGCACTCGTCGCCCTAGGTTGCGTGTCCATCGCTGTCGCTATCGGCATCGGGCTGCAGTGATCCCGATCCGGGTCGTCGCTGCCGTGGTTCGTCGGGGTGACACGCTCCTGATCGGCCGGCGACCCGATGGGAAGCGCCACGGGGGCATGTGGGAGTTTCCGGGCGGCAAGATCGACCAGGGTGAGACCCCAGGGGACGCGGCGCGACGAGAGCTAGCCGAGGAGTTGGCGCTCTCGGTGACCGACGTCGGCGCCAGGCTACACACCGTGCAGGACGGGTCCTCGCCGTTTGTGATCGAGTTCTACCCGGTCGAGGCCCAGGGCGACCCGATCGCGCACGAGCACTCTGAACTCGCGTGGCTCACACCGAAGTCGATGGCCTCACTCAAGCTCGCGCCAGCGGATCAGGACTTCGTGATGTGGTTTCTCGAGTCGGAGAACGACTAGGAGCCGGCTGCCCCCGAGAACGCCCGCAGGTAGTCTGCTGCCCGCGCCTTCGGGATCTCACTCTTGAGACCGTCGACGGTCACGGCACCTCGTCCTACCACATCGCCCGAGTGTCGGATACTGATCGGGCCTCGCTCCTCCTCGCTCGTCGGCAGGGTCTTTTTCGCCAGAAGCGCGAGCATCTCGTCCTCGTCCACATCAACCACCCGTCCAGCCACCCGATCACCGAAGAGTCGAAGCAGATCGTTGGACGGCCGGGGACGGCCTCGCGTATCGAAGTCGATCCCCCGGATCCCGACGGAGATAGCGCGCCAGCCGCCCTCCTCCCACGAGGGGAGAGGCCACGCATCGAGGGTATGGAACCAGGCACGTCCACCGCGAAACATCCATTTGAGGTGGTCCAACCCTGAGTCTGCCCCGTAACGGGTCCGAAGCTCCTCGAGTGCCGTGGCGAGCGTCTCCTCCGCCTCGTCCGGCGACCGTTCGTCACCCGGAAAGACCGACGGGACTGCCCCACGAAACGACCGATCCTTCCCATCGTCCAGCTTGCGGAGTCGAGCAAGAAAAAGCCCACCCGAGTCGAGATGGTGGGGGTAGATACGCGCCGCCCCTGCGAGTCGGGGATCGAAGCGCACGCCTTCGAACTCCGTCAGACCTCGTGCATGCGGGACCGGTAGGTCGAGTGGTTCGAGCTCGACGGGAAGGCGCATCAACGCGTCACTCACCACCGCCTCATTCTCTTCAGGCGCAAAGGTGCACGTGACATACAGAATCACACCGCCCGGCCGTGTCACCTCAATGGCTCGCTCCAGTAGCCCGCGTTGAGCCTGTGTCACATAGCCGAGAAATGAGGCAGACTGGTTCGGTGCCTGACCGCCTCCGCGACGAAGCGTTCCTTCACCCGAGCACGGCGCATCCACCAGCACGCGGTCGAACGTCGCCCCGGAAGGGAAATCCCGTCCGTCGCCGGCGGTCACCAGTATGTTCGAATGTCCGAGCCGATACACGTTGCCCAGGAGCCCACGGATACGAGGCTCGCTGAGCTCCGACGCCACGATGCATCCGGAGTCGTTCATGAGCTCTGCCATGTGCATCGTCTTGCCGCCCGGCGCGGAACAGAGGTCGAGCACGTGCTCTCCGGGCACAGGACCAAGCGCTGGAGCAGCCACCCCGGTCGACGCCTGTTGCACGTAGAGCAGCCCCAGCCAGTGCTCGGCCGTAGCCGACAGCCGGCCCGGCCCATCGACTACCTGATGAAAGCCGCCCAGACCGCCGACTGGCTCCGTCATGAAACCACGCGCCCGCAATCGGTCCAGGAGCGCTGCCTCGCCGATCCGACCTTCGCGAGCACGAAATACCGTAGGTTCGGGGCGTTGAGCCGCGGCGGAAAACGCACTCCAGTCGTCGATGAACGACCGGTAGCGTTCAAGGTCGACCTTCCGCTCGCGCGGAGGCTTACGCCTCCTGCGTCGAGGCGTCAGAAGCCCAAATCTTCCAGTTCCTCGTCTTCGCGGACAAGGGTCAGAATGGCGGCCTGCGGAACCACAAGATAGTGCTCACCTTCAAAGGTGATCTCGACCGCGGCACGCCGAAAAAAGATCGCGTAGTCCCCGATGTGCGCCTGGAGAGGAACGTATCGCGGCTCGCCCGGGGCCCCACCGATCTTCCACGGCTCTACGTCGAGCTCCGTCGGAGCGGAGACCGCGTTGCCGGGCCCGGTCGCCATGACCGTTCCACCCTGAACAGCCTGGTTATCCACCGCGGTAGGCGGGAGATAGAGCCCGACCTTTGTCCGATCCTCACCCTCTTCAGGTTGAATCAGGACGCGGTCACCGACGACGATGAGACGTTTTTTAGAATCTGACATGCTCGTCCAGACCGGAGGCAGGAACCTGCTCTGGGAGCCAGAAGTTCGCGTCAGACCAGAATTCCCGCCACTGCAGCAGTCGCGAGAGAAGCCATGAGCGCTGCGGCCATCGCCTTGAATCCCAGTCGAGCGAGGTCGTGTCTTCGGGACGGTGCAATCTCCCCGAGACCGGCCAGGGTCATGGCAACCGAGCCAAAGTTTGCAAACGTGGTCAATGCATAAATCCCGATGACCAGGGATCGGGGCTCGACTGACGCGCCGGCACCGAGCTCGTTCGACAGCTGCACGAACGCGACGAACTCGTTCAGGACGAAGTCGACGCCGATCATGCGACCGATCAGCCCTGCGTCCGCCCAGGGAATCCCGAGCATCCAAGCCACCGGCGCGAGCGCCGCGCCCAGGATCCCCTCCAGGGTAATCCCCGGAGTGCCGAACATCGCCCCCAGCCAGCCGAGAAGACCATTGATCATCGCCACGAGCGCGATGAACGCGATCAGCATGGCGCCCACGACCAGAGCCAGACGGAGTCCCTCGGCGGCCCCGCGCGCCGCCGCGTCGATCACGTTGACGTCGGGTCGCTCCAGGTCTTCAGTGAGCGACCCTGTCGTGATCGGCTCGCTCGTTTCAGGCACGAGCAGCTTGGCCATCACGAGAGCCGCCGGGGCGGACATCACCGAGGCTGCAATGAGGTGCCCTGCGGCGTCAGGGTGATAAGGCAGGAGCATCCCGGCATACGCCGCGAGGACGGTACCTGAGATAGTGGCGAGACCGGCGGTCATGACCGCCATCAACTCGGACTCGGTCATGCGCTCGACGTAGGGCTTCACGACCAAGGGCGACTCCATCATGCCGACGAAGATATTCGTGGCTGTGCACAGCGTTTCCGCACCCGACGTGCGCATCGTGCGCTGCATGGTCCACGCCACGACGCGAACCACTCGCTGCATGATCCCCATGTGGTACAGCACCGTCATGAGGGCCGAGACGAAGATGATGTTCGGTAGAATCCGGAAGGCGAAGAACGCGCCCGTCTGGGCCGCCATTCCATCCGTCTGACTGAAGGTCCCGTCCGATCCGAGCGTACCGACCGGGACTTCACTTCCCACGAGATTACCAAACACGAAGCGCCCGCCCTCCGTGCCGTACCCGAGCACAGCATGGACCACATGATTGAGGGCACCGAACGCCGCCACGCCGACGGGCGTCCGGAGTACCAGAAGGGCGAAACCGATCTGAAGTGCCAGCCCCCACCCGACCAGGCGCCACGACACCCTCCTGCGATCGGTCGACAACGCCCAGGCAATCGCGAGGATCAAAATCAGGCCCAGAGCCGCCCGCAGACGCGCATCAAGCATCATGAATCAGGTTCTCGGGTCATAGAGTGGGGTAAGTTGATGGAATGCCTTCGAGAAGATGGGGCAGATCTGGCTGACTCGCAGGGTCGGCGAGTCGGGACACCGGAGGCAGCCTGGCGGTGCAGCGCGAACGAGGGATGCCCGCGTGAATCGGGACGACCAGACATCTGCAATCCAGTTCGCGACGAAGGGCGTGCTCGTCGGGCCTTGGCACAGTACCATCCGATCGTGATCCCCATGTCTCAAGACTGACCTGTTCATGCGCCTCCTACGAACCGCTATGTCTCCGCTAACTGTCTCACTACTGGCGGTTACCCTGGTCTACCTGCCGTCACACACGTCTGCCCAGTCGGTCGGGCAGAGCGGACGCTCGGACGCCGGCATGGTAAGTGCCGCTCACCCGCTCGCTACGGACGCCGGGGTGCGCATGCTCGAACTGGGCGGAAACGCCGCAGATGCAGCCGTCGCGGCTGGCTTCGCGATCGCCGTGGTCGAGCCTACGATGAACTCGATCGGTGGACGAAATCAGATCCTGGTCCGGACGCCGGACGGCGAATTCCACGGTATTGATGGTACGACCCAGGCGCCGTGGGACTATGACCACGAGACGGCGCCGCAAGCCTCATTCGGTTATGCGGTCATCGGCATCCCCGGTGCTGCCGCTGGCCTACTCAAGCTGCACGAGGAACACGGCTCACTCCCGCTGGCTCGTGTGATGGCACCCGCGATCGAGTACGCTGAGAACGGCTTCCGCCTCCTGCCGGGTGACGCCGCGAGACAAGCGGGTGGGGCCGAGCAGGCGCTCCACTTCCCCGGGACTGCAGCGGCGTACTACAAAGGGGACGGGTCGCCCTACCGGGCAGGTGAGACCCTGGTCCAGCCGGAGTACGCTGAGACGCTGCGCAAGATCATGGTCGGAGGCCACGACGTCTTCTACAAAGGTGAAATTGCTCAGGCGATGGCCGCCGACTTCCAGGCTAACGGGTCGGTGGTCGACTTCGACGACCTCGCGCAGTACGAGGCCGAGGACAGCCGCATCGTGCGCGGGAGCTATCGCGGCTACGACATCATCGGAACGGATGTGCCTGCCGCAGGTGTGCTGGCCATTCAGGCGCTACAAGTGATGGAGACCTTCGACCCGAACTCGATGACCGAAGCGGAGTGGTTCGCGATCACCGGTCAGTCATTGCGCATGGCTCAGCGAGAGCTGGCGCTCCTCGGACCAGACTCTGCGGCCGTTCGGGCCACGTCAAAAGAGTATGCTCGCGAGGTTGCTGCCGATATCGCTGCGCCCGGACAGCAGCCCGAGCAAGCCTGGACTCCGATGCCTGAGCTGGAAGAGCGTGGCGACCTCTACGGGGGTCACACGACGCATCTCTCTACAGCGGACGCGAACGGGATGTTCGTCTCGCTGACCCAGACGCTCGGCCCGAACATGGGCTCGAAGGTCGTGACCCCTGGCCTCGGCTTCCTGCATGCCTCCACGCTCGGCGGTTACCTGGGCACAATGACCCAGCCGGGCATGCGTGCCCGGTCGAACATCTGCCCCTTCATCGTCATGAAGGACAGCGAAGTCGTGCTCGTGCTCGGCGGCGCTGGTGGCGGCATGATTCCGCCCGCTGTCGTGCACGCGATCACGCGCGTCATCGACTTCGGCATGGAGCTTCCGAATGCGCTGGCTGAACCCCGGGTCGCAGGAGGTTTCGGTGGGGGGCTTAATGCCGAGACATCACCCGGCATTGGCTGGACGGATGGAGAGATCAATCAGATGGAAGCCCTCGGGCTCGACATCAACGGTCAGCCGCGCACCGGGGCCTTCGGTCGGGTCCACGGGATCCAGTATGATCCCGGTACCGGAACCTTCATCGGCGCTGCCGACCCCGATTGGGAAGGCACGGCACGCGGACCGATGCCGCACGGACGATGAGGTCTCGTTTCGGGATCGCTGTCGCGCTCAGCGGCGTTATGGCGATCTCGCTTCCGAACCTGCTCACAGCGCAGGCGCCTCCCGTCCACCCTCCGGGCTGGACCATACCACGCCTTGCGGATGGGACCCCAGACTTCCAGGGCAACTGGAGCAACGCGACGATGACGCCGATCCTCCGTGCCGAGGGTCGGCCCCTCGTCCTGGACCCCGATCAGGTCCTGGCCATGGAAGGCCGCCGCCAGAGTCTCATCGAAGCGGAGGCGCAACCGAGTGACCCTGACCGCGAAGCGCCTCCCGTGGGAGGCGACGGCTCGACCGGAGCAGCCGGGGGGGTCGGTGGCTATAACTACTTCTTCATCGATGCCGGTGACCGCGTCGCCTGGTACAACGGCGAACCGCGGGGATCACTGATCACCTTTCCCCCCGACGGGCAGCGGCCGACACTCACCGAAGAAGGGCAACGCCAGGCGCGCGAACGACTGGCGTTCACACGCCAATTCGGTGCGTACGACAATCCAGAGAACCGCCCACTCTCTGAGCGGTGCATCATGTCGTTCGGGTCGAACGGTGGCCCGCCGATGCTCCCGAATTATTTCTACAACAACAACTACACGATCGTGCAGACGCCTGACGCGATCATGATCATGACGGAGATGGTGCACGACGTGCGCATTGTGCAGATGGGACAGCCCCGGCGTCTGCCGCCGCACCTGAGGCCGTGGATGGGCGACTCCTGGGGGCACTGGGCAGGTGACACACTGGTCGTCGAGACCACTAACATCCGTCTCGACCAGTGGATCTTCGCGGGCTCGGCAGCCCGATTCGCACCCTCGGAATCCGTGCGTGTGATCGAGCGGTTTACCCGGCCTTCGGATCATCAGCTCAACTACGAATTCACCGTCGAGGATCCCGAGATACTGACCACCGCAATCCGGGGAGAAATGCCCTTCAATCGGCTGGACGGTCTGTTGTACGAGTACGCATGCCACGAGGCTAACTACGCCCTCGAGAACGTCCTCAGCGGGGCCCGTTCGCAGGAGCGAATCGAGGGCGGTTGACGGGCAGAGCCTGACGCCTGCGCCGAATCCCTGTACGAGAGGGATCGAGGCCTGAACCCGCTCCCCAGTGACTGAAGGCTCAGCACGTTCTGTCCGGCCATGAGGCGAGCGGGTTGAGGCGTCGGCCGGGTCGGAGGGAAACCCCGGCCTGCGCTACTGGTAAGACAAGCACGCACGGCCGCAGTCTGTGCGCGAAGTTCAAGCTCGACACCCCATCGGAGACAGCCCCCCGTGCGCATCCTGGCGCTCGTTGCGTTCATCACAATCGTTCCCGCATCTGCGGCCGCTCAAGTCGACCTGATTCCCAGTCGCCTGGTCGAAATCGAGGTCAACCGCTCTCGCATGTGCGTCGGCACCCTGGCGGGGATCGCCGTGCTTGACCAGACGCTTGAGCCTCTCGTCACTCGCGGCGCAAGGCTTCGTCAGATCGGGGAGGCCGTAGCGCTCGAGGATCAGAGCGGTCTCGAGCCCTTCGACCCAGCGGATCAGACGGAGGTCATGGTCCGCGACTGGTTCACCACCGATGCTGCCCTCGCGCAACGGTACGTGACCAACGAAGACGAACAGCTCCAAGCCGAACGACAGGCCGGCCGGGAGACGATCAAGCGTCTGGTCGCGGAGGCACTCACCTCGCTCCAGACACAGGCCGACAGTGTGCTGACCGCCAACTCAGGTCTGATCCAGTCCGCAGGCCCGTGCGACGGCGCGATTTTTGTTCGGAGCGCAGTACAGGACGCCTGCGCTGACGCCTCCGGGCCCATATGCGACCAGGCCGGTCTCCCTGCGGGAGAGGCAGCGAACTTCCGCTTTGTCGACACTGGCGAGTCCGTATGGGAGATCCAGGAAAGTCGGCCGTGGACCGTGCCAGGTCCGCTCCAGCCCAACGCGGACGGTCAACTCGGCGGTGGCCGTACTATTGGGTACGCGCGGGTAGGGAATGTGGCCATGTCCCTTTCTTTCTCTCCCTTGTTTTTGAACAGAGAGGACGTGTCGGCCGAGGAGCTCGCCGGATATGAGGCGATCAACGACTCCCTGGGACTGACATTCGACCATCCAGAGCTGGCAGTCGCTCCGGCTCTCGGGCTCCGGGCGGCTCTGCCCGAACCACTCGGGACCGAAACCCGCTACGTCGTGCACTTCGGCGAGATCACGGCCCCGGACGTCTTGTGGACTACAGCCGCCGGCTCAGGCGAGTCTCTCGAAGCGACGATTCCTCTGGCAGCCGCGCACGTGGCGCGCCTCCGGGCCGGTGACCCGATCATGCTCACGGCGGTCGGCGGAGAGAGCGGGGATCAGACCGAGTACTCGATCATGGTCGGCAACGTGAACCAGGCTCCGGCTGCAACCGTACTGATCAACTATATGGCATCTCAGATGGCCGAAGACCTCGATCGGATCATGCAGCCCAGAGACTGAGCCTCCGCAGGACTCTGAACGGGCCGTGAGGCCCGCGCGGCATCAGCGAACCGGACCCGCCCCACCGACACGATCGTCGACCACGAATTTATCGCGCGCTGGCATCACGACCGCAGCAAGAGTTTGGGCATCCAGCACCGAATCCTCCGGAATGATCTCGTTCATCCACAGGATGTAGGCGATCACGGCATAGACCTGATCCTCAGACAGGATACCCGGCGTGAGCTGGGGCATCGCCTTTCGGATGTAGTCATAGAGCGTCGTGGCGTGCGGCCAGTAGTTGCCTACGGTGCGCGTGCTCGGGACATCGTCCCACTGCTCGCTATCCACCAGACGGTCGTTCGGACCTTCCGTTCCAGTAGGGCCATGGCACGCTACACAATGCACGTTGTAGACATCCCGTCCCTGCGCCACGGAACCGCTACCCTCGGGAAGCCCTTCGCCGTCCGGGCGAACGTCGATGTCCCATATCGCCACCCTGGCGGCCGACGCTTCAGTCCCGAAGTCGAAACGCGCCGGCGCGTGGGCCGGGATGCCTTCCAACGTGCCGGCCATGGCGACGTCGCCAGACACGATCGGGGCGCGGTCCGCCGTCTGACCGGAATCGGAGCACGCAACGAGCGCCGTCGCGACTACGAGAAGGAAAGCGCCCCGGACCATCCCGGGCAGCCCACCTTCGGCCGCTCCTCGCAACGGTACCCGGCCACCTGTCTGAGCACGCCTCATACCAACTCTCCCAAACCGAAGGTAACCTCACCCGTGCGCGCGATCTTCCAAGCGCGCTGGTGGTTCTGGTGGTACGACGTTCGGGTGCCGCGCGCGTCCCAGAGCTGCTCGACTGTCGGCTGCACGTACCCCGTCTCGTCCGTGGCCCGGCTGAGGATGACCGTGTCACGGCCGTTCCAGTCGAACAGGTGACGAAAGCGGACCGTCGACTTCTCCAGGATCGGTCCCTGCAAGGCCGCATCGACCCAGGTACGTCCACCGTCGGTGCTGACCTCAACCTTCGTGATTCGTCCGCGCCCGGACCACGCGAGTCCACGGATTTCCCACCAGCCTGTCTCTGGCAGGGCGTAAGGATACGACGGGAACGTGATCACCGACTTGGCGTCCATCGCCAGGCTGAACTGGCGAACCTTGCCGTCTCCGAGCGGGTCCGTGTACTTCGAGGTCTCGTCGCGGGTGTGCGTGGGTTGATCGGTGACCTCGATCCGTCGCAGCCACTTCACCGACGTGTTGCCCTCGTAACCCGGGTTGAAGAGGCGCAGCGGATACCCCTGCTCCGGACGAATCCGCTCACCATTCTGACCGTACGCCAGCATCGAGTCTTCCATCACCTTGTCGAGAGGGATGCTACGCGACATCACGGCCGCGTCGCTGCCTTCGGCAAGAATCCAGCTCGCGCCTCGCCGTACCCCGACTTCCCGAAGGATCGTCGACACCGCGACGCCGGTCCATTCGCTCGTACTCAGTAGACCGTCCAGCGCCTGCACCGTCACTTCGGTCGGCATCCGATCGCGATTGTAGACGCCGCCGCCGTTGCCTGAGCACTCGAGGAACTGGATCCGGGACACCTGGGGATACCGCATCAGATCCGACATCCGGAAGACCATCGGACGCTCCACCATGCCATGCACGAGGAGCTCGTGATCCTCGAGCCGGATGTCCGGAACGCCAGCGTGATGTCGTTCGAAGTGAAGATCAGCCGGCGTGATCGTTCCCATGAGATCGGCCAGCGGCGTCCGAGAGGACGACGAGAGGGTCTGAGCCCGAACGAGTCGTTTGGGCTCTTCGGCAGGGGCCCGACCACCGAGTTCGGAGACCAGTTTACCCGGCACCCTGGTCGGGTCGGAGGGAGCCTCCTGAGCCACGAGCTTGATCGCATCCGTCTGCGTCTTCACGAGGCCTGCAGCGATGACGCCGGAGGTCGTCGTGATCCAGGCGCGACGTGAGAGTTTGGTACGTCCGTCACGGGGCATCGGGTCGGTCTCCTCGGTCGGGTCACGAGCGGCGAGATCAACCTGAGGTGCTCGAGCCTGATCGGCCAGAGGGCCCCGCGCAACGATAGCGCTACGCGACGGACCGAGGCCGTCACACGTCGGCGACGATCTGCGAAAGTGGACGGAGGCTCCCGCACGAAACAGATTCACATGCCTGAGTCCACCGCCCCGGAGAATCTGACTATGCGCCGATATCTCGCCGCCGCGCTCCTCGCAAGTACCTTAATCGCCCCTCAGCTCGAGGCTCAGGACGTTGATCTCCCACCGGACTTCGACGATCCGATGCCGATGCATCACGACGGTCGAGGCCTGGGGCCGTTCGCCCGTGCGATCACGACGTCCTCGCACGAAGCGCAGATGTACTTCGATCAGGGCATCCAGTTGATGTACGCCTTCGACCCGAACCTCGCGGCTCGGTCCTTCCGGGAGGCGTGGAAACTCGATGCCGATTGCGCCATGTGTTACTTCGGCGAGGCTTGGGCGTGGGGTTCGTATCTGAATGGCCCCATGACGTCGCCCGACGCGCCTCGCGCGTATGTCGCAATCCAGAAGGCGCTCGAGCTGTCGAGTGGCCATGCGTCGGATGTCGAGCGCGCGATGATCGAGGCGATGGCTGTTCGGTATGAGCAGGAACATGACGCGGACAAGCGACGCTCACTCGATGAGACCTGGGCAGAGGTCATCAACGATCTCTATGAGGAGCACCCTGGCGACCTGGACATCGGCTTCCTCGCCGGCGAGTCCCTCATGCTGCTTCAGCCACGCCGAGGCACGTGGGATGTCACCAATCCGGAGGTACAGGAGATCCACCGTGTACTCGAGTCGGTGCTGGACCAGGACATCACACATCCGGGCGCGTGCCACCTGTACATCCACGCCACCGAGCCCACCCAGGAACCCGGCCTGGCTGAGGAATGCGCAGACTATCTCGGACAGTCGATCCCAGGTGCCAGTCACATTCAGCACATGCCCTCGCACACGTACAACCGAATCGGTCGATGGGGCGATGCAGTTCGGGCGAATACCGATGCGTGGCACTCGGACCTGAAAGCTGCTCACGGTGAGGGTTTCGCGATCTATCCTTCGCACAATCTCCACATGCTGCTGTTCGCCGCGTCCAACGATGGGCAGGGCGCAGTCGCGATCCAGGCGGGACGGGATTACGCCGATCTCATGGACGGCGCCACGTTCTACGAAGCCTTGACCATGGTTCGCTTCGGTCGCTTCGACGACATCATCGATCTCCGAGAAGCGCCCGATGGCACCGTCTTCCGCGGGCTCTATGACTTCGGCAAAGGCTACGCGCACCTCCGCATGGGCGACGAGGGCACAGCACGCTGGTATCTCCACCTCATCGAGACTGCGATCGAAGAAGATCCGAACGACAACTTCCGCGGGCATTCAGCCACTCAGCTACTTGGTGTCGTCGGTGCGATTCTCGAGGGTGAGATCCTGCGCGCAAACGGTGAACTCGAGCAGGCGATCGACGTGCTACGTGCCGGGGGTGAGATCGAAGACGGACTGCGTTACGACGAGCCGGAACCCCTGCCTTTCTCCGTCTATACCTGGCTGGGTGATGCCCTCAACGAGGCTGGGCGGTACGAAGATGCGGAGAACGCGTTCCAGCACGAGCTCGAAAAGCACCCTCACAACGGTTGGTCGCTGTACGGCCTCGAGCAGGCACTGCGCGCTCAGGGCAAAAACGTCGAAGCGGACCAGGTGAATGCCGAGTTCCGGGAGGCGTGGGCTCGATCTGACACCTATCTGAGAGGGCCGATCTTCTAGATTCAGCCCGAAGCGACCTCCTCTTCACGCACGAAGAGGCACGTCGAGCCAAACGCAAACGGGGCGGGCCGTCTTGTCACGATGGCCCGCCCCGCAGCGCGTCTGCACCATGTGCAGCTAGTCGTTCTTATCGTCTTCCTCGTCGTGCACAGCGTCGTGTTCCGCCACGTATTCCGCGTGGTCTTCCCCATTTTTCGCCTGGGGACGCTCCTTCTCCATGGACGGCGCGGCGGCAGATCCGATGAGGGGGACACGCGCCGGAGCAAGGGAAACTTGGCTGCGCGCAGTCTTCACGCTCTGGATGAGTCCGAGCCCCGTCGCTGCCAAGATGATGGAGGCCAGTACATACTTCACCGCCTGCAAAAGGCCTCCATAGAGCACCCCAGTCTGAGCCTCGGCTACCTGTAGTTGGCGGACCTGAACCACGTCGAGCATGAAGAGCGCAACGGCGAGCAAGAGCACGACCGAGCTGACCATGAGTGCCCTACCGACTCCACGTGCGAGGCCCAGGTCACCCTGCCAGAGCGCCGTTGCCGCTATGAGGAGGAGTCCGAGCGTCGGCGTCTGAAGGTACCCGGCACCGAGGCCCAGGAACCCGTATCGCCATACCATTTCCGTGACCCGAACCGGCCACACCGTCAACGACAAATCGATCGCCGCGTGCAAGATCAGTGCGATACCGAAAAGGTAGATCCCCCGGATCAGCCATGGTGACACGTCATCGGAGTTCATATCGGGCCGGGTTTCAATTGTTACAGGGCGACAGATACACATGAGGTATCTAAAGTTGAATCGTTCGGAGCGCGAGAGTCTCCTCCCGCGCCACGTTGACGGCCCACCGCGTCCGGCCAACGCCCGTTGCGACGACCCGCGCGCGATTCACTGCGTCCCCCGTTGGAGGGCTGGTTCGCATCAGCGTGAGCGTGGACGGCGCGAAGACACGCACCACCCATGGTCCTCACCGACGCGAGAGCAATGATCGCGCCAAGCCTCACTCGCCTCTCATACGCAGGGCGCGAACGCCGCAAAGTCCTGCTCAGTAGACGATTACAGTCGATTGCCACCCGAAAGCCAAGGTCACCTCACCGGCATCAATCTGTATCGCATCAGCAACAACAGATCGGATAGGATGTCTGATCACTCATGTGCGTCCTCCGATGAGTCGAACACGGGCCAACTCCCGAATCGCTCGGCAAAATGGCGCTCAACCTCCAGCACCAACCCCAAACCCTCACCAACCCGATCCCGGGCTTCGGCCAGGTCTATGATCAACTCGGTCGACGGTCCCCGAGATATGTAGGCCCGCTCGAGCAGCACCGCTGCTGCGCGAAGCAGTTCGTCACGATCCGCATTCGCGTCCTCGAACACCCGCAATGACGCCTCGATGGCCGCTCTCCCGGCGTTCCGACCCGACTGGCCGCCGAACATGAGGAAGACGGGCCCACCGACTGCGCCCAGGACGGCGAAGAGCATCACGAAGGGTGTGAAGAAAGACAGCGCCGGCAGCGCATCGACAACCGGAAGCCAAACCACCAGGACAACGACCCCCGCAATCGCGGCAAGGCAACCGAGCTGACCCATCGCAGGAGGCAAAGGAGTTTCAAGAAGCTCCGCACGTGCGGCCTCGGCGATCGCCAGCTCCTCCAGCGTCAGCTTCATCGGCCCAGTCGAAGGTTGCCCTTCCACCAACTTGCGTCGCCTGCTGAGGGCGGCCCCATGCGACCGCGCACAGAGTCGAAGAGTTCAGCGGGATCGTAGACCCGCCCGGATCGCACCACTCGGAAGCCGTTTCGCGTATCCGTGATCGTGGACAACGGGTCGCCCTCCACAATGAGCAGGTCCGCGTACTTGCCCACCGCTACGGTGCCGAGTCGCTCGGATACCCCCAGTGCCCGGGCTGCATTTACCGTACCGGCCCGAAGCGCAACAGCATTCGGAAGGCCAGCCAGCACCATTGCATGAAGCTCCCGATGTGATCCGAATCCACTCCAGAACTCACCCCAGCTCGGGTGGTCAGTCCCCAGCGTGAGCTGTCCTGAGCCACCGGCGTCGACGAATGCCTTCACGGTCTCGCGCTTCACATAGTAAATGCGCTCGAACTGATCGAGTGGCCGGCGCGGCAACTGCGACTCGACGACCTCGCGGGCGTACGGGGTCAGGAATCCCATCTCGTCGGCCCAGTAGTCGAACACCACCGGCTCACGGTCCGCGAAGTATCCATACGCGGTCAGAGTGGCGTCGAAGAAGGCACCCTGATCGATAAAGAGACGAGCCTGGTCGCGAATCATCCGCGCGGTCTCGGCATCTTCGAGATCCAACACTTCCAGCGAGGCATATGCTAACTGACTGGAGGACAGGGCATCTCCACCGAGGAAGTGCTCAATGCGGTCGATGCCCATGAGGATCGCGTCCCGGGGGTTCACACTGCGCCGGAAACCAGAATCCAGGTGGCCGGTCACGGTCAGCCCGTGATCGTGGGCCACCTCGATGATCACTTCGAGCTGCTCGGGCCGGATGCCCTTCGCCTTGAAGCCTCGCGCACCGCTCAGCGCCCAGTGCGTCGCCTCTCGCCGAATGGAGTCGGGTGTCATCGCTTCGTGCGACCAGCCTGGACGGGCCGTCCCCCAGTACGGGCCAGAGCTGTAGATACGTGGACCCGGAATCTCGCCCGCCGCGATCCGCTCCCGTCCCCGGCGAGCCTCCACGGGATCCACTTCTCCGGCCGGGAAGGTCGAGGTGACACCATTCGCCAGAAAGAGCACGGGGTTCACGGTGTACTCGTCCACACGCCCCTCGCCGAACAGATCGACGGCGTAGTGCGCATGCAGATCGAACAGACCCGGCATGACAAAGTGACGCGAGTCCAGCTGAAGGACCTCGACACCCTCCACGGACGTGTCGAACACGCCCATCGCGAGGATCGTCCCATTGCGTACCAGGATGCCCGGATTCGGCCGTGCAGTGTCTCCGGTTCCGTCCCAGAGTCGACCACCGATGACCGCGAGGTCACCCGCTCTGGGTACTACCTGAGCGGCCAGGTCGTGGCCCATGCCGGGCACGAGACTGGCACCAGTGAAGAGAGCCAGGAAGGTCAGAGATCTGGAACGAAGTGTCATTCGGTGATTACCATGTGGTATGCCTTACTACGAATACGAATGCGCCGCAAACGGCCGGACTGTCGAAGTTCGACACGGAATGAGTGAAGAGCTCACGACCTGGGGCCAGCTTGTCGAGCGCGCTGCGGTCGATCGAGGGGATACGCCGGGGGACGCGTCCATCCAGAGGATCATGAGCATGTCCGTCGCCGTCACCGGCAGCAACACCGACGCCGGCTTTCAGAGTTGCGGTACCGGCTGCGGCTGCGCGGCTCAGAACTGAACCAGGTCGACGTCGTCGTTCTTGGCGCCGGCCCCGCGGGCTGCGCCGCTGCGACACTGCTTGCCCGTCGGAGCCACCGAGTGACTCTGGTGAGCCCCACGACACCGATCGCTGGCGCCCTCGCCGTGTCCATTCCGCCGTCCGCTCGACGCGTGCTGGACGAACTTGGGGCCCTCGAGGCGGTCGATGCAGCCGGACTGTATCCAAATCTGGGAAACTCCGTTCTCTGGGCCAACGGCGATCCTCGCTCGGAATCCTTCGGGACTCAGGCCGCCGGGCATCACACGGATCGCGCTGGGCTCGAAAAGGTGCTCACCGAAGTCGCAGCGGAGGCAGGGGTCAACGTCCTCCTCGGGCATACGGCCCGAAGTGCAGAGGAACTCGACTCGGGATGGCGCGTCCGGTGTGAAGGTCCAGACGGGGAGCATGTGATCGAAGCTCCCTGGGTGATCGATGGGACTGGGCGTCACGGGCTCATTGCAAGAACGGAAGGTCGTGAGGTCGATCGAAGCACGACCACGTTGGCGGTCGTCCAGCGCTGGACGCGGGCGGGGGGTTGGCCGGAGGCGGATCGCCATCTGACATTCATCGAATCATACGAGACGGGCTGGGCCTGGTCCGTCCCGCTTGGCCATGACGTACGCTGCTATACCGTCATGATCGACCAGCGTGAGGTGGATCTTGCGGGCGACGATCTGGCCGGCGTCCTCGATCGCGAATTCGGTCGGACCCGGCACCTCGGCGCGTCTCTCGACGGCGCCAAGCCAGTTGGAGAAGCCTGGGCCTGCCCCGCGTCTCTCTACCACGCGACGCAATACGGTCGCCCCGGCCTGCTCCTGGCAGGCGACGCGGGCTCATTCATAGACCCGCTCTCCTCTTTCGGTGTGAAGAAGGCGCTGTCATCCGGATGGCTCGCAGGTATCGTCGTGAACACGGCTCTGATCGACCCCGGGATGACGCAGGCAGCGGTGGATTTCTTCGATGCTCGTGAGCGCGAGGTGTATCGGCGGTACCGGGCAGCCTCAGCTCCTTTTTTCGGATCGGCAGCTGACGTTTATGACAGTCCGTACTGGATCAAGCGGGCACACGCCGCGCGAGAGGCAGGTCACTCCACCTACGAAGACCACCCCGGTACGGGATCGACCCCGGTGCCCGACCCGGATGCGTTTGGCGCAGAGGTACCCGAGGAGGAGGTTCGTGCGGCATTCGAGTCCATCCGGGCTCGTGAGACGCTCCATGCCGTCCGTGGCTCGACCCTCCATGTGTTCGAAGGGCCGGGGATCGCTGGCCACCGAATCGTCATGGAGAAGCACCTCGCCACAGGTCGGTGGCCCGCTGGGCTGCGCTACGTTCGCAGTGTCGATCTCCTCGAGGTCGTCGACGCGGCCACACAGCACGCAGACGTTGCCGACGGATGGAGCGCGTACAACGCGACAGGTCCAGCCGTGACGCTACCCGACTATCTCACTGCGCTCTCCACAGCATTCGCGGCCGGGGTGCTCGAGCACGCAGATGCTGCGCCGTGATTTGATCCTCTCGAACGCCAAGATACTGGCGTGAGCCGGCAGAGACCCCCAATCTGACCGATATCGTTACCACCCGAACCCGCCAGGAGCCGATGGCGTCTTCCGTTCGTTTCTCGATCTCGATCGCAGGCCTTGCCGTAGCAGGCATCCTGCTCGCCTCGAGTCCGGCTCCTCAGTCAGCTGCTCACCCCGACGGAGTGCTGCTGGACGACGGCTTTGCGATCACCAATCAAACGGTGATCGACCGCTGCTCCCGCTGCCACGAGGTCGACGATGGCGGAAGGATGTCCCGAATCTCCTGGCTGCGGAAAACGCCCGAGGGTTGGCAGACGTCGATCCGACGGATGATGGCCCTGCACGGCGCTCGGCTGGACCAGGCCGACGCAGTCGAAATCGTCCGCTATCTAGCCAACGAACAGGGCCTCGCTCCAGAAGAGCTCCGGCCCGGAATGTTCGAGATCGAGCGCCGAAGCGACGACCATGACTGGGATGGGGACTCCGACGTCGAGTACACGTGCATCCAGTGCCATTCGATGGGTCGCGTGATGACCCAGCGCCGCACAAAGGACGAATGGGGTCTTCTTATCGACACCCACCGTGCCCTGTACCCGCTCTCGGATTGGCAGGCGTTCCGCTACACCGGACCAGCCTCCGAACAGGACGACCCCCGCCATCCGATGGAGCGGGCAATCAACTACCTGTCGGACGTCTACTCGCTCGAGACCGCGGAGTGGTCGGCGTGGGCAGCGACCAAGCGCCCTGCCCGTCTTGCAGGGACGTGGACAATCTCTGGTCACGAACCTGGCAAGGGACCCATGTACGGCACGATGACCGTGACCGCAGATCCGTCAGACCCGGACGTGTTCACGACCAGCACCTCGTACGTCTTCGCGGAATCAGGCGAGCAGGTGCAGCGGTCAGGCCGCTCGATGGTCTACACCGGATACCAGTGGCGCGGCCGCTCGAACCCCGGTGGCAGCGATGAGCTTCGCGAGGTGATGTTCCTCGAACGCGATCAGCAGAAGATGTGGGGACGCTGGTTCCGGGGGGATTACGATGAGCTTGGACCCGACGTTTCCATGACGCGTGCCTCGGGCGGAGCCGTGGTCGCGGGTGTCTATCCTCGTGCATTGATACCTGGTTCCTCGACGGACGTAACCATTTACGGAGCAGGTCTTTCCGCCGCAGGCGACCTCGACTTCGGTGCCGGGGTCACGGTCGGCTCCGCTCAAACCACGAACGACGGTACACTGCGCGTGCGACTTCAAGTCGCAGCCGATGCCGACATGGGCGGGCGCGACCTCTTCACGAGTGGCACGATCGCCGCCGGCGCAATCGTCATTCACGACGGCGTAGACCGGATCGCAGTGACGCCAGGTCCCACCACGTCCCGGGTGGGCGGCGCCAGCTTCCCGAAAGGCTACCAGACGTTCGACGCCTGGGGATACAACGATGGCCCGGACGGTCAGCCCGATACGGAGGATGACCTGGAGTTGGGCCGTGTCGATGCGTCATGGCACCTCGAGGAGTACGCGGCCACCTACGGGGACGACGACATCGACTTCGTCGGAGAGCTTCGCCAGGACGGCACCTTCGTGCCGGCCGCGGACGGCCCGAACCCCGAGCGTTCGGGGCTGCGCAACAACATCGGTGATGTCTGGGTGGTCGCGACACACGGCTCGGGCGATGCAGAACTCTCAGCCCGGGCACACCTCGTCGTCCTGCCGCCGCTCTACATGCGCTGGGAGCCGTGGGCAGAGATCGATACCGGACGACGTCCCATAGGAGATGGACAATGACACCGCCTGTCGTAACAGGGACGTCCGACACGAAGGACGCCCGGAATGTCTTCGCTCTGCGGGACTTTCACCCATTCGAGGCCTTTGGTGCGCGCTTCCTGTATATGGTGCCCTCGGCAGGGATCTTCCGCATGGACGAATGCGGGCGCGCGATCCTGGATGCGCTCGAGGCCGGTCCACGACATCAGGATGACCTGGTCGAGAAGCTGAATGATCGCTTCGCCGTGGACCGGGTGCTGGAGACCATCGAGGAGCTGACCGAGATCCGTGCCATCGGAGGTCCTGACGCTCCGAAGGATGAGGCGCCGAACGACCTGCCGCCTGCGGATTTCCCGCTCAACACGATGGTCCTGAACGTTACAAACAAGTGCAATCTGGCGTGCACCTACTGTTACGAGTATGGCGAGGATAAGATCGTCGATACGCAGTACGGGAATCAGCCGAAGTTCATGAGCGAGGACACCGCCGAGGAGAGCGTCGAGTTTCTCCTCAAGCAGTCCGGAGGTCAGCCTAGGGCTCACCTGACCTTCTTCGGTGGTGAGACACTGCTCAACTTCCCCGTGCTTCAGAAGACGGTGGCCTATGCACGCCGCCGGGCCGCGGAAGAGGCGAAGACGATCACGTTCAGCCTCACGACCAACGCGACACTTCTTAAACCGGAGATCATCCGCTGGCTCGCTGACAACGACGTCGGCGTCACGGTCTCGATCGATGGTCCCAAGCCGGTACAGGACGGCCTCCGGGTCTTCCACAATGGGCGTGGCACCTATGACGTCGTGCTTCCCAAGATCAAAGAGCTGATCGCGACCCATCGGTCGCGCCCAATCGGGGCCCGCGTGACGTTGACGCAAAAGAACCTGAACGTCCTCGAGATCTATCGGCACCTGACGGACGAGCTGGGCTTCCGCGAAGTCGGGCTCGCGCCCGTGACCACTCAGGAGCACCGCGACTACGCGATCACTCCGGATTCAAAGGACGCCATGCTCCAGCAGTTCGAGGAACTCGCGGACGAATGGCTCGAGCATGCGCTGAGAGACGAACACCACGGCTTCACGAACGTGACCGACACGATCGAGGAGATCCACAAAGGCGTCAGTAAGGCGTACGGATGCGGCGCCGGATTGGGACTGCTTGGCGTGGCGACCGACGGAGACGTCTCGTTGTGCCATCGCTTCGCCGGCTCTCCGGAGCATACGATCGGCACCGTAGCCGACGGCGTTGACCGTGAGAAACAGGAGCAGTTCCTCGTCGATCACCACATCGCCGAGAAAACCGACTGCCACACATGCTGGGCACGCCCAATCTGCTCGGGCGGTTGCTACCACGAGGCTCACGTACAATACGGTGACTCGTCGCACGCAAATCTGCATTATTGCACGTGGGTCCGGAGCTGGACGCACACCTGCCTGGAAATCTACGGAGCCCTGGCAGAGAAGAACCCGAAGTTTCTGGAGCGATACGACGCATGAAACGACTGAAGCCGATCAATCAGAAAGCCGGCCGCATTGAAGCCTACCTCGAGCACGAGGCCGCGAAGAGCCGGGGCGATCTCGACGTCGTCGGGCTGCGCACCCCACCCCACGAGCAGGACGGCCCGCACTACCCGCTGGGCTGCTCACTGCAGTTCTCGCCGGGATGGGAAGTCGACAACCGAGGCGGGACGGCGGGTCTCTGCCAACCAGTAGAGCGCGATATCTTCGACTGCCACATCTCCTGCTTCTGGCCTGCCCACGTTCCAGATCAGCTGAACCACGCGCCGGACTGGACCGGCCAGTGTGCCTCCGCCCAGAAGGACTGGCGCAAGCTCGACCTGATCTTCCCCTAGGTCGAAGAACCTCCACCCAGCACCGCGGCATCCTCAGGCTCTACCGAATTCATGCGAACGACGAAACCGATCGCCCTCGCGGCACTCTTCATCGGCGCCCTGTCCACACCGGCGACCGCCCAGACCGCCACCTGGTACATCTCGACTTATACCGACGAGATGCTCGTCTGGGACGAGGCGTCCGAGGAGATCATCGATCGTATCACGATGAACCGGATCATCCCGAATCGGGTCCAGCTCAACGAGACGAAGACGCGACTGTACGTCGGCGACGCGTCTGGAGAGCACATCCAGGTGGTCGACCTGGCGGCTCGCGAGGTGATCGATGAGCACGCGCTCTCCCAAGGTGACGTGACCTTCCGGATCGATGGCTTCGCTCCCCATCCATCCGAGGACAAAGCCATCATCTTCGGTCGCCGCCACACTAAACTGTCTGACCGCTACCTGGTCGATGGGCCGTTCATTCTGGAATACGACATGAACGCGAAGATGGTCACAGACACGATCTCGTGGCCGGACGGTGAAGAGCGAGACCGGGTCGGCTTCCGGTATTCCCCCGACGGCGAGACGCTCTACTTCTACACGAACGACATCATCGCCGTGGACTCCGACACGTACGAGGAAGTCGATCGCTGGGAGGTCTCACAGCCGCTCGAGCCCGGACTCGGGCGCCCGAGCTTCAGCACTGACTCGCAGACGTACGATGAAGACGGCGTGGCGACGAACCTCATGCGCATGCGCGATCCGGTGCACAATCGGACGCTCATGGGCATCGCAAAGGTGCGGCTCTCTGACAAAGAGGTCGACTTTTACACGGTCGGACCGTCCGAGCCCGTCAGTGCGTTCGCCATGGCACCAAGCGGCGACAAGGCGTACGCGCTCTACACGACCATCGAAGCGTACGAGTTCTGGGAATTCGACCTGGTCGAAGAAGTGGTGACCCGCCGGGTCCCCTTCGCCGGACGGCCCCGCATGGGGCTCGACGTCAGTGCCGACGGCACCAAGCTCTACGTACACGTCGCCGGAAACACGATCGACGTGTACGACGCCGAGACGTTCTCCCTCTTGAGGACCGTGGAGTTCGACGAGGACATGACGCT
>DGOW01000060.1:2676-3313 GCA_002390225.1 Gemmatimonadales bacterium UBA4456 | reverse complement strand
AGCCGGATCGAGAAGCCGATGGACCGGAAAGAGAACGAACAAGACGAGGGCGAGGCCGACGACACGTTGCGGGAGAGCCATCGGGGAATCTGGACCCCCGCAGCGTCGGGAGCCAGAACCACCCTCGGCCCGTGGGGCTCCTATTGACGTGCATGATGCAAGGGCACACGTCTTACATTTTGCGAGCAATTTGAAATACTATTGTTGAGCCCGGTCAAGCCCTTCATTACGGGGTCCGGAACCCCCCAAGCCAAGAGCCCGCCGACGTGGCCAAGCCCGCCAGCGAGCGATCTCTGATCCGCCCTCGGAACCTGCTGCAATGGCTCTATGTCGGCCGCCTGACGCTGGTGACGGGCATTTTCGTTGCTGCAATTCGCTTGTGGTTCGAGGCCCAGCCCTCCGACACGCTCCTGGTGGCAGCCATGTTCATCTCGGCTGCCGGCGTGACGGTCTGGTCATTCTGGTTTACCCACATCACCACGCACGAGCCAAGTGAGAACTTCCTCTATGCTCAGGTCGTGCTCGACGCGTTGATCGTCACGGGCATCGTGCATGTTACCGGTGGACCGGACAGTGGCTTCGAGTCCGTGTACATCCTGGTGATCGCTGCAGGCGCTTTGCTGTTGCCACTTCCCGG
>DGOW01000060.1:2229-2631 GCA_002390225.1 Gemmatimonadales bacterium UBA4456 | reverse complement strand
TCCTGATCGGGGCCTTGGCCAGCAGTCTCTACTTTGCCGACCTCGTGTGGGGATACCAGGAGACCTTCAGCATTTTTGTGGGTCTCCGAATCGCCCTGTTCACCGGGGTTGCGCTCGTCACTGGGTTTCTCGGCGACCGTCTCCGTCGGGCAGGGCAGGCCCTGGGGGCTGTGGCGTCGGAACTCGCGCAGCTGCGGCTCGATACTGGCGACATCCTCGCGAACCTGACGACTGGTGTGATCACCGTGGACGGTGACGGTCGTCTCGCATACGCGAACCCGGCGGCTGACAACCTCCTCGGGTACGATGTGAGTCGCTGTCTCGGGCAGCCGGTCTTCGATCAGCTCGACCGCATCGCGCCTGAACTGGGTGCGATGTTGCGGCAGGCGATCCAGGAGGGCA
>DGOW01000060.1:1424-2211 GCA_002390225.1 Gemmatimonadales bacterium UBA4456 | reverse complement strand
CCCGGTCTCTCGGGGTCAGGTGATGACCTCCAGCACAACCTCTCCTGTGCGGCTGGGTGTCAGTACCGCGTTACTCCGACGAGCTGACGATTCGATGCCGTCAGCGACGGCGCTGTTCCAGGACATTACAGATGTCGAACGCCTCGACGCGCTTAAAGTCCGTACCGAGCGCCTGGAAGCGGTGGCCACGCTTTCTGCCTCGCTCGCGCACGAGATCAAGAACCCGCTCGCTTCGATCTGCAGTGCGGTTGAGCAGCTGAGTAGGACGCGGCTGAACGAGCGCGACCGTGGCGTTCTCGAGCGGCTCGTTCTCAATGAGTCAGACCGACTGAGTCGCCTCCTTGCGGAGTTTCTCGACTACTCGGGTCTGGGAATGAGCGCTCGGGAGCGTATCGATCTGTTCGACGTCGTCCAGGGCTGCCTGCTTCTGGTCAAACAGCACCCGGATCTGGACGGTGTGGAGGTCGTAGCCGAGCTCGAAGGCGGCCCGATCTCGATGATCGGGGACGCCGATCTTATCCACCGAGCGTTATTCAACCTGATTCTCAACGGGGCTCAGTCAGTAGGTNNAGGGCGGACGCGTACTCGTTACCCTCGAGAACGAGGCTAGTCGGCTGCGGCCCCGTGGAACGGATATTGAACGCCCGATTCGACTTTCGGTGTCCGACTCTGGGCCCGGAATTACCGACGAGGAACGCGACCGAATCTTTGATCCCTTTTTTACGACGAAATCCGGGGGTAGTGGACTCGGTCTCGCCGTGGTGCATCGCGCAGTCGAAGCGCACGA
>DGOW01000060.1:0-1362 GCA_002390225.1 Gemmatimonadales bacterium UBA4456 | reverse complement strand
ATCTTTTTGCCCGGTGCCATCGAGGTTGCCGGGCCTCCCCAGACAGGAATAGTGTAGGTGAAGATTCTTCTCGTCGATGACGAGACCGCGATTCTCGACACGCTGGAGATCCTCTTCCGGGGTGAAGGCTGGGAAGTCGTAGTCGCCGATTCAGGCCCCAAAGCTCTTGCGGCTCTTGAAGATGAAAAACCGGACATCGTTTTGACCGATATCCGCATGCCAGGTGCCACCGGGCTGGAGGTGCTCTCGGCGACACGCGAGTTCGACCCCGAGATCCCCGTCATTTTGATGACTGCGCAAGTGTCCCTGCAGTCGGCGGTACAGGCCGTGAACCAGGGCGCTTACTATTACCTCCAGAAGCCGTTCGCAAACGATGAGTTGCTCGCCATCTGTGATCGCGCCGCTGAAGCCCGCAGCCTGCGGGTCGAGAACCGCAGGCTCAAGAAAGAGNNTCAAACGGCGCGACCGGCCAACTAACGGCCGGCCGACGGGCGTCGCGCCTAGTTTTATCGAGGTTCTGGAGCTAGCGGAGACCGTCGCTGTCACCGATTCGACGGTGCTCATCTCTGGAGAAAGTGGGACCGGTAAAGAGGTAGTGGCTCGCTATATCCACACGCTCTCGGAGCGCTCGGACGGACCGTTCATGTCCATCAACTGCGGGGCTCTGCCGGAGAGCCTTCTGGAAAGTGAGCTCTTCGGGCACGTCAAGGGATCGTTTACCGGGGCAGTGAAGGACACGGATGGGCTGCTGGTCGCCGCGGGTGCGGGTACGTTCTTTCTGGACGAAATCGGGGAGATGAGTGCTTCGACTCAGGTGAAGCTTCTTCGGGCGATCCAGGAACGAGAAGTTATTCCGGTTGGCTCGACCAAGGCTATTCCGGTCGATGTGCGGATCGTCGCTGCGACCAACCGTAACCTCGAGGACGAGATCACCCGGGGGGCATTTCGGGGTGATCTCTACTATCGCCTGAACGTCATCCAGCTGCGGCTGCCGCCCCTTCGAGAGCGACGCGAAGATATCTCATTACTCTCGGGCTACTTCCTCGAGCGTGCCGGTGCCAACCCGAATGACGAAGGCAACTACACGCTCAGCGAGGAGGCCATGACTGCGCTTGTCCAGTATGATTGGCCGGGTAACGTCCGGGAACTGGAGAACGCACTGGAGCGAGCAGTGGTGGTGTCCAAGAAGTCTGAAATCGCGTTGGATGTGCTTCCCGAGCGCGTACGGGAGGTGCCGCCGCCACGGCTGGTCGCCCGCGACCTGTCGCCCAATCCGACGATGGACGTCGTCGAGAGAGCGTACATCCTGTGGGTGCTGCAGGCTGAGGGTGGCAACAAGACGAAAGCTGCCGAAGTCCTCGG
>DGOW01000078.1:18775-34183 GCA_002390225.1 Gemmatimonadales bacterium UBA4456 | reverse complement strand
CTCAGCCGAAGCTGGCGGATCGCCACCTCCGCCCGACACGCCCTCGATCCCGGAGATGTCTTCGTCCTCCGGGGCGATGACGCCGATGACGGCGCCCACCGCGGCGGTGCCGCCCGCATCGAGGAAGATCTTTCTCAGAATCCCCTCCCCGCGGGCGACCAGCTCCATCGTTGCCTTGTCGGTCTCGATCTCGGCAAGAACGTCGCCGCTGGCGATCGAGTCGCCCTCGGCTTTCAGCCACTGAACGAGCTGACCCTCCTCCATCGTAGGGGAGAGCGCTTCCATATGGACTTTCGTAACCATGGCTATCGGTACAGGACTTTGTTGACGGCCTCGATCACGTGATTCGCCGAAGGCTTGGCGAGCATCTCGAGATTCTTGGCGTAGGGCATAGGAACATCGGCCTGAGTCACGCGGATGATCGGTGCGTCGAGGTCGTCGAACGCCTCCTCTTGGATCATCGATACGATCTGGGCTCCGGTGCCGGCATAGGGCCACCCCTCTTCGAGGTACACCGCCCGGTTGGTCTTCTTGACCGACTCCAGGATCGCGTCCATATCGAGCGGACGAATCGTACGGAGATCCAGTACATCCGCATGGATCCCGTCTTTCTCGAGTTTCTGGGCAGCCTGGAGCGCCACGTGGATCATCTTGCCGTGCGTGATGAGTGAGACGTCTCCCCCTTCATGCTTCAGATCTGCAACGCCAAGAGGGATGACAAAGTCGTCGTCGTCCGGCACCTCCCCCTTGAAGTTGTAGAGCGACTCACCCTCCATGAACGCCACCGGGTCGTTGTCCCGAATGGCCGCTTTCAGGAGGCCTTTGGCGTCAGCGGGCGTACCCGGCGTCACGACTTTGCACCCCGGCGCATGCGAGTAATACGTCTCGCACGCCTGCGAATGCTGCGCCGATAACTGAAGTGCGGCTCCCGTCGGTCCACGGAAAACGATCGGCATCGGAAACTGACCTTCTGACATGTAGTACATCTTCGCGGCTGAATTGATGACCTGATCGATCGCCAGGAACGCGAAGTTGAAGGTCATGAACTCGATAACCGGCCGCAGGCCCGCCATCGCCGCGCCCACACCGAGGCCGGTGAAGCCGAGTTCCGAGATCGGGGAGTCGACAATTCGCTGCTCTCCGAACTCCTCGAGAAGTCCCTTTGAGACCTTGTATGCGCCGTCGTACTCGGCGACTTCCTCGCCCATGAGGAAGACATCGGGATCGCGCTCCATTTCTTCGCGCAACGCTTCGTTGAGCGCCTCACGGTAGGTCATGACCGCCATCAGCTCGCCTCCTCCGACTCAGGACGTCTATCGAAGAACAGCCGGCCATTCGGGTTGATCTCGGCCCACACATTGGCGTACAAGGCTTCCGGCCCTGGCGGCGGCGATGCTTCTGCGAAGTCTGCCGCGTCCAACGAGACCTGACGCGCCTCGGCGTCCATCTCCTCGAGCGTCTCCTGGTCGAGGACGCCAGCCTCCATCAGGGTATCACGCAGCAATGCGATCGGGTCGCGCTCCTCTTTCGCCTGCAGCACTTCTTCAACCGAGCGATACGTGCCAGAGACCGGGTCGGACATCGAGTGCCCTCGGAACCGATACGTCTGAAGGTCGACGAACTGTGGACCTGCTCCGTGCCGCACCTTATCAGCCAAATCACGGAAGAATGCGTAGCAGGCGAGGACGTCCTGACCATCAACCGTGTGCGACGGGATCCCGTAGGGCACCGCTTTGGTCGACATGTCCGTACGCGATACTCGGCTGAACGCGGTACCCATACCGTACTCATTGTTTTCCACCACGTAGATCGCCGGCAGGTTCCACACCGCGGCCATGTTGAGGGCCTCGTGGAAGCCACCCTGGTTCACCGCGGCGTCACCCATGAACACGAGCGAGACCGTCTCCTCACCCCTGTACTTGATCTTCCAGGCGATTCCGGTCGCGAGCGGGACCTGGCCACCGACGATGCCGTGTCCACCCATGAAGCGGCAGTCGGCGTCGAAGATGTGCATGGATCCACCCTTACCCCCCGAAGAGCCGTCCTTTCGGCCATACAGCTCGGCCATGACGGCGTTCGGGTGAACGCCTTTAGCGAGAGCCTGAGTGTGTTCACGGTACGCACTCATCACGTAGTCGTCGTCACGAAGCGGCTTGATGCTGCCCGCGGCGCCGGCTTCCTGACCAATGTGAAGGTGACAGAACCCGCCAATCTTTCCGATGGCGTACCCCTCTTCGGCTTTCTCTTCGAACCGGCGGTACAGCAGCATGTCGCGCATCAACTCGAGCGCGAGCTCGTCACTGATGCCGTGCTCTGCGAGCGCATCGCTCTTCTTTCTGGAAGACTTCTTGGCCTTCGTTTTCGTCTCGGGCACGTCAGGCTCCGTTATTCGATCGACCCTGTCGGCCGAGCTCGAGCTGAACGAGGTCCAGTCGGACCTCGGCGGGGGCAGGGATGTCCACCTCCAACACATTTTGAATCGTGCCGGGGCCTCCGGCCTCCACCTCTCGAGCCTGCTCTTTCGCGTGATAGCTCGAGCGGACGAGGGGGCCCGACTCAATATGCTTGAATCCGTACTCCTGCTCCCCGACCTGTTTCCACATAGCGAATTCGTCGGGGGTCACCCAACGCGCTACTGGAATGTGCATCGCAGAGGGACGCAGGTACTGACCCAGCGTGAGGATGTCGACCGCCGCCTCTCTGAGGTCGATCATAGCTTGGCGGATCTCATCCTTTTCTTCACCCATTCCCAGAATGATGCCGGTCTTGGTCAACATGGCGGGATCGAGGCGCTTCACAGCACCCAGGAACGAGATCGAACGCCAGTAGCGACCACCGGGTCGCACGTCCGGATGCAATCGGTCGACGGTCTCCAGGTTGTGCCCCAGGATCGCAGGCTTCGCATCGACCACGATCTTCAGCGCGTCCTCGTCGCCCTTGAAGTCGGGGATCAGGACTTCGACCGAGCAACCGGGCACTTCATGGTGAATCCGGCGGATCGTGTCAGCGTAGATCTCGGCGCCACCATCAGCGAGTTCGTCGCGGTTCACACTTGTGATCACAACGTGCTCGAGCTCCATCTCCTTCACCGTCTGCGCCACCCGACGCGGCTCGTCTTCGTCGAGCTTGGTGGGCATGCCGTGGGCAACACCGCAGTACTTGCACGCGCGGGTGCACACATCGCCGAGGATCATGAAGGTGGCTGTTCCCGCCTCCCAGCACTCACCGATGTTCGGGCAACCCGCCTCTTCGCAAACCGTATGGAGCCCTTCCGACCTCATCTTCTTCTTGAGGCGGAGATAGTTCGGCCCACCCGGTGAGCGAACTTTGAGCCATGACGGCTTGCGAGACCGGATGTCGATGGTCTCGAGGCCTTCGTGTGCCCGGATCTTCGAGGTGCCCTTTGGTTTGACGACACCGGTGTTCTTTCCGGTGGGCGCGTATCCCCGGGGCGTTTCTGTCTTTATGGTCTCGTGCTCCTCAAGTCGCGGAACGTCCGTTTCCGGCAGAGTCCTGAAAAAAAGCCTCTGACGGCGGACCCAACAAGACCAAATCGGCTTTGCTGAGTCCGAACGGGTACAACTACTCCACAGCGCTCAATCGGTGCGCCGTCTCCGGAACCGGTCCGGCTTTCCGGCGACATGGAGTTTTTGGCGCTCCACAATGTGCGCCGCAGCTTCCGCCGGGTCATCGGTGAGAAGTATCAGATCCATGTCCTCGGGAGAGATCTTTCCACCCTCGAGCATCGTGGCTCGGATCCAGTCGAATAGCCCCTGCCAGTACTCCGTCCCAAACAGAACTACGGGAAAGTCCCGAACCTTGTTGGTCTGGATGAGCGTGAGTGATTCGAAGAGTTCGTCCATCGTCCCGAAGCCGCCTGGGAAGATCACGAATGCACAGGCGTACTTCACGAACATCGTCTTTCGCACGAAGAAGTACCGGAAGTCGACACTGACGTCGAGAAACGGATTTCCGGATTGCTCGAATGGCAACTCGATGTTGCAACCCACGGAAGGAACGCTGGCAAGCTGAGCCCCCTTGTTAGCCGCCTCCATGATCCCGGGGCCGCCACCAGTAATGATCGAGAAGCCAGCTTCACCGAGATGGCGGGCCGTTTCGACACATGCCCTGTAATCTGAATCATTAGATTTAGTGCGGGCAGAGCCAAATATTGAAACGGCCGTTCCAATTTTGGACATCTCCTCAAACCCTTTGACGAATTCTCCCATGATCCGGAAGATGCGCCACGAGTCCATCCCGACCTCTTCGAGGTTTTCAAAGCTCTGCAGGAGGCGCTCATCTTCCGTCGGCCGCTCGTAAGGAAACCGCTTAGCGGGAGTCTGAGTGTGATCGAATTTTGTGTCGTCTTCCATCAGGTGCTCTCCTGCGTGTCGTCTGGACCGCCCATGAGCCAACGGCCGGTGCGCTCGAGCGCGTCTGCGTGTCGGTGAGGTGGATTCCAGCTAAGCTGTGAATGCGCCCGGCGGGATGCGTAGGGGTTTTCTTCCAGTGCCAGCCGAGCGACCCGGTCCAGCGGCAGATGTTTAGCTCCTGGCGTGCCAAAGCCCAGCCGAGTGAGTATGCGGGCACTTCCTTCCACGAGACCACCCGGGACACGCAGGAAGCGCGGACGCAGCCCCATGCCCGCTGCCTGTAACTGGAAGAGGGCCCGCTGGGTGAGTGGATAATCCATTCCCAGATCGTACGTGCCACCTCCAGGCGATGACTCCAGCGCTAGGCGAATGGCCACCGCAACGTTCCCGGCGTACACCACGGGAAGTGTATTGTCAGCAGTCCCGAACAACGGCACCAGTGGCAGCCGAAGGATGTGAGCCAGCGCAGGAGCCATGAGTCGATCCCGCTCTCCGTACACGGCCGAGGGGCGAACCACGGTGACAGTGAGGCCGCTATCCCGCTCGACGCGTCGTGCCACGCACTCCGCCTCGCGCTTCGACCGGGCATAAAAATCCCCATCTGCAACCGTCAGAGACAGGGGCTGATCTTCGTCGGGTTTCACGCTTTGGTTGCCGTAGACGGCAACCGAGGAAATGTGGACAGCTTGTTCAACACCCGCCGCGGCCGCAGCGGAAAGGACCCGATCCGTTCCCTCGACGTTGACCTCTGCGATGGCCTCCCAGCCGCCACCTGAATACACCAGCGCGGCACCATGAACGATGTGGCTGCAGCCACCGATCGAATCGGCCAGCTGGTCGACGGAATCGGTGACGTCGCCCTGCACGAGTTGGGCACCGACCCCGGTGAGGTAGGACGCGTCAGACGATGGCCGCACCAGTGCACGGACCTCGTGGCCCTCGGTCAGTAGGTGGTGGGCGAGATGCGACCCGATGAGGCCGGTGCCGCCGGTCAGGAATACGCGCATGTGGCCAGAGTCAGGAGCCCGGTCGGTGGAGTCGCCCCGAATTACCGCCCAGCGAGGAAACGCTCGGCGTCCTGCTTCAGAACGTCGATGATCAGAGAGTGCTGTTCGTACTCCGAGAGCGCCCGCTGCACCTCGGCGTCGTAGATGTCCGATAGGTGACGATAGTGCACTTCGGCCTCATCCAATTCGCCCAGCTCGACCGCAGCCTCCGCGGCTGCTGCAAGCCCCAGGAGATGGTTCGGATCCTGCGCGATAATCTCCAGCGCATTGTCCAGAGCGGCCTCGAGGTTCATGGCCGTGCGGTTAAGCATCGACAGGTGGAATGTGGCGTCCAGTGAGAGCGGCCGGGCACGCTGGTACGCAGCAATAGCCATCGGCAGGAAGGCCTGGGCCTGGGCGCTGTCCCCCTCGCTGGTCGACTGCATGACGCGGTTGAAGAGTCGATCCGCCGCCTCGATGGGTGACATGTTGGAGATGTCAGGAGGAGCGCCTCCGACTGATTGTTGCACGGGTCCGCTGGTAGATGGCACGAGCCCGGGGCCCGGACGGACCATCGTTACACCGAAGTACAGAATCAGAGCAAGCATGGACGCACCAGCGATCCACCACGGGAGATTTTGTCCGCTGACCACGTCCAGGACCGCCTCGCGCCGCTCGGAGCCTCGTCCATCCGCGCGCATCAGTTCAGCAGTCTCCCCGACTCGGTCGGCTGCCGCGCCTACAGGCGGAGACTGCCCGAGATGAACGGCACCGGGAGCGAGCTGTGCGCCGCAATGTCCACAGAACTTCGAGCCGGCTAGAATCTGCCCACCACACTGGTTGCAGAAGCGGCCCCCCAGATCCGTGCCACAGTTGCGACAGAAATTACCGGTAGCAGCGTGGCCGCACTGAGGACAGGCAGGTGTGCTGTCGGGCATAGTCGTCACCTAAGTACTTTTATGAGTCATCACACTAACTGCTGTGTTTATAACGGCTTACACAGGCATCACTACGTGGGGTGTGGTAGGTGTGTGTGGTTTTTAACGGATTCTTCAGCAAGATAGGGTCGAGATCTTCTGAGTTCGACCCCAGACGAAGGAGTTCGAATCACTTATCTCCCAATTTTCCGTTCCCGTGATGCGGTGTCGGATGATGGAGGTTCACAGGTTTCTTCCTGGTCAATTCGTCTTGTTCTTCGGTGGAATCTTCCCCGATAGGAAGGTTTGTCTGGATTCCATGGTCTCAAAACATCCAGACCTTAGACGATAAGGAGTGTCTAGAAACCCGTCCCGATACCACTCCCTCAATACTCGGTCTAACTCCTCACGAACTTCGGAAAGGCGTAGATGTTTTCTCGACTCTCCAAGATCATCCAAACGAGAAATTGGGAGTCTATGAGTCTCAACTCTCGGTGGTTCGGAGTAGTTCTGTTCCATCCAATCCAACAGAAGGTTTCGGTCCGAATCGATCCAATTCAGAACTTCTTGTCTCTGATATTCATTCGTCTGAATTTGGCCTGCGGAATGCCCCACGTAGGTCGAAATATGGAGTTGAGGTATTCCCGAATTTAGACACCACGCGGAAAAGGTTCTTCGACAGTCATACTCACTACGACTGTCCATCTTTTTCATCACATACTTAATGCGGTGTTTCTTCGGTAATTCGACCTCGGGGATCTCTTTCACGATCGGAACGATTCGATCGTAACGTGAGGAGGTCCTTGTTCCGAAGACTTGGAAGTAACGGACTCGACCATCGACGACTTCGATACCGTTCTCGATTTCCTTTCGATGAATTCCCGTAAGACACATGAAGAGAATCCACTCTCGAATATCTTCAGGGACATTCAGTTGCTTGAAGAATTGGTCGAGCTGGGAGGGTGACTCGAACGGGTTTCGAGAATTGTTTCGACCAATCGTCTTCCGTTCTAAAGGTGTGAATGGGACGACATCCGAAATCAACTCATACAGACGGCTTTTTCTTTTCTCGAACGAATGACGACACACGAAAGTCTTTAGGATCTGTCGGATCTGAATGAACGGTTCAGTGACGCCACGGTTTCTACACGATCTTTTGTAGTCCTCAAGAACCCTCGGAAGATCGGAAACCAGGGGTTCACCGTGTGTCTCGTCACGAAGTCGTTTCAACTGGTGGAGGTAGACGAAACGGGTCCCGGGATTCGTATACCAACCCTCCATCCACGGTTCGAGGGTCTCGAACAACGGTTTCTGAAGAAACTCGGTATCAGGATCGAGTCGCTCAGGAAAACCAACCAACTGAACGACCCTCGACGAATCGATCTTCCTGTCTCGAAACAGTATCAGCTCGGTGGTTCGACCCCTCGACCAGAGTTCCTGGAGACAGGACCTCAGTCGAGACATCTGATCCTTCGTAACCAATCCCGTTCGCCGTCTAATTCTTCCCACAGGAGAGGGGAAACTCTTATCAACGACGAGGGAACCCTTGGTTTTCTTCGGTCTCACCACACCAACCACCAACCTTTAGTGAAGCCTTAGGTGTAGTGAAAGTGTGGGAGTTCTCGGAGTTTCACACAACCGGCCGACGAAAAAGCCATTTATTTAAAGGGCTTGGCATGTGTGTCATCACCGAATTGCGTTGAAGAGCAGAGGCCACGTCGCCATGGTCTGCGCGCGGTAGTTGGGCTGGAATCCGAACAACACCACCGAGCCCTCTCCGATGTCGGCCTCGAGGATCGCAGGCTGTCCGGCGATATGCTCGCCCCCCATTACCCAACCCGATAGAAGCGGATCACCGAAGCCGTAGCGAGCAGCGACCTGGACGCGGGGATCATCTACCTCGAAAGCCATGCTCGAACGCCAATACCATGAGGCGATCTCGCCGCGCATGCCTTCGTTGATTTCCGATTCTGGGTCCAGCTCGAGACGGAGAATTGACCCGGGGATGTAGAAGTCGGTGTTTACCAGTCGATCCGTAAGATCCGAAACGCCGAGGTCGAAGACGTCGCGCACGTACTCCGTGGCGGCTTCGATGGCGATCACACGACCGCCACCCTCGACAAACGCCTGAACAGCTGCGCCACCGACATCCCCAAGGCCGCCAGCGTATTGAGGAGGTATGCTGCCTTCTGGATGCCCCCGCTCGATCGATCGAGCACTCTGCGCCTGGAAGATCAGGACGTCGTAATCATCAAGCGCTCCGCTCTGCACGTCTGCATCATGAAGCGTGTCGTATGGCATCTCGTGCTGATCGAACACCCACCGCTGCCACCCCTCCGGCATCGGCTCCTGCCACGACTTGTACATGGCCACGCGGGGGGCATCGGAAGCTGCCAGTCGGTCAGGAAGACGGAAGTCGAAGTCCGGGATCTCGATCGGGTCCCCGAGCGGGAAATCGAGGCGACCGTCGACGGCGACCGCATCGAAATCGAGGAGGTACCCGAGCGTGTGCGCCGTTACGTCATAAGGTCGCTGCGGTGGCCCCCCCGGGTATTCACGAAGGTCCGGGTACTCCTGAATTTCCAGCATCGTATTCGCAAAGCTGGCATAGGGCTGATTCATGGGAATCACCCAGCTACCGGCCGGAAACGTCACCGCATCGACAGTGAACGCGGTCTGAGCCTGATGGACTTCGACGTCAGCCATCGTCAGCGCCCGAAGTGCGTATGTGATTCCAGGATCGTTATCCTGCTCGGAGGGAATGACCCACGCGTCCGGCCACGACGCCCACCTCTCAACCGCTCGCTGGTTCACGCCATGGAAGTTCTCGAGCCAGTATCGGCGGTTACGCGCAGCATTCGTCAGAAGTGCCATGGCCCCTGCCTTCTGGTATTCGACGATGTCCGGAAGGCCCCACACCCCTCCCTCCCACGGATCCGGGAAGTTCCAAGACCGCTGAGCCGCGTTGAAATTCCGACCGGGCCCGAAGACGTCCGGAGAAACCGTCACAGGAGTCGCCATTCTGGCAGACGCTGTTTCGGATAAGATGCGCGCAGCTCCATGGTAGTGCATGTATGCGCGCGCCGGGGTGAAGGCATCGTACTGCGCGTTGACGACCACTCCTTTTTTTCCTTGAGTGGTGAGTTCCGCAGCCATGTACGTTCCCAACTGCGACACGGCCGCCGTCAGGGCAGGATCAATGTTGGGCTCCCAGGGCTCGATGTACGGGGGAAAGAAGATCCGGGCGCCATTTCCACCCATCTGGTGAACGTCATGAACGATCTGTGGGTGCCAGGCATTATGGGCCTTCTGCACCGTCAGAATGGTCTCCTGCTGAGTGAAGGCGTACCAGTCCCGGTTGTTATCGTGACCGACGTAATACTGGTACAGCCATGGGAGTGGTGCGGCTTCGTACTCCGTGCCCACAAGGTCTGCATACCATTCAGCCACCCACTGTAATCCATCAGGGTTCAGTGACGGAATTTGAAGCAGGATCACGTTGTCCAGGATTTCACGGACCTTCTCGCTCTCTGAGCTCGCAAGCTCGTACGCGAGGTTGGCCGACATCTGGCTGGCACCCACCTCCGTGGCATGGATACCCTGCGTGATGAGCACCACGGTCTTTCCTTCGTTGAGCAGGCGTTGAAGCTCCGCATCCCCGGAAATAGTGCGTGGATCCGCCAGCTTCATCTGAATCTCATGAAGCTCATCGAGACGAGCCTGGTTCTCGGGGCTCGTGATCGTAAGCATCACGAAGGGGTGGCCGACGGTCGTCGGGCCCAGCGTATCGACCGCTACCCGATCACTCGAGCCGGCGAGACGTTCGAAGTACGACGTCAGGGCTCCCCAGTCAGCAAGCTGCCTATCGGCCCCGATATCGTGCCCGAAATGCTCCAGGGGCGTAGGGACGGACTGAGCCGCAAGCGGCGGAGACAAGAGAATCACGGCGATCAAGGCCGCGCTGAATCGGCGAATCAATAGAACCTCCGTCAGCCGGTCCAGAAGCATCCGGCGGTGGCGCGTTCGTACCGCCCGGATGGTACCCCCGTGCCTTGGGGCCGGCAACGGATCAGACCGCCCGATGCCGCCGTTGACAAAAGACGTTCGCCCCTCGTTTCGCTAATCACCGAAAACAGTTCCTCATCTTAGAACGGCTTTCGCAGAAACACGGCTGCTCCGGCCGGCAGAGCCCTCTGCACAAAGTTGACCTCATAGCGACCGGGCCACCGAAGCGCTTTGCGTCAGAGCCGGGGCTGTGCACCTCGTTCACCTCAGCCAGTCGGCACTTCCGTTCGAAGTCACCAGACAGATAATCCTGGATCCGCAGCCATCGTGCCCATGATCGACCCCGCCCACCTCAGTTACCAAGACCACGGTCCCGCCGGCTGTTCGCACTTGATACTCGACCGATCCGACGTCCGACCATGTCGCCAACGGATAGCCCAACAGGGACTCAGCCTGCCGACCGACCGAGAGAACGTCCTGGTCCGCCGGGCCCATGACGAACGGCACCAGCGGGGCCCTGCTAGAGAAACTCCGTCAGATCGAAGGGTCGGGACACGGGAACAGGGCGCTCGGCTATAGTCCGGTTGGCTGATGGACGAAGTGGGTCTGCAGCCCGAAGCGTTCGGTCAGATGCGCCCCAACTGCCTGCACACCAAAGGTTTCTGTGGCGTAGTGCCCCGCAAACAGAACATGGATTCCGAACTCCGTCGCGTCGAAATATGTGTTGTGCGCTCCTTCACCCGTGACGAACGCGTCGAGGCCTGCTTCGGCCGCCTCTTTCACGAAAGAGGCTCCTCCCCCCGTCAACACCCCTACGGAATGGACCGTGTCCGGACCGCCAGGAAGGGAACGAACCTCCCCACCACCTACCGCAAGCGCAACGAGCCGCTGCAAGTTTTCAACGGCCGTCGGTTGTGCCAGCTCGCCCCACACGCCGATGTCGTGTCCCTTGTAGCCACCCAGCCTGCCCTTGACCTCCAACCCGATCGCTCGGGCCAGCAGGGCACAGTTGCCAACCTCCATGTGTGAATCGAGCGGCAGATGAACGCTATACAGAGCAATGTTCGCGTCGAAGAGAGCTCGGAGGCGTCTCTCCTGCCGGCCGACGATAGGTTCGAGACCACTCCAGAAGAGGCCATGGTGGACGATCATCAGGTCTGCTCCGAGGTCCGCAGCGGCCAGAATGGATGCCTCGGACGCATCGACCGCCGTAACGACGGTCTCGACCTCGCTCGGTCCACCAACCTGAAGACCGTTGAGGGCGGTGGTGTAGTCCGGATGCTCCGAAACGTGAAGCCAGTTGTCCAAATACTGGAGCAAAGATTCTAGTTTCATTGAAACGACCGCGAGCACAAGGGTTCCGGACTTGGCGTTTGGAAGTGTGGAAAAAACCCTGTAGGCCCCAGGCGCGGCGCGAAGAAAGCCTGTGGATAAGTCAGCGGGCAACTCCAGCTGATTTGGGAATAGACTCAGCCCGGTCGGGCTTTTCCGTAGCTCCATTCCCGGGCTTCGCGAAGGACTTCGCAACATCCGCACCCATGTGGACAGAGCCATTGAGGACCGCACCCTCCGCCAGCTGCATTCGTCGGGTGTGGACCTCACCCTCGATATGGCTGGTCGCTTGCAACTCGAGCCTGGAGGCGGCGACCAGTTTGCCCTCTACACGGCCCGAGATCACGGCATCCTGGGTCATGATGTCCCCTGACACGAGTCCCTGTTTACCAATCACAACCGCTTTACCGGCCTTCACCGACCCATTCACGGTGCCTTCGATCCTGATCGTCCCGTCGCTTTCGCAGTTCCCGACGACGGTCATTCCCGGACCGACGATGGAAAGCACCGGCTCGGAAGACGCTGAATTGTTGTCTCTGTCGCGTGCCATTCTCACCTCATGTGGGGGTTGAGATTCTGCAATGTACGGGGAGGGTGCCTATGGAGACCACCTTGGCAAGAGCCGTGCCCCCGACCGCAGTCGGGCCGGGGCAAGAAATCCGGTTACCCCGGCTGCTCCACAAAAGTGAGCGGGTCTGCCGGCTCACCGTTTACGAGTACCTCAAAATGTAGATGGGGCGCAGTTGATCTCCCGGTAGATCCGCTGAGCGCGATAACCTGACGCTCCCGCACGCTCTGCCCCAAGCGGACGAAGGTCGTCGACGCGTGACCATACAGGGACGCTGTCGCTTCACCATGATCGATGACGACAAAGCGGCCGTACACGACGTCCTCACCGACATCGACCACTGTCCCTCCGCCCGCTGCCCGGATGTAGGAGTCAGACGGTACCGCGATATCCAGGCCCGGATGATCCCCGGTACCGCCATCGTAGAGTTCCTGCGTAACGAAACCCCGCTCGGATAGTGGCCAGATGGAAGGTCGCGACGCTCCCAGAGGTGCCCGCGCATTATCCTCGCCGCGTCCCGCCCAAGTGGCAGGAGGAAGCCAGACGCCACTAAGCTCGTCCACCTGAGCCGACCCGAACATATTTCGAATAGTGAGATACTGAGTTTCGATCGTCTCGAGACGGCTGACGAGCGCCCCGACGCGCGCGCGATCCCGGATCAACAGCTCGACTTCCTGCTCTAGTTCACCGACATGCGACGCGCGTGCGGCCAGATACCACCAAGTGCCCGCCATAAGGGTAAGGCTGAGCGCGATGACCGCCGTGAGTCCGGCGAAGAACCCGAGCGTACGGTAGGGAATTGCGAACGTCCTCGTCTCGCGACCGCCCTCGGGAACGAGAATGACGCTGAGCTTACGACGGTCCCCGGAGGACGTCATTCGACGACGTCGCTCACGCTGCGCCCGGTCATCTGTTCGAAGAGGCGCTCGAAATCCTCCGGACCGTGATACTGCACCTCGATGGAGCCTTTTCCGGCGCGACCAGGCTTCACCTGAACGCGAGTTCCGAGGTAATCCTGAAATGCCTCCTCCAGCGCGCGAACCACCACATCTTTCTCTTGCGGCTTCCGGATCCGCTTCTTGCCCGAGGCACTCGCAGCCCGGCGTTCAATCTCACGAACAGACCATCCATCCTTCACTGCCCTTCGAGCGAGTTCGGCAGCGATCATCGGGTCTTCAACAGAGAGGAGCGCCCGAGCATGCCCCTGCGTCAGTTCCCCAGCCTCGACCAGTTTACGAATCGAAACGGGCAGCTTCAGCAGCCGAACGAGGTTCGCGACCGTGGAGCGATCCTTCCCGACCGCTTTCGCGATGTCCGCATGCTTCATCTCAAAGCGCTGGGCAAGAGACTCGTACCCTTCGGCCTCTTCGAGTGGGTTCAGTGCTTCGCGCTGGAGATTCTCGACAAGTGCGAGGACCAGAAGTGTCTCATCGTCTGCGTCTCGGACAATGACGGGCACGTCAGCCCACTCTAGTCGCGTCAGAGCGCGGAAGCGACGTTCACCTGCGACGATCTCGAAGCGATCGACGGTTCCTGGTGCGGGCCGAACAACAAGAGGCTGCAGGAGCCCGTTGTCGCGGATCGAAGACGTGAGGTTGTCCAGCTCCGTATCGGTGAACACGCGACGCGGCTGGATGGGGTTCGGAACGATCGTAGCCAGAGCAACCTTGCGGATATCCCCCTCCGCGACCTCGGGATCGAGGTATTCACCCAGAAGCGCGCCGAGACCTTTTCCCAGGCGGTCGCGGCTCATGGCTGGGCCCCTGCGGCAACCGCCACAGCTCGGTGCCGCCGTTCGATCACCTCATTCGCCAAGGCCAGGTAGGCCTGCGCCCCCTGCGAGAGCACATCGTATTGCACGATGGGCTGCCCGAAGCTCGGAGCCTCGGCAAGACGGACATTTCTGGGTATCGCAGCTCGGTACACTTTGGGTCCGAAGTACTCCCGCGCTTCTGCGCTGACCTGCCGAGAGAGGTTCAAACGCTTGTCATACATGGTCAGAAGCACACCCTCGACGTCAAGACTGGTGTTCAGGCCACGCTGTACCAGCCGAACCGTATTTAGAAGCTGGCTCAGACCCTCAAGCGCATAGAACTCACACTGAATCGGGATCAGTACCGAGTCAGCCGCGGTCAACGTGTTGACGGTCAGGAGCCCGAGCGAGGGAGGACAGTCGACAAGAATGAAGTCGTATCGATCCCGAATCGTCTCGATCGCCTGGCGCAGGATCGTCTCGCGGCTGAATGCCGACACGAGCTCGATTTCCGCACCCACCAGATCACGAGTCGATGGTACGACATCGAGGTACGGAAAGTGGACGCGTTCGACGATCGCGTCCGCGAGCTCAGCCTGGCCGATCAAGACCTTATATATGTTCGGTCGCGACGCCCTGTCCTCGACACCCAGGCCACTGGTCGCGTTCCCCTGAGGATCGATGTCCAGGATGAGTGTGCGCTTCTCGGCCACAGCGAGTGACGCGCCGAGATTGATGGCGGTGGTCGTCTTACCTACACCGCCCTTCTGATTCGCGATTGCGATGACGTGAGACATTCAGGCTGCGTTGAGAGTTTGGCCGCGGGCGGGGAATATAGGGGCGAGCCGGGGGGGCACGAAACACAAAAAATCCTTGACCCGCCACAGCGACCCGTTGAGCTTTGCGTAGGGAACGGTCTAGAGGCGGGAATTCGCCGACAACCAGAGGGCTTTGACGGTGGTTTCAGGACATTTGGGCAGGTCCGGCAGTGAACGCGGGATGAAGCGAGTGGCAATGTCCTTCATGCTCGCCGCCGCCATCACGGCCTGTGGATCAGGGGACACACCGGTCGATGTGAGCACGAACCCTCTTCTCCTGCCGTTTGTCGGGACATGGGACGCGACCGTACTCACCATTCGAAGCGTCGCCGACACCTCAATCGTCGTGGATCTCCTCGAGAACGGCGTTTCCTACATCACGATCTACGATAGTGGCAACTACCAGTCGACGATCGCCTTCGGGAACGCTCCGTTTACCGAGTTCGGATCACTCAATGTGACATCCGGAGTTCTGACACTGAAACCCAACAGTGGGGACCCGATCACAAGAGCGTACGAATTTACTTCCGCTAACATCGTCCGCCTCGACGGTCCAACTGACTGGGACTTCAACCTGGACGAACTGGACGACCCCGCCCTGCTCTTCATGGTGATGGAACGTCGCTGACAGAGCGTTTCACGTGAAACACTGCTGA
>DGOW01000078.1:0-18721 GCA_002390225.1 Gemmatimonadales bacterium UBA4456 | reverse complement strand
CGCAGGTTGCGTTTCACGTGAAACGTTTTTGTGACACAGCAGTGATCTAGCAGCAGCCCAGCCCAATTGTACGCCCGCTACCTCAGCCGCTGGCCCGCAGCCTCCTGACCTCGAGCATGAGGTTCTGCAGGTCTGCCGGTGACACGCCGGGGATCCGACCCGCCTGCGCGAGCGAACCGGGCCGGCGCGTACTCAATTTCTCGCGGGCCTCGAAGGAGACCGTCACAAAGTCTTCGTAGGGTAGGTCGGCATCCAGGACGAAGTCGGCTTGATTTCTCAGGCGAGCCGCTCGTTCGCGCTCCCTTTTGACGTATCCCACGTATTTCAGCTCAACTTCGACGGCTGCAAGGATCTCATCCCCGAGCTCCCCTGTGGGCGGCTCATCTGCAAGCGCAATCAATGCGCGCGCACTGACCCGGGGGCGCTTCAGGAGGTCTACGGCACGGACCTTTTGCTGAATGGGGCTCGAGTCGACCTCTTTCAGGATCTCAGAAACCTCGTCCGGACCGACTGACGTTCGACCGAACCAAGCCAGAACGCGATCCTCTTCAGCCAGCCTCCGATCGAGTGCATCGACTTGCGACTCCGTCAGCAAGCCTCGGTCTTTTCCGAGAGTCCCGAGACGTCGGGAAGCATTGTCCTGTCGCAGCAGGAGCCGGAACTCGGCCCGAGACGTGAACAGACGGTAGGGCTCGTCCACGCCACGGGTGACCAAATCGTCGATCAGGACGCCGATATACGCCTGATCCCGCTCGAGAACCAACGGCGTTTCGTCCCGAACCCGAAGCGCAGCGTTGATGCCGGCCACGATTCCCTGCCCTGCCGCCTCTTCGTATCCCGTCGTGCCGTTGATCTGCCCTGCGAGAAACAGCCCCGGATGTGCGCGAAGCTCCAGAGTGTGGTCGAGCTGATGCGGGGGGAAGTAATCGTACTCGATCGCGTACCCGGCTTTCGTCATCAGCACATCCTCGAGTCCTGGAATGGTACGCAGGAATTCGAGCTGCACCTCCGCTGGAAGTGACGTCGAAAGTCCGTTCACGTAGAGCTCAGTCGTATTGAGCCCCTCGGGCTCGAGGAAGATCTGATGGCGCGGCGCGTTCGGGAATCGAACGATCTTATCCTCAATCGAGGGACAATACCGCGGCCCGCGGCCCGCGATCTCCCCTCCGTAGAGCGCGCTGCGCTGAAGGTTCCTCGTAACGACGTCCTTCAACCCATCACCCGAGTACGTAATCCAGCACGGGCGCTGGGCGGGAATCACTTCTCGCGTATAAGCCGCGAATCGATACGGCATATCATCGCCGTCCTGGCGTTCAGTTTTATCGAAATCAACCGAGCGCCCGTCAATTCGGGGCGGCGTGCCCGTCTTGAAGCGAGCCACCTCCAGCCCCAGATGCTCCAGCCCTTCCGCCAGCTCAACCGATGGAGCCTCTCCCGCCCGGCCGGCTTCTACCCCGGCCTCTCCCCCAACATGGATGCGGCCACGCAGGAACGTTCCCGTCGTGATCACGATGCATGTGCCGATGAATTCGAGGCCCCCTCGTGTTCGTACACCGACAACTCGCCCATCCTCGACAAGCAGATCTGCGACCATCTCCTGGAAGAGATCGAGCATGGACAGGCCGTCGAGTACGCGACGCACCACGACCGGATACATCACGCGATCGCACTGGGCACGTGGACCCCAAACAGCCGGCCCCTTCGAACGGTTCAGCATACGGAACTGAATCCGGGACGCATCCGTTGCCTGGCCCATGACCCCGCCCAGGGCATCTACTTCGCGAGCCACGACACCCTTCGCAACGCCACCGATCGCCGGGTTGCAGCTCATTTGCCCGATCCTCGAGAGATCGGGTGAAATCAGGAGGGTCTGAACACCGGCCCGAGCAGCCGCGGCTGCGGCTTCCACCCCGGCGTGACCCCCTCCCACAACAATGACGTCGTAGCGACTACGCATGCGGCCGAAGGTCAGAGGATGGAGACGCCCACCGTAGCGGGATCGAGTGAGCACGGAATCTCGACAATTCCATCGGCCCTGGCGAACCGAGGGCCCCTCGCCAGATCCTCCCACAACTCTTTCACGGCACCAGGTGGGCCCAGCACCGCCACTTCAACTGAGCCATCTGGCACTGTCCGTACCTTACACGCAGCATGAAGCGCCGGTGCGCGCTTGAGCGTCCACCGACGAAATCCGACCCCGTGGACACCACCGGCGATCAGTGACCCGGCGGCCTCAAGCCTTCCCTTTGCCTCCATGACTTTCACTTCCCGATGCAGAACTCTCGGAACACGACGTCCAGGATGTCGTCGGCGGTCACCGTACCGAGAAGCTCTTCGAGCGCCAACTCCGCAGAGGGCAGATGCGTCCCGGCAATCTCCGCCGGCAAACCAGAAGCGAGGCCCTCGCGGAACGCCTCTATCTCCTCACGAGCCTGACGTATCGAACGCGACTGCCGTGCCCGCGTGATGACCGGCATGTCCGGTTCGGAGGAAACCATACGCCTGTACACGAGCTCCGGCAGAATCTGGCGCAGTCTTTCCAGTCCAGCACCAGACTCGACCGACACAGCGACATGACCGGCAAGCCGCCCTGATCGCTCTTCGCCCGCAGGATCCGAGACCTCCGCTTTCACGGCATGGAGGTCGGCCTTAGTACGTACGAGGACAATTGGCGCTGCGGCTGGCTTATCCAGAAACGCTAGATCCTCCGGGCTTGGCTCTTCGTCGGCTGGGATGCAGTAAAGAACCGCGTCGGCGCGACCGAGGTATCCCCTGGCAATCTCAATACCCATCTCTTCAATCTGTCCTGCGGGCTCGCGTAGACCCGCAGTATCGACCAGTCGGAACGGGAATCCGCCCATCTGGACCACCGCTTCCAGCGCGTCCCGCGTCGTCCCGGGCTCCTCGGTGACGATAGCCCGCTGCTCTCCGAGTAGCGCGTTGTACAGGGACGACTTCCCTGCGTTCGGGCGCCCAGCAAAAACAGCCAGAGCTCCTTCGCGAAGGAGTTCACCCTCAGGCGCGGTTGCAAGCAGCGAGTCCAGGCCCCCGATCATCACACCAGCCTCCTCGATGACCGCATCAATCGACACAGGAGGCTCATCTTCCTCTGGAAAATCCACATGGTGCGCGAGTAACGCCTCGAGCCGAATCAGTCGTCCTCGCAGTTCGGACACCCTGCGTGACAGCCCTCGCTCCATCTGAACCAGAGCCGCGCGGTGCATTGCGCTGCTCCGCGCATGGATGAGATCCGCAATCGCCTCCGCCTGGATGAGGTCCAGCTTGCCTCGGAGGTAGGCTCGCCGTGTGAACTCACCTGGCTCGGCCCGGCGCGCACCCTGGCGCTCACACGCGTCGACTACCAGTTCGGGAATCAACCACCCACCATGACACGACAGCTCCACCATATCTTCCCCGGTGTAGCTCGCCGGAGACGTATACCGAGTGACTATCGCATCATCGATCACGTCACCCGTATCCGGATCCAGCAATCGACGGAGCGTGGCCGTGCGGACGGCAGGCATGCCAGCGTCGTGAGTCAGTAACCCGTCCAGAACCGACATGGCCTCCGGACCACTCAGCCGGACCACCGCGAGCGCCCCCAACCCTGGAGTCGTCGACAACGATACGATCGTATCGACGTCCATCGTCATCTCGACAACCCGGCCCTCTGCCGCAGCTTAGTCGCTAACAGTCAGCGTGAGTGGCGGACCCTGCTTCATACGCGCGCGCTCTCGAGCGATCCAGATCTGTTGAGGCAGCGTAGCGATATTGGCCGTCGCGTAATACAGATTCAGCCCACTCGCGAGGTTCATAAAGATGAAGAGCATCATGGGGGGCATGATGTACATCATCATCTTCATCTGCGGGTTGTCCGTGTCAATCGACCGCAAGCTGATCCACTGCATGAGGAACATGGAGATCGCCAGCACTACCGGAAGGATGTAGAACGGATCCTTTGCGGAGAGGTCGGGGAGCCATAGGAACGGCACGCCACGCAGCTCGATCGTATTTTGGAACACGAAGAACAGCGCGATCAGCACTGGCCAGGGAAGCAACATCGGGAGACAGCCTGCCAGAGGATTGAAGCCGTGATCCTTGTACAGCTTCATCATCTCTTTCTGCAGTTTCTCCGGCTTGTCCTTGTACTTGTCCTGGATCTGCTTCACCAGTGGCTGCACAGCCATGTTCCTGAGCTGCGCCTTCATTGCCTTGTGGTTCAGCGGGAAGAGCACAACGCGCATCATGACCCCGAAGACGATCAGGACCCACCCGTAGCCCATGCTGAACTGCGTGTGCAGGAACGTCAGTACAGTCATGATGATCGACACGAACGGCCGAATGATCGGCCGGAAGAAGCGCCACCCATACGGGTTCACCTCCTGCATGTCGTCGCCCAGCGACGAGAGTAGCGCGTACTGCTGTGGGCCCACGAACAGTCGGTAGGAGTACGTCTCCCCCTCCGACACGGTTCGGGCAGCTCCGATCCGGACCCGCTCCGGCAGCTCCCCCGGTCGTACAAGCAGACCCCCGAGATACTCCGTGTCATCCACCACTTCATCAGCAGAACCCGACAGCACCGCTGTGACGAAGAACTTGCTGCGCAACGCTGCCCAGATCAGCGGCCCCTCTACGACCTCTGCGTCAGCCTTCTCGAGTAAGGTCGAACGGATCCCGTCCTGCAGGTGATTGTAGACGTAGGCCATCGACCTCTGTTCAAGAGCCGAGTCAGCCTCCGCGTACGCCAGTCCCTCGCCGAGATCCGTCACCAGCAACGCACGATCGACCCCGCCTAGTGACCCACTAACGCCAACCGTGTAAGCATCCGGGTCGAATGCATACTCCACCCTGAACGTGAAATCGCTCGTTGGGTGGTCGTATGCAAAGGTGAGCGTCTGTGGCCCATCGCCAGAGTTCAAACGAAGCCCCTCTTCGGGCTCGACGGTGAACGCCACACCGGACAGGTCTACGGTGTCCTGGCCCACAACCACCTTGCTACCCAAGTACGGTGTGGCCCCATCGGGCACCACCTGAACGGGTCCGCCCCGGTTGATTGCCCCGAACTCAAGCAGCTCCCCCGACGTCAGCCGGGCGCCCAGAGTCGTGAACCGGTACCGGTAGCGCGGCCCTTCAACCACAACGTCTACCAGTGCCGCCACCTGAGGCGTCTGCTCCCCGTCCTGAGCGAACCCCTGATCCACCGCAGCGGTCGGCTGCGCACCAGTGGCAGGCGTAGACCCAGCAACGTCATCCGGGAGGCCCAAAGGGGCTGTGGTAACGGGGCCTGCAGAGTCCGCCACTACCCCGGCGTCTTCCACAGCGGGAGGAGGGAAGAGCTGATTCGTCCCCACGAGGACCGCGAGCATCAGCGAAATGGCGAGCAGAAAGCGAGCTTCGGTCTTCATCGGCACGTCAAATGATTGAGCCGGACTCTCTCGGTACGATCCTCGAGCGTCCGATGTTCATGAGTATGTGGGCCGGGCACCGGGTCGAAACCGTGCCCGCCCCATGGATGACAGCGGCCGATTCGCCGAATCGCGAGCCAGCCTCCGTGACGTACCCCGTGCAGTTGAAGCGCTTCGATGGCGTATGACGAACACGTCGGCGTGAACCGGCAAGATGCCGACGTCCACGGGGAAACCGCCGTCTGGTACAATCGGACGACCCCGATCAAAAGTTGCCGGAGCACCACGCCTCCACAGCTGACATCACCTCGGCCTCCAGCACCGCATAGTCTGCATCATACGCCGTACGCCTTGCCCGGAGCACCAGGTCCGCAGGCCGGCCCCCTTCATCCAATGCCCGCATGGCACGCCGTCGCCCGATCTCCCGGAGACGACGCTTCACGAGATTCCGTTGCACGATCGAGTGCCTATGCTTGGGAACGATGAGCCCCAGGCGAGAACGCGAAACGGGAGAAGCGGCGAAGAAGACATCTAGGTGCCTGGTCCTCTTCCGCTTCCCCCGATCGAGTAACTCACGAATCTCGGACCCCAGTCGAATTCGCGCACCTCGCGGGAGCGCCTCGACTCGGTCCGAGGCCGTGCGGCCTACTTGCTGCCGGTCTTGACGACGAGCTGAGCCCGTCCGCGATTCCGACGGCGGTTCAGCGTCCTGCGCCCACCTACCGTCTTCATGCGAGCCCGGAACCCGTGCTTGTTTACCCGCTTGCGGTTGCGCGGCTTGTATGTCGGCTTCATTGCTGCCAGCCCGATTCATTGGTTGTACTGCGTTTAGAGATGAGCTTGGGAAGATAGCTCGCAGCGCCTAAAACGGTCAACGCTGTCGCTGTGGAAATCCCACGAAACCCCTTTGATTCGGGGCCTTTTCGGGCGTTTTGACATTTGCAGAAAGCCTCTGTAGGTTCGACGCCCCTCGGGAAAATCAAGGCGCTCCCGCCACCCTCTCCACGACTTAAGAAAGCCCGCTGCGATGCCCTATTGCTCCACCCGCTTCACGTCAGCCGGTTCTCCGAACCGCCGCCACTGAATGGGTATCGGGACGAAAGCATGGAGTTGAGCGTACAGGATGTCTGGGCTTCCATTCGCGACGCGGTCCGCGAACGCGTCCCCGAGCATGCGTTCCAGACATGGGTCGCTGGCGCCCGGTGCGTCGCCGTTTCCGCAGACGAGCTCATCCTCGAGGCCCAGAGTCCGTTTCATGCGGAGTGGCTCGAGGACAAGTACGGCCAGTTCATCGCCGAGGCTGCTCAGACCGCCCTCGGTCGCAAGGTGGCTCTCACGGTGCGTGCCGCGCCCTCAGTCAGCGACGACCCGGTCCCGTCGGTCCGAGTGGATGGACCGACCGACGCCTTTGTCGAACCTGCGCACGCATTACACCAGGGTCGGTCGAATCTTGAGCAATCCGGCTCGACGGTTTCGCCAACTCAGTCGTTGCCCGATTCGGGACGTCCCACACCCCTTCTGGATCCAGGCCTCTTCAGCCGGTACACCTTTGATCGGTTTGTCGTCGGCGGGAACAACCAGCTGGCCGACGCCGCAGGACGCGCCGTCGCGGACAGTCCGGGTCAGCTCTACAACCCGCTATTCCTGTACGGCGGGGTCGGCCTGGGCAAGACCCACCTCATGCACGCGATCGGTCACGCGGCGCTTCAGGTCGATCCGCGTCGCCGCGTTGCCTACGTCTCATCGGAACAGTTCACGAACGAGCTCATACAGGCGATCCGCAGGGGTGCGACCGACCGTTTCCGTGCACGTTATCGCGAGATCGACCTGCTGCTTGTCGACGACATCCACTTCCTGAAGGGCAAGGAGAGCACTCAGGAGGAGTTCTTCCACACGTTCAACACTCTGTACGACGCCCAGCGTCAGATCGTCGTCACCTCCGATCGACCTCCGCGCGACATGGAAGGGCTGGAGCAGCGACTCGTCTCTCGTTTCGAATGGGGCCTAGTCGTGGACTTGCGCCCCCCTGACTACGAGACCCGGATGGCCATCCTCCGAACCAAGGCCGAAGACGAGGGGCTGGCCCTGGACGACGAAGTCATCGACTACATCGCTCATGCCTGTTCTTCGTCCGTTCGCGAACTCGAGGGCGCCGTGCTGAAGCTCCTAGCCGTGTCCTCTGTGTGGCACGAGGAGATCACCCTCTCTTTCTCGAGGCGGGTGCTCGCACTTCGTAAGCTCGAACAACGTGACCGCGCTCCGATTGCATCGCCGGATCGCATCACTCGCCTAGTCGCAAACCGCTGGCGCGTCCGGCCAGAGACGCTCGCCTCCAAGTCGCGTTCGAGAAACATCACAGAGGCTCGCCACGTGGCGATGTATCTGGTCCGCGAACTGCTCGGAACGCCACTCCAGCAGATCGGTCAACTCTACGGGGGCCGGGATCATTCGACAGTCCTCTACTCGATCCGGAAGGTCGCAACCCGTATGGGTGACGACGCCGAATTCCGAGACCGCGTGGAGGACGTCATGTCAGAGCTCAGGGGAGACGCTGAGAGCGCTTTCCTCCATTGATGTGGAAAGTTGTGGAGAATCAACGCGTTTCCCACGTCCTCTGTAACAACGCTCCCGTTTCTTCCCGAACAACGCACGTTCCTCCACACTGCGCGACACATCACACAACGTGCGGGAAACCCCTACACCGCCTGGGGATGGGACGCTTCGGCATCACATCGTTCCACAGATCCACACCCCCTACTACTACTATGTTTCTTACAAGTAAAAAGAGATAGTATCCAGGGCGTGTGAAAACCCTCTCTGATCCCTTCATCCACCCCGACACAGGCTGTCAGGAGCACTGTCCAGATGAACTTCACCATCACCCGGCAGAACCTTCACAACGGGCTTGCTGCTGTCTCTGCCAGCATCCCTTCGAAGACGACGCTTCCGGTGCTTTCCAACATCCTGTTCGAGGCCTCGGATGATGGCGTATGGATGAGCGGAACCGACCTGGATGTCGCTGTCCGCGTGAAGGTGCTCGCGGACGTGAAGGAATCGGGCAGCCTTACGGCGCCTGGAAAGAAGCTTCAGGAGATCACTCGTGAGCTTCCCGATCAACCCGTGGACATCACCACTCGCGGTGAACAGATCGAACTCTCGTGTGGCGCCAGCCGGTTCAAGCTCAACGGCCTTCCAGCCGATGAGTTCCCGACACTGGCTGAGGTCGACTTCTCGGAAGGTGTATCAGTAACGGGGAAAGACCTCAACGGACTGATTCACCACACCTCGTTCGCGGTGTCGACTGAGGAAAGCCGCCCGATCCTGAACGGAGTCCTCTGGGAGCTTCGTGATGGCGGCATGAAGATGGTGGCCACCAACGGCCATAGGCTTGCTCGCATGGGTGTGAAAGTAGAACCGACAGGCACGCCGTCAGCCGACTTCATCGTACCGCCGGCAGCTCTTACCCAGGTGCAGCGGCTCTTCAAGGACGATGATGCGCTCGAGGTCGCCCGAAGCGGAAATCATCTCGGCTTTCGCGCAGACACCACCGAGATCTACACACGTCTGATCGAGGGTACGTACCCGAACTACGAACAGGTCATCCCGAAAGACAATGACAAGTTCGCGATCATCGAGAAGAAGGCCTTCGCGTCCGCTGTCCGCCGAATGGCTGTCGTGGCATCGGACCAGACGCACCGGATCCGCTTGCGATTCGAGTCAGGCCGCGTGCACCTCAATGTGCTCACGCCCGATCTGGGTGAGGGCCATGATGAGATGGACGTGGGCTATGAAGGTGAGGAGATCGAGATTGGCTTCAATGCCAACTATCTCCTCGAGGTCTTACGTCACATTCCGTCCGACGAGGTGAAGTTTAACTTCAAGGCGCCGGAGCGTGCTGCGACGATCGAGCCAGCGGGTGACAATGCGGCGGACTATCTGTGCCTCGTGATGCCGCTTCGTCTGATCGACTAGATAGCTGCGTTGGCTTGAGCCTCTGGATGGGCGTTCAGGCGTGGGCTGAAGCTCAGCCCTGACGGGCAGCAGCCACCAGTTCGGCACCGCCGTAGAGGGAGATGAGCGGAAGGCCGTGAGCCGCATATAGCTCTCTCGCATTATCCGAGCGGTCCACGAGCGTAAGCACTCCCACAATGTCAGCGCCGAGTGCACGCACGGCTTCCACAGCCTGCAGCGTGCTTCGTCCGGTTGTCATGGTGTCTTCAACCATGAGCGCGCGTCCGTGGACGGGGAGGCCTCCTTCGATCCGTTGTCCCGTCCCGTGGTCCTTCGCTTGCTTGCGCACAGAGAAGGCGTCGATGGTGCGTCCTTCGATCGCGCTCACATGGGCAATCGCGTATGCGATCGGATCCGCCCCCATGGTGAGGCCTCCGACGTGCGTAGGATCGAGATGATGCTCCCGAATGGCGTCGTACCCCACCCGACCGACCAGCTGTTGTCCTTCTGCCGACATCGTCGTGAGACGAGCGTCGATGTAAAAATCTGACTTCGCCCCGCTGGCCAGTGTGAAGTCTCCGAGTCGTACAGAGCGTTGGATCAGTAGTGTTCTGAGTTCGTCTTTAGCAGTCATCGGCACGGAGTTCGTCTTTAGCAGTCATCGGCACGGAAGGGTCGGTATGTCGCAGACGGGCTCAGCCCGTATTCAGCAGAAGTTAACCACGCGCTTGAGTCAGGCCCTTTCGCACTTCTTCTGGCACGCGCATCGGCCGTCGGTTGGGGCCAATCCACACTGCGGTGACCTTCGCCTGAGCGATGACCGTGCCGGAACCGTCGTCACGAACGATGTCTTGAGCTAAAAGCATACTGGTACGGCGAAAGGATTCAGCTTGGGTGCGGATCAGGAGCTCATCTTCTCGCCCTGCTTCTGCCAGGTAGTCCACCTCGACACGAACCACGAAGATTGCCCAGCCCCGATCATCGAGAACGCTCCAGTCGAATCCAGCCTCCGAGAGTGCCTGGAACCGAGCGTGTTCGAAGTAGGTGAGGTAGACCGCGTGGTTTACATGACCGAATGAGTCGAGCTCAGATGTGCGGACCACGAGCGGAGTGAGAGAAACGGGATGCTCTTCGGGGGACCTATGCCGTGTGTTCTGCCGCGGTTTTTCCATGACCATGTGGAAAGATCGCGTCCCTCCGGGTCCCATCAAGCGGGGCTGAATCCACCAACCCCGCGTCCTTCACGAGATTGCTCAACCGTATCCGCGCACCTGGTCCCCCAATGTCCTGCTTGGTATCGATATTTGAGAGGTGTGACTTCACCGTACGTGCTGCGCACCTCGGCTCACGGCTACCTGTGCGAACCGCCACTTGTACACCTCGAGATCACTGCCATCCCCCTGTGCCCAGACTAGACGCTCTCATTCGGAAGGATTCCTGGTTCGTCATCAGGCTAGGGGTGAGGGGTGTTGGCAGGGGCAGGTAATTCTGCCGGCCGGCATTAGGCCTGCGAGCGAGATCCCGTCCGGGTCGATGGCGAGGGCATAAACGGCATCATACTTTGCAGGGCAAAGAAATGTGAGAGCGGAGGGTTTTTGTCTCGTTGGAAGAGTGTCCTGCGGGGCATACTAGGGATGGGGCTGACATTCGGTGGCATTGCGGGCGGGTTCTTTGCCGCGCTCACTGCCGTGCTCGCAGTCTTCGGGGGCCTCGATGAAGGCGAACCGTTCTTCCCGATCATTGCAGGTACCGTGTGGGGTTTTGGGATTGGCGTCGCGTTTTCCATGGTACTGGCAGTCGCGGGCCGGCACGTGTCTTTCGAGAAACTTTCCGTACCTCGAGTTGCGAGCATCGGCGCCTTGGCTGGCTTTCTGCTTGCCGGAACGTTGATCGGGGTCACGTCGCTCGCAGGCGAGGTGTTCACCGGTGTGGTCGAGGCGTTGACCATCTTACCCATTCTGGGTGCGGGAGCGGGGACGGCGAGCCTGCTGATCGCACGCAGGTCCGGGCCTGCGCTGAGCTCGGGAGAAGAGGCTCCAGGTCTTCGTGCAGGTGGGGACGTTGACGAGGCGGTGGGCCAGTAACCTCCCGCTCATGCGCACACAGCGGTAGCGCCAGAGCTGCTTCAGCTTGACTGCTTGATGAGGTAAGAACCGCCCTGCCTGCCGATCGACTTCTTTCTTTGCGATCAAACCCCCGAATGTATGACCTCCTCCACCCACTGATCCCTTGGCTCAGCGAGCCCTGGTTCATCACGTGGACACCTCACCTCACGTCGCAGGATTGACCCTCGTCGCTGCGGGCACGTCCGCGCCCGAGTTCGCCGTAAGCATTGCGGCGGCAACTGAGTGGCGGCCGCGTGGCCAAGCTGTTCAGGATGCCGCGGCAACCTCTCCGAAGCGTCGGTCTCGGACGCTGAAGTCATGCAAGGCGGCCTGGAGGTCGTGACCCCGAAAGTCTGGCCACATGGTAGGCGTGAAGTGCAGTTCGGCGTATGCGCACTCCCATAGCAGAAAGTCGCTTAGCCGGCGTTCACCGCCGGTCCGAATGAGCAGGTCAACGTCCGGTGCACGACCGTCACCGTTCATGGCCTCCCCGAGCAAGGCCGACAAATCTCTTCGGTCGATGTCGCTTGCCGCGGCGGCGGCGCGCACCGCTTGAAGTAGGAGGTCACGACTCGAGTAGTCCACCGCCAACCGCAGCTCCAGGCGGTCTCCTTGAGCGGTCTGCCTCTCGGCGTGCTCGATCGCCTTCACAAGGGTGGGGCTCAGGCGATCCCGCCTGCCCACCACCTTGAGCCGCACACCATTCTTGCGGAGCTCGTCGATCTCTGTTTTCAGATATGTGCGCAGGAGCTTCATCAACACGGACACCTCAGCCGGCGGTCTCTTCCAGTTATCTGAAGAGAACGCGTACAGCGTCAGTGTTCGTATGCCGAGTCCGGGTCCGGCGCGCACTACGCTGCGCACGGATTCAATCCCCTGGCGATGACCCCAGTTACGGGGCTGCCCTTTGGCGGTTGCCCAACGGCCGTTCCCGTCCATGATGATTGCGACATGCAAGTCGGTCATCTGGTCATCACTCCGAGGAATGGCGGGTGGCCTGTATGATGGCTTCCATGTGGCTGAGATAAGACAGGAGCTCCTTATGTCCGGTCGATGTCAGGTTGTATTTGGTCTTCTGATTCCGACGTTCATACGACTTGGAGCAGACGATGTAGCCCGCGTCTTCAAGCTTGCTTGCGTGTGACTTAAGGTTGCCGTCCGTGATACCGAGCAGGTCTCTCAGGTCGGTGAAGCTCAGAGATCCGTTCACGGCCAGGGAGCTTACGATGCCAAGGCGCACACGCTCATGTATAAGACGATCTAGCTCAAGTGCTTCCGACCCGCCTTCGATAGCATCGAGACGCCTTCTCGGGTGCTCGACGTCGGCCCGACGGGCCGTGTGCTTAGCCACCATGCTTCCTCCAGATAACGACACCAAAGACAATGTGGAGTCCACCAAATCCGGCGGCCATCCAGATATCACCCCAGCTGGGGGGTGTCACCAACGCCAGCGCACCTACACACATGAACGCGGCACCCATGAGCGGTACGGAGCGCACAGAATACGACCCACCGGTCACTACGCTTGCCCCGTACAGGAGGAGCCAGGTACCGGGCAACAGCTCTAACGCCCCAAGCTGAAGCAGCGCAAAGGTCAGCACTGCGCCTGCAGCCATCGGTGGAATTACATTCCATGTGAAGCGCCGACCAGGTCCGCTCAGGAGACTCTGGCCCTCGGACTTCGACTTCCGCGCCATGCTGTAGACCGTGATGCTCAGCGACACGGCTGCTGTTTCGAACCACACCGTGAGCCAGATGAGCTCGGAGGACGCGGTCATCGCGAAGACTGACGCGACGAGCGTAACCAGGCCCATGGCGACGACGCCGATGCCCGATACGTGCGTGAACGACCCGGACCGCTCCATGGTGTCACGGATGTAACGGAGGTTGTCCATCGCGCGCTCTTGGAGTGCGATGGGGGTCGCGTTCTGGCTGTGAAGCTTTGGGGCCGGTGAACTCATCGTCGTCTTAAATGCGAACCAATCGGGAAGCACAACTTTGTACCGCAAAGTACATGCCAACCCGTGGTTCTGCCAAGGATTTGTATCAAAGAGCGGGGTAGCCGGTAGGCGCCCGAACGAGGCGTGGTGGCGCGTTAGCCGGCGGGCGCCAAGACCCGAAGTGCCCGCGGTAGGGAGCGTACCTCCACAACGTCTGTCACGGCCCTGCGCACGTCCCCGTCCATCTCAAAGCGCGGCGGCTCGCGGAAGGTGAGCCGAAACGCGGTGTCTTCGACGATCTCCACCCGATCCGACGTCACGTGCCGGCCACGTTCCGCAAGGTTGAACAGCTTCATCCGCGTGAGACCCGGAGCGTCGCCTATCATGCATGCGTGTAGTCGGCCGTCATCCACTGTCGCACTCGGGGCGATCGGAAATCCCCCTCCGAAGTAGCGACCGTTCGACACCGTCAGCATGAGATGGTGCAATCCACGGGCGTCACTTGATTCCGGCTCGATTCGCACGTGAAGGCCAGGGAAACGGAAGAGCTGCTGCAGGGCCGTGACCTTGTAGAGCAGCTCACCGCGCAGAAAGCGGGCGCCCTTTGCAGCGTCGATCACCGCAATGTCGAATCCGAAACCGATCAGGTTCAGGAAGTGCCTGCGCTCCCATCGGTCGGGGTGATGTTCGGACGCGCTGAGCGTATCGACGCGGCCCACATCGATCTCACGTGTGTGACCCTCGGCCAGTACGCGCACCGCATCGGCAGGATTTCGTGGGTCGAAACCGAAATTGCGCCCGAAATCATTGCCCGTTCCACTGGGAAGGATCCCCAGTACGACATCGTCCCTACCACTCGCGACAAGCCGGTCTGCAACGTTACTCCAGGTCCCGTCACCACCGACTGCGATTACGACGTCGTAGCCTTCGTGCACCGCTCGTTCGGCGAGGTCCCGCTCTTCCCCTGGCCGGGTGGTAGCTCCATAGGTCACGTCCTCGAGCGCAGCATCCAGGAGCGCCCGGTACCTATTCATCCGTTTACCCCCCCGGCCTCGACCGGACGTGGGGTTGAAGATGACGAAGTGCCGCCGAGCTGTCAGAAGGTCACCATCTTGTCGAACGTCTGGAGGCCTTTGCCATACCATTCTTCCCGGAACGGGTACGTGTTCACGTCATCGATCGTGAGCCCCGCAGTCATCGCATGATCGTGCAGCGTCAGGCTTCCGGTCTCTTCCTCGTGCTCTGTGTGGATCGCTTCCATGAGGATATTGACCTTGAAGCGGTCCTCCGGATCCACCGTAAAGCACATATAGTGGTTTGCGGCACTGCTGCGCTGGTGTGAAGTCACCACCATATCGAGTACGCTGGCCCCCTCGTCGCGCACCGTCACCGTCAACTGGTTGCCGTCTTCTACGAAGCTGATGTCGACGTCCTTCATGTAATGAGGCAGGCGCCACCGCTCGATCGCGTGTTCGCGAGACTCGGGCGTCGAGGTCCCCACCATGAACGGAAAGAAGGCAGCCTTGGGGAGTGGCTTGCCCGGCTCGACAACCGGTGGAACCACAACCGCAAGCACGACTTCATCGTACTCTCCAACCATGCTCTCGTCGAAGTGGAATGCCGTGATCGCGAGGATGCTCCGCTCGTGCTGCACCTCGACAGGCTCCAGGTGGCTCGGCAGGAGCTTTCTCGCATCGGCCGTCGGCATCTCGAAATAGCCACCGACGCACATGTCATAACCGTAGTACGTGTTTTCCGAATCGCTCATGTCTGAGATCTTCTTCTTGTAGGTTGTGCGGGTGAGGCTAGGCTTCGCAGCCCGCGCGTCGGTTTCTCTTTCTATTCATCGCCCAGAGGCACGTGACCAAGCTCCGCGGACTCCTTGCGCTTTTGTCCGTTTGCCTCTCGTTCGCTGTGTGCGATGTCCTGCAGCGGATCATTGTTTCGCCCTGGGTGAAGCTCTTTCCATCGTCCCGGATTCCGGTCCTCGGCCGCTGGATCAACGCGATGGCCGTGGTTGTGACCCTTCCACTGCGGAAGATCGGGAGCGCGTCCATTCAATTTCCGCCCCGCATCGTCCCGTGCGCACCCGGTACCCTGATCCTCATGAACCACCAGTCGGTGCTGGATATTCCGCTGGCTGTGAAGACGGTGGAGGGTGGTTACCCCCGCATCGTGACGAGGGCCCGCTACCGCCGCTTTATTCCGCTAATCTCGCATATGGTCAGGCTCTATCAATACCCGACCGTGAACCCTAGGGCAAACTCGCGTGATGTGCTGAAAATGGCTCGCGTCATGGCCCATGAGGCTCGTGATTCCGACGTACCGATGGCGATCTTTCCGGAGGGTACGCGGACCAAAGACGGCCGGATCGGGACGTTCCGGAAGCGGGGGCTCTCGAGAGTCCTCAAGGCACGGCCGTGGACTGTGTATGTCTTCGTTGTGGATGGCTACTGGAAGAACACGCACGTGAAAGATTTCTTCTCTGACCTCTCGCGCGTCGACGGTCGAATAGAACATGCCGCGACTCTGGACTGGACAGACCCCAGGGGAGACGCCACCGCCTTCATGGATCAGGTCCGGGAGGTCATGATCGAGCGGCTCGCGGCCATGCGCTCGAAAGCGGAGTCCGGCCCGTGAGTGACTCGCCTGGGGTGCAATGGCCCGAGGCCAGGGCTCTTGCGGAGCGTCTGGTAGCGCAGTCGAACGGCTCCGTGCGAGTAGTCCTCATGTACGGATCCCGTCTCCTGAAGACGAATCCGGATCGGCACAGCGCACTCGACTTTGTCGTCATCCTAGACGACTACCGATCCTTCTATGAAGGACTGGCGCAGGTCGGTGAACTTGGCCGGCCCGTCTGGCTCATGCGGGCTCTCTCGAGAGTCCTGGCGCCGAACGTCATCGCGTATGTGCCGGATGACGGCGCCCATGGGATCGCGAAGTGCCTCATCATCTCTACGGAAGACTTCGAACGTGCGCTCGGACCCGAACTCCCGGATCACTTTTTGCTCGGACGCATGGTTCAGCGGGTCGGAGTGATCTGGGCCGCGACCGATGCGCAGGAGTCCTGGGTGGGTCTTGCGATCGAAGGAGCTCATAGCCGGGTGCTGGGCTGGATGGCTCCCTACCTCCAGGAGGCGTTCGATGCGTCGGCGCTCGGGCAGCGTTTATTGGAAGTCTGCTACCAGGGGGAGCTGCGACCCGAGTCCCGTGGTCGGGCTGGCAAAATCTTCGAGGCTCAGTCGCAGCATTTCGCCGTTGCGCTTGCCCCGGGGCTTCAGGCGGCATCAGAAGCGGGTATCCTGCGTGTCACGGATGACGCACGCTACGAGCTGACTTCACCAGTGTCTGCCGCGGTTCGCCGACACTGGAAGCGTCACTTTCTTCGATCCAAAGTGCGCGCCACCATGCGGTGGTCCAAGCACACGCTGACGTTTGCAAACTGGCTTCCGTACATCGTTCGTAAGGTCGAGCGGCATACGGGTCGGAGCATCAAACTCACAGTCCTGGAAGAAAAGCTCCCACTGATCTTTCTCTGGCCTCGAGTCATCCACGTTCTCTTGACGCGTCCCCGGCGCGAGCTGAATCCATGATCCGCATGTGTATAAGGAAAGAGAGGCGTGGATGAGAACTGACATGGCCGTTCTCTTCGGAATCCTGGCCATCGCACTCGGCACGATGCCGATTTATGCGGTCGTAGCTCGAACGCGGACTGACGCCCATGAGATCGCGGATCGCGGCGGGTTCATATTGGGAGGCTTCGTACGTAGCTGGTTCTACTGGTTCATCTGGCCGATCGAGCGCGTCTCCCTGGCGCTCGGGCTGTCCCCGACCGCATACAACATCACCGGCGTACTCTGCGGCTGCACCGCAGGAATCTGCTTCGCGACCGGACGAGTGAACCTGGGCGGCTGGTTTGTCCTTCTCGGAGGCGCAGCGGACGTACTCGACGGACGCATCGCTCGCGCTCGCGGACTCGCAAATGAGACCGGTGCCTTTCTGGATTCGACGCTCGATCGGTTTGCAGAGGTTGGCGCTTTCGTTGGACTCGCGGTGATGTACATGGAGTCGGCCTCGCAGCTTGCCGTGGTCGTGACTGCGCTCGGTGGCTCGCTGCTCGTGAGCTACGCTCGTGCTCGTGGCGAGAGTCTCGGCGTCGTGGCCAAGGTCGGGGTCATGCAGCGTGCGGAGCGGCTGCTGCTGGTTGGATTCGGCGGGATCTTCGATCCGGCTGTCACGGCATGGCAGGGCTGGGCGCCTGGAACCCTGCTTTTCTGGCTCCTCGCGATCGTGGCTACCGGCACCGTCGCGACGGCTTTGTACCGCACCGTCTGGATCGCACAGCGATTGGACTAACGGGAGTGGAGTGTGTTGTGGGACCTCGACGCGACTCGAGACCGTAGTACCTGGGTGCACGCGGAGTTGTGACAACCGTGCCGTAATCGTACCGTGCCTCATCCCATGATGTGGCATCCCTCAAACAGGTGGTTCGTATGTATCGCGCGCTTCGAGGCTTCGGCCTTTTTCTGACGATGCTCACTCTGACCGCAGCCCCCGCTTCTGCTCAGGACGGCGTGGCCGGGACGTGGATCATGACCATCACCTCGCCGGAGATGGGCTCCATGCAGTCCGAGTTCGTCTTCGAGCAGGACGGAACAGCAGTGACGGGAACCGCGGAACTCCAGATCGTCGAAGACGTCGAGATCAGTGACGGCTTGTACGAGGACGGCGTCCTCTCCTTCCTCATGCACGTCAGCATGGAAGGTCAGTGGTTCACCGTGGAAATGGAGGCTGACGTTGATGGCGACGAGATGACGGGCGAAGCCTACGTTCCCGAGATGGGTGCAGGCATGCCCTTCACGGCAAAACGCCAGGACGACTAGCGGGGCGGGATCTTCCGTGTGACCCTCAGCCTGCGCCGATAAACTCGGCAATGAAGTCGTTCACGGGTGCCTGCCGCAGGGATGCAAGTGAACCCTGCTGGACTACGTGACCCTTCTCGAGCACCACGATGTTCGCGTTCAGAGCCACCACGTCTCGCACATCGTGCGTCACGATGATCGAGGGACGACCGAAGGTCTGGAGCCGTTCCGCGAGGAAGTGACGAACTGCTCGTCGACGGGTGGCGTCCAGCGCGGCGAGTGGTTCGTCGAGCAGCAGCAAGTCGGGCTCAAGCACCAGGGCCCGGGCCAGGGCGATGCGCTGTTGCTCCCCTCCCGAGAGTCGATCGACATGGCGGTTTGCGAGCGGCTTACAGTCCAGTTCAATGAGCATTTCAAGGGCTCTGGTCCGACGCGTCTCGGCTGGGGGTCGATCGGGT
>DGOW01000031.1 GCA_002390225.1 Gemmatimonadales bacterium UBA4456 | reverse complement strand
GAGGCAAGGGGTAAGCTCTTGTCTGTGCGGCCCGGTATCTTCGGGCCGTGGACTGCTCTCGGGCGGAGTCGTCCGGGTTATCCGGAGCGTGCTCAATTGGATTTGAGCTACGTGGACAACACGAGTGTGCTGCATGACCTGCGCCTGCTTTCGGCTCATGTGCCCGTCGTGCTGCGGGGTCAGTCGGACGACACCTGACCCTTCGTTCGAGTCCCCAACTCGGCGAGGAGGTCGGTCATCTGCGCCTCGAATGCCGGTCGCGCGAACTGCTCAGCGTTTCGTCGGCAGGCGTCAGGGCTCCAGGGTCGACTCAGTGCAGTTCGCATGGCTTCAACCACGCAGTCCAGCGAGTCCTCCTCGTACAAAAGTCCGGTGGTGTCATCCACGACCGTTTCGGTCGCGCCACCTCGACCCAGGGCAAGGACCGGCGTACCGGTCGCCTGGACCTCGACGGGGAGGATGCCGAAGTCCTCTATGCCGGGAAAGACGAAGGCGATCGCAGTCTGCATCAGCTCGAGCAGTTCCTCATGGGCGCAGGCTCCGACGAAACGCACCGTTGGCCCCGCCAACGAAGTGAGGCGGGAACGATCGGGTCCATCCCCGAAGACGACGAGTGGCAGGGACGCCGCGTTCGCGGCGGCGATGGCCCGGTCGACTCGCTTGTAGCGAACCAGCCGCCCTCCGGTGAGGAAGTGTTCGCGCGGGCGTTCCGCCGGAACGAACCGCTCGACGTCGACCGGCGGGGGGATGACGCGAGCTTCACGACCGTACAACCGGAGAATGCGTTCTGCTACGAAGCTCGAGTTCGCGACGAAGTGATCTACCCGTGCGGCGGCTTCGCGGTCTTGCGCCTGCAGGCGCCGTACAAGGGGGGCGGAGAAGCGATGCGTTAATCTGCCCTCGTACTCGCGGCGGAGATCCCAAATGTAGCGCGGTGGCGTGTGGCAGTAGCAGACATGCTTAGCGTCCCGGGTCTCTACGCCCTTGCAGAAGGCGTGACTACTCGAAACCACGATCTCTTGGGCTGGAGCCCGAGTTCTGCGCCATACGTCCGGCATGATGGGCAACGCTGCCGGATACAAGCGTCTCGCACCGGGCAGGTGCGTAAGCGCCGTCGGGATCACTGTCCGGCCCTGAAACGCCGCGCTGACCCGAGCATCGGGACGATGTACCAGCGTGTGGATGGGTGCGTCCGGCAGGATCGCAGCGAGAGAGGCCAGTACACTCTCGGAGCCACCCCAGCGCACAAGCCATTCGTGCACCAGGGCTGCACGGGGTGGTGATTCCATCCGTTGCGTAGTTCCCCTTAAGAGTACGCCGCGCATGAGCCAGATGAACTCGGGGCGCTGAACAGATTAGAATATACCAAGGCGAGATTCGGCGCCTATCCAACGTGTCCGACACACGTCTTTCGTCTTACCTCAACCGGAGAAGGGCTACCGAAGTGGCTTCGTCCTTCCGAGCCTGTACGCTCGTCGGTCTCTCGTTTCTGCTGGCGTCACCTCTTGCTGCGCAGGACCTCGACGTTGGTAATCCGATGCGAGACTATCTGCGCACCTTGCAGCTGGCTGACGGCGGGGTGGAGGGCTCCATGACGATCCTTCCCGTCGGCTCCCTAGACGTATCTGCGGAGGGGCTGTCCGGGCCATGGGCTGAGTCCCCCACGGTTCAACGTTTTCTTGCGCGACAGAACTCCAGACTCGGGTGGGATGTCGAAACCCGACTCTACTACAACTCCGGATTCCCAAGAGGGGACAACGATGGGTCCGTGTGGCAGGGTCGTGGCCTGACCGCCGCGCTAGAGGGTGGAGGCTTTGTCCGGTGGGGGAGGCTGCAGGTGAGTCTCCGACCCTCCGTCCGTTGGAACGCCAACGGGGCATTCGCCCTCGCTCCTGCATCTCAGGATCCGCCAGGGCAGTCTATATGGGCTTACCCGTGGCGTCCGATCGATCTGCCGCAGCGATTCGGACCTGATTCCTTCTGGACCGCGGACCTGGGCCAATCTGAAGTTCGGGTCGACGCCGGACCGCTGGTTCTGGGCTTGAGCACTCGTGATGCCTGGTGGGGCCCGGGGCAGAGGAATGCCATCGTCCTGAGCAATGCGGCGGGTGGTGTCCCGCGAGCCTTTCTTGGGTCGTCCAAGCCTTTGGCCACGAGCTTTGCCCAGTTCGAGTGGCAGTGGATGTTCGGCCGGCTCACGCGTAGTGACTGGTTTCAACCTGACGAGGTCGATCCGGGTCGGTATCTGACGGGGTGGATCGTTACGGTTTCGCCCGATGCGGTGCCCGGTCTTCACCTGGGCGGGACGTTCATGAGCTATGGCCGAGTGCCGCCGAGCGGTGTGTCCGCTGACGAGTATGTCGCCAGCTTGGTGCCACGAGATACGACACAGGCGGACCAGCTTGGTTCTGTGTTCTTCCGGTGGGTGCTGCCGGAGAGTGGCTTCGAGCTGTATGCCGAATGGGCTCGAAATGACCGATCCGGGGACATCCAGGACTTCTTGCTCGAGCCGGAGCACAGCCAAGGGTACACGCTCGGTCTAGAGAAGGCCTTCGCCTGGGGTGCGACTGGCGGAATCTCCGTGCTCGCTGAGCTCACACACCTTCAGGCGGAGGCCACATCCCGCCTCCGAGACAATCCGACGTTTTATGCTCACTCGGTGGCCATCGAGGGATATACCCACAAAGGACAGTTGCTCGGGGCGCTGGCTGGCCCGGGGGGCATCCAGCAGCACCTGGGGGTGAGCTTCTTTTCACCGAAAGGCCGTGCCAACCTGTGGGTACAGCGCGCAGTTCGGGACAACGACGCCTTCTATGTCTGGGCGGAGAATACCGACTTCGACGGATGCCTCTACTGCCAGCATGATGTCACATTCACGCTCGGTTCAGAACTGCTCGTATCCACGAATGCTTTGGAGACGGGCTGGTCGGCTTTGCTCAGCCGTCAGCGTAACCGATGGTTTGAGGGGCCAGACGTCTGGAATCTCACGCTGGGTGCCCGGGTTCGGACCTCCGGACATCACTGACGGAACGCCGTGGGTAGCGTTTGGTCGGGTCTGCTCGGGTGGTGGCTTCTCGGTGGGACTTCCCCGCGCCCTGCGTTACTTTTTCAGTCTCCACCCGCGTAAACAGGATTCATCGCGCTCGAATGCTCAAATCGGCCCTCAAGACCATCCTCGGCGATCAGCACAAGCGTGAGGCTAAGAAGCTTCAGCCCCTCGTCGACGAGATCAATGCTTCCTATGAAGGTCTGTCCTCACTGAGTGACGAGGAGCTTCAGGCCAAGACGGACGAATTTCGGACATACATCTCCAAGCGGACGGCTGCGCTGGAGAGTGAGATCGAGGGCCTCAAGGAGGAGAAGAGATCCTCGGAAGACCCGTCTGAGCGGGAAGCCCTCTCGTTTCAGATCGGTGACCTGGAGAAGAAGCTGCTGGAAGAGCTCGAGGAATGTCTCGAGGATCTTCTTCCTGAGGCGTTCGCTGTCGTCAAGGATGCCTGTCGTAGGCTTGTCGGTACGACGCTTCAGGTCACGGGGCAGGCCCTGACCTGGGACATGATTCCCTACGATGTCCAGCTGATCGGTGCGATCAGCCTGCATCGCGGCAAGGTCGCCGAGATGGCGACGGGTGAAGGCAAAACGCTTGTCGCGACAATGCCACTGTACCTGAACGCTCTGACTGGGCGCGGCGCTCACCTCGTCACGGTCAACTCCTATCTCGCTCAGCGTGATGCCGAGTGGATGGGACACGTGTTCGGCTTTCTCGGACTGAATGTCGATGTCATCGATCGCTACGACCCGGGTTCCCCCGAGCGTCAGGCGGCTTATGCGGCGGACATCACCTACGGGACGAATAACGAATTCGGGTTCGATTACCTGCGCGACAACATGGTCCACCAGCTGGCGCAGAAGGTGCAGCGGGAGTACGCGTATGCCATCATCGACGAAATCGACTCGATCCTGATCGATGAAGCCCGAACGCCGCTGATCATTTCCGGCCCGGTCGGTCGCGACACATCAACGCCGTTCAAGCAGCACAACCCGCTTGTCGCCGCTCTGTACAAGAAGCAAAACCGTCTCACCACGCGGCTCGTGAGCGAGGCGGAGGCCCATCTGGAGGCAGGAGAGGAGTTCGAGGCTGGCGAGAAGCTGCTCGCGGTCAAGCGGGGCATGCCAAGGCATCCGAAGCTGATGAAGCTCTTCGCGGATGATCCGGCCCTGCAAACGCTCGTGAACCGGGTCGAGGGTGATTACATGCGTGAGAAGCGTCTCTTCGAGGTCGACGAGATGCTCTACTTCGCAATGGACGAGAAGGGGCATAACACGCACCTCTCCGACCGGGGTCTCGACGAATTGTCTCCGAATGATTCGGAGGCGTTCACGATCCCGGATCTGTCAGCCGCCATGGGCGAGATCGAGGAGTCAGAGACCCTCTCGGTCGACGAAAAGCGCGACCGGATTGAGGAACTTGAGGCGGAATACGCGGGGAAGAGCCAAAAGATGCATGTCCTCCATCAGCTCCTGAAGGCGTACACACTCTTCCACAAGGACGAGCGGTACATCATCGGTGAAGATGGGCAGATCGTCATCGTGGATGAGTTC
>DGOW01000054.1:159929-195742 GCA_002390225.1 Gemmatimonadales bacterium UBA4456 | reverse complement strand
CTCCTCAACCTCTTCCGGCACGATCCAGTGGCCGATGTCGTAGTCGTCCGGCGTGAACGCGATCCCGGCCTCGGTCAGTGCATGCCGTCCCGAAACTGCCATGGAAAACGGGATCGCTGGGTCCTGCCGGCCGTGACCCCAGAAAATCGGCGTCGCCGTGGCTGCGGCTGCACCCGTCGGTAGCTCCAGCCCTGCATGCACGAAGCCTGAGAAATTCCAGGCTGCCTGCACCGCTCCCGGTCGAGTCAGCGCGTACGACATGCTGGTGGTCCCACCCTGGGAGAATCCACCTAACACGATGGAGCCGGGTCTGAATCCCAGCACTTCAGGCAGGGCCGCCAAAAAATCGTCGAGGGATGACAGGCTCTCGGTCAGTGTGTCTTCGGCTACCCGGTTCTCCCCCATGTAGCGATACCAGGCCCACCCCTGGCCATAACCCCATGCCGCACCCGCAAACGGTGCCTGTGGCGTGACCAGCGGCCAGTCGTCAGGCAGCAGGCGGGCGAGGCCCTGCAGATCCCCTTTGTGGCTACCCCGCCCGTGCAATAGGACGGCGACGGTCGCACCGTCGGTGGCTCCAGTCGATAAGCTGAGGTCGTAGTCAAGCCCACCGGCGTGTCCGGTCGCTATGGGCCCCCTCATCGGAGGGGCACCAGCGTCTGCTCGATACTGTCGCGCCGTGGTTCGAGCCAGGCTGGAAGCTTGAGCGTCTCGCCGAGCGACTCTGCGGGCTCATCCACCAGGAAGCCTGGGCCATCCGTAGCGATCTCCACGAGCAGGCCGTCGGGTGCGCGGAAGTAGATGCTCTCGAAGTAGGTCCGATCCATGATTGGACTCACGCTCAGCCCCATGGCGAGGAGATGGTCCCGCCACGCGTCCTGCTGCCCACGGTCAGCGGCCCGGAACGCGATGTGATGCGTCTGACCCGCGCCGGCCCGTGACACGTACTTGCTCCCCTCCCAACCGAAGAGCGTCATCGAGGAATTCGGCTCGACCACGCCGTCTTCGTAGGCGGCCCAGAAGAAATGTTTTGTCTTACTGTCGTCCTGATTATACGTCTGCTTCACCAGTCGGAGACCCAGCGCCTGCTCGTAGAACTCTCCGGCGAGGGCGAGGTCGTCGGTGATCGCACTCACGTGATGGATGCCCTCGAGCTTCATGTCCGGGGTCACCTCCGACACCGGCTCGGGGTGTGTCGCGGTCTGGATCGCGACCGTATCGCGGCCTTCAGGCATGCGTTCCTTCGGCGGCGTGAGCAGGCTCTGACCGAGCGCGTCCGCAGCTTCGTCAATGGCGTAGCCCGGACCACGCGTGGCGATCTCGATGACCTGACCGTCGGGGTCCGAAAAATACATGCTGCGGAAATATCCCCGGTCGAGCGGGCCGTCCACGGCCACGCCTGCATCGGTCAGGCGGCGCTTCCATTTGAGCTGCGCTTCGGTTGTTCCCACGCCGAGGGCGATGTGGTGTACGCCGCCTACGCCCCAGGCGCCACGAGGTGCATTACGCCACTCGAAGAAGGTGAGGATCGAGCCGGGGCGTCCGGTCTCGTCGCCGAAGTAGAGGTGATATGCGCTCGGGTCATCGAAATTTACCGTCTTCTTCACCAGACCGAGGCCCAGCAGTTCACCATAAAAAGCCAGTGTCCGCGGCGCGTCGTTTGCTACCAGCGTTGCGTGATGAAAGCCTCGGGTCCGCAGGTGAGTCGTCATGTCAGTTCTCCATGAGGTTGCATGACGTAATATTAAATAACGTATCAAGTATAATCAGTGTGAATTGCATCTGACAGTCTGAGGTTGTCTGGATGCACTGGCTCAATGTCCACGACGTAACAACGATCGTGCCCCGAACTGCAGGCCGGGGCGGGGCGGGTGCGCCGAGCTCGCTCAGTGGGTCCGCGCCAGCTGTCGAGCCTTGGAGAAGGCCTGGACGGACCGCCGAATATCCTCCTGGGTCGTCGACCATGAACAGACGCTGACCCGGATTACCGAGCGCCCGTGCCAGGTCGATCCGCCGCACCAGCACTCTCCGAGCTCCTGGATCGCAGCGAGGGTCCGCCCCGTCTCCTCGTCGGTGCCACACGAGACGAGGACCTGATTGAATACGACATCGTTGTGGATCTGGAATCCCTCCGCGCCCAACTGATGTGCAAAGTCCTGCGCGTGCGTGCAGAGCTGTTCGACCAGTCGCACGACACCGTCTCGTCCGAGACTCCTGAGGATCGCCCACAACTCCACCGAACGAGCGCGCTTCGACATCGACGGCGTGTACCGCATCGGGTCCCGCTCGTCGCTCCACTGGAAGTACGCGGCGGACGTCCGGAATGCGGCCTCGAGGGCTCCTCGATCACGGCAGAACACGATCCCGCAGTCGTACGGTACATTCAGCGTCTTGTGCGCAGAGACGGCCCATGAGTCCGCGTCGGTGATCCCCGGGACGAGCGGTCTCAGGGACGGCACCGCGGCAGCCCAGAGCCCGAACGCGCCGTCGACATGCACCCAGCCGCCCGCCTCGTGCGTTCGAGCACAGATCTCACCGAACGGGTCGAACGCTCCGCTGTTCACGTTTCCCGCCTGCGCCACGACGAGTGCCGGCTCGTTCAGCTGCGGGAAGTGGTCCATATCGAGACGTCCCTGGTCGTCGACGGGAATGACGTGCATGTGGGCCTCACCCATCCCGAGAAGCGCGAGTGACTTCCGTACCACGGCGTGCGCATCCTGTCCCACGAAGACGGAAATTGGTGGTGCTCCGTACAGGCCGTCCTGGACGACGTCCCAGCCGCGGCGACGAAGCAGCTCGTTCCGACCTGCAGCGAGGCCCGAGAGATTGGCGAGCGTCGATCCTGTGACGAACCCGGCGGCTGTCCCCTCAGGGAGACCAAGCAGGTCAGTGAGCCAGCCCTCGCACACTTCCTCGAGTCGGGCGGCGACGGGCGACATCACGTAGTGGGCTGTGTTCTGGTCCCAGACGTCGGCGAGTACACGGGCCGCGACCCCTACAGGGAGCGCGCCTCCGTTCACGAATCCGAAGTACCGGCCGCCGACCTGAGCAACCGTACTCGGGCTACCGATGCGGTGAAGCATCGATAACGTCTCGGAGGCTTCTGACGATACATCCGGGAGTGGTTCGTCGAAGTGGTCCAGGGCGCGAAGAGTGTCTACGCTCGGGAAGACCGGTCGCTCCTCGATCGCGGTGAGGTATTCCTCAGCATACCGCAACGCACTCTTCAGAAGTGCGATCTGTGGATCGAACGAGTCGGACATCAGAGGCCCCTTCTGAGATATCGCCGAATCGCAGCGACCGCGCGTTCGACGTCGACCTCCGTGTTGTAGAAGTGCGGAGAGAAACGGACACCTGGGCGGTCGCGGCCACCACGTGCTGCCGCCACGATTCCGTCTTCTTCGAGCGCGGCCACCACCTGACTACCCTCCAGCTCACCGGGCTGGAAGGTCACGACCGCGCCCCGGCGGTCGGCCTGGGCAGGCGTCCACATGTGCACTCCCTCAAGCGCGGACAGCTCCTCGACGAGCATTGAGGCGAGTTCCCGGCTCCGTGCCTCGATCTCGTTTTGACCGATCGACCGCAGAAACTCGATCTGCACGCCGAAGGTGTGCAGTGCAGGCGTATCACGCTGGCCCATGCCCTCGTGCGTGCGAGACAGGCCGCGGCTACCCGAGTACGCGCTGTACATCGAGGGCCAGAATTCCTCATGCATGCGCTCGTTCACGAAAAGGACGCCAGTCTCCTTGGGACCGCACGGCCACTTGTGCGCACTGCCCGAGAAGAAGTCCGGTTGCCAGTCGGAGAGGTCTACATCCATCAGCCCGAACGATTGGGCGCCATCCACCAGGCTCACGATGCCCCGCTCGCGAGCCAGTGCGCACAGCTCGCGCGCCGGGAAGACGTCACCCGAGGTGTTCGTATGCTGCATGAAGGACAGCACGCGTGTGTTCGGTGTGATCGCATGCTCGAAGGCTTCCAGGTAATACTCGGCCCCCGGATGGGGATCGACGTGCGCGACCTCGACCACCGAGTACCCGAAGCGCTGAGCCTTGCGTTTCCACGCCGAGTTGTTGCTGGGGTGGTTATCGGAGAAAATGAGAACCTCGTCGCCCGGTCCAAGCGACAGACCGTTGGACACCCAGTTGTTGGCCTCGCTCGTGTTGCGTGTGATGAGGATTTCCTCAGGTGTCACGCGCAGGTGCGAGGCGAGCAGGTCCCGGGTGCGCTCCTTTGCGGAGAGAATTTCGCTTCGGTACGACGGGAACGGCTCTGAGTCGAGTCGTGCCGTGTGTGTCTGGACGGTTTCCAGCACCGGGCGCGGGGCGGGGCAGAGGTTCGCCGCGTTGAGGACCGTTACCTCGTCGGGGATCAGAAACTGCTCGCGAACGGTTGACCAGTCCACGTCGCCCGGCCGGAGTCGGTCGGGGGTCAGCGCCGACGCCTTCACACCCCGAAACCGTGGGTGACCGAGCAGTGCGGCCGACCCCCCGAATGCGAAGAGGCGGGTGAACTCTCGACGATCTATCGATCCACTCATGGGTTCTCCGGCAGGTAGGGCTGCAATGCTCTCGGCCGCACGAACACGCATCCGATACGAGGGCTCGGTCACCCTAGGTCCGCCGACTGCAGAGCGCTAGCTGCGGAGCGCCTCCACAACGTCGCGCATGGCGCGCACGCCCTGTACCAGGCGTGGGCCTGGTCTGCCGAGGAACGGCTCCCCTATGCAGAAGACCCTCTCCCGCGTCACGAATCCGAGCCTCTGCCACGCCGGATTCCGCAGGACGACATCGGGTCGATACTTGTCGGGATGCACCCCGCACCAAGAGAGTACGACCGCATCGGGAGCCGCGTCCGTGACCTCTTGGTCGGTCATAGGCCGGCTCTTGTGATTTTCGTCGGCAAGTACTGCCCGCCCGCCCGCGGCCTCGATCACGTCGGTGGCCCAGGACTGTCGACCCGGCGTGATCACCGGCTTGGGCCACCACTGGACGAGAATGCTCGGACGCGAGTCCGTCTCGGAGTCGTCGGCATCATTCGCATGCTGAGTACCTCTGGCAGTCGGAGTGAGTTCTTCTTTCATCTCGGAGATCAGGGCCTGCGCCCGCTGTATCACTCCCGGCGCTGCGGGCGCCAACAGCTCCGCGATCTCGAGGACGTTCTGGTAGACGTCACTCAGTGATACCGGCTCCGGTGCGATGAACCGAAGTCCAGCAGACTGAAGTCGCTCCACCACCTTTTCATGTCCAGGCACGGTGAGCGTCGCCAGAACGAGATCAGGTTCGAGCGCCATGACGCGTGCGATGTCGATCTCCAGATCCGGTCCGACCTTGGGTAGCATGGATACGACGTCCACCGGGAAGTCCGAATGATCGTCGACCCCGACGAGCAGGTCGGCGCAGCCGAGGGCGCACACGATCTCGGTGTTGGAGCAAGCAAGGGAGACAATTCTCATGGCCGCGCTTACCCCGATATGGGCCTGTCGAGTTCCTCACGTTTCCGGATGTTGTTTCCGTTGGATGGCCGGGTCGGCCCGAGCGAAGGGTCAGCTATGCCCGGCACGGTCGGCGCCGTTCGGGGTCTGACAGGCTGACATACTCCCCTTGCAGGCTTCACCAGAGGTCTCGCCGTGGTCCAGGCTTCGTCTACAATGCTCGCCCTCGGCACCGAGGCTCCGGAATTTTCCCTTCCTGAGCCGGCTACCGGACAGACGCGATCGCTCTGCGAGTTTTTCGAGTCCAGGGCGCTCTTGGTCATGGTGCTCTCGAACCACTGCCCGTTCGTGAAGCACATTGCCGACGAACTCGCAGACTTCGCGCGCGAATTCCAGAAGAAGGGGGTCGCCATCGTCGCCATCAACGGCAACGACGTGGCGTCGTATCCGGCGGACAGCCCGGCGAAGATGGCCGAGGAGGTTTCAGCCCGTGGGTATGTCTTCCCCTACCTCTTCGACGAGTCGCAGGAGGTGGTGAAGGCATACCGGGCCGCCTGTACGCCGGACTTCTTCCTCTTCGATGAGAATCGGCGCCTCGTCTATCGCGGGCAGTTCGATGCGAGCCGCCCGTCGCTGTCGACACCCGTTACAGGGGAGGATCTGCGCACGGCGTGTGACGCCGTGCTCGCCCGGAAACAGCCGACCGAGGATCAGGCGCCGAGTCTGGGCTGTAATATCAAGTGGAAGCCTGGCAACGCGCCGAGGTACTTCGGGTAAGTGCAATCAGGCGATGCCTGAGCGTCACATATAAAGAAAGACGCCACCGGCGAACTTCTCCGGTGGCGTCTCAACCGTCGCAGCCCAGCGCGAAGCCGGGATACGGCGCGAACAGCGACTACACAGCAAGTCGGTTTGGCTTAGAAGCCGCTCCGGCGATCGCTTGCCCGTGCCAGGCTGGACAGGGTACAGGGACTAGACAAGGAACACCTCCTGATTTCGGGTTGCAAGAAGGGCGAGAGCGCCGACGGACTCTCGGTCCGCGGTCCTCATCCAGCACCTTTCAGGAGCACCGAGTGAGGCCCAGAACGGACAATCAAGTCCGTTCACAGCCATTGTAAGAGAACTGGGGGCGCGCATGCAACCCCCCCGCACAACGACTTGTGGGAGCCGGCGAATGAGGGCACGACATGTGGTACTGGTGGCTCTATACGCAGCTTTTAGGTTGTCTGCAGCCTCCTCCGCTGTATATGCGCAGGATGCCGACGCATGGCGTGCGCCCTTCGCGGCTGGAGAAGAGGCACGGCGGAGTGGCGATGCTGTGGTCTATGCTAGCGAGATGGCGAATGCTGCCGAGGCGATGCCCGCGGGCCACCTGAATCGACCCTTCGTGCAATATCACGCGGCCCGTGCCGCGGCGCTCGATGGGCAGGGAGATAATGCGGTACGCTGGCTGCGCAGAGTGTGGGACGAGGACATCGAGTCGCTCATGATCTCCTTCGCGCCGTTCGATCCGGCGTTTTCCGCGATCTCCGACTCTTCGGGGTTTCGCGCCGTCATGGATCTGGCTCGCGACCTGAGCCTCACGACTCGTTTCCTCGGCGGCAACGTACACCTGATTGTCGGCGCCGGATCCAACGTTCTTGTGAAGGTTGCAGCTGACGGTGTGTTGATGGTCGACACCGGCTTTAGCTCTGCGCTTCCCGCGCTTCAGGGAGCCATACGTGACCTGGGTGGGGGTCCGATTCGAACGGTCATCGTGACGCATCCGCACGAAGACCATATGGGAGCGGCCGCAGAACTTGGAGTGCTGGCCGACTTGTTCGCTCACCCAGGGACCGCGGCTGCGATGGCCGAGCCGTATGTCTTCATGGAAGGCCTGTCGATCCCGCCGAAGGCGAATTCCGCGATGCCCGACTTCCAGATTGCCGGGGACACTTCGATTGTCTTCGGTGGCGAGGCGATCCGGGTCATGCCCACCGTCGCCCATACCGCCGGTGATCTCTCCGTCTACTTCACCGAGTCGCGCGTGGCGCATCTGGGAGATGCTTTCCTCCCTGGGAACCCGATGATGTATCCGGGGACGGTCGAGCCAGACGCCTTCCTGGATCGACTGGAGTCATTCCTGGACGCCATGCACCCGGAGACAGTCGTTGTGGGGGGGCACGAAGAGGCGACGGATCTGGATGCGGTGCGTGATCAGATCGGCGTGACCCGCGACGCGATACGATTCGTTCGTGCGTCGATCGAGGACGGGCTGACGATCGAGGAAACGGCGCGCTCAGGCCAGGATCGATTCGCGCCGCAGTGGACCGCGTTCTTCTACCAGCTCTTTAAGCAGCCCAGAGACTGACGTCCGACCGAGCGGTCAGGCATCGTCGAACGCCCGTATCATGAGCCAGGTACTCACCAAGATCGCGATGAAGATCCAGAGTGCGCCCCACAGGGTCGCGTTCCCGATCCCGGTTGCCTCGGCAAGCATCCACGCGTCGGACCGAATCTCCGGTCGGTCCAGGATGTCGTCCTTGATGTCGAGGATCGCGTACAGCGCACTTGTCAGCCCTAGCGTCAGGAGTAGCCGCTTGTTCCAGATCTCGCCGATGCGGCGGGACGCGGTGATCATGGCAGCGCCGAAGAAGATGCCGAAGGCGATTCCGAAGCCACTGCGCACGAAGAAGATGGTGAGCACGATCACCAATGCGCCGATGGCTCCGTTCACCCAATCCTTTCGAATGCGTGACTCATTGGCAGCGCTGAACATGAGCGCACCCCAGAGTAGACTGCCCAAGTAGCCGGCACTCATCGCGAGGATCGCGTTGCCGCCGGTGAAGTAGGTGGCTCCACCTTGATATGGATTGAGCGTGATCTGATCGACTGTTCCCCCGGTCGACCAGACCGCGATCGCGTGACTCAACTCGTGGAGCAGGACCACAAAGATCTTGAGCGGATACACGACGGGCGTGTCCCACAGAAACCACAGCCCGGCGAAGAAGAGCCCGAAGCCCATAATGAAGCGCAGCTTTCCGTTCACCGTTCTCACCCCGTTACGTACACCACGACTCGTTCACTGAGATACTCTTCGACTCCCTACGGTTGCAGGCATCAGGGGGTTCCACGAATCCCCCTCAGGGACGCGCGATGCCCTCTCTTTTCAGCGTCTCGGCACCATATCGATGGTGTAGCGCGCGTCGATGAGCCTGCGATACGTCGACAGTTCGGTCCGTGACAGGTTCACATTCTGTGCCGGATTCGAGAGTGCTGCGAACGCTCCAACCGCAATTTGCTCCGGCGCCCACCCGTACCGAAACCCGAAGGTGGCAGAAAAACGGTATGCGATGTCGTCCCAGGTCCGGATGAGCTCGGCTCGCTCGGTGCCCGGGACTGTCAATCCACGCTGGCTCGCTTCGGACAACGCGGCCGTACGACCCGCCCGTGTCTGTGCGCCACCGTGTTCCGCCATCCACGAAGACAGCACGGTGGCTGGGTCATCGAGCTGCTCTGCGACGGCACGCGCGATCACACTCCGCGCTTCGGTAAACGGCACCACCTCACGGTCCTCGAGGCGCAGGATGTGGTATCCATATTGCGTCTCTGTCACTGCGCTGATCTCGCCGGGCTGGAGCGCGAGCGCAGCGGTCCAGAACTCAGGCACCCACGAGCCTTCGCGACCCGGGGTGAGAAGGCCCTGCCTGCCCTCCGCACCGGGCTCCTCTGAGAGATCGGCGGCGGTAGTGGCAAAGTCGGCGCCTCCGCGAAGGGACTCCATCGCACGTGCAGCCTTCGCCTCCGCCTCGGCGCGATGCTCGGCAGAACGCCAGCGCTCGCTGAAGAAGAGAATATGCCGCACCACGAGCTCCCATTCCGGATTCGTGAGGTACTGGGCCTCCAAGACGTCGTCTCTGATCCCGTTCGCTTCGAGGGTCAGCTCGGCACCGAGGATCTCCAGAAGACGATCTGCTTCCCACTCGGCGACGAGCGGTGCACCCAGGGCCTCGGTCGAAGAATCCGACACCGCCAGTGCGAACGCGGTGAGTTCCGCCAGCGTCTGGCGTCGGGAATCTGCAAGGCCTAGGAGCTGATTCTGCGAATAGGCGACGGGCCCCACGCTGAGGGCGGCTGGAGAGGCATCACCGCAGGCTGACATCAAGAGGACGGGGAGCGCTGCGAGACCAAGCCGGACGGTCAGGCCGATCCGAGCATTTGGGCGCATGTCCTGTCTGTGCTGGTCTTTTTTCATCGGGAGAAGTTGGCCCCGATGAACCGTGTCGTCACCCTGCCTCTGCGCCGCCGGGCACTCCGCGGGAAAACACCTCCGGGCACAGAGGGTTGGACCGCTGAGAACCGGAGGCGATACCTTGTTCCGCTCCGCGGCCACACGGTTGCGATGGCCATGACCCGAGAACGCATGTTCTTTTCTCTTCTCCAGATCGAGCTGGCCGGCGGCTTGTCCGAGGCACTGACCAGCAGTCCGCTTCTCGCCCTGGGTGCGATGTTCGGAGCGGGTGTGCTCACCAGCCTCACGCCCTGCGTCTATCCCATGATCCCGATCACGAGTGCAGTGATCGCAGGCACCGCTCGGGAAGATCAGCCGAAGTCGCGTACCATCGGGCTGACCCTCACGTATGCGGTCGGGCTGGCCACGCTGTACGCCACCCTCGGCGCGATCGCAGGCCTCTCCGGCCAGCTCTTTGGCACCGTGAGCGCCAATCCCTGGGCGTTATTCGCCGTCGGGAACCTGCTGGTCCTGTTCGCGCTCGCCATGCTCGACGTCCTTCCTGTACCCGTTCCGCGGAAGCTCCTGGAGCGCGCATCGCAGACGGATGGCGGCTCCTATGGGGCGGTCTTCGTAATGGGTGCGATGTCAGGGGTCGTTGCGGCGCCATGCGGCGCTCCCGCCTTCGCCGTGGTACTCACCTGGGTGGCCGCCACACAGGCAGGACTAATGGGTTTCGTCTACCTCTTCGTATTCTCGCTGGGCATGACGTCGCTCCTGATTGCAGTGGGCCTCTTCTCGGGCGCCGTGACGATGCTGCCGAGGTCCGGGCAGTGGATGGTGTGGGTGAAGCGCGCCGCCGCGGTGATCATGCTGGCCATGGCGGAGTATTACTTCATGACCGCGGGGTATAACCTCTGAGGCACAGATGATGATCACGCATAAACTTCGCCGATCGCGCCGGCTTGCGCCGGTCGCGCTGGCCCTATGCGCCCTGCTCCCCATCAGCGCCGAAGCGCAGAGTGGAGGGGTCTCCCTCGCGCTCGGCACGCAGGGGCCCACGGCCGAGCTCGAAGACCTGGACGGCAACACCGTCTCACTGCTGGACTACGTGGAGGCCGGCAAGCCAGCCGTCTTCGAGTTCTGGGCCACCTGGTGTGAGCAGTGCGAGGCCCTCCAGCCTCAGTTCGACGAACTGCAGGCTCGTTACGGAGATCGGGTCAGCGTCGTCGCGGTCGCCGTGGGTGTCTCCCAGAGCGTACGTCGCGTGAAGCGGCACCTCGAGGACCACGACCCGGGCTATCCGTACCTCTTCGACAAGCGGGGCGCCGCGGTTCGGGCGTATAACGCGACCACTACGGCGATTGTCGTGATGCTCAATGCGGACGGGAAGGTGGCCTACACCGGCGTCGGCACTGATCAGAATATTCTCGGAGCGGTAGAGGCTTTGCTCGGTAGCTGACTCCCTGAGGGTCCCCGTGGCGCGGTAGCCACGTTCGGGTAACGGTGGCAGCAGTGGAACGACAAACGGGCCCGGCGGGGAGACCTCCCCACCGGGCCCGTCTTCGTTCTCACGAAGAATCGGCATTCGGGCCGCTTTGGCCCGAGCCAGTCGTGACTCGTCTCAGTCCTCTTCGGGCTCAGGCGTCACACGGTCGACCGCGTCGGCGAGCTCTTCATACGCCGTCGGATCATTCTGATTGAACGCCGGAATCACGTGCGCAATGCGGCCGTCCGGCCCCACCACGATCACGGCCCGACTGTCGACCATGTTGTTGTCGCGCAGACCGCCACCGAACGCAGCGTAGGTCGCACCGTCGTTTTCGGCATCACTCAGGAAGAGGTACGGAAAGTCCTCATCCTTGAGCCACGACGCACCCTCCTCTGAGGAGTCGTTCGAGACGCCCATAACGACCACGTTTCGTCCTTCATTGAACAGACTTGCGTACTGATCACGGTACGCTCTCATCTGGACTGTTCAGCCACGCGTTCGAACGCGGAAGAAGAACGCGAGGACAACCGTTTCGCCGCGGTAATCGCTCAGGCGGACGGGCTCTTCGAGCACTCCATGACGAGTCGCGCCCGGAAGCGCGAAGTCGGGAGCCATCTCACCCACGGCCAACAGACCGCTGTCCTGAGCACCGGCGTCGACCGGGCCGACCATCACGAACGTCCCCGCGAGAAGCATGACACAGATTGCTTTGAGCATCTGGTCCACTCTCCTAGGTATTCGGAAGGGTACATGCAGGAATATCGGGGTGGCTCCGGACGTGGGCCAGTGCAGGGGCGTCCTTGGCCGTCGCATAAATTGCGTGGGTCATCGATCAGGTGACCCCGGGCCGCGCCTGTCTTCTCAACGGTGAGGGCTCTTAGAAGACCGTCGCTGGCATCGTCATGAGTTGGGCGTACAGGTCGATCGCGTACCAGAGGTTGGCGATACGGAGATTCTCGTCCGGTGCATGCTGGTTGTTGTCGTGGTTCGCGACCGGGACCACGATCGCCGGCTTTCCGGCCACCTCGGTGAAGAGGAACAGGGGCAGGGTACCGCCCATGCCAGGTGAGATGACCAGAGAGCCCGGCGCAAACGCGCGGTCGGCGGCGGCGGACGCTGCGGCCTGGATGCTCTGCGCGAAGGGCTCCGTCATCGGGGTGCGGGAGGCGATCGAGCCGCTCATTCCCCCCGTGACCTTCGCGATGCGCGGGTACTGGAGGCGGGTCTCCATGTCGGGATCTTCGTCCACGATGTGGAAGCCCTGGCGCTCGATGTGTTCCACGATCAACTGACGCAGCTGAGGAGCGGTGTTGCCCTTGACCATCCGGATGCCAAGGGAGGCCACTGCCGTGTTCGGAATCACGTTGCGCGCAAGCGAGCCCGTATTGCCACTCGTGATGCCGCGAACGTTGAGCGCGGGCACGAGCAGACGCTCGGGGAGTGACTGGGGTTCACCTTCCGTCTTCACCACGCCAAGCTCGCGTTTCAGCTCTTCGTCCCATTCCGGCATCGCCTCGAGCGCCGCTCGTTCCTCTGCGCCTATCGGGTCGAATGTGTCATACCAGCCGTCGATCAGGACATTGCCGTTCTCGTCTTTCATCGAGGCGAGGAGGTGAGCGAGCACATTGCCCGTGTCCGGGGCCCAGTTGCCGTAGTGACCGGAGTGCAGGTTCCGGGTCGCTCCGTAGACCGTCACTTCCATGCCCGACGCACCGCGCACCCCGTAGGTGATCTGCGGCCGACCACTCGCGTGGGCCGGTCCGTCGAAGAAGAGCCAGATGTCGATCTCGTCCAGTACCTCGGACGCCATCTCCATGTACTGGCCGAGGTTACGGGACCCCGCTTCCTCCTCGCCGTCGAACATGAAGATCAGGTTGGACGTCGGAGTGACACCTGACTCTGTAAAGGAGCGCAGGACCGGGAGAATGGCCGCGATCGGCGCCTTGTCGTCTCCGGCTGAGCGAGCATAGAGGCGCCACTCGGGATCGACTTCGCTACCGTCTGCCGGCATCTCGATCACCTCACCACCGGCCTCCATGGCCCGGGTGTAGAGCGTCGGCTCGAACGGATCGTGCGTCCAGTTGCTCGGGTCGGTTGGCTGCCCGTCGTAATGCACGTAGATGCCTAGCGTCCGCGTTGCACCTGGAACCATGAGCGTTCCCAGAACCAGTGGAGATGCGCCCTCGATCTCGACGAGTTCCGTGTCGACCCCGACGGCGCGCATCTCGTCGCGGATGTACAACGCAGCCTCGCGGATCTCCGGCGTGAATGCGCGGTTGGGGTAGCTCAGGAGCTCGGCGAAATCACGCACCAGCGAGGGCTCGTTGGCCTGACGATAGGCGCGGGCCACATCCGGGCCAGATTGGGCAGAGGTGAGGCTCGGCAGCGTGATGAAGAACGCGAGGGACAGAGCCAGACCAACGGCGGGCGAAGGGGCGTGGAGCGATCGAGCCATAACAAAGCCTGAGAAGCAAAGGAGAGGTCGAGGCGATATCGGACAGTGTAACAGGACAGCCTGCGCTCCGACGATCCCCAGCAGCCACGTCTGCACCAGCGCGCCTTAGATGTCTAGGGTATAGCCGGCCACGGCCATCACCAGCCTGACCGGTGCCATGGCGGGGTGGTAGGCACCGGCTGAGACGGGCCTTGACGACGCCCCGCCGATGTTCGTCATGCTGCCCGTGGCGACAAAGAAGAGAAGAGCGCGAACCATTCTCTGGGCGATCAGGAGGATGCCGCCGTGGATCGTGGAGAAGGCGAAGGTGGACATCGGATCGTTATGCAGGCTTATGGTTCATGTTCCTTCCGGTGATCGGGTTCACCGAATCCATGAGAGCAGGTGTGGCTTTTGAGCCGGGCAATCTTCATCTTTCCACCGAAGGGCCCCGCCCCGGGGCTCTTCAGAACCGCCCCTCTCTGTGGATGGTAACCTGCCATTTCGTCGCTGATCACTGACCCGACCTTGCTCGTCATCGAAGACGCTCGCGACCACGCACTGCTCGTGCGGGTGGCTGCTCGCCGCGCGATGCCGGGGCTCGATGTCCGGGTTGCGGGGGATGGACGCGAGGGCATCGCGTATCTCGCCGGGACGCCTCCCTTCCAGGATCGTCGATCGCATCCGTTGCCGGATTTGATCATTCTAGACCTGCTCATGCCCGAGGTGGACGGCTTCGCCGTACTGGAATGGATCAGGGAGCAGAATGAAGCGGTCCGGTGCCCGATCGTGGTACTGACTTCGTCCGCACAGAGCGACCACGAGAGTAAATCGCTCGAACTCGGCGCTGCGTCGTTTCACTTGAAGCCCTCAGACATCGACAGCCTCGGGAACACGGTGCGCGAGATCGTCGAGAGGTGGATCGGGTCCTAGCCTAGCGGGGAGCCTCATGGGGCTGGGTGAGCTCTTTCGGGACGAAGTCCTGTAGGTTCGCGTAGACCACGACCGCCCAGGCAGCCAGCGCTAGCGCGATGATGACCAGCCCGGTCTTCAGATTGATCCGGGCCCCTCGAATCCACTCCAGCATCTAGATCTCCTTCGTGTGGGCTGTCACTGCATCGCTGCCTGCGGATCGTCCCGAAGCAGCGCATTGAACAGCAGCTTGAACGTTCCGTGAGTCTGCCCGCGATGCTGTACTCGGAAGCCGTACATCAGGATTCGTCCCTGACCATATTCCACGTCCAGGATCGCGCTTTTTCCGGCGAGGTGTTCGGCACCGTGCAGCATGCCACTCATCAGGACGCGCTCAGGGTCCTCGGCCCAGTTTCCGACTGCTCTGATCTCACCTGACTCGCCACCGAAGCCGGTCGGCTCGTAGGCACGGCCGCCGGCCCACTTGCCCGCAACCTCATCGGGGCTACCCATCGTCAGCGGGTGCTCGGTGTCGAGCTCGATGCGGAGGAGGGAGGACGGCAGCAAGAGCTCGTCCGAGCCCAGCCCCTGCAGTGCATTGCGCACGGGAATGTCGAAGCGCTCCAGTACGAGCTCATCGGCGCGGTCGAGGGTGACGAGTGTCCCACCCTCCCGCACGAACGCCTGCAGGTTCTCGACGCCTTCTTCACCGATACCGCCTCGGTATTCGGGGGGCGTGTCATCGCCTGTCGCGCCGTTAATCAGGCGGTCCAGGGGGATCTCCGACGGAATGATGACCACGTCGAAGCGATCGCGCAGATCGCCCTCCTTCACGTCCTCGTTCATGAGGGTCTCGTAATGGTAGTCGAACTCCTCGAGTACCAGGCGCGTCCACCCTTCATCCATGGATGCGGCCCAACCCTGGTAGACGCCAATCCGCGAGGCGAGTTGGGGGCGAGCGTTCCTCACCCCGGTTGGGTCCGTCGTGACGGTCACTCCGAGATCTCGCGTGGCCTCCAGGAGGGCGGAGCGCACCGAGCTGGAGGCGGGGATCAGGAAAATCGGCCCGTCGTCTATGTCCGCTTTTGACACGTCGTGACCCGCGTCGAGCATCCGCGCCGCTGCCTGCCACGCGCGGGTTACCCGAGCGTCGATCGCATACCAGCTCTGTGCCTCGGGGATCGGAGGTGCAACGATCCGCGCCGCGGTGGCGCGCTCGACACCACCGACGTCCTCTGCTGAGACCCGGACCGCTTCGACACCCATCTGTAGCGGCATCGTGTAGGCCGCGCCGTCGTATGAGCGCACATAGGGGCCTCCTGGCCATTCGCGCTGGAGGCGACGGTTCTGGACCTCTAGCAGATCCAGGACGGCCGCGCGCGCAGGCTGCGCACCAAAGACCACCCATGAACCGGCGGGAATCGTACGAGCGATCTCGTCGGATTTGTCATCTGCCTGCTCGTCCCCCTCGTCCGCGTGTTCGTCATCTTCGTCACTGGACTCTTGTCCCTCACCGTTCTCACCTGCGTCGCTCTCAGCCTCGTTTGCAGCGTCATCGTTAGACCCCTGGACAGCCATCGTGCCGTCCTCTGGCTGGAACCAGAGGTCGGTCTGCGGCACTGCAGAGAAGCTCTCCGTTGTTCTGTGCACTTCTACGCCCTGGAGGATCAGGCGATCAGCGAGCTCTGCCGTCGCGACCGGATCGACCTGGTCGATGGGAAAGACGTACGCGCCGGGCCCTTCGGTCTCGGCCCGCTCGATCGTCTCCGACGCCATCTGCCAGCGACCCATGATGTAGTGGTCGCGGAAGCGTGCGGACTGCTCAAGGAAGGAGATGGCCGAGATCATCTGGTACTCGACGATGTCGCCGAGCGTCCACTCACCACCCATCCACGGATCAACGAATGCCATCTGGAACCCGTACTCGCTTAGCCCGCGTCCCGGGGAGGCCCCGCGCTCGAGGGTGGACAGCTCAACCGTGTCGGGGCTCGCGATCCGGGCACTCGCGGTCTCGGTCAGGAGCGCGACGATATTGTGATAGCGGCCCGTCAGGGCGCCTTCCTGTCCCCAGATCCTGTACATCGAGCCCGTCACAACGCCCTGTTTCCCGGCTGCCTGCAGGTCTGCGACCATCCCACCGCCGATGAACTGCAGCTGCTGCCATTGTAGCGGATGGACCTCCGGGTTCATTGGATCTGGGTACGGCGGTACGAAGATCCTCGGCCCACTCGTCCCCATCTGATGCTGATCGAGGTAGAGCTGGGGGTAGGTCTCATGGTACATCGCGTCCATCCAGTACCTCGTCTCGACGAGGTTAGCCTGGAAGAAGTCGCGGTTGTTGTCGTGCCCTGCGTAGTGGTGGTAGAGCCACGGCATGCGGGCTCGCTCGTACTCGGTCTCCACGTTCTGGTAGTACCAGTCCGTTACAAGGATCTGCCCGTCAGGGTTTGCCGACGGGATCAGCTCCGTCACCACGTTGTCGAGGATCGCCTGAGTGACGTCGTCCGTCCTTGTTGCCAGCGCGTAGATGAGCTCGACGCTCGTCTGAGATGATCCGATCTCAGTCGAGTGGATGTTGTGGTTGATGAACGCCGTAGCTGGAATCCGGTCCGCGAGCGCCTGAGCCTCAGCTCGTGAGATCCGCCCGTCTGCAATTTGCTTCGAGGCCGCCCGGATCTCTCTGATTCGGGCGAGATTCTTGGGTGACGAGATCGTGATGCGGATAAAGTCCGCGCCGTTCGTGGTAGGTCCGGCCGTATCGACGACGATCCGGTCCGAGGCGTCGGCTACGCGCGTGACGTACTCGAGGATCCCATCCCATCGGGCCAGCTCCTTGTCGGTGCCCATCGGGAAGCCGAAGTGCGCTTCAGGCGTGGGGATCGACTGCGCCCAAAGCGGTGCGGCCACGATGAGGCCCAGCAGCGACAGGCCGAGTGCTAACGGAGCACGATAAAAACGGGACTCGCGCATTTGAGCTCCAGGAGGAGGGATCGAAGGCCGGGAATCTACCCGTGTGGTCCAGGATCGGGCGAGAGTCCTACGACAACGCGGCCGGTGGGAATTCCCACCGGCCGCGCGTCGTGCTTCGGGTGAGCCGGAACTGCTGGCAGGCTGCGAAGCGGTCCAAGGCGGATTACTGCGCTGAGGGTGCGCTCCGGCCGGCACTGAAGTCGACCGAAAGCAATGTCCGCTCATCGAAGCTCGAGGCCAATTATCTGAAATGGTACGCCGGTATTCTGAGCCCAGCATACTCAGATCGGCATCAGAGCCTGGATGTCAGGTTACGCCACGAGGCGGCGCTGATGGATGAGGCGGCGGGGCTTCATATCAGATCTCCGTCAGCGTGTAACCTGCCAGTAAATGACAGACGGGGATCTAGGCTGTCAAAGAAAGAACCCGTCTCCCCCATGTGTGGAGAGACGGGTTTCTCTGTTTGAGGCAGAGTCGCCGGATATCGTGGTCAGGGTTGTGGAGGACTGACGATCAACGCCGAGCTGAGGGCTCATCTGCTCCCTGGAGTGAGTATTGTTCCAGCAATGGTTATAGCCATTGAGTTGGCCCAGGAAGCCGGCATACGCTACAACAAGCAGTAGAACACCCAAGGCCCTTATCGCTTGGTCTGCATCAAGACGAGATGTGTAGCCATAACGAATCGTAAGAGTAGTTCAATGACCAGAACGACCGACATCTGCGATATCAAAAGCTGGTTGTTCATATTGGGCCTTCCAGCCGCACTTGTCGCTTGTGAAGCTTCTGGGCCAGTTGATTGTTGTTCTGAGATTGCGGAAGTCGATGTGTTACCCGCCCGCGCTATGGTTCTTTCTCTTAATGACAGCTTGACATTTAAAGCGATTCCGAGGGATAGTCGCGGGATTGCACAAACAGCGAATACTGTCGGCTGGTCTTCATCAGATTTATCTGTAGCCACAATCACACCTGATGGAAAAGCGATCGCGGTTGGACAGGGGAAAACCATCATTGCAGCATCAGCAGATGGGATAAGCGGTTCAGCATGGCTGGAGGTCTTCGTCCCTGTCGAGATCGAATCTTACTTGCCCGGACAATCATATTTAGGGCGAGAAGGCTACGCTGAATACATCCCAGGAGAACTTCCGGTAGTCATCTCAGCACCTCATGGGGGTGACCTCAAGCCAAACGAGATCAATGATCGGACGTACGGCGTTACCGGAGCAGATCGGAATACGCGCGATCTAACATTCAGAGTCAGAGACGCGCTCATAGACGCTACTGGATATGCACCGCATGTGATCATATCTCACCTGCACCGATCAAAACTCGACCCTAATCGAGAGATCGTAGAAGCGGCCCAAGGTGACCTGTACGCGGAACACGCTTGGACAGAGTTCCAGGATTTCATCCGGATAGCTAGAGAAACCGTTGCAGCTGACTACGGGTCAGGGATGTACTTTGATATACATGGGCATGGGCACCCTATACACAGAATCGAGCTCGGCTATCTGCTCGGGCGCAGCGATCTAAATCTTTCTGATACCTTCCTAGACAATGCAACCATCAGAGACAAGTCGAGCGTCCGCTCTCTTGGAGCTGAGTCCGAGCTTTCATTTTCTCGGCTTCTTCGAGGAGAAACCTCATTCGGAGGGTACCTCCAGGAAGCAGGCTTCCGCTCCGTGCCCAGTCCCTCAGATCCGTCACCAAATGAGGATGCCTACTTCACAGGGGGATACAACACCCGTCGATGGGGCTCGCTGACTGGCGGAGAAGTAGTCAGCGGTATCCAATTAGAGCACCAGTTTACCGGAATACGTGACACACAGGCAAACCGCCAAACGTACGCGGTCGTCCTAGCCGAGGTTATCGAGCTTTACATGGAAGAGCACTTCGGATTCTTTGAACCGAACTAGTTAAGAGATCCGAAAAAACCAGTCGAGGTGGGAAGCTGAATCCCACGGTCTGGATCTCCTGCCGCATCGTCTCAGAGGCTGAAGAGCAGACACAAGAACTGACGTGCCCCCAGATGCGGTACCACTTCCTATGTTAGACCTGCAACCATCGGCGGTCCTTGGAGTTGAGGCATATCCAGGAACCAGGGCGATGGCTTGATCGCCTCGGGAGCGGGAGGTAGTCCGCCCCGGGCGCTGTGGGGTCTGACGGTATTGTACAGCCGTCTCCACTGCTCGACGAGGACGACCGCCTCGGGCAGTGTGTAGAAGATCTCACCGTTCAAGAACTCATCCCTCAGCTTGCCGTTGAAGCTCTCGTTGTAGCCGTTCTCCCACGGACTGCCGGGCTCGATGAAGAGCGTCTGCACACCAACCCGGGCCAACCATCGGCGCACGAGCTTGGCCGTGAACTCCGGGCCGTTGTCCGAGCGCAGGTGCTTGGGTGCTCCATGCGTAGCGAACAGATCGGCGAGCGCCTCGAGCACGTGGTGCGCCTTCATCGAGCGTCGGACCTCGATCGCCATGCACTCCCGTGTGTACTCGTCGAGCACCGTCAGAAGCTTCAACGGTCGACCGTCGTGCGTGCGCGTGCTCACGAAGTCGTACGACCACACGTGACCGGCGTATAGCGGCCGGAGTCGGATGCACGATCCGTCGTTGAGCCACAGACGACCCCGCTTCGGCTGACGCTTCGGCACCTTCAGCCCCTCAGAACGCCAGATCCGCTCCACCCGCTTGTGGTTCACACGCCAGCCTTCGATGCGCAGCAGGTTCGTGATCTGACGATAGCCGTAGCGCCCGAACCGGCCCGCCAGGCGCACCACATCGCTGCGTAGTGCCGCCTCATCGGTTCGGACCTTCTTCACCCTGCGCTGCGTCGCGCGCGACTGACCCAGCACGCGACATGCGTGACGCTCACTCACCCCGAGCCGCTGACGAACGTGCACGACGCACCTCCGTCGTCGCTCGGGGCTCAGAAGTTTCCCTTCGCTGCTTCCTCCAGGATCAGCTTGTCCACCGTCAGGTTCGCCACCGCTCGCTTCAGTCGCCCGTTCTCTCGCTCGAGCTCCTTGAGGCGCCGCGCCTGGTCCACCTTCATCCCGCCGTACTCCTGGCGCCACCGGTAGTACGTCTGCTCGCTGATCCCGATCTCTCGGCTCACCTCCGCCACAGTCTTGCCGCTGGCCAGTCCTACTTCCGCTTCCCGCAGCGCCGTGATGATCTGCTCCGGCGTGTGTCGTCTCCTGCCCATCTTTGCCTCCCTCTCCTCGTTCGCCAGCTCGCGGATCCTAACATCCGCGCTGGTCTCGGTTCAGGGGGGCACGTCACAACAATGTTGGTAGATGCGCTGGTATCGTGCTAGCAGGTGGCTGGCGAAAGTTCGTTCTAGCCCAAACGCATCGGTATCAGGCTCGGACTTCGCTCAGCTCTAGTTGAGTGCTAGAGCGGCGATTAACGCTGCGTACTCAGAGGTGCTTCTTCCTGTCGTAGCTTCGGAAGCTGACCCGAGATGATTGGAGAACGTGATTGTTCCGTAATCAAAATTGTCACTTCCGTCGTATACCTTTTCTGCTTCGGTCGATGCTCCCCAGTCGACGAAGTTCGAGCTGAATGTGAAGTTGTTCGACGTCTCATTGTAGAACCAAGCTGATCCAAAAGTGGACCCAGTCACAACATTCTGCTCGAAAGTCAGGACTGAAAGTGTGCCCTTGATGTCTAAGATTTTTCCAGAGTTGGCGTCGATCAGGTTCTCTGTAATTGACGGCTGAACAGACTGATAACCATTAGCTGGGAATAGAAAGACATCAACGTTCTGGTGAACGATATTCTCATTAAATGTGAAGTCGATGTTCTGGCTTGAACTCGTGAGTGTTGTCGTGTTCAGGTAGAAGAAATTACTGGTTATGTCTGTGTCGCCCCTAACCCCTTCCAATCGAAGAGCTGTAGTGTTTCTACCGAATCCGTTCGAGGTGATCTTCAGATCCCACCCACTAGATCCGGCGTAGTGATCAAGGCCGAGAGCGGTTCCGTTATCGATAAAATTATTTGAAGTGAAGGTTACGGCGCCCCCGTCATTCCTGATCCCATAGCCGCCCTGACCGAACTGGATGCCATAGCTGCTGTTATTCTCGAACCGGTTATCGGTGAAGTTGAAGTTATTGACTGCTCTTTGATTTGGTCCGATTAGGATGCCTGTTTGGTTGCTTGTAAACGTATTGTTGTTGAACCAAGCATCGTTGAAATCTCCGTATGAATCAGTTTCCCCGCTGGGCTGGTACTCCGTCCAGACACCATAGTTGTTATGGGTGAACGTTGAGTTCGCGATGTAGACGCTATCCGTCTTTCGGAGCTCTATCGCCTCAAGGTTGTATTTGAATTCAGAATTGTTGACGTAAAGACCCTGGCTGTGAGTGTAAACACCGGTCTCGGCGTTTCTGATTTTGGTGTATTCGATCTTGCTACCAGCAACCCAGCCGTTTTGGTTTGCAGCGTTGTGGGTGGTATTCCTGAACTTGATTCCCACCCAGGCACCTTTTTCAGTGCTGCCCGAGACTCCACGGAAGACGATCTCGTTCCCTGAAGTGCCTTGCGAGAGGAGTGTGCCTTCGACCAGGACTTGTATGTCTGCCCCCTCCGTCACTTTGATGACAGTTCCGGCGTCGATGGTGAGCGTGACACCATCTGACACTTTGACGTCGTCAGTCAGTTTGATGAATGTCGACCATGTCTCATCCGAGCTGATTATTCCTGATTTCCCTAGCAGTGCTGTGACTGTTGTGGTGTCACTAAGTCCCGCATGTGTCGCAGCGATCTGAACGGTGCCCGCTGCTACCCCTGTGACCAGCCCGGCAGATGATACCGTCGCTCGAGACGAACTCGATGTGGTCCATGTAATGGTCGGACTCACGATCGTACTATCATTTGCGTCCTTCACCCTAGCCGTGATGGTCGCAGTATCGATGACCAAGACGTCCAGTGAGTCGGCTGACAGTGTTATTGAGACTGCTGCTTGAGTCACCGTCACGGAAGCGGTTTCACTCACAGAACCAGACGTTGCTGTGATTGTCGCCGTACCGTTGCCAATCGATGTCACGAGCCCGGCCGAAGAGACCGTAGCAGTATCGGTATCGGACGAACTCCACGTCACGGTCGGACTCGCGATTGTGCTGTCGTTTGCGTCCTTCACGGTCGCCGTGATCGTCGTTGTGTCCCCGAATGACGCGAAACTCAGACTCGTCGGTGACAGAGTAACAGAGCTTGCCACCTGAGACACGGTCATCGTGGCTGTCTTACTCACAGAACCAGATGTCGCAGTAATCGTCGCCGTGCCGTTGCCTTTCGAGGTCAGAAGGCCAGCAGATGAAACCGTCGCGATGGTTGTGTCAGAGGATGCCCACGTCACGATTGCTCCCGTAATTGTGCTGTCGTTCGCGTCCCTCACAGTAGGTACCAGAGATGCTGTATCGGCAAACGAAGCAAAACTCAGACTCGTCGGTGACAGAGTAACAGAGCTTGCCACCTGACTGACCGTCATAGAGGCTGTCGCACTGGCCGAACCACTCGTCGCCGTGATCGTCGCTGTGCCGTCAGTCACCGAGGTCACGAGACCAGATGTACTGATCGTGGCGACGTCGGTATCCGATGACGCCCACGTCACCGTCGCACCTGAGATCGGCTCGCCCAGAGCATCCAACACTGTCGCCACGAGCTGCGCCGTTGCACCGAGTGAACTGAGGGTCACCGTCTCCTCGTTGAGTATGACTGATGTCGCTAAGCCCTGGACCGTCGCCGTGAAGTGGGTCGCGATCTCTGTACTATCCACAGCGATCCTGACCGAGTCCTCTCCGATCGTCCGGCCTAGTGTCCACACCGCTCGCGCCTCGCCCTCAGCGTCCGTCGAGAGATCCGAACCCGCGACGCTGCCGCGTTCGCCGATCACGGACCAGCTGACCTTAGCTCCGTGCACCTTCTGACCATCGGTCAGAGCCAGGGCAACGACGAGTGAGTCAGACAGCACATCCCCGGCAGAGTCAACCTGTGCATCTCCTGCAACCCTCGTAAGCACAGCATCGCTAGGGACCGAGGCTTCCGCCGTAAACGAACTCGAGCTGACATCGGACACTGTCGCCTGAGCTTGAACCTCCTGGGTCGTCCGCAGGTCGGGACCCAGCTGCCAACGAGCGTGTGCGCGGCCCAAGCTGTCCGTACTCGATGCCAACGACTCCACGGAGCCACCCCCGACAGGTGAGGACCACGTCAGGGCCGCGTCTTTTGCGACGTTACCGTACTGATCTTGCAGTTCGACGGTCAGCGTGTCGTTGCCTTCGGGGGATGCCGCATAGGTGCCCGCATCACCAGACAGGACCGAGTCTCCGATCAGCAACACAGCCGCAGGCACATCTGCTACGGGCGTTGCCGTAAAAGTCGCGAACCGAAGCTTCTCGCCACTCTGAGTATCGACTGCACGTGCTTCGACCGCCTGGGCCGAGTCCACGATCGTGCCCAACGTCCAACTCTCTCGGGCCTGACCCAGCGAGTCGGTCAACGCCGTACCCGCGAAAACCGAGCCACCTCCTGCTGTAATGACCCAATTGACGATCTGACCTTGGACCGGGATTGAGTCTTCGTTCGTGACCCGAACGATCAGAGGATCTTTTACCTCCTTGCCCACCGTATCGACCTGCTCGTCACCGGCCATGATCAGCATCGCCACCGGAAGCATATTGCCCGTCACGCGGACCATGACCGTCGCAGAGGCGTTACCTGCCGTAGCCGTGATCGTCGCTGTCCCCTTGCCGACCGCAGTAAGCAGACCACCAGTGGTCACCGAAGCAACTGTCGGCGCATTTGATGCCCAGCTGATCGTCTGACCCGAGAGCTGGGCTCCGTTCTGATCGAGGACCGTCGCTGATAGTTGGACAGACTGCTCGGCTCCGGGGCCCTTCAACTCCAGTGTCAGCGTGACCGATGACTCCGACAACGTCATCGTCGTCGGAACTGGAGACGGAGGCTGATAAGGCGTACTACCTCCACCGGGGTTGGTCGGTGTCTCTCCACTACAAGAGAGCAGCCCTAGCATCATGATCGGAATCAGGCGGCGGGCCTTCATATCAGATCCCCGAAAGCGTGTAACGTGCCAGTAAATGACAGACGGCGATCTGGGCTGTCAAAGATGGGGACCCCTACCCCGTCATTTTTTGGGCAGAATTTTTTGGGGCTTGGGACTCCTAGGGCGTTTCGGAAAACGAAATCCCCTGCGAGCAATTCCGTTGTCGAGCTAGAAATCATGCCCCGCTATCACGACGGCTAATACGAAGGTGACTGGGCCGTTGGAGGGGCACACCCCCCTACCCCTCCATGGCATCGCGTTTGCTTCGCGTGCGCGGGTAGACGACAGGAACGACGTGAACGTCTGCGCAAAACTGTGCTTGTAGATCGCGGTTGCGATTGTGTGAAATAAGGGGGGGGCCCCCTACTGGGGGTCTGGCTGTCAGGAAACAGCGTGGCTGTCGGTGTGTGTCGGCTTGTACCAGCACTACCCCCCGAAATTGGCAGAAGGGGGGGGCTAGCTAGTCGGTCGATTACCCCAGAATTCGACCCCAACTGGTGACTTATTGGTGACTCGCGTCTGGCGAGAGTCCCATAGCAAAAACCCCACAAGCTTGTAACTGCTTGTGAGGCTTCACTTTATTTCAGTGCCCCGCCAGGGACTCGAACCCCGAACCTACTGATTAAGAGTCAGTTGCTCTGCCAGTTGAGCTAGCGAGGCGTAACGAGCCGTGAAAGCTACCGAGCGGAGGGGTCGGGTCAACCTCATCCGCTGATGCTCATTCACTCAATCCTGTGCACCCTGCCGCGATCAAGTGGCGTCCTGATCCAGTTCAGCGACGAGCCGTCGCTAGAAGGCGTTCAGGCCCGTCAGCGTCTGTCCAAGGATCAACGAGTGGATGTCGTGTGTCCCCTCGTACGTGTACACCGACTCGAGATTGGCCATGTGCCGCATGGAGTGGTACTCGACCAGGATTCCGTTTCCTCCCAGGAGACGTCGAGCCTCGCGAGCGATGTCGGTCGCCATGTCGCAGTTGGCCCGCTTGGCGAACGAGACTTGCTGCGGAGTCATGGTGCCCTCGTCCTTCATCCGACCGAGATGATACGTGACGAGCTGACCATGCGTGATCTTGGTCAGCATGTCGGCGAGGCGAACCTGCTGGATCTGCTTCCCGCCGATGGGCTCGTCGAACATGACGCGCTCCTTCGAATAGGAGAGCGCCTCGTCGAAGCATGCCATCGCGGCGCCGACGGCGCCCCATGCGATCCCGTACCGAGCCTGCGTGAGGCACATGAGCGGATGCTTGAGTCCGCCCGTGCTCCCCGGCATCAACGCGCTCTCCGGCAAATCGACATCCTCCAGCACCAGCTCGCTGGTATCGGAAGCCAGGAGGGACAGCTTGCCCTTCTGATCCTTCGCGCTGAAGCCGGGCGTATCCGTGGGCACCACGAAACCGCGGATGCCCTTCACATCACCCTGCTCACCGGTCTGGGCCCAGATGACGGCCACGTCCGACATCGAGCCGTTCGTGATCCACATCTTGGCACCGTTGAGCCGCCACCCGTCCGCGGTCTTCTCAGCGCGCGTGATCATACTCGCCGGGTTCGAACCGTAGTCCGGTTCGGTGAGGCCGAAGCAGCCGATCGCTTCACCCGTGGCGAGCTTGGGCAGCCACTCGCGCTTCTGCTCCTCACTCCCGAACGCAAAAATCGGGTACATGACGAGCGCACCCTGAACGCTGACGAAGGACCGGATGCCGGAGTCGCCCCGCTCCAGCTCCTGCATGATGATCCCGTACGACACGTTGTTCAGACCGGCACACCCATACTCCTCGGGCAAATTCGCGCCGAGGACGCCGAGCTCGCCGAGCTCCGGGATGAGCTGTCTCGGGAACTCCCGGTTGATGTAGGCGTCGCCGATGATCGGCATGACGGCATTCTCGACCCACTCGCGAACGGTGTCGCGGATCATGCGCTCTTCTTCAGAGAAGTGCGCATCAAGGTTGAAGAAGTCTATGCCTTCGAAACGGGCCATCGTGCCGTCCGTGTTGGGGTGTTGCCAAGTCAGCAGTGAAATCTATTGGAGCCCACTCCCTTGGGGAGTGGCGACTCCTGAATGCGTTCTTTTGCTATTCGATGTCGTGATCGAGAGATGGAGGTACCGCATCGACCGCGCGTGCGTTTCGAAACCTCATACCCCCATAGATGAACTCGCGAGCCACCTTCTGTCCGATCCAGACGGCGGTCACGAGCGTCGCCGTCCACGCCCCCACGATCAGGTCGGTCGGCCTGATGGCAAACCACACGTACGTCGCACACGCAGCTCCGAACGCGAGTCCACCGAACCAGCCGTACCGGGCCGCCCGCTCCCGCGCGCGAAATCGACAATCCTCACACCAGAGCATCCGGTCGAGTCTGACCTGATCGTAGACCTTGAGACACCGGACGCAGGTAACCTCGTCGGGGTATCGGTCACGCCACGAGATCCTTGATCCACCGTTCACGAGCCGACCCTCCCGTTCAAGCGAGTGCCTTCACCAGCGCCCCCGTGAACTCTTTCGTGGTGGACGTGCCACCCATGTCGAACGTGCGCGATTCCCCTGACTGCACGACCGAGTCGATCGCCCCGCGAATTCGGATCGCGCACTCGGCCTGGCCAAGGTGTTCGAGCATGAGGCATGCCGATGTGAGCAGGGACGTCGGGTTCGCGATGCCCTGGCCCGCAATGTCGGGCGCCGAGCCGTGAACAGCCTCGAACATGGCCGCATCCTCACCGATGTTGCCGGCGGGCGCGAAACCCAGACCACCGACTAGACCTGCCATGAGATCGGAGAGGATGTCACCGAACATGTTCTCCATCACGAGCACGTCGAAGCGGTACGGATCGAGGACGAGCTGCATGGCCGTCGCGTCGATGATCCGGTCTTCCCACTCGATCTCCGGATAATCCTTGGCGACCTCGTGTGCGACCTCCAGAAAGAGACCCTGCGTGTACTTCAGGATGTTCGCCTTGTGGGCGAGCGTGACCTTCTTCCGGCCGTGCTTTCGCGCATACTCGAAGGCATAGCGCGAGATTCGCTCGGCACCAAACCGCGTGATGATCATGACCGACTCGGCCGCAGCCTTCGGGTCCCCGTGCATGCCGATGTAGTGCTCGACACCGACGTACAGCCCCTCCGTGTTCTCGCGGATGAGGACGAGATCGATGTCCTCGTAGCGGCCGCCGGGGACGATCGTCCGCACGGGACGGACATTCGCGTACAGGTCGAAGAGCTTTCGGAGTTCGACGTTGATCGAGCGGAAACCTGAGCCCGATGGCGTTGTGAGAGGCCCCTTGAGAAGGACGCGGGTGCGCTCGGCAGAGTCGATCGTCTCCTGGGGAAGCGGGTGCTTGACCTTCTCGAGCGCCGTGATGCCCCCGAGTTGCATATCGTACTCGAGATCAGCCTCCGCAGCGTTCAGGACTTCGAGTGTGGCGTCGGTGACTTCAGGTCCGATCCCGTCGCCGGGAATAACGGTGATGGTCTGGGCCATATCGTGCGTGCGTTAGTTCTGGGTGTGGTGGCGCCGGGTGAGAAGGTCAGCGCCGAGTATATCGTTCGTTGTATTCGTACAGCGTGTGATCCTCGCCCCACCGCACGAGATCTTCCAGTAGGGTCATGCGATTCGTCCCGTCCCTCCGGGCAAGCCCTGCGATGTTGAGCGAGCGTCGCCACTGCAGGTCGGACAGTTCGTCTCGCATGAGCACGGCGCTCGCGACGGTCGCATCGCCAACCCTCGTCTCGACCCGAATCCCCACGAGCCCCGGGTACCCATCGAACAGGCGCTGCGCTTCTGCGCTGAAGAGAAAGATGTACGGGCCGACCTTTGCCCAGAGGTTGCCCCCTCGTCGAAGCTGCTGAAAGGACTGTTCCACATACAGCACCGCGACGTTTCCAGTTACCTCACCGGACAACGGGCGTTCCGACTGGAACGCCTCGACAATCGCATCTTCACTCGGCAGCGCCAGCTCCTCCCGGGTGCACCCCACAAGCAGCCACAGCCCGATCAACACCACTGTCGTACGCCACCCTGTCATTTCGTCCGTTTCCCTTCGTGTATCGTCCTCGCGGAGCCTTATCCGCGCGGGCCGGGCCGCACGTACCAGAGCAGACTCTCGGACAGTCGCTCTGCCGCCGTAGCGAGCGCCCGGGGATCGTCGCGCGGATGATCGTCTCCTTCTTCAACGCCGTACCACACGACATGCCCGGTTCGTGCCGCGATCAACGCGACCGTAAAACGGACCCGCGGCGAGGCCTCGATCGGCGCGGGGTTGGTCTCCCACGTGACACTGACAGGCAGGAGTATGAACTCCGCGTCGACCAGACCTGCCATGCGACGCAGCTGCCCGAAGAGTGGATCTCCAACCCGTTCGACCTGTGCGGCTCCGAAGAGACCGACAGGAAGTCCGGTGGTGCGAGCATCCATACCTGGTGATCGCGCCAGAGCGGCATCGACCTCGGACCACAGAACCCACGCCACGTCCTGACCCTGATCAGTCAGCGCATGCGACAGCTCCGCGCTCGCATTGCCGGGCACACCGCCCACCCGCTGAACCGGGAGCAGGATCACGCGACGGCCATCCAGGATGGGGGACGTCCCTCTGCTCGTCCCGGGCTCAGGGGGGGGAGCAGTGCCCCCGCCACAAGACGCCAGCAACGGCAAGAGAGCGAACAGAGCAGTGAAGCGCTGAGCGGGCCGTCGAAACATGCGGGTTGGTCGGCGAGGGTCGAGGTGAGAAACCGGAACGAAAGGTAGCCTGACTCGGTTCTACTCGGCCCCGGCGTCTCCAGCACCCGGATCCAGATCGAGCGCAGCCGAGTTGATGCAGTAGCGGAGCCCGGTGGGCTGTGGACCGTCAGGGAAGACATGCCCGAGGTGCCCATCGCAGACCGAGCACAACACCTCGGTCCGGGTCATGAAGAACTTGCGATCGGTTTCGCTGCGGACGTTCTCTCCATCCACCACGTCATAGAACGAGGGCCACCCGGTGCCCGAGTCGTACTTGGTGTCAGAGGCGAAAAGTGGTGTACCGCATCCACGGCAGATGTAGGTGCCCTCACGCTTCTCGTCGTGATACTTCCCGGTGAAGGCCCGTTCAGTGCCCTTCTTCCGAAGCACCTTGTACTCCACGTCTGAAAGCTGCTCTCGCCATTCCTGCTCTGACTTGTCTACTCGTCGTGCCACGGGAAATCTCTTTTCTGAGGAACAGGCCAGGTCAACAACCCCTTCCCTGCACGGGAAGATCCCCGCATGAAAGCCGGAAGTCGCGGCACCCCATTGACATCGAGATGGCGCACCCACCGATTGGCCGGTCCCTTAGAACCCGTTGGAGCACCCATGAGCGACTCCCTGGTCAACCACGTGAAGTGGGACGATATCGAGCGCGAGACCGTCACGGACGATATCGCGCGCAAGCTGTTTACCGGGGAGCGGATGATGCTCGCCCAGGTCTTTCTCGAGAAAGGGGCGATCGTACCGAAGCACTCGCACGACAACGAACAGCTGACGTGGATTGTCGAGGGGGCACTTCGCTTCTGGATTGGCGATGAGGGAGAGCCCGGTTACGAGGAGCGCGTCGTCTCGGCGGGTGAGGTCATGTACATCCCGTCCAACGTGCCACACAAAGCCGAGGCGCTCGAGGATACGGTCGATGTCGACGTGTTCAGCCCTCCCCGCCAGGACTGGCTCGACGGGACTGATTCATACTTCCAGGACCGCTGAGGTCGGAGACCCACGATGGATCTAGGAATCCGCGGTCGCGTGGCGGTCGTAGCAGGATCGAGTCAGGGGCTGGGACGTGCCATCGCCGTCGCGCTGGCAGGCGAGGGCGTAGACCTCGTGATCAACTCTCGCTCTCCCGACAAGCTTCTAAAGGTCAAAGCGGAGATCGAAGAGACGACAGGAGTGCGGGTGGAGGCTGTGCCGTGTGACCTGACACCCGCAGACGGTGCGACCGACCTGATCTCGGCGGCAGAGAAGGCCTTCGGGAAGGTGGACATCCTGGTCACCAACACGGGAGGCCCACCCGCTGGCATGTTCGAAGACCACTCCGCCGAGGTGTGGGACGAAGCGATCGCCCAGAACTTCAGCAGCGTAGTCAATCTGGTCCGTGCTGCACTTCCCGGCATGAAGGAGCGGCGCTGGGGTCGGATTGTGAACGTGACCTCGATCTCGGTAAAGCAGCCGGTGAAGGGGCTGATCCTCTCGAATGCGATTCGGGCCGGGGTCACGGGCTTCGCGAAGACCATCTCGAACGAGGTGGGCGAGTTTAATGTGACGGTGAACAACGTTCTGCCTGGATACACACGGACTGAACGACTCATCCACCTGGCCGAGGCGATCGCCGAGCGCGACGACACGACCGTGGACAGCGCCTACGCGGGATGGGCGGAAGAAATCCCGATGAGCCGGCTTGGCGAGCCACATGAACTCGGCGCCATGGCCACGTTCCTGTGCTCGGAACAGGCCTCCTACGTTACCGGACAATCAATTGCCGTCGATGGCGGCTGGACAAAAGGACTGATCTGATGGGTGCAGTGGGATTCCAGGAAGCAGACTGGATCTGGAAGGACGGCGAGTATGTGCAGTGGCACGATGCCAAGGTGCACCTCCTCGCTACAGCTGTTCAGTTCGGGACCTCGGTCTTCGAGGGCATCCGCGCGTACGAAACGTCGAACGGCCCAGCCATTTTCAGGCTTGGAGCTCACATCGACCGACTCGTCGATTCCGCGACGATCTATCGGATGCTCCCGAACTACACGGCTCAGGAGATTGCAGACGTCTGCGTCGACATCGTCAAGAAGAACGATCTGCAGAACTGCTACATCCGCCCGATGATCATCCGGGGATACGGAACTCCCGGCCTGAACCCCACCCTCAGCCCAATCGAGACATACATCGCGGCATGGGGCTGGGGCACGTATCTCGGCACGGAGGCGCTGGAGGCCGGCGTCGACGTCTGCGTGTCATCGTGGCAGCGGATGGCGCCGAACACGTTCCCGGCACGCGCCAAGGCTGGCGGTCACTACGTCAATGCCCAGCTCATGAAGATGGAGGCGGTCCAGAACGGATATGTCGATGCGATCGCGCTTGGTCCCGGTGGCTTGGTATCCGAGGGCAGCGGCATGAACCTCTTCCTCGTCGATGAGGGCAAGGTCATCTCACCCGTGCTCGACGGGACGTCTCTCGTGGGTATCACCCGTGGTGCGATCGTCCACATGGCTCAGGATCTGGGCTACGAGGTCGTGGAGCGACCCGTCCCCCGCGAAGAGCTCTATACGGTAGACGAGCTGTTCTTCACCGGCACGGCCGCCGAGGTCACGCCGGTGCGCAGCGTTGATCGCATCGAGATCGGAGACGGCAAGGCGGGGCCCATCACTCTGGACATCCAAAGACGTTTCCTCGAGACCGTTCGCGGGGAGAACGACGACCCGCATGGCTTCCTGACGTACGTCTGACCTACGGTTGAGCGGCGCTGGATCTGTCGGTAAGCAGCGTGTTCCGGAGGTTCAGGTGGCCTGTAAAGATCCAGTATCTGGAAGGCACGGACATTGTCTATCCGCATTCCGGAGAGCCATGATGCCAGCCTCGTCTATCACCCATGAGGTCGTTATGCCCGGTCAGCCACGTTCACTCGCCACAATCCTGCTCGTGTCGCTGGCCACCAGCATGGTCGGCGCACAGTACGCTTCAGCTCAGGACTTCGATGAGGTCCAGATCCGTACGGAGCAGATCACCGATGGCCTCTACATGCTCGTCGGCAGCGGGGGCAACATCGCCGTCAGCGTCGGTGAAGACGGCACCTTCATCGTTGATGATCAGTACGCGCCCCTGACGGAAAAAATCGTCGCGGCGATCGGTGAGGTGACGGATGAGCCCGTCGACTTCGTGATCAACACGCACTGGCACTTCGACCACACCGGAGGCAACGAGAATTTCGGGGGACGCGGCGCCGTCATCGTCTCTCACGCCAACAGCCGTACACGCATGGAGACCGACCAGTTCGTCGAGCTCTTCAGCGAGAACCAGAGGGCGTACACGAGAGACGGACTTCCGAAGATCACCTTCGATGAATCAGTGCGCTTTCACCTGAATGGCCACACGATCGATGTCGTGCATCTCGGGCGGGCGCACACGGACGGCGATGCCGTAGTCTACTTCCGCGAAGCCAACGTCATGCACACGGGTGACGTCTTCGTGCGGTACGGGCTTCCGTTCATCGATCAGCCCAACGGAGGCTCGATCGATGGCATGATTGCCGTGACAGATCGGATCGCCGGGATGACGGACCATGAGACGGTGTTCGTGCCAGGCCACGGTCCGCTGTCGTACCGCAGCGACCTTCTGACCTTCAACGCGATGTTGCGTACCATTCGAGAGCGTATCACGTCGGTGATCGAGTCTGGTGGCGATTTCGAAGCAGTCCTCGCGGCCAACCCGGTAGAGGGATTCCCAGAACGTGGGATCGAGACCACCTCCTGGCTCCGCCTCGTGTACGACAGCCTGATGGAGGGCTACTGAGGAACAGCCCGTTCAGGGCTGGATACGCTGGGCGCAGAAATAACCTTCGACCCGCTCGGCCGCGACGCCGCTTTGCCAGTCACCTGCGAAGCGGTCACCCTCGACGACCTGAATGTCGAGCACCATGTACGCCGCGTCGAAGGGCGTCTCGCCCCGCTGAGTCACATCGCTGCCGAATCGCAGGACGATGCTCAAGCCAGCGGATCCCTCGCTCTCGAGCACAAGCACGCCCGGTGCAGCCGGGTCAGTCGAATCGATACCCCGCATCTCCTGGGCACCAACGGTGCTCAGATTGATGTTCGCCGTACCTGACAGCGTCGCAATGGACGGCCCCCAGTCCCGGTACGCCTCAGGAGTGCGCTCGAGGTCGAGGATACCCATGACCTGGTCGCGCCCATTGTCACGGATCACGACAAGCCGATAACGCCCAGCCATGTAGGCCATCGTCTCCTGCTCAGAGAGTGGCGCGCCCACAGAGGCGCACGAGGCAATCACGTCCGCGGTTCGCAGTCCCTCAGAGGACGGCCCTCCGCAACCCACCAATGCCGAGCTCACGAGGAGACCCACTCGAAAGCTCAACACCCGCATCACCGGAGGATCTCCCGAATCCGTCCGCTCTTGTCGATGACGTATCGCGGTCCGGCCCATATGTCATTGCCGAGGTCGATCATGCCCGGCGCTCCCGGCGCACCCGAGACAGCCTGTTGGGGTGGAGAGACGGACGGGAGAAAGAAGTTGTCGCCCTGACTCAAGTCGACGCCGTAACCGAGGTCCTTCAGCGACGCGATGGTCACCTCACTCAACGGGTTCAGGAGATCCAGGAACGGCGTCATGAGTTCCGTATCCATCGTAGTCTCCCGCCAGTGGGAATCGCCCGATCCCTGACCCGCCTCGTTCTCCACTGGAACCTTCGAGCCGACAAAGTTGCCGCCTCCGATGTTGTCGAAAGCGATGAGGGCATTCGGGCCAACGAAGTGGGTGTCCGCACCCGGATTGTCAGGTAACGATGGGTTTCGGAGCAGTTCGGCTCGATTCCACCAGGTACCGATGCCCAGTACATGACCCATTTCGTGCAGGATCAGACCTTCCAGTTGGCCTTGTGCTTCGACGTTCACAAGGTCTGCCTCGTCGAACTCCATGCGGCCAAACATTGTCTGATTGCTGCCGGCGCCCCGCACGGCACAGGGACCTGCCTGCCCGAGCGTGCCCCCCTGACCATCGATGAAGCCGATGTCGACGAAGATGACCACATCGTCCAAGATCTGATCGAAGGCAGGCTGCCCTTCCATGCAGCGATCTGCCGGAAACGCCATGTCAACACCTGTGTAGTCCACGTCGCCGACATCCGCCACGATGATCTGCGTCCACTTCGCCGCCGCGGCGATGAAGGCGTCCTCCTGACTCTGCGTCCCGTTCTCGACGAAGACGAGTTCAATGTCGTAGGGGATCAGCGCCTCTCCCTCCGTGACGGTGATGGTTCCCCCGGAGAAGGGGGCACCCTCATCAGGGTCCTCCGGGGCCCACGCGTGCACGAGGATGTGATAGGTGCCCTCGGCGAATGGCACCTGACAGCTCTCCACACTGATGGGGCTCGTACTACGGCATCCTGTGTAGTCTTCCCGGAATCCCGGTCGTGCACCCTCCGCTATGTACAGGTCGGCGTCGCCATTCGGTGCATTGAAGGACACCGTGAGTGTGGTCGGCCCGGCAACGTCGACACGGAAGAGAAGCTCCTGGTCGATCTCGGCCGAGAGGCCGGTGACTGGGACACCCACCGTCAGCGATGCCTGGTCGAGCACGTTGATCGTCCGGCTCACAGCGTTGTTCGACTCGAACAGCTCGACCACCGAGTCATCTGGATCCGCGCTGAAGACGAGCTCATTGGACCCCGCGCTCAACGGTCCGATGTCGATCTGAACCTCGGTCGAATCGTTGGCGTCCAGTGAGGCGAGATCAGCGCTGCCCACCTCAGCACCGTTGGCACTCACCAACACCCGAGTCGCGCCACTCGCCAGATCTCCGATGTTCTTGACGGTGGCTGTCGCGGTCACGGTCTCGAGTGTCGACGGCGCCAAGCTGCTCAGCCCGAGTATCCCGACCAGTGTCAGGTCCGGTATCGGCACCTCGGACCGGGCGATCGCTTTGACTGTGAGCGGCTGCCCGGGAGCCGTCACGAGCAGCTCCTGCTCGCCGAACGTCGATCCCAGAGTCCACTCGGTGGTCGCCTCTCCGTTCGCATCGGTATCTACGGCGGCCACCGTAACCGTTCCGTTGCCCGCAGCCGGCGCGAAGGTGATCGCCAATCCGGGAATGCCCGAGCCACCCTGATCCAGCACCCGCACGATGATGGGATCAGCCAGTGTAGAGTCCCGAATGGCCTCCTGGTTATCTCCCTGTGTCGCCACGAATGACGAAATCTGCTGAACTACCTCGACGTTGGCGGTCGCGGACAGACCGAGACCCGTCGCTGTAAGCGTCGAGCTACCAATAGCCAGCGCAGTGATGAGACCATTCGTGCTGACAGAAGCGACTGATGGATCCGATAGCGTCCACTCGATCGGCGTCGGCATTACGATGTCATTCTGATCCACGACGCGGGCAGAGAGCTGCACGGACTGGTTCAGGAACGTCATAATGACGTTGTCGGGCGTAATCGAGAGTGATGTCGGAGTGCGCTCCGCAGGCACGATTGGATCAGTACCGCCACAACCGGCGACAGCGAGCAGCGCAAGAAAACGAAGCGGAGCTGAGGGCAGGCGATGGCGCATCGGATCGATATCTCTGAGGTAAAATGTTTA
>DGOW01000054.1:33831-159916 GCA_002390225.1 Gemmatimonadales bacterium UBA4456 | reverse complement strand
GGCAGAACTGACCAGTGCCCCTCTATGCTAGGCAGAGGTACACGGGCAGCGCGAGTGCTGCATATTCTTTCATGACGACGACGACCTGTGGGCCCATGTGTGCTCACCCCTCCGAGCGCCGACCGTGATCCTCTGGGTCGATGCCGACGCAACTCCTCGTCCCGTCCGCGAGATCATCTTTCGTGCGTCCCACCGTCTTGAGCTCGAGACGGTGCTGGTGGCGAACCACAGACTGGGCCTGCCCGCCAACAACGACCAAGTGCGCTTCGTTCTGGTTGAGCACGGCTTCGACGTAGCGGATCACTACATCGCGACGAACGCCTCGGCTGGCGACGTCGCCATCACCGCGGACATCCCACTCGCCGCCGAGCTGGTCGATCTGGACGTCCACGTCATCAACCCTCGTGGTGAGGTCTACGACCGCGAGAACATCCGGGAGCGCCTCTCGGTCCGGGACTTCATGGATTCTCTCCGAAGTACCGGCGTCGAGACAGGCGGGCCGCGAGCGTTCGGCAACCCGGAGAAGCAGGCCTTTGCGTCAGCCCTCGACAGAACCTTGACCCGGGCGCTACAACATGCGCGCCGGAAGAGACCCCCTTCGGACAATCAATGATGACTTCACGTCTGCGCCTTGCCCTGCTGCAGCTCCCTGCTCTGATGGTGATCCTTCTCCTCGCCGTCACGGGATGTGGAAGTGTCGACGAATCCGCGACGTCGCAGGCCAGCGGAGGAACGGTACTTTCCTTCCCCGACGATCCCGATCTCTGGCCGTCGATCCGACAGGAACGGATTCACACCCTGCTGGGTCCGGCGATGGCACGCGCCGGTGTCGAGGCCTGGCTGGTGCTCGCCCGGGAGAACGCCAACGACCCGATCGCAGCCCACATCGGAGCCGAGAACGCTGGAGGCCTCGCGGCATTCCTCTTCTTCGCCGATGCAGAGGGAAACCTCGAGTCGCTCGCAATCTCCCCGGAGACGGAGGCCACCGCACTGTCCGAGGTAACGCCCCTCGACGACGTTCGCTCGATTCGCAGGGGCACAAGCATGTATGCTGCCGCCGCGGAGGAGCTACGCGACAGGAATCCCGCGTCCATCGCGGTGAACAGCAGCACCAGAAACATCGCGGACGGGCTCTCCTTCACGCAGCGAGAGGCACTCGAAAATGCCCTGGGCACGGAGTTGTCCGGCCGCCTCGTCTCGTCGGAGGAGGTCATCATCGAGTGGCTCTCAGTCAAACTCCCTCGCGAGGTCGACATTATGCGACGCGCGGCGGAGCTCACGGAGCAGCTTGAGCTCGAGGCCTATGGCCGGATTGAGCCGGGTGTCACCACCGATGCAGAGGTCGCTCGCTTCCTGAAGCGCCGAATGGCGGAATTGGGTGTCACGGACGGCTGGGCTCCAGACCAGAACCCCAATGTGAACTCAGGTCCGGATCGGGGGCACTCGCACTCCACCGAAAAGGTGATCCAGCCAGGAGACGTTATCCAGACCGATTTCGGCATCGGTGTGCATGGCATGTGGGTCACGGACATCCAGCGCTTCGCCTACGTCCTGCGCCCGGGTGAGACGGAGGCGCCGCCCGTAATGCAAGCCAGGTGGGAGTATGCTCGTGAGGGGAGCCGGGCGGCCAAGGACGTCATGCGTCCGGGTGTCACCGGTTGGGACGTCGATGCCGCTCAGCGCGAGGTACTGGAGCGGTACGAGTCGATCCCGATCATATGGAGCACCGGGCATCCGGTGGGCTACTGGGCTCACGACGTCGGGCCCCGGCTCGGCGGCTCGGCAGGTGGTGCGCGCCCGTCGGGCGACGCCGCTCGAGAACTCCGATCCGGCCAGACCTTCGCGTTCGACGGTTTCTTCGGGTGGACCCGCGATGACGGGACGACCAAGACGATTTCTGTAGAGGAAATGGTGGTCATCACGGAGACCGGCGCGGAGTGGCTGATCGAGCCCCAGGACGAATGGATCCTCATTTCACATTGACGCGATGACCACGTACGAATAAGGTGTTCCGATCCAACAGAATCGCTGCAATGCAGAGACATATTCATGCCTAAGTTCTCGCTCCGCGCCTGCCTGATCACAGCTGCGATCCTCATCGCGCCACCTCTCGAGGCTCAGACCCTCAATATCGGCGGGAGCAGCTCAAACTTCGGTCGGACCTCTTTGTCACCCGGCTTCACTCCCGACCCCTTCCGAGTTTCCATCGTCTCGGGCGGCGCACTGACTGTCTCGTCGTTGGGCCTCACGAGTGGGTGCGTCGGATACGCTACCTCCGATCCCGACTACATTCTGGATCTGACTGGCAATACCAGTTTTCTGGCCATCTACAACGAGGGAGACGGAGACACGGGACTCGTAGTGAATGATCCCAACGGGGCGTGGCACTGCGATGACGATTCTCATTCCGGCACCGATCCTCGTATTTCTCTCTACAATGCGCCGGCCGGCCAGTACGACGTCTGGGTCACCAGCTACAGTTCCGGCGACAACATCAGCGGCACGCTGCATGTGACGGAGTTGGAGTCGAGCGTGGGGGGCTCTCCCCGGTCGACGGGCACACTCAACATTGGCGGAAGTAGCTCCAACTTCGGCCGTACCTCACTCGCGCCAGGCTTCACTCCGGATCCTTTTCAGGTCAGGGTCGTCTCCGGAGGAGGACTCGACGTCTCCGGTATGAACCTCACCTCTGGATGCGTCGGATATGCCACCTCCGCCCCCGACTACATCGTCGATATCACGGGGTCCATGGAGTATCTGGCGATCTACAATGAGGGTCAGGGTGACACCGGTCTGGCGGTCAACGATCCCAATGGGAATTGGTACTGCGACGATGATTCCCACTCAGGTACGAATCCCATGATCTCCCTGATCAAGGCGTCCGCCGGTCAGTACGACATATGGGTCACGAGCTATTCGTCCGGAGAGAGCATCTCGGGGACACTCAATGTGACGGAACGACGCAATCCCTGATCGAGCATCACCGTGTTGGGCAAGGTGAGACGTTCTCCTCCTATTTGGTGATCGACCGGGAGGCGTCAGAACTCGATACTGAAGCCAAACGTCGGAAGAAATCCTGACCCGTCGATGGGGCGAATCCGTTCAGGAAACGCAGGGTCTTCGGTGTACCCGTATCCAACCGCGTTCGCGCGTCCGAGCACGTTCTGCAGATCCATGTAGAACACCGCGTTCCAGGACGAGAAGTCGAGGCGGCGCTCGGCCCGAAGATCCAGACGCGCGTAGCCGGGGGTCCGGACCTCACCGATCCGTGCCCAGTCCGGGACACCGCGTCCCGTGATGGCGTAGGTCTGAGCCGAGGCGGTGAGGTCCCACGGGGTCGTCGCCAGTCCCGACAGGATCCGAAACTTCGATCCGAATTCCCAGGCACCAACCCGATACCCTCCGGTCAGATCCAGCGCATGTCTCCGGTCCCAGGCTGACGGTCTGCGTACCCCGTCCGATCCGGAGAACTCACTCCAGGAGAGTGTGTAGGCGCCGAGGAAGTAGGCGTTGCCGAGCAGCTTCTGCTGGGCAAAGAGTTCGAGACCCCGAGCGCGGCCCGTACCGTCGTCGGTCAGTGCCTCTGCTCCGACAAAACCGTAGTCCCCACCAAGGTTCGACACGGCGACCCGAGGATCGCTCTCCAGGACCGGGACGCGGCTGTACTCTTTCCAGAACGCTTCAGCGGACAGCCTCAACCCGGGATTCACAGTCCAGGACAGTCCAGTCGCGAGCTGTACGTTTCGCTGCTGGCGAAGGTCCAGGTTGGACGGGACATCGTTTTCCTCAACCGACAACGCGATCAGGCTCGGCGTCTGATGATAGAGGCCTCCTCCGGCCTGCGCGGTCACGCCACTGCCAAGCTCGACGAGCACACTTCCTCTAGGCGAGAACTCGAAGCCCTGCTCCAGCGCCGTCACCTCGTCGCCCCGGAGGCCACCTGTCAGCGTGACACGAGACCCGAGCGGAATTGTCCCCTGCACGAACGTGCTCAGCTTGAAGAGCGCAAGGTTCTGGTCCCAGGCCAGATCCTGAGGCAGCGTCCCACCCGGAATCGCGCGCTGAAAGACGCTGGCATCTACGGCCGAACGTACGGCCTCCACCCCTGCCGCCAGCGTCAGCCCGGCGGCGCGGCTGAAGTCTCCCTGCACCGAGAAACGGGTGTCGAGCTCCCGGCTCTCGTTCGTGAGTACCGGAACGTCATCCTCCCCTGGATCTAGGAAGGAGTAGTCGCTCGCCGACTGGCTCAGCGTAGTGGTGACGTAGCCTCCCTCGACAAGCCGGCGCCAGCTGGCGCCTGTGGTGAAGCTTCGCTGGTCATTGTCGATGACCCTGGAGGCGATCTCGAAATTCTCGAAATCGTCCCCGGGATCTGGCGGGACGATGCCGAAGTTGTCGAGCGCACCGATCCCCACGAGTACGAGGCGATCCCGTTCTGAGAGCTGGGATTCAAGCCGGAACTGAGCGTCCCAGTAGTCGGGTCGAATGGGCAGGCCCAGAGCCTCGAACAGGAACTGCAGGTAGGATCGTCGGACACTGAAAAGCCAGTTCGCGTTTTCGCCTGCCGGCCCGTCGAGGGTGAGCCCTGCTTCCGTCGCGCCAAGCGTGACGTCCCCCTGGACACCCTCCGGAGAACCTGGACGGTTTTCGATGCTCAGAACGGAGCTAAGGGCGTCTCCGTAGCGAACCGGGAATGCACCGGCGAAGAACTCCGTCTCCCGGATGAAGTCCACGTTCACGAGCCCGAGCGCACCTCCGGATGCGCCCTGCGTCGCGAAGTGGTTGATCTGCGGAATTCGGATCCCATCGAGATAGTAGGCGTTCTCTCCCGGTCCACCGCCACGCACAAGCAGGTCGTTGCGGTTATCGACGCCGCCCAGAACTCCGGGCAGCGAGAGGAGGGTGCGAGAGACGTCTTGAAGTCCTCCCGGCGTGCGGCGCAGCTCTTCGTTGGACAGGAGCTGAGTCGACACCGGAGACGCGTCACGAACCCGAAACGCCGGCGCGCCTACGACCAGTCCTTCGAGCTCGATCGCTCCGGGCTCGAGCCTGAACTCGACGTACGTGGAGCGGCTAGACTGCAGAGTCACGGCGGCCTGCAGCTCGGATCTGTAGCCAAGCGCATCTACGCGCACAGACACCCGACCCACGTCGGCGTTTGAGATCAGGAAGGCGCCTGACGCATCAGTCAGCGACTGCGCGCCCGTCTCCACAATCGTCACGGTAGCGGCCTGAATCGACCGCAGGCCCGAAGCGTCGAGCACCCGCCCTCGCAAGACCGCATTCTGGGCCGACAAGGGCGCGACGAGGAGGAGCAAGGAGGTCACGAACGAGAATCTCCGGATCATGCTCATGGTCGCACCGCAGCCCCGCGCACCCTCTAACCTCGTGACCTTCAAAGCTCACCTGACGCGAGTCGTCGATGAACGTCGGCAGCGCGCTCCAGGATCACCCGCTTCTTCTCCGGATCTCTTTTCATCCAGCCCCGTGTGATCATCGCCATGCGATGGTTCGACATCCATCGGTCCTCGTGCCTGTCGATGAACGACCAGTAGAGGCTGTTCATGGGACATGCGTTCGGACCGTCCACCGACTTCACGTCGTATACGCATTCAGCGCAGTAGTCGCTCATCCGATCGACGTATTTTCCGCTCGCCGCATACGGTTTGGACGTGAACGACCCGAGGTCCGCGAATTGGCTCATGCCCATGACATTGGGCGTGACCACCCAGTCGAGCGCATCGACGAAGGTCGCGAGAAACCAGTCGTTAAGCTCGCGAGGGTCGATGCCGGCGATCAGGGCAAAGTTCCCGAGCACCATGAGGCGCTGGATGTGGTGTGCGTGGCCGGTGCGCACCACTTGATCGACGCTCTGGCCCACGCAACGCATCTGCGTCTGCCCTGACCAGTAGAAGTCCGGGAGAGGACGTTCGGCCTCGAGGCCGTTCTCCACACGGAGTTCCGGCATACGGGTCCGATAGACATGCCGAATGAACTCCCGCCACCCGAGAATCTGGCGGATGAAGCCCTCGATCGACGCGAGCGGAACACCGCTTGCCGGGTCGGCTGCCTGCTGGAGGGCGCGCTCACACACCTCTCGCGGGTGCAGGAGACCGAGGTTGAGAGGAACGCTGAGCAGACTGTGGTACAAGACGTCTTCACCGTCGACCATCGCGTCTTCGTAGGGTCCGAATTCGGCGAGACGATGCTCCAGAAAGTCGTCCAGCGCCTGCAGGGCGTCGCCGCGGGTTACGGGCCACACAAAGTGCTCGGCAGACCCGAAGTGATCCGGCCACCTCGTGCACACGTCATCGAGAACCTCTTGCGTCAAGTCGTCAGGCGGGAACGTCTGCAACCCCGGAAAACGGTGTCCCTTCTCCGGCGTCTGTCGGTTGTCAGCGTCGTAGTTCCACTTCCCACCGGCCGGCTTACCCTCGACCATCAGCCAGCCCCGTGCGGCGCGCATGGAACGGTAGAAGTACTCGAGTCGGAGAGAGTTGCGTCCCTCGGCCCACGCGTCGAACTCGTTGTCCGTCGTCAGCCAGAGTTCGTTCTCGACAATGTCGACGTACCCTCCGGCGCGTTGCGCTGCATCCACGAGCTCGTCACCCACGCCCCAATCGGTGGGGGCCATGACGTCGATTCGTGCACCCTCATGCTGACTCAGATAGGTAGAGATCCCATCGCTGAAGTCGGCAGCCTCCAGGTAGGCCACCTCGAACCCTCGCTCGACAAGCGACCGAGCGAAGTGCCGCATGGCCGAAAACACCAGAGCAAGTTTCTGCTTGTGGTGCGGGAGAGCCGTCGCAATCGATCGTGCCTCGATCATGAGGACCCGGGTCTCACCGGGCTCGGCTCGGGCCATCGGACCGACCTGCTCCGTCAGCTGGTCCCCGAGAACAAGGACGTGCCGGGGCGTACTCAAAGGTCTTCTGTGCTGGGAGAAACGGGATCAGTGGAGCGAGAAACCCGGGGTGAACTTCTGCTGACATCTCGGCGAAGCCATCCTGAGCCCCGACGAATCCGCACCGAACCTCGAGCTGTGGAGGGGTCCACCCGGCGTCCCTGTTGAGCGAACTCGACAATGTCTTCGGCCGCCAGCCGACGAGCAGCGCTACGGGCTGCCTCCAAACGTGATCGCCACCCCTCGGGCCACAGTGTACGCGCAACTTCAGACGGGCAGATTGAGTCCGTCGCGCCTCGGTGCTCGAGCAAGTCCACAATTTCGCTCTCTAGTGCCCGGTCGACCCGGGTCACCCTCATTCGACGACACCGAGCGCTGCAGTACCGCACCTCATTCCATACGGCGGCCCACCGTTTCCTAGGTTCCATTCGACGACCGCAACGGGCGCACGAGCGTTCATCGGTCATGGACACAGGCGACGGGCCTCAAGCGGAGGCGACCAGTGCGACCGCGATCGGCACACGCGCGACCCAGGCGAACGTCCGAATCCAGTTGGTGCGCACGAGTCGACGGTGTGCGTCGCAATCGAAGCCGCGCATGAGGCGGCCGTGGGCAGGGGCCTGAAACACGGCCGTCGAGGTCCAGATTACGGCGAGCATGAGAAGGCCGGACAGCGCCATCGCACGAATGTCCTGACTCGACGCACTGGCGAAGATCCATATTGCCGAGGCTAACTCCGCCATCATGGGTGGAATCACGACCCAGCCGGTTCGGGCCGTGTGCGCCTGCTCGTAAGGCACGAACGAATCTTCCCCCACGAGCGCCATGAGCGGATAGTGCACCACCTGAACGAACACGATCAGGCCCGCCATGAAGGCAGTGGCGATCAGGTGGAATACCAGAATGGTCATCCGAGCTGGGCTATGAGCACCACCGTCGACATTGCGAGCATGAGCAAGGCTGGCACGGACTTCATCAACGGGTCTCGGACCTTGATATGAGCTCCGACAGCGCCCGCCATGAGGACCGCGATCCCTGCAGCGGCCGCGACAGCGAGAACGGGGTACACGATCCCGATGAGCAGAAGAGCGGCAAGGGCGAGCTTCGTTCCGCCGACCAGGCGTCGAACCGTGTCTGAAAGTCCATAACGCGCGAACTCTTCCGCGATATTGGCAGAGCCGTCGGGCCGGAATCCTGTGGCGCGATCGCGTCGAATGATCCAGACATTCACGATGCCCAGAGCAATCACGATTTGAAGAAGCATAGCGATGTTGGACATGGCCTACGCTCGGCTGGAATGTGCACTGGATTTCACATTGAACAATAGTTAAACAAGTAACTAGACATGATGCAAGTTCATGCCCAGCTTACCCCTCATGCTTGAACGAGAAATGAACACATGAGACACGGGAATGTCCCAGAGCGAGTTGATCTTCTCGTGATCGGTGCAGGCCTCTCTGGCCTGACATGCGCTCGTCGAGCGCATGAGGAAGGCCTCGACGTGCTGGTCCTGGATGCGGCTGACGCGGTTGGAGGGCGAATCCGAACGGATGTCATCGATGGATTCCGGCTCGATCGAGGATTCCAGGTACTTCTCACCGCGTACGATGAGTTGCACACCCAGGTCGACCTCGACAGCCTCGATCTCAAGCCGTTCACACCTGGCAGCACAATATGGAACGGGCGCTCACTCGAGACTCTCGGTGACCCATTTCGGGTCCCGTCGTCTGCACTGGCTTCGGCACGCGCACGGGTCGGCTCACTCGACGACAAGCTGAGGGTCGCACGGCTGCGGCGCCGCTTGCTGGCCAGCCCGGCTGAGGCCGCGTTCGAAGGGCCCGAGCGCTCGACGCTACAAGAGCTGCGCTCAGAGGGTTTCTCCGACGCGTTCATAGACCAGTTCTTCCGACCCTTTCTCGGGGGTGTATTCCTCGAGCGAGAGCTCGAAACGAGCTCGAGCCTCTTCCGCTACTACTTCCGCTGCTTTGCGGCCGGCGACGCCGCTGTGCCGGCCGAGGGTATGCAACGTCTCCCCGAAGCTATGGCGGAGCCGCTGCAGGGACGTATTCTGCTCGATACGTCGGCCCGAACGATCTCGGATGGTCAGGTCACCTTGGACGACGGATCTACGATCGCGGCCGGGCAAATCGTGCTGGCAGTGGACGCCAATGCCGCAGCCAAGCTCGGCGGATGTGCAGCGCCCGCCTTCAAGCCAACCATCACCTCCTACTATGCGGCGCCGTCCGCTCCGGTCGCCGAGGCGCTTCTCGTACTTGATGGCGAGGGCTCAGGTCCTGTAAATCACGTCGGCGTCATGAGCAATGTCTCTTCGGCGTATGCGCCAGCTGGACAGCACCTCATCGCTGTCTCGGGCGTCGGCGAGGCAGCCGAGGACGCGGCCACCTTCCCGAATCAGGCAAAGGCTCAACTGACCCGCTGGTTCGGACCCGAAGTGGAGCGTTGGGACCACATCAAGACCTATCAGATCCGTCACGCGCTTCCCCAGCACCCAGCAGGCTTCGCGGAGCACCGTCCCCCTCGACGTGCCACGAACGGAGCCTGGCTCGCCGGCGACTACACCGACTTTGGCGCCATTCAGGGCGCGCTCCGGTCGGGGCGGACAATCGCCGAATCACTCATACAGAACGCCACGGAGATCCCCGATGAGCGCTGACAAGACTACCATCATCTTCGGCGCCTACGGTGGCGTCGGCTCGGCCCTGTCCCGTCGGCTGGCGAAGTCGGGGCATCGTCTCGTGCTTTCCGGCCGTGACCCCGATCGACTTCAGGCACTGGCGACCGAACTCGATGCCGAAGCTGCCGTCGCCGACATACTCGACCCACCATCGATCGACGCCGTGATCCAGGCAGGGGTCGACGGGCACGACGGTATCGGCGGCATTGTGAACTGTGTCGGCAGCGTCCTGCTCAAGCCGGCTCATATGACCCGGCTCGAGGAGTGGGATCACACGATCGGGACAAACCTCACCAGCTCATTCGCAATCCTCAGATCAGCAGCACGACCCATGATGAAGAGCGGCGGGGGAAGCCTGGTGTTCGTCTCGACTGCTGCTGCCTCCATCGGTCTGCCCAACCACGAAGCGATCGCAGCGGCCAAGGGTGGAATCGAGGCACTGGTGCGTTCGGCCGCGGCGACCTACGGCAAATCCGGCCTCCGTGTGAACGCCGTGTCACCCGGCCTGGTGGAAACACCGCTGACGGAGCGGATCACCTCGTCCGAGACCGCGCGCTCAGCCTCCGAAGCGATGCACACCCTGCGGCGCATCGGACAGCCCGACGACGTCGCCGGAGCCATCGCATGGCTTCTCTCTCCTGACGCATCCTGGGTTACCGGCCAGACACTGGGTGTCGACGGCGGTCTGGGATCAGTTCGGTCTTCCTGACCCCAGAAGCAGATCCTACCAGTCGGGACGTTCCGACTCTTCGAGTGACCGCATCGCCACGCGCAGCTTGTCCTCTTCCTCCGAGGAAAGCTGACCTGCCGGAGCGAGTGCCTCATGGGTCTCACGGCCTCGTGCGACGATCCCGACGAGCATGCCCGCAGAGAGGATCGCAGCCATTGGGAGGAAGTATCCGAGCAGGTTGAAACCCTCCGCGGGAGGCATCATGAGCACCTCGGTGCCGTACTCCGCCACGAAGCTCGCCTGGATCGCCTCGACAGATCCACCTGCCTCGAGGGTTTGGCGAATCCGGGTAGACCACACGGGAGAGGTGCCGCACTGCATCTGGAACTGACAGGAGTGGACATCGAGACCGCAGCCGCAACTGCACTTCAGCGCGCTCTCGAGGATCATCAGCTTCTCGCCGAGTTCACCTTCGTGATAGTGGCCACCGACCGACGCCGCAGGGTCATAACCCGCATGTGAAGGACCGGTCGACTGGGCCGCCGTCGGCGCGGTCACCGCCACCAGTGCGAACATGACCGTAGAAAGAACTTGGGAAGCGAACCGTACTCGCATCGTCGACCTACTCCTTATGCCGCTCGAACTGGCGGGTCTAAAACTTATTCCTGACAGTTGTACACAGAAACCAAAGCTCCGTTCACGATATCAGGAGGGTGTTACACAGCCTAACGCTCACCTTCCCTGCCGGGCGCCCCGGCTGCCCCGGCATCCGTGCTCCGCGGGTCCGGCGCACCCATCCGCTCTCCGGTCCGCGGGTCCACGCCAACAGCATTGGCTGAGCCCTGGCGCCCTCCCATCTGTACAATGTGCCCCAGCTCCTCGAGGGTCTGGATGACGTCGGATCCCACGGCATCTGCCTCGAGTCGAATCCGATCAGGTAGCCACTGATGGTGCATGCGTGGCGCGTCGACCGCCTCCTGAATGTCCATGTCGAAGTCGACCATGTTCAGGATGAGCTGCAGGGTCGTATTGATGATCGTGCGACCACCCGGAGACCCGACCACGGCAACGAGATCACCGTCGCGAGCCAGAATGCTCGGTGACATCGAAGACAGCATGCGCTGTTGCGGTCGCGCGAGGTTCGGCTCGGTCCCGATGAGGCCACTTGCGTTGGTGAGGCCCGGGCCCGCGTTGAAGTCGCCCATCTCGTTGTTGAGCAGGAATCCGCCGCCGGGTACGACGATACCCGAGCCGTAGCCGGATTCCAGCGTATACGTCACGGAGACCGCCATGCCGTCGTCATCGACAACGGAATAGTGCGTCGTCTCCGGGCTTTCGTACGGCTGCACCACATCAGATGGATGCGAAATGGACGCGCGCTCGGAGTCGAGATCGCGCCGCAGCCAGGCCGCGTAGTCCTTACTGGTCAGACGCTGCACCGGCACGTCCACAAAGTCCGCGTCGGCGAGGTACATCGCCCGATCGCGAAAAGCCCGCCGCATCGCCTCAGCCACGTGGTGCAGATACTCGGCGCTGTTGTGCCCCATGGAGGCGAGGTCATACTCCTCCAGGATGTTAAGCGCGGCCACAATGGCCACACCCCCGGAGCTCGGCGGTGGCATCGAGATCACGTCATAGCCACGATAGGTCCCCTCGATGGCAGAGCGCTCACGGGCCTCGTATCGATCGAGGTCTTCCTCGGTGATGAGCCCGCCGCCCCTCCTCATCTCGGCCGCAATCAGGCGCGCAGTAGCACCTCGGTAGAAGCCGTCGGCACGATCGTCCCGGATTCGCTCCAGGGTCCGACCGAGGTCCGGCTGCCTCCAGGTGTCACCAGCGGCGTAGGGTGCACCGGCGTTGGTGAACGCGGCGACGGTCGCCTCATACTGACTGGCTCGCCCCGATGCGAAGCGTGCCATGGATCCAGCCAGCGTCGGACTCAACTCGAACCCGTCATTCGCGAGCTCGACGGAGGGCGCTACGAGTGCCGTCCAGTCGGCCGCACCGTACAGCCGATGCGCTTTATCGAATCCGGCGACGGTCCCGGGCACGCCCACCGCACTGTGGCTCCGATGGTGCACCTCGAAAGAGTACGCTCCGTCCTCATCGAGCCACATGTCGGGATGCGAGGCCAATGGAGCCTTTTCACGGAAGTCGACGGTCGTCGACTGACCGTTCGGGAAGCGGATCACCATGAAGCCACCCCCACCGATGTTGCCCGCGGTAGGGTGCGTCACAGCGAGCGCAAATCCTGTCGCGATCGCGGCGTCGACGGCATTTCCGCCGGCCGCAAGAACGTCGGCACCTACCTGGCTCGCGATCCACTGCTGGGACGCGACCATACCGCCGTCCGAGATGGCCGTTTCCTGAGCCTGGCCCCATACGGGCGCGGAAAGCGCAGCAGAGGCGAGAAATACCAACAGCAAGGTATGGAGTGGACGTATGGATTGAGGGGCGAAACGACGCATCGGAGCCTTGGGACAGCGGTCGACGAAGGGCGTGAGTCAGGCAATTATCCGGTGCTGACCCGGTCCGCGCCAGACAGTGTTTGCCCGAGGCCGAACGTGGGGTTACTTCATCCGCCTTCAAGCGTCCGGGGCACGACTTCGCCGGCTGCAGCCACAGAAGTGAATCGAACGACAGACACAGGGCAGATATGACCATCAAGAGACGGGACTTCATCAAGAAGGCCGGCACGGGAGCCGCGGGTGTCGCGGCGCTGGGCGCGTGCGGTGGCGCAGAGACCGTTAGCACCCAGACCGTGGACGGAGCCGGAATCAGTGGCCCGCGCGTCAACTGGCGCCTCGCGACCAGCTTCCCTGAGAGTCTGGATATTCTTCACGGCGCGGGCGTTCGGGTCGCACGCCGTGTCGAGGAACTCACCGGAGGCAACTTCACGATCCGCGTCTACCAGGCAAACGAGATCGTACCAGCACTCCAGGTCATGGACGCGGTGATGCAGGGAACCGTCCAGTGTGGCGTATCTCCAGGCTACTACTACATCGGCAAGAATGCGGCACTGGCGTTTGACACGGCGATCCCCTTCGGCCTCAGCACACGCCAGCAGTACTCGTGGATGATGCACGGTGGCGGTCTCGATCTCCTGAACTCCATCTACGCCGACTTCGGCGTGATCTCTTTCCCGTGCAACTCGACGGGTGGGCAGATGGGCGGCTGGTTCCGCGAGCCGGTCGGGGGACTGTCGGACATGGCAGGTCTCCGGTTCCGGATCCCGGGTATTGGCGGCGAGATCATGTCTCGACTGGGCGTCACCGTACAGAACCTCGGCGCACCGGAGATCTATCCGGCACTAGAGCGGGGCGCGATCGACGCCACCGAGTGGGTGGGTCCGTACGACGACGAGAAGCTGGGCTTCTATCAGGTCGCCAAGAACTACTACTACCCCGGCTGGTGGGAGCCTGGCGTCACAATGGGTCTCCTGATCAGCCAGGAGGCCTACAACGAGCTACCGACTGCGTACCAGGAGATCCTGCAGGCCGTTTGCGGTGAGACGTTCGCGGATCGCCTCGCAGCTTACGATTACGCCAATCCGCTGGCCCTTCAGCGCCTGATCAATGACCATGGAGTCATCGTCCGGGAGTACCCGCAGGATATCATGGACGCGGCATGGCGTGAGTCGAATGCCTACATGGAAGAGCAGGCTGCCGCGGACGCGACGTTCCGACAGGTCTGGGAGTCCTACCGGACCTTCCGGGACGCTCAGTGGTCGTACGCGAGCGGCAACGAGCTCGCGTACCAGGTCTCGGCCTTCAATCGCGTGTAGCGTTGAACCGCTCCACGCGGATCACAAGGCGGCCCGCTCCCCTGACGGAGGGCGGGCCGTTTCGTATCGCTCCTACTTCTTCCGGAACAGGGTCAGGCCGTCTCCGATCGGGACCAGGCTCATCGTCACACGCTGGTCATCCACCACGGTGGCATTGAAATCACGAATGGACTCTGTGTCCTCATCATGTGCCTTGGGGTCGACGACCTTCCCGTGCCACAGCGTGTTATCGACAGCGATCACACCCCCAGGCCGTACGAGTCGAAGCGCCTTCTCGTAGTATTCCTCGAGGCCACCCTTGTCGGCATCGATGAAGATGAAGTCGAAGTCCCCTTCCATTCCTTCGGTGATCAGGTGCGCCATGGTCTCGGCTGCGGGCCCGGCCCGGAACTCCACCTTGTCATCGATCCCTGCTTCGACCCAGTAACGCTTGCCGAATGACGGCCACTCCTCGTCGATGTCACATGCGATGAGCCGACCGTCTTCCGTCAGCCCCTCCGCAATGCAGAGCGCGCTGTAGCCGGTAAAAGTGCCCAGTTCGAGCGCGAGCTTCGCATTCATCGCGCCCACGAGCAGTGTCATGAATTGCCCCTGCTCGGGGCTGATCTGCATCTGGGCGTTCTCGAGCCTGCCCGTCTCCTCTCGCAGGCGACGGTGGATGTCGTCGTCTCGCAGTGAGACCTTGAGAAAGTACTCGTACAGCCGATCGTCCAGCTGTGTCGTGCTGCGGCTCACGCCAGCTCCGTCTCCAGAATTCGCCAACAATAAAAGGCAGCGGCACTCCGCCACGGTCGATACTCGTCCCCCAGTTCCTCGAGTGCGTTCGACGTTGGCGAAACCGCGAGGCCGTGCGCCTTGGCGTACCCGTTTCGTACGCCAAGGTCTCCGGTCGGCCATATGTCGGGCCGGTACATCCTGAACATCAGGTACATCTGGGCTGTCCAGACCCCGATCCCGCGAACCTTCACGAGTCGGCCAATGACCTCGTCGTCCGACTGCTCGCTCAGATCGTGCACCTCGACTTCACCAGAGCGAATCTTCGTCGCGAGATCCCGGACCGCCGCGAGCTTCGCACGGGACAAGCCCGCCTTTCTGAGCGTCGACTCTCGCACGCGGAGCACCTTTTGGGGCGTCACCTCGCCCTTGAGCGCCTCGACGAAGCGACCGTGGATGGTCGCCGCCGCCCGGCCGGCGAGCTGCTGATAACAGATCGTCCGGGCCAGGTACGAGAATGGATCATCATCCACGACAGGGACCCGGATCGTGCCAACGTTCCTCACCCACGGCCCCAGCACGGGATCACGACCCAGCTTGCGCCGGCCACCGGTCCAGATGGTGGACAATGCGGGCTCGGTTGGAGTGACGGTGGCCATGGGGGCCAACCTGTCGCTCACGGAACGCGGAGTCCAGCACCAGACAGACCGTCCTGAAACCGAGTCTGACGCTCGGCGACGACAGTCTGTCCGGTGTGCGTCTTATTTCGGTACGGCCATCCAGATCACACCGGCCAGAACGACCAGCTGAATCGCGATAAACGGAATCACACCGCGGTAGATCGATGTGGTCGGTATACCCGACGGGGTGACGCCTCTCAGGTAGAAGAGACTGAAGCCGAAGGGTGGCGTCAGGAACGATGTCTGCAGGTTCACCGCCAGTACGATTCCGAGCCACACCAGATCGACTCCAAGGATCTGAGCCGCCGGTACAATCAGCGGGACGATGATGAACGCGATCTCGAAAAAGTCGATGAAGAAGCCGAGAATGAATACGACCAGGTTCACGACGAGCAGGAAGCCGAGCGCACCGCCGGGAATCCCCGTCAACATCGTCTCGATCCAGACGTCTCCGTCGAAACCGCGGAAGACCAGCGCGAATGCCGTCGATCCGATCAGGAGGAAGATGACCATGACCGTGAGCCGGCTCGTCTCCTCCATCGCCTTGTTGAGTGCATCAAAGGAGAAGGAGCGATTCATCAAGGCAAGAACGATCGCCCCGATCGAGCCGAGCGCACCCGCTTCAGTCGGCGTTGCCACACCCATGAAGATGCTGCCGAGCACGACGACGATCAGGGCCAGCGGCGGCACCAGGGAGAGCACAACGCGCTTCAGCAGCTCCACGCCACTCATGCGCATCTCCATTGGCAACGCGGGCGCGACGTCTGGTTTCGAGAACGCGATGATGGCCACGTAGACGCCGTAGGCGCCTGTCAGCGCCAGACCGGGAAGCAGCGCCGCCCGGAATAGCGACCCGACAGGGACACCCATCTGATCACCTAGCACGATCAGGACGATGGACGGTGGGATGATCTGCCCCAGAGTTCCTGCGGCTGCAATCACACCGAGGCTGATCTCGTCCTTATATCCGTTGCGCAGCATCACCGGCAGCGAAATCAGACCCATCGCCGTGACACTGGCCCCGACCACGCCCGTCGCCGCCGCCAGCAACGCACCGACAAAGATCACGCCGATCGCCAGACCACCACGGAAACGTCCAAAGAGAACGCCGATCGTCTCGAGCAATTGCTCAGCCAGCTTCGACTTCTCGAGAATCGTGCCCATGAAGATGAAGAAGGGCACCGCGAGGAGCGTGAAGTTCGACATGGTGCCGAAGGTCCGCTCAGGCAGTGCAAAGAGCAGCGGGATATCGAACACCCCCGCTGCCGACCCGATCAACGCGAAAATCAGAGCCGTGCCACCCAGCGCGAACGCCACGGGATAGCCCGTGAAGATCATCGCGAGGACGGCCACGAACATCGCTGGTCCCCAGAGACTCATAGTTGTGCCTCCGGTTCACCTTCGTAGTGATCCAGTTCGGCAACGTTTCCCAGCAGCACGTCCGTCTGCTTCACCAACTGGCTGAATGCCTGCAGAAGGAGAAGGACGAACGACACCAGGATCAGCGCCTTGATGGGATATCGCGGGAGTCCGCCCGGATCAGGCGACGACTCCCTGATCTGCCAGGAATTCTGAACCGCGGGGAACGAGACATACAGCATCAGGATCGAAAACGGGATCAGGAACAGGACCGTTCCCGCCATATCGATGATCGCCTGAGTCTTCAGGCTGAAACGCTCGTACATCACGTCGACCCGGACATGTACGTCGTGGTTCAGCCCGTACGCCGCACCCAACAGAAAGATGACGCTGAAGAAATACCACTGCGCCTCAGTCGCAGGCGTGAGATTCAGCTGCCACTGCTGAGACCTCGCGAAGTAGCGCAGCACGGAGCTGATCGCGCCGGTCAGGACCATCAGGAGTGCCAGCCAGCGGGTCACGATACCGAGCTTGTCATTCAGGCCGTCGATCAAGCCCGAGATCCGTCGAAGTGTTTGCATCCGTAGAGTTTGAAGGACTCGCCGGTCGAGCGCAAACGGTTTGATCTACCGGCTCGACGTGTATGTCACCGAAGTACGACAGCGGAGCGGCCGATTTCGCTGTCGGATCTCGTCAGAGGAGATACCCGGCGTCCACGGGAATCACAGCACCGGTGATATGCCGAGCCGATTCCGAGCACAGGAAGAGGACCACTCCGGCGACGTCCTGAGGGTCACCGAGCCGGCCCAGCACGGCGCGCTCCCGAGCCCGATCGAGGATCTCGGACGGAACGCCGTCGGTGAGGCGCGTGGTGCGAATGTAGCCGGGAGCCACTGCATTCACGTTGACGTTTCGGGAACCAAGCTCGACCGCTGTGCTCCGTGTGAGCCCGATGAGTCCCGCCTTGGACGCGGCATAGTTGGAGATACCGAACTCCGAGCGAATCCCGTGCACAGACGTGATGTTCACGATCTTGCCGTGCTCCTGGGCCCTGAGGAAGGGGGCGACAGCACGCGTGAAGAAGAAGGCTCCATCCAGGTTTGTGCGAACGACCGCCTCCCACTCGTGGTCCTCCATATTCCACAGCGCGCCGTCCCGTCCAATGCCGGCGTTGTTGATGAGGATCTGGACGCCGCCCAGTTCCTCCTGCGCGTCGGCGACGAACGATTTCACCTCCTTGCTCTCCCGAACGTCGCACGAGCGGAAGAACACCTTCACCTCCATCTCGCGGAGGCGACGAGCGACCTCCTGCGCGTCGAGCCTGGACTCAGCACCCGAGTCCAGAAAGCAGAAGGCGATGTGCGTACCACATCGGGCCAGCTCAAGCGCGACAGCACGTCCGATTCCGCTGGACCCACCCGTCACGATCGCCACCTGGCCTCGGAGGTTCGCCGCATCGAAGAGCGCCTTCGGCTCGGTCTCGTGACCGACCTGGTCGAGCAGGGCCTCGACAGCGCCGCTCATCTCTTCGTCCATGCCGCTCCTTCGTAGCCTTGAGGCACGCCCGGCTGGGGAACCCCGGCCCGGGTGAATCTCGGCATCATAGTCCAATTGCGCCCCGCCGGCCTCCCATGAAGCGATCTGAGGGCCCGACGGATCTACTCCAGCCCCTCGGGGACCTTGAGTCGATACCCAAAGCCACGGACCGTCTGAATCCACTCGCCCACTGGCCCCAGCTTTGAACGGAGGCGGCGTACGTGCATGTCCACCGTACGCGTCCGGATCCGATCCGAGACCCCGGACTCCACAGACCACGCCTTCTCCAGCAGCTGCGTGCGGCTCTGCGTGCGACCACGGCGTTCCATTAGGGCCTGCAGCAGGCGGAACTCCGTTGGCGTGAGCGTCAGTTCCTCACCGTCGAGCGAGGTCCGATGTGACTCCACGTGGAGTCGGATGGGACCCGCGCGAAGAATACGGCCGCCCTCGGTCGTGCCAGCCTCGTGGACGCGACGCAGAATCGCCTGCGCGCGCAACACGAGTTCGCGAGGAGAAAAGGGCTTGGTGAGATAGTCGTCCGCGCCGAGCTCCAGCCCCTCGATCCGATCCTCCTGCTCTCGCTTCGCGGTGAGCAGGAGAACCGGGACGTTCATCGTCGCTGGCTCCGACTTGAGTCGAACGAGCACCTCATCGCCACTCAGCCCGGGCAGCATCCGGTCGAGTACGACCAGGTCCGGAACCTCCCGGCCGACGGCGTCGAGCGCCTCAGGGCCACTCCCCGCCGTCTCTACACGGAAACCCTCACGCGTCAGCTGATACGCGATCAGGGCCGCAATGTCCGGCTCGTCCTCGACCACGAGGACGCGTAGGGCCGAAGTCATCTTCGCTGTCTCCATGATTTCCTGTACGAATGTGCTCATGGCTCGGTGTCCGTCCCGCGATCGGCGATCGCAGGCGATCAGCCGGTCTTGCAGAGGACTTCCAGCTCTCCTTCGGTGAGGGTGCGGTCCGTCTTCTTGGCGGCGCGGAAGATGCGCTCGCACAGCTCTTCGTCGTCCGCATCGTACCCGTTCGCCCGGAGCCAGAACTTCACGTTCGACAGGCCTGACATCGGCCCAATTTCGATTACCTGCTTGCGACCGACCATAGAAGCCGGGATCGCCGAGTAGATGCGATCCGCAAGCCAGTCGTCCCCCTTCGCATGGGCCTTCACGATGGCCGCGGCGTGCACGCCGGTGGCGGTCCGGAAGGCATCCGCTCCGATGACCGGATACGAGTGCACCAGCGGGATCTGGCATGCCTCCGCGGTCAGCTCGCAGTAGTCCGGCAGCATGGTCAGGTCGGCTTTGTGTACGCCGAGCAGCTTCAAGTTCACCAGGAGCAGATCCATCTCCGTGTTGCCCGAGCGTTCCCCGATGCCGAGCGCCGTGCCATGCACGCGTGTTGCGCCAGCTTCGATCGCCGCCAACGTGTTCGCGAGTCCGAACCCGCGGTCCCGGTGCCCATGCCAGTCGACCTCGACGTCCTCCCCGCTCGGCTCGACGATCTCCTCGATCACGAAGCGGACCAGGGCCTTCGTCCCCGCCGGCGTTGCGTGGCCCACCGTGTCGGCGACGCAGAGGCGCTTCGCACCCCATTCGATCGCCTTTCCGTAAAGTTCCTTCAGTACGTCCGGCTGTGCTCGCGTCGTGTCCTCGGTCACCATCATGACCGGAATCCCCTCGCTCACCGCGAACGTCACGGCCTCCTCGGTGACCCGGAGCATCTTCGACAACGTCCAATCCTCGGCGTACTGCCGAATCGGAGAGCTGCCAATGAAGGTGCACGCTTCGATCGGGATGCCGACCTTCTGACTGATGTCGACGATCGGCTGAACGTCGGCCACCACGGTGCGGGCCGCACAGTTCGCATCGATGTCGAGCTTCGAGTCGACGATCTCCTGAGCGAGCGCCGTGACGGCTTCGACCGCTCGTGGCCCCGCCCCAGGAAGCCCGATATCCGCCGTGTGGATGCCGAGCTGATCCATGTAGTGGAGCAGACGGATCTTCTCGTTGATCGGCGGATCCACGACCGACGGATTCTGAAGGCCGTCGCGCAACGTCTCGTCGTCCAGCTGGACCGAGTCGAGCGTCCCCCAATCGAAGTGGGGCACCGCGTCGTTCCAGTCGTAGATGAGCGAGCGTTCGTCCATTCCTGCCGTCCCTTGCCTCAGTGCTCGTGAGTCGTCCACCTAAGATAGGGGCAACGCAAGGGTGCGTCGGGCAGACAGGGTGCGCCTCGGCGCAACGACGGACACGCACGGTCTACAACTCGTCGTAGTTCAGCAGTTTCCAGCGTCCCCCGTAATCCAGGAGGCCGTCGAACGAGGGCAGTACGCCCTCTTCACCCGTATCCAGACGACGCACGATGACCTCCACGCCGACGTGGAAGGTGAACTGCTTCGGCAGCGTGCGCGAAGCGGTCGTTACAATTCTCCTGAGCTGACTCTAGCCGAGCCTCGTAACGCAAAAGCGCACCGTCTGTAACGCATTCGTAACTTGATGTCCGACTCCTCCGACCTTCCTTTCCGGCGAATGACCATTCCGTGACGACCCACTCTTCCTCGATCGCCGAAGACCCCCGTGTTCAGCAGGCATTCAGCTACCTCGTCGAAACGGATGAGACCACGCTGAGGACGCAGATCGAGCTGTCGGAGATTGCGGCCCCGCCGTTCCACGAGGGCAAGCGCGGCCTGCGACTGGCTCGATTGTTCCATGCCGCAGGCCTCGTCGACGTGCGTTCCGACGAGGCCGGCAACGTCATTGCAGACAGGCCGGGCGCATCCGACGAGAGGGCGCTGGTGGTGTCGGCACATCTCGACACGGTCTTCCCGGAAGGCACCGACGTCTCAGTCACCCGGGAGGGAGATCTCCTCAGGGGACCGGGCATCTCCGACGATGCACGAGGGCTGGCCTGCATGATGGCCGTGGTGCGGGCGCTCCAGGATTCCGGGCTGAGGACCGCGCGCCCTCTACTCTTCGTGGGCACCGTCGGAGAGGAAGGCATGGGTGACCTTCGCGGCGTGAAGGAGCTCTTCCGGAGCGGTGGCGACGGTGAAGGCGCCTCGGGCTTCATCTCACTCGACGGAGCCGGCCTGGACCGGATCGTCGTGCACGGCCTCGGATCCCGCCGCTATCGGATCACCGTTCAGGGGCCGGGCGGCCACTCGTGGGTCGACTGGGGAACCGCGAATCCGCTCCACGCGTTGAATCGGGTCGGCGGACGACTGACGGCACTCCCGCTCTCCAAGGAGCCCCGGGCGACGCTCACACTCGCGCGGACGGGCGGAGGCACCAGCATCAACGCAATCCCGCAGGAGGCGTGGCTGGAGGTAGACACACGCTGTTCGGAGAGTTCGCACCTCGACAGCTTGCAGGAGCAGATCCGCTCCGTCGTCGATGAAGAGGTGGGGCGCGAACCCGGCCTGCGCGCCAGGATCGAGGTCGTCGGTGACCGCCCGGGTGGAGAGACGCCCGAAGAAGAGCCGCTCGTTCAGGCCGCGCTCGAAGCCACCCGGGGTCGCGGGCGGATGCCGCAGCTCGCTCTCTCGAGCACGGACGCCAACGTCCCGATGGCGCTCGGTATCCCCGCCCTCACCCTCGGGTGCGGCGGAGACGCCGGCCTCGCCCACACGACGGACGAGTGGTATCGCAACGTGAACGGCCCGGACGGGACGATCCGAGCGCTACACACGATCCTGCTCTATGCGGGGATCACGCCGGCGGCGTAGGCCGCGAACGTCCGCCGGCCTCAGCCTTCTCCGTGCACCACCGAGTGATCGGTGATCCGCATGCTCCCCGTGACGTCACGGACGTCCGCGCTTCCACCGACCATCGAGTCGTGGAGCTTTACGCGCTCCAGGTACGCCTGGGGCCCCACGACGCAGTCCTTCAGCTCCGAGTCCTGGACGACCGTCTCGGCTTCGAGCGTCACGTTCGGGCCGATGCGCCCTCCACGGACGACCACACCGGGCTCGATCCGCACGGGCTCGATGATCTCCGCTCCCTCGACCGTCGCGTCCGGATCGACGCCACCCCACCCGGTCTCGAGCAGGTGGCCATTGGTCTCGAAGAGGGTCTCGGGCTTCCCGGCGTCCCACCAACCGTCGACCGGAGCGGTGACCAGCTTCGCGCCCTGATCCACCATGTACTGGAAGGCATCAGTCAGGTAGTACTCGCCCGACGGGCTGGGATCGGTGGCCAACGTGTGCCGAACACCCTCGAATAGGAGTTCGTGATCACGGATGTAGTACAGACCGATGTTGGCCAGCTTGGAGACCGGCTCTGACGGCTTCTCCACGATCTGCTTCATCGTCCCGTCTTCGTTGGTGACAATGACACCGAAGCGCTGGTAGTCCTCGACTTCCTTGGCCCAAAGTAGGGCTGCGTACTCGGCGCCAAGCGTCTTCGTGAGGCCATAGTCCACCTCGAGCACTGCGTCGGCGAAGATGATCAACACGTCTTCGTCGACGAACGGCTCGGCCAGAGCAATCGCGCCGGCGGTGCCGTCCTGAACTTCCTGCACCACGTAGTGGCCCGTGAGTTGCGGATATTCCGCCTCGATCCAGGCCTGCATCGTGTCGCGCAGGTGGCCGACAATGAAGACGACTTCGGTCACACCGAGCGCGACCAGATCATCCAGAATGAAGGCCAGGACCGGCGTACCGGCGACCTTCAGGAGTGGCTTCGGCGTATGATGGGTGTGCGGGCGAAGACGGGTACCTTTCCCGGCAAGTGGGATAACCGCTTTCATCGTCTCTCACGTTTGTGTGGCGGGCTGTGGTCGAGCACGCCACACTATAACCCGATCCGCAAAGCTTCCGTGACGGATCGAGCTGCGGCTGTGGTTCGATCGGGTCACCATCGATCTCCAACCACCCCGAGTTCCATGAACAGGATGAGCAAGCCAGTTCTGCTCGGCATCGCTTTGAGCGCCTGCGCCGGGCCCGGCGCAGGCGGGCAGCCAGCGCCTCCCGCAGACGAGTCACTACAACGCCTAAGTGCCTACGAGATCCCGACCGATCAGTATGGGCAGGAGGCTCCAGTCATGGGTCCCGGCTGGATCCAGGTCAGTGGGACCGGAAGTGTGCAGGTCGATCCCGACCGTGCCACGGTAACCTTCGCCGTGGAGACTCGAGGGAGCGCCGCCGGTGAGGCCTCCGAGGCCAACGCGGATGCTATGGATGCCGTGCTCCGTGCCCTCCGCCGCGACGCGGGCTTCGACGAGCTCGAGCTAGCCACACACGGCTACTCACTCCGGCCGGAGTACTCGAACGTGCCGAACCAGCGAGTGCGCGAAGTGGTGGCGTATATGGCACTCAACAACGTTCGGGCGACGCTCTCGGACGTGAATGCGGTCGGCCGTGTGATCGATCGGGCCATCGCGTCCGGTGCGAACCGCGTCGCGGGGATCAACTTTTTCACCTTGGACACCGGGCCGGCCCGAGCGCAGGCGATGGCTCTCGCGGTGCGGACCGCTCGCGCCGAGGCCCAGGTGATCGCAGGGTCCCTGGGCTGCGGGCTCGGTGAGCCACTCGAGGTCTCCAGCAGCGCGTCACGACCCGGGCCGGTGCCCTATCAGGTTGAGGCCATGAGTATGCGCACGGCCGACACTCCGATCGAGGCAGGAGATCAAACCGTGACGGCGCATGTCTCCATCCGCTTCGCCATCGGGCTGGAGGGATCTGGTTGAGCGGCCTTCTCGATAAGCTCTACGAGAACCAGGCCCACACGGATCAGGAGTCGGAAGACCCCCGTCTGCAGGGCCGGACCTACACCATCCCGTTCGAGGATGTCTGGCAGGCCTCGATGCGGGTGGGTGGTGGTGGTCTGCTCGGATGGAGTATCGGACGCTTCAATGATAAGCGTGGCGTGATCGAGGCCCTCGCCAAGACGCCCATCTTCGGCTTCGAAACCGATGTCCACATTCAGGTCGGGCTCGACCACCTCGGTCAGACACGCGTAGACGTCACTGCAACCTCCCGTAAGGAGAAGGGAGACTGGGGTCGGAGCAAGCGGTTGATCGGACGCTTCATCCAGGGCCTGGACCACGACCTCTCGGTTAGGCCAGAGCAGGTCCTGGATCCGACGCAGCACCCGATATACAAGGAATCGACATGATCGATCGTCGCGCGCAGAGCTGGGTCCTCGGCTCCGTGATGCTGGGCGTGGCGCTCGCGTGCGGGGATGCCGAGCCACCACTCCCTCAGGGGCCTGCAAGCGGGGCCGCCGCCGCCGACAGCGGAAACCTGGGCCGTCGCTTTTACGAACGGAACTTCGTATTCGCATCCCTGTCTGCAGATAGTGTGTTCATCGTTCCCTGGCTCATGCAAACGGTCGAAGAACCCGACACCGTGACTCGTGCAGCACGTGCCTGGCTGGCGCGTGGGGGTGTCTGGGACGGCTTCTACAATGAACGCTGGGGAACCGCACCCACGCGGGCGCCGACCCGCCTCGTACCCCACCTGGGACTGCAATTCGTGGTCCGTGACGGCGATGCGCTCGACGGGATCCTGTACGAGCAGGGAGCACGCTCACTCGAGCTCGCTCTTGGCAACGCCAATCCCGCCTGGACCGACGTACGGGGTGACCGGTACCAGGTTCTCTCCGGATCGGCATACCTCATCGACCAGCGTATCGACGGGATGATCCTGGACATGGCACGCGCGTCGGATGGGTCTCTCCCGCCCGGAGGCGACTGGGCGTTCCTCCTGTCAGGAGACTCGGCCCATTTCATCATTGCCGGTGACTCCGAGTACGGAGGTGAGACGCCCCCTGCCTACCGGGTGTGGGGTCTGCATGAGGAGCGTCAGATGCAATGGTCCGACGTGCGTGTCGACTGGGAGCGTACCGAGGCGTTTCCGCCTGCGCGTCGTGACGTACCTGTCGAGTGGCGGTTATGGTCCACCGACGGAGCGATCGAGGGCAGCCTGGGAGCCGTCTCCGCCGAGATGCACCCCGGTGAGGGTCCAGGGCCTCTACTCCCCGTGCGTGCACTCTTCGAAGTGACGGGCAGTGTCACCGTTGGGGTCGACGTCTACGACGTGCACGGAGTCCTCGTGCACGAACGACGATGATGCCATGAACCAGGAACTCGTCCTCGCCCTGGTGAAGATCGGCTTCGGTGCGATTGCCGGCGGCCTGACGAATACGATCGCCGTGTGGATGCTCTTCCACCCCTACCACCCACCCAAACTCTTCGGACGGTGGCCGATCCGCTTTCTACACGGGGCCGTGCCCAAGAACCAACCGCGACTGGCTGCCGCCATCGGGCGCACCGTGGGAAGCCGACTGCTCACGCCCGAAGACCTGACCACCACGTTCGCCAATGTTGAATTCCGGGACGCCTTCGATCAACGCCTCGCGGCCTTCCTCGACGAGATGCTACACACGGAGCGAGGCACGCTTCGTGAGCTCATACCCGCCGCGGTGTCCGACGACATCGACGCCCTGATCCAAGACGCGCTCGGGCGGGGACTGGAGCAGCTCGATGAGTACGTCGCATCGGAGCGCTTCGAAGAATCGATGCTCAGGCGCGCAGACGATCTGGTCGGTGCCTTCGCCGATGAGCCGATCGCGGGAATACTGACGCCAGCTCGAGGCTCCGCGGTCGAGACCGCCGTCGAGGAGTGGCTTCAGAACCTGGTCGAGAGTGACGATTTCTCCGGTGCCGTCTCGGACTATCTCGAGCGTGCGTCGGAGAAACTCCTTCAGCCCGGTCGCAACTTCGAGGAGATCCTGCCGCTCGGGCTGGTCGGATCGCTGGAGAAGGCCATCGCGAGCTACCTGCCGCTCGCGGCGGAAAGGCTGGGCGGCCTGCTCGAGGACCCGGACACCCGGGAGCGCTTCGAGTCCACGATCCACGACCTGCTTCAGCGATTCCTGCGTGACCTGAAGTTCCACCAGCGAGTCGTTGCACGTGTCGTCATGACCGAGGACACTATCGACAAGGTGCTCGATACCATCGAGGCGGAGGGAGCCGAGCGCCTCTCGGAGATCCTGCGTGATCCCGCGGCTCAGGAAGCGATCGCACGGGGTGTGAACCAGGCGATCGTCGACTTCCTGCGGCGCCCGGTGACCGAAGTCCTTGGGGACGCCGATGATCCGACGATGGTCGAGACTCGCAAGACACTCACGGGCTGGGTCGTCACGATGGCCCGTGACTCCGCCACACGTGAGTTTCTCCTCGAGAAGCTGAACGAGGGCATGGAAAAGGCCGGGGCCCGCACGTGGGGTGATGTCCTGGAGCGTGTCCCGACCGAGAAGATCGCTGACTTCCTCACCGTCGCTGCCCGGACGGACGTAGCACGTAAGGCCGTCGAGACGAGCGCACAGCGTCTCATTTCGAGGACGATGGATCGTCCTGTCGGTAGGCCCGCACGGTGGTTCCCCAAGGACGGACCTCAGCGCATCGAGGCAACCCTGGGTGACCCGATCTGGGATTGGCTACAGACTCAGGTACCGACCATCGTCGAGCGCATCGACGTGGCTCGACGGGTGGAGGACAAGGTCCTGCACTTCCCCACCGCCCGCATGGAAGAAATCGTGCGGAAGGTCACGGACCGCGAGCTGAGACTCATCGTGCGGCTCGGTTACGTGCTGGGTGCGATCATCGGCCTGATGATGGTCGCGGTCGATGCGATGGTGCGGTTGGGCGGCCCCTAGAAACGAAGAGCCACGTCAGTTGTACGAGATGCGAAAGTATCCGTTCGTCAGAACGACTGAAGGGTACGGAGGCCCGGTTCCGGAGCCCGAGTCGAAGACCGTGAACTCAAAAGAGCCCTCGGCGACGAGAGGGGACAGCGTGGAGACGACCACCTGACCGGTCCACGGCTGCAGACTCGGGTCCGAGTCGTTCGACCCGTAGGTCGGGTCAGCACTCTGGAAGTCCGGCCAGTAGGTGGCTTCTGCACGCAGTCCCGTCGGACCGAACTGCTCAATCGGATAGGTTCCGGGGTAGAGTGCCACGCCGAGTTCATGGTACAGGTCGATCAGGAGCCAGCTACAGGCAGTACACTGCTCGGAGCCTAGGCCCTCGGGATCCAGAAGACCCGCAACGCTCACGGTTCCATCGGCCGTGCTAGTCTCGAGGTTGATTTGAGCATCGTACGGGTCACTGAACTCCGTCATGACCCCATCGAGCTCTGCAAACAGCACGATCTTCGCCCACCCGTAGTCCGAGCAGACGGGGAATGATCCGCCCAACGCGTAGGTGTTGGATGCCTCTCCGGGAGGGGTGAGCGTGAGCGTGCTGCCTGAACGCGTGTAGGGCGTCTGCTCTGCAGGCTCAGAAACCGGGCCTCCATACCGCTCCGTCGTCTGGGTGGTGAGCACACCGTCTGTAGCACTCCAGACCCCAGCCGCGGTATCGCACACGCGGTTCACGAGGTCTGCCTCGATGCTTGACCAAGTCCCCCCGTCCTCGATCTCGATTGTCACCTCGGTGACTCCCGGGACCTCGTATTCCCAGATGCCGATGAGCGCATCCGCCGGCAATGGATTGGGGCCTGTCGTCTCGCTGCAGGCTCCGAGTCCGAGCATCGGAATCAGGGCAAGAGCCCGCGCGATAAGACCGTGCGACCCTCGCACGGTGAAACTCACTCCCGCTCGTCCGGCGCTTCCAGCTTGAAGCCGGCGCGTCCACGTCCCCCACGTCGTCCACGGGACGCCGTGTCCTTGGCGCTCACCCGCCGCTGCATCCATGCGATGGGCGAGAAGGTCTTCTTGCGACGAACGCGTCGGCCCACACCGGTCTTCATGATCTGTTCGATGTCGTCCGGGGTCTGAGAGAACCGGCCGGGCATACCAAACCAAAGGCCGATCCCGAGACCGACAAGGGCCGTGAGAACCAAGTAGACAGCAGTCATCGAGAGCTCATGGGTTGGTTCGTACGTTCAAGTCCATCGTACGCCAGTCGCCGCAACCGGTTGCATCCTGAGCGTCAGGATCATGGACACAGGAAAGGCGCCCCCGCACACGGAGACGCCCACTCGACCACCTGGGCAGACCCGTCGCTATCGCTGTGTCAGCGACTCCACGACCAGAAGCCCCAGGCCGATCGACAGAATGATCGCTACGGCATTCGTGCCGACTGCAACCATGCCCACCACGGTCCAGAAGACCGCGTGAGTGAAGAGATAGCCGCCGGGGACGAGATCGCGCATGGTCTGACGCCGTTCGAGTGGGTCGTTCATTCCTTCGAAATATGCCCGTCCGGGATGCCGATGTCACCCCCGAATGAGCCGCACCGAGCCCCGAATTAGCTCCCGACGTTGAATCGCTGCCGCGCCTCGGCGAGGTAACCAGGCTCCAGGCGAAGAAGGTTGCAGATCTTTCGCATGAGGTAGTCCTCTTTGCTCGCCAGATTCCCGTCTGAGTAGACCAGCCCCCACATGATCTCGGCCAGCACCATCTTCTGACCCGTCGAGTAGTTCTTGGCGACCAGATTCGTAAACTGCCAAAGGTCCACGGCCTCCTCACGCTCCTTCTGCGCGAGCTCCAGCAGCTGCTCTGCTTCCGTCGCATCGAGACCGAACTGACGACGCACGGCCGACTCCATGTGCTGGCGCTCATCATCCGTGAACTCGTCGTCCGCGTTGGCGAGTTCGAGGAGAAGCGCGCACGCAGCCAGCCGAATGTCCTCGGCACCCGTGGACGCCTCTTTCTCCGAGGAGGGAGTCATCGAAGTTGCAAAGAAGTTCTTGATGGATTCCAGCATGGGATACGTCTCCGATTCGCTAGCCAGTGATCAGAATTCGACCGACTGGATTTTCTGGATTCCAGCACGGAGGGGGAGCCATGTAGCAAGGATAGTGAGGATGGCTGCGCCGCTGACCCCGAAAAAGAGGGACGTCGCTCCTACCTCCGCTGTGCCATCCTGAACGCGCGAATTCAGGTAGGCGTAGACGGGCCAAGCCTCAAGGATCACCGCTCCCCCCATCGGGAGCGACCCCACGCGCCGAAGCTTTTCCTCGATCGCCTCTCCAGCTGCTATACCCAGATCTCTAGAGGCATGGCTGACCGAGGAAAAGTCAGACTGCACCGGTCGGACTACCCCCTCCACGACCTGTTCACTCAAGCTGCCGACCAGGACGCGAATCATCAGACCTGCAGGTCGCGTACCCGCCGATACATCTCGGCCGCCTCGACCGGACAGCCCTGCCGGTCGTATAGATGCCCCAGGGTGTACAAGGGGCGAGAGTCGTCCGGAAGCAGCGCCGCGGCACGCAGCATCAGTTCGGTAGCCTCGGGGAATTGGCTGGTTCGATTCAGGGCCTCAGCACGATAGTAGAAAGCTTCGCCGAGCCCCGGGTCCCGCTCACACACCCATCGCAATTCTTCCTCCGCCTCGATATAAAGCCCCCGTCGAAACGACAGAATACCCTGGGCGAGACGAGCCGATGGATCATCGGGCGAAAGTCGCAGCGCCTTACGGATCGAGGCATCGGCCCCGGCGAAGCGAGCCAGCTCCGTGAGCGCGCTCGCCAGATTGGTCAGCACCTCGACGTTGTCCGGTTCAACCTCCAGAGCGGCCTCCAGGTGCTCGACGGCTCTGTGGTGCTGACCTAATTCATCCAGAAGGATCCCGAGGTTGTTGTGCGCCCGCAGGTTGTGCGGGTTCTCGCCCAGGATCTCGGAGTACAGCTCAATTGCCTCCTCGATTCGACCCGTCTGAACCAGGTCCCGAGCCCGCGCGAGCTGGTTGCCCTGGGGTCGAGGTAGAGGAGGCGTCACATCGTCTGGGGGAGGAGTCCTTTCAGGAGCTGGTCTGACGACCTTGGGCTCCGCGTTCAGCCGCACGTCATCAATCTTCGGGACGTCGGGTTTCGCAGGCACCTCACGCGCCGATGCCTCATGGGCCGGCTCATCGTCCTGCCCCTCGTCGACGGCGGGCTCGATCAGGTCCGGCAGGAGCTCCACCTGCGACTTGTCCCGCTTTTTCTTTTCGGCTGCGCTCTTCGCTCGACGCTTCGCCATCAGCGCGCGACCTCCGCGGCGACCCAGTCGAGATAGGGCACATGTCCGCTGCGGACGGGAAGCACAAGAACCTCCGGTACGTCGTATGGATGGATCGCTCCGATGCGCTGAGTCAGCTCGTCCGCCCGGCCGGCACTCGTCTTCATGACGACGAGCACCTCGGGATCGTGCTTCACGTCACCCTCCCACCGATAGATCGACGTGATCCCAGGAACGACATTGGCGCATGCGATCATGCGATCTTCGACCAGGCGCGCGGCGAGTCCTCCAGCGGACTCCTCGTCAGGCATTGTCGTGAGCACGACGACAGCGGTCGGGTGGTCTGAGGAGTGCACCAGATCAGATTGCGGTGGAATCCGCCGCTTCGCCTTCGTAGAGGGAGTCGATCCGATCGCCCAGTCGGGCACCGAGCTCGCGACGCTTCACTTTCAAGGTCGGCGTCATCAAACCGTTCTCCACTGTGAATTCCTCGGCGAGCAGCGCCAGCTTTTTGGGGCGTTCATAAGAAGCCAGGTGGTCGAGCATCGCAAACAGCTCCTCCTGAACACCGGCGACGACCTCAGGATGCTCGACGAGTGATTCGATCGAATTGGTCTGGATACCTCGATCGTCTGCCCACCGTCGCAAGGCGCCAAACGCAGGCACAACCAGCAGCGAACAGTACTTCCGACGATCACCAATGAGTACCGCCTGCTCCACCAGAAGGTGGGTCTTCAGCAGATTCTCGATCGGCTGGGGTGCAACATTCTTCCCGCCTGCGGTCACGATAATGTCCTTCTTTCGATCCGTGATCGAGAGAAAGCCATCAGCGTCAATCTCTCCAATGTCACCCGTGGCGAACCAGCCGTCCTCGGACAACACATCGGCGGTAGCCTCTGGTTTGTTGTAATAGCCTTTCATGACCTGCGATCCACGGACCATGATCTCGCCATCTTTGGCAATACCGATCTCCGTGCCTGGCACCGGACGCCCGACGGTGCCGATTCGGAAGTACTCCTCATTGTTCGCGTTCGTGACCGGACTCGTCTCCGTAAGGCCGTAGCCCTCGAGAATGGGCAACCCGATCGAATAGAAGAACCGGTTCAGTGAGGGTGCGAGCGGCCCACCACCGCTGATGAAGAAACGAAGCTGCCCCCCCACGGCCGCTTTCACTTTCGAGAAGACCAGCTTGTCCGCGATCGCGTATTTGAGCGCGAGGAAGCCACGAGGCTCCTGTCCCGCGAGACGCAGATCCGCCGCCCGATCGGCGACAGCGGCGGCCCAGTCGACCAGCTTCTTCTTGGGCCCCCGGGCCGACATCACCCCGTTGTAGATCTTCTCGTAGATACGCGGCACCGAGACCACCACGGTCGGTGCCACCCGTTTGAGATCGACGATCAATGTTTCGAGCGACCGCGGGTACGCGATCGTCACGCCAACCCAGAAATTCAGGTAATCGGCCATCCGTTGAAAGATGTGCGACAGCGGCAGAAAGCTGAACGTGGTGTCGCCGGGCAGGATGCTCAGATGCATCTCTGTAGCTCGGACGTTCGAGGCGATGTTGTTGTGCGTCAGCATCACGCCCTTCGGGGGGCCAGTCGTGCCGGAGGTGTAAAGCACCGTCGCGACATCCTCGGGCTGGGCACGCAGCGCTTCCTCGCGGAAGCTCGCCCGGTCCTCGTCGGTATCGACCGACCCACTACGCGCCAGAAACTCCTCCCACGCGAGTGCACCGTCCGGAGCGCCGACATCGAACGCGACAACCGTGATGTCCTGAGGAGAACCGGCGGCCGCTTGCAGCGCCTTGGCAGCCAGCGCCGGGGTCGACGCAAAGACAATACTCGCGCCGGAGTCCGTGAGCACGTACTCGACCTGGGGTGGCGTGAGTGTCGGGTAGACAGGGACCACCCACGCGCCGGCGCACAGGCCTCCATAATCCACCAGTGCCCACTCCGGGCGGTTCTCCGAAAGAATCGCCACCCGAGCACCCCGCGCTAGGCCAGAGGCGCGGAGCGCTCCGCCCACCCGCATGACGTCACGGAGCACCTCGGCGTAGCTGATATCCGCGATCTCTTCAGGACTTGTGAAGCGCCGTAGCGCCACGTCATCCCCAAATCGGTCGATCGCTTCGAGGAAGAGTCCGGTCAGCGTAGCCGACGGGACCGGCGTCTCATTCGCGTAATAGTCGAGTATCGTCGCCACGGAAGCCCCTGCTCAGACCCGTTCACTGCGGATCGAGAGACGAGTCTCCGGATCAAGTGTGTGAAGTACGGAGCAGTATTTGTCCTTCGACAGCTCGATCGCACGGTCGATCTTCGTCTGGTCGTCCCTAGACGGTCCACTGATTCGATAGATCAGTTCGATCGAAGTAAACCGTTTCGGATGATCATCCGCACGGACACCGATCGTCTCGATTTCGAGATCCTCTACGGGCACCCGACCCTTTTCCAGGATCATCAACACGTCGATCGCCATGCATGCGCCAACCGACATGAGCAGGAGGTGCATGGGCGCAGGACCGATTTCCCCGGAGCTGTCGATGCCGATTTCCGCGGCACCATCCGGACCTCCTCGAAACGCGAGGCCCTCGCCGGTCCAGCGCAGGCGAGCCTGCCGGACATTACCCGACATCGCGGTCTTCCTTGTGTGGTGATGTGGCTGGATCGGGAGTCGAAACTCCGTGCGAATCGATGACGTGCCCGTCACGCAGCTGGGCGAGCGTCCAACGGGCGTGTTCGACGTGCGCCCCCGCGTCCTCGTCGGGTGGTGCATCGGCGAGGAACGACTCGAGGTGGGGGATCGCGTCAGAGGGTGACTCACTGCGAAGCAGGATGAACGCGAGCCCGTAATGCGCACCGGCGGCGCCCGGGTCTTTTTGCAACACGTGTCGATACGTCTTCGCAGCCTCGACGACCATCCCGATTTTCGTATAGCAGATCGCGATCTGCTGAAGGGCTACGGCATCGCCGGGCACCGCTTTGAGGGCGAGACGGAACGAGGTGAGCGCTTCGTGAACCTTCCCGTCTTCGAGAAGACTGACGCCCTCGTCGTAGTAATCGACGCGCTGATCGTCGTTGCTCCCGAGGAGCTTCTTCCAGAACGCCATTCGCGGTGGGTCAGAGAACCGGGGTTGCCGCCGGGTCACACCCCGAACGGCGTTTTCCAAGCGGAGGCTGAAGGTAGAAAGCCGGCGGGTCCGGGCGCAACGCTCAGCCCCGTGCGGCTACGACGGTTTCGTCCTCGGAGGCGAGCACCGAGAGCCCTGCCTGCTCGATGACCGTCTGTGCATCCGGACTCGCACGGAGGACCACGACACGGCTCATCGGCGCCGTGCAGCGACACGCCTCGAAAAGCATCGCTGGGCCGAGAGTGCCATCGACGACAGCTCCGCGGAGTGTGCGATCAAAGAACGGAAGCCCGGGAGACGAGACCATGCGGGTAACCCCCGGATGGCCCGGCCAGCTCTTCGTGTCCGGGTCGACCGCAGCAACCATAATCTCCTCCACGGCCTCGGCCAGTGACACGGCATACAACGCCGCCGCCCCTAATGCCGCAACCGTGCCCGGTCCTCTGTGGATCCCCAGCAGCGCCACCACCCGCTCGACATCCGAAGGTGCAGGACGCTCAGGCTGACCAGCTTGGCCTTCGAGTACAGGGCCGCGCGGCGGCGCACGCAGGTCAGCGAACCCCTCGTCGATCCGGAACGAGTCACGACAATTGGGACACCCCAGGATACCGGCACGGACACGACGGTCCGCCAGCTGGTCGGCCAGGAGGATGAGGCCGAACGCCGGACCACAGCGGGGACAGGTCAGACGATCGGTGAGCAGGAGGTGCATGCGGCGCGTCAGCCACGCTCCACAGCGAAGTGCGGTACGGTGACACCGGCCGGCCGCGTCAACACGAATACGACAGCGGCCGCTACCTGCTCAGGCGTCAGCATGTCCGCCCGATTTGGGAGGCCCGGATTCGCATCCGGATCGAGTTCGTCCCACAACGTGGTGTCCGTCGCGGCGGGTTCGATCAGCGATGCTCGCACGCCGGTCCCACGGATCTCCTCCAGGAGCACCTCGTGAAGACCGCGCAGCCCGAACTTCGAGGCCGAATACGCCGCGTTGCCCGGGAACGCTTTCCGACCTGCGACCGATCCGATATTCACGATCAGACCGGAGCCACGCTCCAGCATCCCCGGAAGCACGGAGCGCGTCACGAGAAACGGGCCACGGAGGTTGATCGCCAGATGCTCATCGAACGACTTCACCGTCTCACTGGCGCATGCCTCTACGCTGAAGACACCGGCCGCGTTGACGACCACGTCAGGCACGCCCCCGACCTCTTCTGCGGCCTCATCGAGAGCCGTCCACACAGCCGTATCATCAGAGAGGTCTGCGACCACCGGCGTGGCACCGCAATCGCGCTCGAGCGACTGCAGGGCATCGACGCTGCGCGCCATCGCCAGGACTCGGGCACCACGCTCGGCCAGAGCCACGGCGGTCGCCCGCCCGATGCCACGGCTCGCGCCGGTCACCAGGCACGTCAGTCCGGACAGTCTCGTGCTCTCGCTCATCAAAGGGGCGGGTGCGTGCTCGTGACCAGACGCATGAACTCGTCCCGCGTACGGTGGTCCTGGAGGAAGATCCCACGCATGGCAGAGGTCAGAGTCTTCGAGTTCTGCTTCTGTACGCCCCGCATCATCATGCACAGATGGTACGCCTCGATCACGACGGCGACGCCCTGAGGGTTCGTCGTCTCCCAGACCGCCTGCGCGACCTGCTCCGTCAGCCGCTCCTGCACCTGGAATCGGCGTGCGTAGACCTCTACCAGTCGAGCGACCTTCGAGAGTCCCATCACGTTGCCGTTCGGGATGTATGCGACGTGGGCCTTGCCGAAGAACGGGAGCATATGATGCTCGCACAGCGAGTACAGCTCGATATCCTTCACGAGGACCATGCTTTGGTGGTTCTCCGAGAAAATCGCGTCACCGACGACGGCCTTCGGCGACTCGCCATATCCTTTCGTCAGGAACGCCATCGACTTCGCGACGCGCTCGGGCGTCTTCATCATGCCTTCCCGATCCGGCGTGTCTCCGCACCGACGGATCATCTCGGCCACCAGATCCTCGAAGTCTACGTCGGAAAGGTCTGCACCACTCTCATACGTCATGTTTTCACTCTCCGTCCCGGCCCAGGTACTCCGCCGAATTGTTGGCAGTCTCCTGCAGAAAGACCCGATGCAGCCGCACGCCATCCGGCATGACCTCGGCAATCCTGTTCCAGATGGCTACAGCGACGTTCTCGGTCGAGGGCATCATCCCCTCAAGCCAGGAAACCTCGAGATTGAGGTTACGGTGATCGACCTCATCGACCACACGCTCCTTCATTGCGTACTTGAGCGCCTTGAGGTCCATCACGAATCCGGTACCCGGATCGACCGGACCCTCGACGGTCACGTCGAGGATGTAATTGTGCCCGTGCCAGTTCGGATTCGAGCAGTCTCCAAAGACTTCCCGGTTCTGCTCATCCGACCAGTCTTGGCGATACAGACGATGAGCCGAGCAGAAGTGTGCTCGGCGGGTCACGCGAACCGTTGGCATGGCTCCGTCTCGTTCAAAGTGTCCCTCAGCAGAACCGACGCCTACCCGCACAGTCGCAGGGCGATCCATACCGCGCCGCGCCCAACCTAATGCTCGACCCGTGGAGGAACGCTAAAAAAATGCGGGGGCCGATGTCTGTCGCCTAAGCAACCCACAACGACCCCCGCTGCAACCGAGGGGGGATTCATTGAAGCCCGGGAATCCACGAGTGGCGACTTCCCCAAACCTTGCCGCTTTCCCCTCTTCCGGGGCTTAGCGTCGTGTCCAGGAGTCAGTCCCGGCTTCGAAGTGTTGGCTCAATAAAAAGCCCCTCGACTGCCTGAGGAAAATATAGACGACGGTGCGCCTATTTGCGAAGGTTTTTTCGGGACGGGACTGTGCCGCCAGGGGTCACGAGTACTCAGCCCTCGACGCGCAGGGTGCGCAGCACGGTCAGATTACGGATGTCGGCTTGTTCACCGTCGTCACCCTTCGGGGTCTCGAGCACCTTGGGAACCCCGACCAGTCGCTCGTCCAGCACGATACGACGAAAGGGCTCGAGTCCAAGACTCCCCTCCCCGATGGCTTCATGCCGATCCTTACGTGAGTCGAACGGATGCTGAGAGTCATTCAGGTGCAGCAGCCCCAGTCGATCGAGACCGATGATGTCATCGAAGGCTGTCCAGACTCCATCGTAGTCATCGACCAGGTCGTAACCCGCACTGAAAGCGTGACACGTATCGAAGCAGATGCCGACCCGGTGGCGCTGCTCCGTCGGGATCATCTCGATGATTGTCTGGAGGTTCTCGAATGTCGCGCCGACACTCGTGCCGCTCCCGGCTGTGATCTCGAGGAGCACGCGCGTGGGGCCGTCCACCGCCTCCAGAGATTCGGTCACACCCTTCGCGTTGCGCTCCAGGCCCGCCTCGTATTCCTGGTCCGTTGCGTTCCCAGGATGCGTCACGAGGAAGTCGAGTTCAAGGAGCGCGCACCGATGCAGCTCCGCTTCGAACGAGCGCTGGGACATCCGCCACAACCGACGGTCCGGTGTGGACAGGTTGATCAGGTAAGAGTCATGGGCGCCCGCGACCGTAACCCCTTGCTCGACCCTGGCCGCCTTGAATGCCTTGGCGGTCTCCTCGTCGATCACGGACTCCGCCCAACGGCTCGGTTGCTTCGTGAACAGCTGAAGGACTGCCGCGTCGATGTCCCGAGCCCGACCGGGAGCCCGGTCAACGCCCCCGCTCGCGGACACGTGTGCCCCTAGTTCATCAATGTCGTGAGTCATGATAGAAGGTCGGAAAAGTTTGCCAATGTCGGAAGTATTGTCGCGAAAAATTTCCGTGACCTCATCACCGAAAGTCTTCTTTCCTGCGCCGCAGGAACACCGCAAGACTCTTTTTGACAAACACTTACGTGATTTTACTTCTCGATTTCAAGCATCGCCGCTGTTGGGCACAGGACTTGTCCTTATAGGAAGGCACAGAGCGCTCAACCAGCGGTCTGATTGACGAAGACGCGGAGAGAGAGATGCGAATCGCAGCCGACGGTTACCTCGACATATCTGACACCCGACGAGTGCGAACGCCGGGTTACCATGACCATGGACTGGAGCCGATTCCCGAGGGCGAGGCGATTGCGTTGCTCCTCTCGCACTCGTTCCGTGGCCATCGCCGAATCGTTCGGTCTCTAACCCTCGAAGAGCGCAAGCGGATCCGCATGGCACTTTGGGCAGATTCGGTTCAGGAGCGCATGGCGCTGGTCGACCGGGTCTGGCGGGCGATCACTGAACGAGTGAGCCCGTCCCCGTGTGCGAGCGCCCCAGAATTGATTCAGGTCGTACAATACGGGAGCTGGGCTTACCCTCTTTATCTTGATGGCGACGTAACCCGTGTCATCCTTCGGGGCGGTACGCCGCTTGGGGAAGTAACCTCGGATATGATCTTCGATCTGGACCTTGAGAGAAAAACGGCCTGAATATTGCGCCGGCTCGGTTCGACCTCGGTCATCCGGTCGGCACAAAAGTCCTACGCCAGCACGGGTGGGCAACACGCCCTGGGGGGGCGTGCAAAGAGTGGCGTCAGGTGCTCGCACCTGGCGTCACTCGCTCTTGGAGGCTCGATGACCTGCCATGCACCTGCCTCATGACGACGCTGAACGCCAGAACTCGGTCGGGAACAGCAAGCGCCGAACTGGGCAGACCCTCCCTCCTCGGCGCACTGGCTGCTGCGCTAGCGATGGTCCTGCTCCCCGTCAGCTTGCATGCCCAGGAACAGCCCGACGAGGGCTCTGCTGTCTTCGGGCAGGTCCTCGACTCGGAGAGTGGGACTCCACTCGTCGGCGCTTGGGTCGGGCTGACAGGGACCGAGTGGGGCTCGATTTCGAATCCGGACGGACGCTTCAGAATTCCAGATCACACCGGCGGCCGACTCGATCTAATGATCGAAGCGCTCGGCTACCGGACATTGAACTGGTCCGGAGAGGTCGCGCTCGGTGATGCTGTGCAGATCGAGATGGTGCCCGAGCCGATCCTGCTCGAGGGGATCCGGGTCATGGCGGACCGATTCCAGTCTCGCCGTAACGCCGCAGCAACGAGCGTACTCGCATTCGACTCCCATGATCTGACGCGCTCCACGACGATGAACGCGCGTGACTTCATTGCCGCACAGTCTGGGGTGTTCTACACGGGGTGCAACGGATCCCGCGGCTCCAGCTGCATCTGGTCCCGTGGTCGCCGGGTCGATCCCATCGTGTACGTCGACGAGTCCCTGCACATGGGAGGCCTCGACTACCTCGCCTCATTCTCCCCGGGCGAGTTCCACATGGTCGAGGTCTACAACCGCGGGACGCATATTCGTGTCTACACGCCGGCCTTCATGAAGCGTGTGTCAGAGCACAGGATCGTCCCTCTCCCACTGTCTGGAATGCGCCGGAGGTAAGTGCGCGCTCAAGCTCAGAGAGCGCAGTACTGGACGGCCCGGCTCTAGGCGTCTGGTAGCCCGGGCTCGGTCATCGAGCGAACGTCCAGCGCCTCATCGATCTGCTCTTCCGGCAGCAGTTTCTTCTCACGCACGATCTGGCGAACACTGACTCCTCGCTTCGCAGACTCCTTCGCGACCACGGACGCCTCGTCGTAGCCAATGAAGGGGTTCAGCGCGGTGGCAATCGACGGGTTTCGCTCGAGGAGTTCCCGCGCCCGCTCTTCGTTGGCTTCGATGCCGACCACACACCGGTCGGTGAACGCCCGCGCGATGTTCGTCAGAAGTGTGACGGACTCGAGCAGCGTGTGCGCCAGAACCGGCATCATGACGTTGAGCTCGAAGTTGCCGCGGCTGCCGGCCACGGTCACCGTCGTGTGATTCCCCATGACCCGGGCGGCGACCATCATCATCGCCTCGGACATGACCGGGTTCACCTTGCCCGGCATGATCGACGACCCAGGCTGAATGGCCGGGAGTCGAACTTCGTGAAGCCCGGAGGTCGGACCTGAGCCGAGCCAGCGGATGTCGTCGGCGATCTTCATGAAGCTCGTCGCGACCGTATTCAGCGCACCCGCCGTGCTGACAGCCGCGTCCTTCGCGCCCTGGGCCTCGAAGTGGTCGTCCGCCTCCCGGAACGCGATCCCGGTCGCCTCCGCAATGCGCGCGATCGTCCGCGGCGAAAACTCTTCATGCGTGTTGATGCCGGTGCCGGTCGCTGTCCCCCCGAGCGCGAGTTCCTCCAGCTCCACGCCGGCAGCACGCACGCGCTCGATCCCCTTACGGATCTGCGTCGCGTAGCCGGCGAACTCCTGTCCGAGACGGACGGGGGTCGCATCCATGAGATGTGTGCGCCCGGATTTCACCACCTCGTCGAACTGCCTGGCCTTCACGGCTAGTGCATCGTGCATATGCTGGAGAGCCGGCACCAGCTCTTCTTCGATCGCGACGCGGGTCGAGATGTGGATGGCCGTCGGGATCGTATCGTTCGAAGACTGACCGAAGTTGACATGGTCATTAGGGTGCACAGACCCCTCACCGTCGAGTATCTGCGTAGCTCGGTGAGCGACGACCTCATTCGTATTCATGTTCGTCGAGGTACCCGAACCGGTTTGGTAGATGTCCAGCACGAACTCATCGTCCCAGCGCCCATTCGCGACTTCCCCCGCAGCGACCTCGATGGCCCGGGCGATGTCGACCTCAAGCTGCCCAAGCTCGGCGTTCGTCGTGGCGGCAGATTTCTTGATGAGGCCCATCGCCTGAATGAAACGCCGTCCGAAACGCTGACCACTAATGGGAAAGTTCTCTAGCGCCCGCTGGGTCTGGGGACCGTACAGGGCGTCAGCCGGAACCTTCATCTCTCCGAGTGAATCCTTCTCGATGCGAAACGCGTCAGCCATCGGCTATCGGTCCTTACAGTGGGAATGGACACGCCGGCGTGTCCCTCGAACGTCGGACGAGAATCTACGCCTTGGCACCCCGACATGAAGGGGTCATACCCGACCGGAACGGATTATGACGACACGTCGTCCAGCATATGCAGCATGCGTTTGACCTCGAAAGCCTGCTCAGCCTCCAGGTGCAGGACAAACCAGTCGATCGAAGATCCTCGTGCGGCAGGCCCCACACGTTGCAACAGGGCCCCGGCCATACGCACAGCGCCCTGGTGATGCTCCACCATCGATCGAAGGAACAGGCGGTCGAACTCACGGCCTTCCAATCCACGGAGCCGCTGCATGCGCTCAGGCGAAAGCATCCCGGGCATGCCCACTGGCTCGACTTCCCCTGAGTCACCAATCACACCCGAAGAGATCTCGTTCTGCAACCAGTACTCCATCAGACGGATCTCCTCGGCCTGTGCGATCCGCATTCGCTCCGCGATCTGGCGCACGCCAACTCGATCCGAGCGGTCCGGAACGAGAGCGGTCAACTCCAGAGCCTGGAGGTGGTGAGAGATCATGCGCTCCAGAAACGGGAGGACAGCCTGCGTATCCACCTCGGGCACCACGTCGGCATCCGCACCTGACTCAGACGCCAACGTTGACGCTAGGAATGCAGGCTCGGGATCACCCCGAAAACATCCGATCGTATATGGGTATTCGATCGTCGCGTGATAGTGATAGCCCATCGGGGCGTGGTCGTGTCCGTGACACTCATCCAGATCGGCATTGGTCAATTCCAGACCACCGGACCCATCGTACCCGTAGAGTCCGAATCCATCACGGATGAAGCCAACCAGCCCCGAGTGTCCGTCCGCCATCGGCGCCGAATCAAGCCGCTCGGGCAGAAAGTGGTAGTGGTAATCGCTCATCGCCGGGTGACCGCCGAACTCGTCGACAATTTCGTGAGCGACGGCATCGTTTCCGCGTGCATCGACCGCGTTATACAGAACCACCCCGTTCAGCGTCACCCCGATCGCTCCGAGCGACGTGCAGAACGGTGTCTCGTTCACGACCGGCTCGATCGGGATATTGAACGTGAAGCTTCTCGCTGCCGGCACCCCGGGATTCCGATCGATCGCCGACAACTCAGGATACTTGGTCATAGGCCAATCACCGATCTTTTCGTCGACCGGGAGGTTGTTGATGACGACACTGCGAACGTCATCGGACTCCGATACGCGGGCGACGCCCTCCCCGGGGGAGAATGAGCCCGATGGCAGGAACGGTTTGGTGAGCAGATTCCACGTACCAGCCGCCCAATCGATCCAGGTGATGCGTGTCTGATCACTCCCCGGTGCGTTCGGGTTCCCCCCTGAGCAAGCGAAAAGCTTGCCCCGAGCGGGACTGGTCGTGGTCAGGTGAGGATCCCCGAGCCGCAGAGACGCACACTCCGGGCCCTCTTCATCTGCACACAATGCAGGAGAGATGAAGTAGCTCGACAGATCGCCGGGCTCGCCCTGTCCGCCACCGACGTCAGGCTGGCTCACATCCGATGCGCAGGCCGTGAGAACGAGCAAAAGAGCACTCAGAAGATTCGCGCAGTACTTGATCACCCTCCCCCTTTCTCATCTACACGATTTCCCGACCACATCTCTGAATCGACTCCGCACCCGGATTGTTAAATCACGAGCGCGAGCCCGGCTGACTGGGGCGCATCTCAACCCGGCTCACGTGCGCCTCCTTCGGAAACTCCAGCAGCTGCATCACGGCCAGTGCACAGTCGTCAGCCTCGAGCTTCCAACTACGCTCGGCCGACATTTCATGGTTGTTGAAGTGCGTATTCACGCTGCCCGGCATGACGATCGAGACGCGGACATCGTCATGGCGGACATCGAGCATCATCGCTTCGCTCATGCCAAGCAGACCAAACTTCGATGCGTTGTACCCTGTACCACTGGCGAAGGTATTACGGCTCGCCAGAGATCCGATGTTGATGATGAACCCGTCTCCGGTCGCGCTCAGATACGGCAACGCGGCCTTGGACAGGTAAAAGACCGCGCCGAGGTTCACGTTGATCTGGAGCTGCCACTCTTCGATCGACATCTCGGAAATCGGCTTGAAGACGCCGAGCCCCGCGTTGTTCACGAGAATATCCAGCTGCCCGAAACGCTCAACGGTCTCCTCCACGAGTCGAGCGCAGGCTTCCGGATCGGCCACATCACACGCAATCCCGATCGCCTTGTTCCCGAGACCGTCTGTCACGGCCTGAACGTCGTCGGCCGTGCGTGAGTTCACCACAACCGACATCCCTTCGTTGATCATCCGCTCCACAATCGCGAGCCCGATGCCCTTGGTACTGCCCGTCACGATCGCGACCTTGCCCGTCAGGTTCGGCATGAATGCTTTTCCGTATTCCTTATGAAAACGGCGCTTCGATCGCGCCGGGGACAAGGAGTTTCGCGATGACCGGCGGTAACAGGCAACGCGTAGCACTAGTGACGGGCGGAGCCGTTCGCGTCGGCCGAGCGATCAGCCTCGGTCTGGCGAAAGCCGGTCACGACATCGTGATCGCGTACCGGTCGTCCTCAGCCGAGGCGGAGACGCTCGACGAAGAGATCACGTCTCTGGGTCGAACGCTGGTACACGTTCAGGCCGACCTGCGTGAAGCACGCGCTGCCGACCGGCTCATCGACACCGTGCGGACGTCGTTCGGGCGCCTCGACGTACTCGTGAACTCGGCCGCCTCGTTTCGCTCCGTCTCACTCCTGGACGTCGACGCAGACGAGTGGGATCAGGTTATGAACCTGAACCTTCGAGCACCACACCTCATGGTTCGCGCTGCCGCAGACATGCTCCGCGAGTCAAAGGGGTGTGTGGTCAACATTACGGACCTGTCTGCCTGGCAGGCGTGGAGCGCATACCCGCACCACGCGGTCTCGAAGGCCGGACTGGCCCACCTCACGCGTGTGCAGGCCCGGGCACTGGCCCCGGAGGTCCGCGTGAACGGGATCGCCCCAGGCGCGGTTCTACCCCCAGACGACTGGCCGGAGGAGCGATGGGCGCCGCTTGCCGAACGGGCCGCGCTCCAACGCACCGGAAGCCCGGAGAACGTCGTTCAGGCGCTGCTCTATCTGATCGGGGCCGATTTCGTCACGGGCCACATCCTGCCCGTCGACGGTGGCAGGCTGCTCGGGCCCTCCGGACCGCCGATCTAGAGAACAGCCTCTCCGAGCTGGCCGGTCAGTCTCCCGCCGCGATAGCCTCCGTGGTGTGCGCTTCAGCGCCACCGTGCGCCAGCCACCGTTCGGCCTCGAGCGCAGCCATGCAACCAGTCCCCGCCGCCGTGACGGCCTGACGGTAGTAGTCGTCCATGACGTCACCCGCGGCGAAGATGCCCGGGACCGACGTCTCCGTACGCCATGCGACCGGCGTTTCGACGTAGCCGTTCTCCTTCAGGTCCACGACGCCCTTCAGGAATCCGGTGTTCGGTGCGTGCCCGATCGCCACGAAGAGACCACCGACAGCTAGCTCGCGCTCTTCGTCGGAATTCACGTCCTTGAGCCGCAGGCCTGTGATCACATCGTCGCCCAGCACCTCGGTCACGACGGTGTTCCAGGCGAACGTGATCTTTTCGTTCTCCACGGCGCGCTCGGCCATGATCTTCGACGCGCGCAGCTCATCACGACGGTGCACGACAACGACCTCCTTCGCGAACTTCGTCAGGTAGAGGGCGTCCTCCATCGCCGTGTCACCACCCCCGATCACGGCCAGCACCTGATCACGGAAGTGAGGCAGCGCCCCGTCACAGACCGCGCATGCGCTCACACCGCCACCGCTCTGAGCCAGCCGCTCCTCGTTCGGAAGGCCGAGCCAGTTCGCATTCGCACCGGTGGCCAGAATCACGGCGTCGGCGGTCACGACAGTGCCGCTGGTTGTCGTGAGTCGGAAGGGGTGGACGTCCTTGTCGATCTCCACAACGTCTTCGGTGAGAACCCTCGTGTCGAAGCGGAGCGCCTGATCCTTCATCTCCAGCATGAGGGCCTGGCCGTCGACGCCTTCCTTGAAGCCCGGGTAGTTCTCGACTTCGGTGGTGAACATGAGCTGACCACCGGGGATCATCGTCCTGCTGATGCTTCCCTCGATCACGAACGGGTTCATCTCTGCGCGGGCGGCGTAGATCGCGGCGGTCCAACCCGCCGGGCCAGACCCGATGATGACGACCTTTTCGTGTTGAGGCGTGCCGTGTTCGATCATGCTCGGTTCCTCACTCGTCCTTGAAGATTTTCATGTTCGTGGAATGGCCGGGGTTCACCCGGGCCGATGGGTCGACGTGGTGCACTGCATTGTTCACGGCGACGGCGGCCTCGGCAAAACCCGTGGCGATGAGATCCAGTTTCCCTTCGTAGTTCACTACGTCACCCGCAGCGAAGATTCCCGACACATTCGTCGCCATCAGCGCGTTGACGAGAATGCGGTTCTTCTCGACCTCGAGACCCCATGACTTGATCGGGCCCAGGTCAGGCTTGAATCCGAGACAGGAGAGTACCGTGTCGCACTCGAGGGTCACGTCCTCATCGGTGCGGTTGTCGAAGATCGTCACGCGATCGACGACGCCGTCCCCGAGGATCTCTCGCACCTCGTAGAAGGTGCGCAGCTCGACCTCACCCGAAGACGCTGCATGCTCCACCTGTGACACGGTCGCAGCATGGGCCCGCCAGCCGTCGCGACGGTGAACCAGCGTTATGGACTCGGCGACATCCTTGAGCATGACCACGAAGTCGAGGGCGGTGTCTCCACCCCCGACGACCACAACCTTCCGCCCGCGGAAAGCCTCGGGATCGCGCACCGCGTATTCGACGCCGCTGTGCATGAATTCCTCATACCCCGGGCACTTGAGGGGCATCGGTTCGAACGCGCCCTTCCCCCCCGCGATCACGATCGACCGCGTACCGTACGACCCCTTCGCGCAATGAAGCACGAAGTGATCATCGGTGTGCTCCAGATCGCGCACCTGTTCGTCCACGACCACGTCCGGATCGAACTGGAGAGCCTGCTCGACCAGCCCGTGCACAAGATCTTTCGCCAGCACCTTTGGGAAGCCACCCACATCGTGGATGTACTTCTCAGGATAGAGCGCAGCCAGCTGTCCGCCGAGCTCAGGCAGCGAATCGATAATGCGACACGATGAACCACGCATTCCGGCGTAGAACGCGGCGAAGAGCCCAGTCGGCCCACCACCAATGATCGTGATATCCCGGATGTTGTCAGCCATCGGCTCCGGAAACCCGACCACCTACGGCGCCCGGTGAAGGGTGCCCCTGGGTCGGGATCTGTCCTGAATTGGAAAGGGTCGACACGGGTTGTGAGGACCGGCAGACCTCAAGTCTAATCGGTCCCCGGGGGCGAGCAACGGGCCACATTCAGAGCCCGGGCGATTGGTCAGCCGGCAGCTTCGATCGTGCCGGAGTCCAACACCCGCTGCGCGACCTTCACGACCTCACTGGCGTTCTCGTAGGAGATCCGATTATGGGCCGCATCGAGGCGAACCCATTCGCACGCCGTGATCCCTTCGCGTTCCTCTGGAGTGGGATCTCCCGACTCCGAGTACATGAGGAAGAACGTCGTGAACTTGTGTACTTTGTGGCCCTGAGCATGGAAGACCCAGTCAATCGTGACCAACTCGTCGCCAAGGCGGAGATCGGTCAGACCCGTTTCCTCCAGAACCTCACGCAACGCGGTCTCCTCCGTGGTCTCCCCTTCCTCCGCATGCCCCTTGGGAAGACCCCATTTTTGATACGGATCCCGGATGACCAGGGCATGGTGCACACCCGCAATCGCCCTCACGACGACGCCACCCGCGCTGATCTCTATGCGGGCCGAGGGGGCATCATCATCGGTAAAAGACATGGCGGGAGGGCCCTTGAGCAGATCGGACCCAACGGTCCTGAATCAGAAGATCGAAAGACGAAAGTGACGGCGTCGGTTTACCCAGATGCGCTACAGAAGGAGGTCGAGCTGAAACAGAACATCTTCCGCTCGGATGGCGAGCATGGAATCCGAGAGCAGTCGACCGAGTGAACCCTCTCCGGCCTCTACCCGAGCCGCGATCCGATCCATACAGACGAACGCGGAGTCGACCCGCGCGACAGATGAGAGAGACTGCAGAACTCCACGGCCGACGGTCCGGACAGGGGCGTGAAAAGAAGGTATTTCCGATTATACAACAACCGGAAAGTGGACGAACCAGCTAGTCTCCCGAAGGGTCCTGACTTTCCAACATGAACTCGACCTCTTCCATTCGTCCATTGCCGCCCGGCAGTTCGTAGGAGATGCGCATCCGCTTCACGGAGGCGCGAGGGTCAGTCAGGGCGACCTCGAAGTCCAATGACTGGTCGGCCGACACGATACGGGTACGAATCCGGTCGCCAGGCTCGGTCTCGGAACCGGACGCAGGGCTTCGGAAGAGCGTCTTCGTCGACTGCCGGCCCGTTTCGAGCTGTCGCGTGACCGTCACACGCTTCAGCCAGTCCGGCTGATAGCTGACCGCGTACTCGAAGCCGCGCTGGTCTGCGCCAGATCCCTCACGATTGTGTCGTGCCACGCCGAAACTCTTTTGTAATTTTCTGGAAAAAGCGATCTGCCCGAAGCTTCGTTTCACATCCTTAATAGTCAAGGATTTTCGATATCGATATCGCCACAAAGCGCTTCAGATACCTAGCACATGCCCGTTAGCGCATTCACAGTTTTCGGGATTTACAACGTCAGAGGTACCGGAGCAAATGTCAGCAAAAACATCAGAATCATCACCCAACCCAGCGCGCGGCGAGGCCCGTCCATGACCGACTCCGGGAGGACCACGCTGGGGTGACTTACCCTGCCTCGGTGGAGCACGAGGATAAGAGCAGCCCACGCCCACCACCCCCACCACAACCATCCCAGCGGAAGGAGCAGGAGAAGAAACGTCTGAGCAATGCGATCGTGCCGTCGAGGGAACAGCGCGTAGAGGATATGGCCACCGTCGAGCTGACCGAGCGGGAGCAGGTTCAACGCCGTCACGAACAGACCCAGCCACCCGGCAAGCGCAACCGGATGCAGCACGATCAGCTGCTCTCCAAAGGAGCCAGGCCCGAACACGCTCGCTAGTACGTGGGTCAGCACGCCGTTGCCCAGCCAGACCGTCTGAGCTCCGAAGCGAATCGCAAAGGGTGTCAGCGCATCGGCCGGGACCGTCACCGCCTGCGACCAAGTGAGTCCGAGGGCAAACATCGGGAGAGAGAGTATGAACGACGCGAGCGGACCAGAAATCCCGATGTCAAAGAGGCTCGACCGACGAACCGTAGGGCCCCGAAGACGGATGAAGGCACCCAGGGTCCCGATCACCGAGAAGTAGGGCGGAAACGGAAGGAAGTACGGAAGGCTCGCCCGCACCCGGTGCATACGCGCTGCATAAAAGTGGCCCATCTCGTGCGAGAGCAGCACGCCCAGAAACGGGAGCGCGAACGATGCACCGAGCCAGAGCTTCACGCCGTCGAAGCCTGACGGGTACGGCAGGGTGAAGCCCGGCAGCTCGAGGAAGCGGGTCGCGAACGGATCTGCGCCAGCCATCAATGCACCCGACCCCAGCGTCGTCACGAGCGTCGCGAGCAGGAGGAGCGCGTGTACGAGCAAGGAGTCCTTCTTCGGAGCCTTCAACTGATACACCAGCACGACATCGATCCCGTCAACGCCGTGCTCCAGGTGAACCGGCGCCGGCCACGCTGCGATCGCCTCCAGAACGTCCGGGTGATCGGGTGAAAGATCCTCCCGCAGCACACCGCTTAACACGGTGTCATACGGCAGTGTCGTCAGCCGATACTCGGAGAGCAGCTCGAACCAGGCTGAGGGATCATGCTTGACCCCATTTTTCGCGCTCATTACGTTCGCCCGGATCGAAGGAACGACGGTTCGGTCTCCTGATTGCCAGCCCGCTCCACGTAATTGGAGCGTGAGATCGCTGGCACTCAGCTCCTCATCGGCCCGAGGGCCACTTCTCTCATTGTACGTGCGCCACCCATCGGGGTCGCGCCCGGCTCCTCCCCCGCACAGAAATCTCTGTGGATATCGCCGAGCTTCAGAGCAAGAACGTCGGAGAGCTACACGATCTGGCTGAAGGCTTGAACCTCAGTCAGTACCTTGCCCTTCGCAAGCAGGATCTGGTCCTCGCGATCGAGCACGCATTGCTCGAGCAGGGGGATTCACTGACCAGTGAGGGTGTGCTCGAGATTCTCCCCGAGGGCTATGGGTTTCTGCGCTCTCAGGTGTGGAGCTACGTGAGCAGCCCGGACGACGTCTACATCAGTCCTGCGCAGATCAAGCGACTCCAGCTCCGAACCGGCGATACGCTCGTCGGCCAGGTGCGCCCGCCACGAAAGGGAGAGAAGTACATCGCGCTCGAGAAGATCGATTCCCTCAATGGAACCGATCCGGAACACGCCCTCGAGCGTGGCGAGTTCGACAAGCTAAAGCCGCGCTACCCGGAGAAGCGACTCAGCCTCGAGGTGCCCGACGACGACCAGGGAATCGCGATGCGTATCGTCGATCTCATCGCCCCTATCGGCGAGGGGCAGCGAGGTCTGATCGTGTCGCCTCCGAAGGCGGGAAAGACGATGATCCTTCAGCAGATGGCCGACGCCATCTCTCAAAATTGGCCCGACGTTCACCTCATTGTTCTGCTCATCGACGAGCGACCCGAAGAAGTGACGGAGATGAAGGCGAAGGTCCAGGGTGAAGTGATCGCGTCTACCTTCGACGAATCAGCGAAGCGACACATCCAGGTGGCCGAGATGGTCCTGGAAAAAGCCAAGCGCCTGGTCGAGCACGGGAATGACGTCGTGATCCTGCTGGATTCCATTACGCGGCTTGGGCGAGCCTACAACGCCGCGATCCGTCGCTCAGGCCGTATCATGTCCGGCGGCCTCGACACCAAGGCGCTCCAGAAGCCGAAGCACTTCTTCGGCTCGGCCCGCAACATCATGGACGGTGGGTCGCTGACCATCGTCGCTACGGCTCTGATCGAAACCGGAAGCCGCATGGACGAAGTGATCTTCGAAGAGTTCAAGGGTACCGGGAACATGGAGCTCGTGCTCGCTCGCGAGATCGCAGAGCAGCGGATCTTTCCAGCGATCGACCTGAACAGGTCGAGCACGCGCAAGGAAGAGTTACTGCTCACGGACGTAGAACTGAACCGCGTCTTTCTGCTGCGAAACTTCCTCTCGGACATGCCCCCGGAGGAAGCGATCTCGTTTCTCATCAGCCGGATGAAGATGACGAGGACGAATGACGAGTTTCTCGACGAGATGACCCGCGGCGTCTGACGCTACTCGTCCAGGAAGCCTTCGTATCGAGGGTTCACCACGAAGTCGTTGCCGTCGAAGATTTTCCGATCCCACGGAAAAATGACATTAGCACTCATGGTGATCGCACTGAAGTCGGGCTCATAACCGCCCGTCCGTGCAAAGCTGGTCGCAGTCCGAACCTCCGCGGGATGCACGTCGCGAACCGCAGCGAGTGCGAGACGGAGCGTATCTCCCGATGTCGTGATCTCGTCGACAATGAGGACACGCTTGTCCTCGAGCTGCCGAGGCGCCGAGGAGAGGACCTCAGGACGGTCTCTGATCGTGTCGTCCCAACTCCGACGCGAGATCTTCATCGAATAGAAGTCGAGGCGGAGCATCGAGGCGATCACGGCCCCGGGAATGACACCGGCCCGCGCGATCCCGACCACCACGTCGGGATTGAATTCACGAGCGACTTTCAGCGCGAGCGCCCTGCATAACTCGCCGAAGAACGCCCAATCGATCTCGAGAAACTCATCAGGAATCGTGTTCTGCTTGGGTGCAAAGGGATCCGGATGACGGGAGTTCGGTGTGTTCATGCACGAAAGCTAGAGAAAAGCTGACGTTGACGTGAAACACGTACGTCGAGATGCTCACCACATGACCACTGATATCACCGCACAGGCCGATCGACGGCTCAACGAAGCACTCGAAGACAGTGGAGCCCGCGATCCGCGGGAGTTCTACCGCGAACGGATGCGTGAGCTACGCGAAGCAAACCCGACCGGGTACGAGGACGCGGTCGCCTACTACCGGGATACGTTGATCCCCTCTGTCGCCTCTGGAAACGTGAACCCCATGCACGCGTGGACCGAGTACGGCCGCCGCCTCGCTATCGCGCTGGCACCCGGCGACACTGTCCGCATCGATGACACCGGTCGTTCCCACCCGTACGAAGGGCCCGAGGCAGGCGGACTCGTCCTCCACATGCCGTCCGACTCAGGCACAAAGACCCTGCTCGTTGGACTGCCACCCAACCTGAGTCCGGCTCAGAGGGCGACCTACGACGTGCTGGTGGCCGGGAAGCAGAAGTCGAGCTGACCGCTCGTCTCAGTCCTCCACGAGCCAAGCTACGCCCCACGCACCGGTACCGGTATGCGTAGCGATCACCGGGGTGGCCGGCGCTGACAGCACATCGACATGGTCACCGTATTCGACCTTGAGCGCCTGCGTGATCTCCGGCACAACCTCCGGAATGTCGACCTGGACGATGCCGAATCGCACCTTTTCGGTGTCCGCCGGTATCTGGTCGCGCACCACTCGCAACAGTTCCGGTCGCGCACGCTTGTCACCGAAGGCTTTTCCGAACGGAGCGACGGCACCCTCAGGCGTCATACCCAGGATCGGCTTGACCCCCAGGAATCGCCCCAGAAGCGCCTTACCGCGTCCGACCCGACCCGAGGCGATGAGCCGCTCGAACGTGCTGACTGTGAACACGATCCCCGACTGACCCCGAATGCGTATCAGCTCGTCCTTGATCTTGTCGGCGTCCCACCCGAGCTCACCCAGCTCGGCGGCCTTGAGCGTCATCAAGCCCTGGAGCAGTGAGGCACCCAGTGAGTCGACGACCCGGATCGAAACATCCTCTACCCGACCCGCCGCAACCTCCGCAGCCCCAACTGTGCCGCTCAACGTGGATCCGACGAACACGCCGACAACCTCTTCACCCTCCTCACCGGCGGACCGGAACGTCTCCAGGAACTCGGCGGGCGCAGGCTGGCTCGTGGTCGGGAGGGTCTCGTCCGTCCGAAGTCGTTCGTGGAACTCGGTCGCGGAGAGATCGACGCCATCTCGCCAGGTCTGCTCACCCTGCACCAAGGTCATCGGGATGACATGAATTCCATGGGCTCGGATGATCTCTTCCGACAGGTCGCACGCGGAGTCGGTCACGATTGTTACCGGCCGGCGCGCCAACTTAATGTGACCGCGAGAGGAGCCGATCGTCGCGTGCTGGACCCGCATGTCCTCAGCCTTGTGCGTGACCAGGTCGCCGACGGACCGCAGATAGGCGAAGACGTCCTCTGGCTCATCGGTGTGCACGTGCACCTTGAGCACGTCCGTGGATCGGATCACGATCAGCGAGTCCCCGAACTCGCGGAGGACGTCGCGCGCCTCGAGCTGAGTGGGCAGCGCGTCGCCGCGGGCTAGAGCCTCGGTGCAAAAGCGGTACTGCTCTTCTGCCTCCGGATACTCCGTCAATGCGACGGCAGAGAGGCCCGCGCTCTCGCGCGTACCGGCGTCGACTGCGTCGGTCACACCCTCGAGGAACATGAGGACACCTTCGAGCATGCTGACGAAGCCTTTCGCGCCCGCGTCGACCACGCCCGCCTTCTTGAGGACTGCAAGCTGCTCGGGCGTGCGAGAGAGTGACACTCGAGCCTCTTCGACAACCTCAACCACGAGGGTGACGAAATCGTCCGCTTCGGACTGGCGAGCGGCCGTCGCCGTGTCGCGCATGACGGTCAGGATGGTGCCCTCGACCGGATTCTCCAAAGACGAGTATAAGCGCTCGACCCCTGCTCCAAGGGCCGCACCAAACTCACCGGTCGTGATCCGTGTCCGGTCCTGCACGCTGTCGGCGAACCCGAGCAGAAAGTGCGAGAGCATCATTCCGACATTGCCGCGCGCGCCAAGAACCGCTCCTTCTGCCGCCTCGCTCGCAACACCGGAGACGGAACGGCCCCTGCTCCCACGGAGATGGTCCCCGATCGAACGGACGGTGAGGGCGAGGTTGGTGCCTGTGTCTCCGTCTGGAACCGGGAAGACATTGATCCTGTTCAGCTCGGCGCGCTGGCGCTCCGCGTACTCGCAAGCCGCGATCAGCGAGCGCCGGAGGCGCGGACCGTCGACATAAGCGATCTGGGGCGAGCTCAGACTGGACTCCTGGTTGAACACTCCGCGGAGGCTAGATGACAGCCACCTGAAGTCGAGAATCTACGAAAGCGGAGGAGCCGGGGCACCCGAACAACCGTTTCAGCTGCGCGACCGCATAATAAGATAGTTCAGGAGGCAGTCTCGATCGTTCCGCCACAATCCTCCCGCGAAGCTCTCGACGTCACCGGTGCAGCAGACGCGGACACCGCGGCGACCGCCCAGATGACTCAAGCATGGGATCCCGTCTGCCAGGCTGCGGAGGTGTCGCTCGAGGATCTCGCGGCGAGCCTCGCCGGGCAGGCAGAACTCGCGGTGGCTGACCTGGACACGGAAGAGCGTCGACCTGGGGCACTCATTCCCGCTGAACCAGGAGGCCAGGCAGCCACCACATCCTCGTGGTCGATGACGAAGCAGGACAACCGACGCTCTTCAAGTCCATTCTGGAAGGCGCCGGGTACCGAGTCGATGTTGTGAGCGACGGGCCGGCAGCGTTCGTGATCCCCCGGCTCGCGAAGATCGTCTTTCCGGCATTCGGGATCGGTGAGGGTGGGCTGCGCCTCCTGGTCGTTGCCACGGGTCTGGGCTTCCCGGTGAGCCGAAGGCCGCCAGGCCGCTAGACCGCCAGACTGACTCAGCCCTGCTCGACCGCTTCAAACACCCCGGTCTCGCGATTCTTTTGCACGTTGTCCCACGGGAATACGCACCCGTTCATGATGATGTACACGCCGGGCGGCAGCACCTGAACGGCGGTCAAGGCACCACCCAGATTGAACAGCCCGTCGGACGACCCGAAGGCAATTGGGATCATCGCGCCGGTCAGGACAATGGTTTTGTCCGATGCGTGTTCGGCGAGTACCCGCGCCGTCTCGACCATCGTGTCGGTGCCGTGCGTGATGACGATGTGCGGCTCGGGCACGTCGCGGCAGTTGTCCGCGATCACAGCCCGATCGGCCTCCGTCATCTCCAGGGAGTCGACCATCATCAGCGTTCGAATCCGAACGTCGATCCTCGACCGAGCCATGGCGAGCATGTCCGGAATGTGTGTGGCCCGGAAGTCGAGCGTGCCGTGAATCTCGTCGTATTCCTTGTCGAACGTGCCTCCTGTCACGAAGAGCCGGATAGCACCGTTCACCGGCCGCCCCGCGACAGGTTCAGAACCGCCCGGCGGCTCTCTCTTTTCCAGGCAGAATTTCCAGGCACGTAGTCCACCATCCGGTGAGGATCGTCTCGACGAATTCCTCGGGAAGCTCTTCGTCTCGCATCTCTATGGCCAGAGCCGCGTGATCGTAGCCGATCGGAACGAAGTCGACGGCGAGGTCGCCATCGACAACCTCCAGCATGGCGTACCAGACGTCAGTCCTTCCATCGTTCGCCGGTCGCCCGAGGGCCCCGACATTCACATAGGCCCGGTGGTCTCCCCAGCGACGCATCCAGTGGACGCCCGTATGGGTGCCGACGATCACGTCCGTATCGAAGTCCTGAGCCAGCTTGTCGAGAAAGTGGGTCGGTGTGGCGGAATCCCAGAGGAACTCGTTCGTCTGGCGCGGACTCCCGTGGCACGCGAGGACGTCCAGCGCTCCCATCCGGAATCGGATCTCCTCGGGGAAGGTCGCCATCCAGCTGCGGTTCTTCGGCGAGGTGTTCTGGAACGTGTACTGGTAGGAGAGGCGTGCGTAGTGATTGTCCCGGGGATCCGTGTACCCGCACTGACAGTCTTCCAGGCCGCGTGCTATCGAGTCGTCGTAGTTGCCTCGAACCACGCTGACTCCGTGCTCCCGAAGAAGCGGGAAGACCTTGTCAGGATTGGGGCCGAAGGCTCCAAGATCACCGAGACAGATCGCGGCCTCGGCTCCACGACTGAGCGCGTCGTCGATGGCAGCTCCGAGCGCGAGGTGATTCGAGTAGACGCCACCGAACGCTGCAACTTTCGTGTACGTCCCCCCCGCCTCGACTCCGATCATGGTCGCCGGCCCACCGTCACGCCGGATCGGCAGCGAAGCCGGGCATGTTGGAGCAGATCGCTCCGTTTACCCAGCAGGTGTAGCACGCCTGTTCCGCGAGGACGGCGGGCCTGGCCGCCGCCTCCTCCAGCGTGTGCGCAAGCCGTCCGGACTCATAGTCGAGCAGAATCGGGCACGCCCACATACCCGACGCCGTCACGAGACGGGCACTCGAGCACAGGAGGAGTTCCGCCGGGTACTCCGCCATCATGTCATGGGTCACCCGTTCGAATTCGTCGTAGCCGCGATCACGTGAGGCCTCGGCACCGATGCGTAGCGGAGGCAGGATCTTCAGACGCGGGCGGTCGTACCCAACCTTCCCGAGGACGTCCCAGAACGCGGCGAGGATGCCGTCGGTCTCGACCTCGGACCACGTCTGCATCGTGGTGATGATCGGCAGAAAACCGGCTGCGGCGAGGCGTCCGACAGCCCCGATCGCACGGTCGAACGAACCATCCCCGCGAATCGCGTCGTTCATCTCCGCCGTGACCCCGTCGATGCTCACCCGCATCTCGAGCGTGTACGGGGACGCCGCCGCCAGCACCGCCAGCGCATCGACCGTCCGCTGAGGCAGCAGCGTGGCATTGGTCAGCACCGTGACCGGCCCGAGCGCCAGGGCATCCTCGAGAATGCCCAGCATGTCCCGATTCATGAAGGGCTCGCCGCCCGTGAAGTAGTACTCCTTCACGCCAAGGCGAACCGAGGCATCCAGCGACGCCCTGACCTCGTCGCGGGACATGAACCAGAACGAGTGGTTCTCGGGCGAGCACGAGATGAAACAGTGATTACAGCGGAGGTTGCACACCGTCCCCGAGACCTGGAACCACAGCTGATCCAGCGCGCGCAACTCGACCGTCGGCGCCTCTTCAACATCTGCTGATGGCGCCGGCGTCGAGTTCGGTGGCGTAGCTTGGGGGAGCTGGATTCCCATTGAATCGGTGAGGTGGGCGGGGCAGCATGGTAACCTCGTCCACGCAATCCCGGCGAGACGAACGGGGTTCCGCTAGAATGGCGCCTCATTGTCTCGACCCGTCGAAAGGAAGCCCCTCCCCATGTCGTTCATCGCCGTCGATCCCGCCACCGGAGAGCGGATCGCCGAGGTACCGTTCGAGTCATCCACATCCGTGGAACAGAAGATCGCGGCAGCACATGCGGCTCACCTGGAGTGGCGTCTCCAGTCGATCGAGGACCGGATCCAGCCCCTGCTCGAGATCGGTCGTCTGCTTCGCGAACGGAAGGACGACTACGGTGCTCTGATGACCCGGGAGATGGGCAAGCCGATCAGCCAGGGGGTGGCCGAGGCCGCCAAGTGCGCCTGGATATGCGACTACTATGCGGAACAGGCATCCGGCCTGCTGATGCCCGTTGACGCGCCTACGGACGGCACGGCGAGCTATTGGACGTATCGCCCTCTTGGTATCGTGCTCGGCATCATGCCGTGGAATTTCCCCTTCTGGCAGGTCATCCGTTTTGCCACTCCGGCACTCACTGCTGGTAACGCCGCTCTGCTCAAGCACGCACCGTGTGTGCCGGGGTGCGCTGCAGCACTCGAGCAGCTCTTCCATGATGCCGGGTATCCCGAAGGGCTGTTCGCGAACCTGTTCATTGGTGTGGACACGGCCGGCGACCTGATCGACGACCCCCGGGTCCGCGCAGTCAGCCTGACCGGTAGTGTCCAAGCCGGCAGGGCCGTAGCCGCACGCGCCGGGGCCGCCATCAAACCGTGCGTCCTGGAACTGGGCGGCAGCGACCCCTCCGTGGTCCTCGCCGACGCCGATCTGGACGCGGCAGCGAAAAGCTGTGCCATGGGACGTCTCATCAACACGGGTCAGAGCTGCGTCGCCGCCAAACGCTTTGTGGTCGTAGAGTCGGTGCGCGACGCCTTCGAGAAGAAGCTCGTCGACGCGATGAACGACTGGGCGGTCGGTGATCCGGCCGACCCGGACACGGCCCTCGGGCCCATGGCACGTGAAGACCTCCGAGACACACTGCACGACCAGGTCTCCCGCTCGATCTCGGAAGGTGCGCGGCTCGTGATCGGCGGTGAGCTGCCGGGGCGGGACGGGGCATGGTACCCCACGACGATCCTGTCCGACGTCGAACCCGGTATGGCCGCCTACTCCGAGGAGTTGTTCGGCCCTGTGGCCACGGTCATCTCGGCGAAAGACGAGGAAGACGCGATCCGTATCGCCAACGACACGTCATTCGGGCTGGGAGCTTCGATCTACACCGGGGACGCAAAGCGAGGTGAGCAGATCGCGGCCGAGCTGCTCGACGCCGGGAACTGCTTCGTAAACGGGATCGTGAAGTCGGACCCGCGCCTGCCATTCGGCGGCACGAAGGAAAGCGGCTACGGGCGCGAGCTCAGCCCGCTCGGCCTCCTCGAGTTCACGAACGCAAAGACGGTCTGGGTGAAGTAGGCTGCCCTACTCGAAGCTGCTCGGCACGGCTTCGTACATCTTCGACGCCATCGTGTCCGCGTCGACCATGGTCGACAGGTCCAGCTCGAAATCGGGAATCGATGGGGCACTCAGTTTTTCCATCATTTCGAGAGCCTCACGGGGCGAAAGACCGGCCTCTTTCATCTCGTCCATGCTGAGACTCGCGCCGTCACGCGCCCGAATCCCTTTGTCGTCCCCCTCGACCACCCGGGAGAGCAGATCTCGCTCGACGCGGGTCAGTGGTTCGGATCCCAGCTCGTAGTCGACCCAGGCCTCGTACGAGAGCGGAGCGACGCGTTTTACCATGCCTGCGATCACCCGCGCGAACTGCTGGATCTCCCACTGCGCTCTGGTATCGACCCGCAGAGACAGGAAGTGCAGCAGGTTGTGGAGGTCGATCTTCCAGTACCACTGCGTATAAGTCGAAACGGGGAGGTCGATGCGAGCCAGCTCACGCGCGACGTCTTCCTCAAGCATCCACGAATACGCTTCACCGGCGTCGGCCCGAAGTCGCTCCCATCGCTCGACGGCCTCTCGGTACACCTCCTGCGAGGCACCGCCCTCCCGACCCTGCTTGTTCGACCGGCTCTGGAGCTCGAACTGCTCCTGCTCGGGCGTATAGAACAGAAGCGGCATGAGGCTGTAGCGCGCCGACAACTCGTTGACCGAGGCCGTTCTGTGCCGGATCCACTGGCGGGCCACGAACATCGGCATCGCGCAATGCAACTTGAACTCCACCATCTCGGACGGCGTCGTATGACGATGCCGCCGGAGGTAACGCACCAACCCACGTGTCTGGGAGACCTTCCGTGTCCCGAAGCCGTAACTGACCCGAGCCGCGCGCTCGACGTCGTCGTCCGACCCCATGTAGTCGACAAGTGAAACGAAGCCGTGGTCGAGTACCGGAAAATAGCTGCCGAGAATTTCCTCGGCGGCAGCAACGGTCGGGCGCTTGGTATCCATGGGCATCATGGTCGGAGGCGTGGAGCGCCGAGCGCTCCTCACGTCAACAGAACGCCGCAATATACACCGCCGCGCCAGCCCCCATCAGAGCGGCTCCAGACCCCAAGGCTCGATGAAATCCTCTGGCTCCACTCCGAGTCCGTCCGCCACGCGGGTGATGTAGTTGAAGTACGCGATCACCTGAGTGGCATCGTGGATGGCTCGGTCGTCAAAGCCGTGTGCACGCAGCTCGTCGACCGAGTGCTGGCCGGCCGAATGCTGATGATGCGTGAGCACTTCAGCATGTCTGCAGAGCGCCTGGTTAGCCTCCGAAAGCTGAGCGCCGCGCCAGTCGCGCGCGATCTCGTGCACGAAGACGTCTCGCTCTTCGTCCGTCTCGAACAAATCCTCGACCTCAGCCCGGAGGTCATGCGCATGCGACTGCGTTCAGTAAAAGCAGTCGTTCGCCTTCGAGGTGACGGTCGCCAGCATCTCTCGCTGCCAGCGAGTCAGCGGCGACGGCCCGCACATGATAGCGCCGTAGAACGCCATCGAGGCGTCCATGGCCCGTGGGTTCTGACTCATGATATGGATGATGTGCCAGACGCGACCCGCGCGCTCCATGGCCTCGTCGAGGAGCTTCTTCAGGAGGCCTTTCGCCTCGCTGACCGGTACCTGTTCGATGTAGGGCATGGCCGGCAAGCTACCCGGCGTGTCATGCGCCCGGAAGCATGAACGCCGAACATCCGTGCATCATCGGTGAACCGAATCGATGGTCCAACCGTAGTACCAGTACGAACCGACAACTGGCGTCGGCACTGCAGCGAAGGGGGCTGATCGTGGCACAGTGCGAAGGAAAAACGAAGAAGGGAGATCGCTGCAGGCGTGACACCCAAACCGAATCGTCGTACTGCAGCATCCACGTCGATCAGGAACGGCGCTCCCGCACCCTGCGAACCGAGGAATGGGACCGGGAAGCGATCATGAAGGCAGCCGTCGGCTTCGCCCTCGTCGGCGCAATCTTCCTGTTCCGGTTCCGCCGCTAGATCCAGAGATCCCGGCCCCGAGGCAGGGGTGCCGTGATCCCGGGAATCTTCATACCGTCTACCTCTGTTCCTCCTCAGAATCGACGACCTCACGTCCCCGCCCTGATGTCATCCATGATCACCGTTGTGTACGGGATCGCTGCGCTTACGGGTGCGGCGTTCGCAGCGGTCGAGTTCAGGATGCTGTGGCGCTTCCTGCGCAATCGCCGAGAGATCCGGACGATGGTCACCAGCAGCCCGCGGCCTGATGCGGATCACGACGACGACAGCGACACCGGTCCGCTGCCACTCGTCACCATCCAGCTGCCCCTCTACAACGAGCGGCGCGCGGCCGAACAGATCATCCGAGCGGCCTCTGCTCAGGACTATCCGAAGGACAGGTTCGACGTGCAGGTCCTAGACGACTCGGACGACGAAACCGTGAACATCGTGGCCCGCGTCGTCGACGATATGCGCGCCGATGGCATTCGCGTGGAGCACATTCGCCGTACCCATCGATCCGGCTACAAGGCGGGCGCTCTTTCCGAGGGGCTCGAGCACTCAGACGCAGAATTCGTGGCCGTCTTCGATGCTGACTTCGTGCCCGACCCGTCCTTCCTGCGCACGGTGCTCGTCGACCGGCATGGATTCGACCAGGATGACGTGGCGTTCGTGCAGACCCGATGGGCGTGGAGCGAGCCGATCCAGGGCTTTCTCGCGTCGTCTCTGGCCCTCCTCCTGGACCGACACTTCTTCGTACAGAAGCCGACCCGCGCATTCATCGGCAACGTCGCGACGTTCAACGGCTCCGGGGGCATCTGGCGCCGCACGGCGATCGACGAGGTCGGAGGCTGGTCGGCCGAGACACTCACCGAGGATCTGGACCTGAGTTATCGGTGCGCCCTGAACGGGTGGAGGGGGCGGTATCTGCGCGACGTCCCGGTCGTGAACGAGCTACCCGAGGGCATGCGCGCCTTCAAGCAGCAGCAGCAGCGCTGGGCCAAGGGCAACGCACAGTGCTTCCGCCTGCTGACCGCGCGGATCCTGTCCGCCGGCAGTGTGCTCGAAGACCGCATCGACGAGGCGTTCCTCCTTGCCGGGTACGGCATCCACCCGATCCTGATGACCAACCTGCTGCTCTGGCCCCTGGCGGTCCTGTACATGGACCGCACCACCTTCTGGGTGATCCAGGGGATCATGGCACTCGTGGTCATCGTGGCGCCGGTCAGCTTCGCGCTCACGGTGCTCGAGCGGGACGAACGCCTGTCGTTGCGCTCGGTCGTGCAAATCGTATCGAGCGTTTGTGTAGGGATCGGCCTGATGGTGAACAACACCATCGGCCAGGTCCAGGGCTTTCTCTCGTCCGGCGGAGAGTTCGTCCGGACGCCGAAGGCCCACCACATGCCCAGCGAGATCGAGCCGGAACGTGCCACCCCCGACGCCTACCTGGCTCCGCTCCACTGGAGCTTCTTTGTGGAGCTCCTTGTGGTGGCGTACTGTCTGGCGAGCACTGCCGTACTCATGACTGCGGGTGAAGGCCTGTGGGCCGTACCCCTCGTGTTCTGGGCCATCTGCCTCGGCATCGTCGCCCAGCAGCAGTTGACCACCACCACGGCCTGAGTCGGGGGATGTCCGTCCCGACACGCGGCTACTTGACCCTCGCTGCAGGCAGCTCACGCTATCTCGAGATGGCCGTGGACATGGCGCTGTCGCTCCGCGAGCACACTCGCCATCCGATCGGGCTCGTCTGCGACGAGGCGACCGCCGAGACGGTCACGGCCAGGTACGGGACGGTCTTCGACTGCGTCGCACCCGTCGGCCCGGACTTCCGTCACGGGCGGGCGCTGAAGTACGGGGTCGCCGAAGCGTCTCCCTGGGACCAGGCCATCTTCGTGGATGCGGACTGCCTCGTACTCGGAGCTCTGGATCACGCGTTCGACGCGCTCACAGACCGTCCCCTCGCCTTTCTCGGCGAGCTGCTCACCCGCGACGACAACGAGCATCATCACGGATTCTCGACACGCCGGCTCATGAGCACCTTCGGCCTCGACAACTACCTCAAGACGAACAGTGGCTTCTTCGCCTTCCGGAAGGCACCCGCCGAGCTGTTCATGCGTGAGTGTCTTCGCTGCTTCCTGGAGGAAGCCCAACCGAAGCTGCGCCTGTCTCGGCTCCGCGGTGCGTGGCTGGGTGACGAGATCGCGATCGGCCTCATCGGAGGGCGACACAAGCTCCCACCACTCCCCAAGCCAGGCGAGATGTACTGGCCCGCAGAGTTCGACTCGCTCGACCCGGACCGGCCCACCAAGCCGTTGCTGCACTTCATCGCGCCGCTGCCCGACCGCACCTTCCGTGAGCTGATGCGCGTGGTCGAAGATCGTCGTGAGACTGCTGGAGTGCCGTGGACCGGTGCCGACCACTGGGTGGCCGAACAGGCGAGTCTCGAGCGGAGGGCGCGCCCAAGGCGCTGGCTGGAGCGCCTGAAGATCTGGCGGTGACCTGGCTTCAGCTTCGGCTCGGCAACGAACCGGATCCGTACTGAGCCGTGTGCAACCTGGAGAAGTGACCACCCAGCGCGAGTAGTTCCTCCCAGCTACCCGACTCCACCAGACGTCCCTCGTTCAGAACGAGGATCTGATCGGCGTCACGAATCGTCGACAGTCGATGTGCAATGATGATCAGCGTCCGTCCTGCCGACCTCTGCTGGATGGCCCTCGCCACGTTCGCTTCCACCACGCTGTCGAGCGCGGACGTTGCCTCGTCCAGAATGAGAATCTGAGGGTCACGGAGTAGTGCGCGGGCCAGCGCTAAACGCTGACGCTGGCCGCCGGACAGACGAACGCCGCGATCGCCCACCTCGGTCTCGAGTCCCGAGTCCATCCCCAGGACAAAGTCCTTGAGAAGGACATCTCCAAGCGCACCGAAGAGCTCGTCGTCCTCGACCGGCCGACCCAGTCCAAAGGTCAGGTTGTCCCGCACCGTCCGGTTCAGTAGCCAGACGTCCTGGCTGACAATCGCCATAGCCCGGTGCAGTGAATCGAGGGAGAAGGAGCGGACGTCCACGCCATCGAATCGAACAGTGTCGGGCTCGATCTCGTAGAAGCGCGCGATCAGGTCCACCAGGGTCGTCTTCCCGGCCCCGCTCCGACCTACCACCGCCGTCACCTTGCCGGCCGGGAAGGTCGCAGTGACGTCGTGAAGCACCGGGACATCCGAGCGATATCCAAAAGTGAGCCCGTCCACCTCGATCGCCCTGCCCAGCCCGGCAAAGGTGTCGGGACCCGAGGGCACCATGAACTTCCCGTCGTCCGAGTACAGACCGCTCAGTGCCTCGAGTCGGGGCAACTCCTCGGACACCTTCAGACTGAAGAGGCTCAGATACTTGTAGTCCGGCAGAGCCTGCTGAAGGAGCAGCAGGAAGGCACCGAAGGCAGCCAGGTCACCCGGTCGGAAGCCCTCTCCGGACACGTAGATCACGACCGCCTGCACGACGAGCATCACCAGCAGAATGAAGATCTCCTCCACCGGATAGCGCAGGCTCACAATGCGATCCCGGCGAACGGCGATGTCCTCCGCCTCCCGGAGCACCTCGGCGTACGCCCCGGCGGCCGACTCTTCCTGCGAGTATGCCTTCACCAGCGGCACGGAGCCGAGCAGGTCCAGCACCCGCCCACGCTGGCGCCGCTCGACCTCGACGCCTTCTCTCGAGATCCGGGTTACCGCCCGGTTGATCGTTCTCATGAAGATGTTCACGAACGGGAGCGATACGATGAACGCGATCGACAGGGGAATGCTGATTGCGACCATGACCGCGGCTTTGACCACCAGACCGACCCCAAAGCGCAGGAGCTCTTCGGCGGCCACCAGCAGGCCGATCACCGCGCTGGACCAGCCTACCTCCGCATCCACGCGTCCGAGCGACTGGCCTTCGAAATACTGACGGCCGAACGACAGCACCCGCGAAAATGTGTCGTTCGTGACCGCGACCCGGTACCGCTCGTTTCGTGAGACGACAAAGAGTTTTCGTAGGTACTCAAGCACGAGCTTGGTGACCCGCCCGATGATGATCAGGCCGACCGTAACGACGACCAGATACGCGTCACGCCCCGGGCCGCTCGCGACGGAGTCCGGCACGAGTGCGGTGATCCAGCCGAACGCTCGTGAGCTGTCGAGGAAGTCGAACGAGTTCTGGGAAACGGCGTCAGTCAGCGGAACCAGCAGGGAAAACGACGCCGCCTCGAACGCACCCGCGAGCAGAATCAGCCCGACTGGTAGCGAAAAATGCCACCGGCGCACGTCCGCAACACGCCAGTAGTGGCGTAGCAGACCTCGGGGGGTGACAGGAGCCGAATGGTCCGCCGGCTTCATGCAGACCTCGTGTGGCAGGATCGTAGACGGCATGCGCGAGCCTCAAGTATAGTCGGCACGCTCCGCGTTGACGCCCCCATCCTGTCGAGGGACGTTCTTCCCATGCATCAACTCGCCATCGTGATTCCGGCATGGAAGCCCGACTTCTTCAGATCGGTGATAGCGTCGATCCACGCCCAGACGGATCAGCGCTTCACGGTGTATGTCGCGGACGACGGCGGGCCGCCCGCGATCGCCGAGATGTGCCGTCAGTACGACGGCCTGGATCTCGTCTACCACCGCTTTCACGAAAACCTGGGGGGCACGTCGCTCACGGATCACTGGAACCGCGCCATCGCGCTCACCAGCGAACCGTGGGTATGGCTCTTCGGGGACGATGACGAGATGCACCCGGAGTGCGTCGCGCACTTCCATCAGCGTCTGGAGAGCCTCCCCGACGAGGTCTCCGTCGTGCGCTTCGATACCGACGTCATCGATGAGGCCGGCGACATTCGCGCGCACAACCCGACGCACCCAGCCACGGAGTCCGGTGCGGAGTTCGTGTTCGATCGGCTCCTGGGCCTCAGAAACAGCTACGTCGTCGAGTACATCTTCCGACGCTCGGCCTTCGATGGCGCTGGAGGATTCCCTGATTATCCAGCCGCCTGGTGCGCCGACGATGCGGCGTGGTTCACCTTCGCTGGAGATGAGCCGATCGTCACCATCACAGGCCCTCGGGTCCGCTGGCGCGCCAGTCGGGTGAACATCACGGGTGCGCACCAGAGCCACCAGGCCGAGAAAATCCAGGCCGGGCGCCGCTTTCTGGACTTCGTCTCAGCCCAGGTCGCACCTACGAGCGAGACGCACACAGATCAGGCGTGGAGCGCAGCCCGAAGCAAGTGGTTCGAGGATCAGGTGCGCTACCTGAGCCCCCTCCCGCTCGCGCTGATTCGGGACGTGACCGGGCCGGGCTCACCGTGGGGACGTCCACGACTCGAGCGGACGGTACTCGCATACGGCTGGACGCTCAGGGCTCGATTCAAGGCCGCGCTGCGACGCCTTGCCGTAGGCAGTCCTTAGAGGTCTGTTGCGGCGACCCTGACGCCGTGTGCCCAAGACTCTCCGCATGGACTCCCATTCCTCAGGCCTGCGCCTCGTCGAACGCGCGGGCACCTTTCATGACCGCCCGGCACTGCTCGCTCCCGAGGGAGCGTTCACCTTTGACGATCTGATGAGCGCTTCTGCAGCCGTCGCTACAGGTCTGCTCGCAGGCCGCGACAGCCTCGATGGTGAACGGATCTGCTACCTGGCTCCGCCCGGCTGGGCGTACACCGCGATGCAGTGGGGTGTCTGGCGGGCAGGAGGGTTCGGTGTACCGCTCGCGACGTCTCATCCGGAGCGAGAGCTGGCCTGGGTCCTGGACGACGCGAAACCCGAAGCGGTCGTCGCGCACCCCTCGCTGGCCGGGCGCCTGCAGGACCTCACGAATGACAGGAAGATCCCCCTGCTCCTGACGCCCGCTCTGCTCCGTGATGGCCCGCGCGCCGAACTGCCGGAGGTGGATGAGTCGGATCCCGCGCTCATGCTCTACACCTCGGGCACGACCGGGAAACCCAAGGGGGTCGTCCTAACACACGCGAACCTCCGTGCGCAGGTCGAGGCACTCTCGGAAGCGTGGGGATGGACTCAGGACGATCACATCCTGCTGCATCTTCCGCTTCACCACGTGCACGGCATCGTGAACGTGCTGACATCCGCCCTCTGGCACGGAGCGACGTGTGAGGTCCTCCCGAGATTCCGGGCCGTCGACGTATGGGAGCGTCTGGCCCGGTGCGAGGTCACGCTCTACATGGCCGTACCCACCGTGTACCGAAGGCTCATCGACGCATGGGACGCGGCTGACACGGACACCCGGGAGGCCTGGAGCCAGGGAGCGCGCGCATGCCGACTGATGGTCTCGGGCTCTGCGGCACTGCCCGTCCCCACGCTCGAGCGCTGGGAGGAGATCACAGGGCATCGACTCCTGGAGCGTTACGGCATGACCGAGATCGGGATGGGGCTGTCGAACCCGCTCGAAGGAGCGCGTCGTGCCGGCTTCGTGGGCACACCTCTGCCTGGCGTCGAAGCACGACTGGTCGACGACGACGATCTCGAAGTGCAGGAGGGCACTCCCGGCACGATCCAGGTCCGTGGCCCCGCCGTCTTCGGGGAGTACTGGCACCGCCCGGACGAGACAGCGGAGGCGTTCACGGTCGGGGGCTGGTTCCAGACAGGTGATCAGGCCGTCGTCGAAGACGGTGCCTGGAGAATCCTCGGCCGAAACTCGGTCGACATTCTGAAAACGGGCGGAGAGAAGATCTCCGCCCTCGAGATCGAGGACACACTGCGTTCTCATCCCGCGGTTGCCGACTGTGCAGTCGTCGGCGTGGCCGATGTGGACTGGGGTGATCGTGTGTGCGCTGCCGTTGTACTCCGGCCCGGTGAAATCACATCCGCCGAGGCCCTGAGGAGCTTCAGCAAGAAGCGTCTGGCGCCGTACAAGGTGCCTAAGGATGTTCTCCTGCTAGAGGAACTGCCCCGAAACGCGATGGGCAAAGTCACCAAGCCTGCCGTACGCGACCTCTTCATCGAGGAGAACGACGAATGATCGACGCCGTGCTGAGCAATCTGCGCGAGTACTGGATGGTGCACTCGCTGCTCCTGCTCTACACCGTCATGATCGGGCACCATGCATGGGCAGGGAATCGGAAGACCAAGGGTCTGGCCGATTACTATGTCGGCGGTCGGAACATGAGCGGCTGGGTCATCGGCCTCTCGTTTTTCGCCACCTACGCGAGCACGAATTCGTTCGTAGGCTTCTCCGGCCGGACGTACGAGTGGGGGCTGCCGTGGCTGCTCTTCATTCCCACAGCGGTCGCCTTTTCGCTCTTCGCCTGGATCGTCGTTGCGCCCCGCCTGCGGGCCTTCACGGCGGCGATGGACTCGCTCACGATCCCGGACTTCATCGGCTTCCGCTTCGGCAGCACACCAGCCCGGGTCCTATCCGCGCTGATCATGATCGCGGCGTCGCTGTTCTACATGACGGCCGTGTTCAAAGGTATCGGCAACCTCCTCGAGACCTTCCTCGAGATCCAGTACGAAGTCTCGATCGTGATCGTGTTCTTCATCGTCATGACGTACACGATGGTCGGCGGCTTCATCTCCGTAGTGAAGACCGATTCGGTTCAGGGCGTAGTCATGATCCTGGCGGCGATCGTTCTCTTCACCGGAACGGTGAACGCAGCCGGCGGGTTGGGCTCGATCACCGAGGTGAGAGCGCAACCTGGAGGTGAGGCGCTCTTCACATGGGGAGGAGGTGTGGCGATTCCGGTCTTGATGGGGACGATGTTCGCGGGGCTCGTGAAGTTCGCGGTGGAGCCCCGCCAGCTGTCCCGCTTCTTCGCGCTCCAAGGTGAGAAAGCGATCCGGACCGGGATGATCGTCTCATCCGTAACGTTCGCAGCGGTCTTTTCCTTGCTGATCCCGGTGGGCATCTACGCACGGCGCGTCCTGCCCGCCGGTCTCGAGGACACCGACCTCGTGGTGCCGACCCTGCTGACCGACGTCTTCGGGCCAGGCCCCGGGGCTTTCCTTCTGGTCGCAATGGTCGCTGCCGCCATGTCGTCACTCGACTCGGTCCTGCTGGTCATGGCCTCCACGACCGAGCGCGACATCGTGAGCGTTTTTCGACCCGGTCGAACCGAGAAGGCCGAAATGTTCTGGACGCGCGCCTGGGTCGCTGTCTTCGCGTTCATCACCGCGGTCATCTCACTCAATCCTCCGGACGGCATTGTCGAGCTGACGGCGTTCAGCGGGAGCCTCTACGGTGCCTGCTTCTTCCCGGCCATCATCTTCGGGCTGCACTGGCGCCGCGGGAGTGGAGCCGGAGTCATCACGTCCTTCGTGGTCGGCATCGGTGTGCTCCTGGGGTGGGAGTACGTGCCGGGCTCTGAGATCCTGCATGAGGTCTTCCCAGCGATGGTGCTGTCGACAGCGGCGTTCTTGCTCGTCAGCCTCAACACGGCAGACGGGGCGGACGAGCGTGTGCTCGCCCTCATGGACGAAGCCGACGGCATTAACCGTGTGGAACCCGCAGCCCCGTGAGCACACTCGTACTGGCCGGTGAACAGGCCAACATCCTCGCGTCGCTTCGGCGTCTGAAGGGGACAGGCACCGTCGGTGACGTCGTCGCCGACTCGGGGCTTCCGGCCGACTCCGTGCGCGCCGGCCTGAAAGCGCTGCTCGAGTCGCACCATGGGCACCTGGCCGTGACCGACTCCGGTGAACTCGTCTACGACTTCGATGCCCGTGTGATCGAGCGGGGGAACGAGCCAGTTCTCGCCCGCGCCTGGTCGCGGTTCCGGCAGTTGGCTCGCGGGGCGTTCAAGGCATGGATCGTGATCATGCTCGTCGTCTACTTCGTGGTCATGGTCGTTCTCGTGATCGCCGCACTGTTCGCCAGCCAGCGAGGCAACAACTCGCGAGGTGGTCTGGGTGGCGGTCGGCGAGGCGGTGGGTCGATCGGCTTCGACCCGATCTACTGGTACTGGATCTGGGGGCCGCGCTGGCGGATCGGTCGTCCGTACTACGGTCACCGGTGGGAGCGGACGCTGCCGAAGGAAGATCGGGTCCCCTTCTACAAGAAAGTCTTCGCGTTCGTATTCGGGCCCGACCAGCCGAAGCCGACTCAGAAGCAACTCGACCGAAGCAAGCTGCGACTGATCCGGGCCCGTTCCGGTGTGCTCACGACTGCTGAGCTGGTCGAACACACCGGTTCGACGTTCCCGGAAGCAGACGACGAGATGGGCCGGTTGCTCGGTGCCTATGACGGCGAAGCCGCTGTGTCGCCCGACGGAGAACTGGTCTACGCCTTCCCCGGTCTCATGGCGTCGACACAGGGTTCGAAGAAGAAGCGGGCTCCGAACCCCGCGTGGATGAGGCTGGAGCCCGAGCTGGAGCTGACCGGGAATACGGCTGGGGCGAACGCAATCGTCGCGAGCATGAACTCCTTCACCCTGATCGCGGCGGCGACCTCGCCCTGGTTCATCTTTCCGCGCCTCGGCATCAGCGGCCCTGCCGCGTTCTGGGCCCTGGTGATCGTGCCCGTCGTCTTCAGCGTCCTGTTCTTCACCGGCCCGCTCGTCCGTATGACGGGCGTGACGTTCGAGAACCGGAGGAGGGGGCGTCGTAACGTCCGGCGCGTGCTCACGGGCTTCGTGTACGACAAGGCACTTCGGGGCCGCCCGCTGCCGCTGAGCGAGGCCCACGCACACGTGGAGTCGAAGTTGCCCAACGCCACAACCACCAGAAATGGGATCGCCACCCTGCTGGACGAGCTGGTGGCGGCGCTCGACGGGGAGGTCTCGGTCGCGGAGGATGGAGAGGTCTACTACCGCTTCACGGCCATCCGAGATCAGTACAGCGCCAGTGACACGGTGCGGCGATTCCTCAAGCTAGACAAGCGCCAGCTCGGGGAGGTTGTCTTCTCGACGTCGGACTCCGCGGAAGGCGCCGGTAAACGCGACCTCGAGCTTTTCGATCGCGAGCTTGTCGGTGAATCTTCAGACCTTGGCGCGTACCTCCCCGTGCTCGACCGCGTGGACGTCGAGGAGCCGTACGACCTCATCAGCTTCGACGAGGAGCTCAGCCGGCGCAGCTAGCGTCGGACCGGGCCGATCCAACCGGAGCCCGCGGGGTAAACACACCGGTACCCTGCGCGTGGCCCCGGGCGGAACCATCTCGTACGATGTGCGTTACGATGACCATGACTTCTCTGAAATCGATGATCCGCGCGATTCCACTCGCGCTCGCCGTCGCCCTGGCGGGCTGTGGTGGTGGGGCGGCTGGCCACAATCCGTTCGACCCCTCGTCGATTCCGAACGCTAGCCCGTCCGAAGATCCCATCCAGATCGACATCCAGAACAGCAACTTCAACGATGTCACCATCTGGGCGATGAGATCCGGTCAGCGAATCCGTCTCGGTCGGGTAACGGGCAAGACCGACCAGCGATTCCGCATCGCATGGAACGCGGCGATACCGATCTCGTTCTCGGTCGATGTCGTGGGGGGACGCGGATGCCGCAGTAATTCGCTCGCGGTGGAGCCCAACGCCCGAGTCTGGCTCGTGGTTCCTGCCAATATGGGACTGCAGCCGTGCCAGGCCGGTCGACGCTGATCCGGCAGCTTCCCGTGATGCGTACCCTCTATCGATCGGCCCCGTTGGCTCTGCTGCTGTGTGCCGGGCTCTCAGCTTGTGCGACAGGAAGCCCCGACGTCGCGGAAGATCCGTACGCGTTCACCTCGACCAGTCGACCCCCGCAGGTCCGAATCGTGGTGCGGAACATGAACTTCAACGACGTGCGCCTCTTCGCGCTCTCACCGAGCGGTCGCACGTCGATCGGTCATGTCGGTGGCAAGCAGGAAGAGGAGTTCGAGATGGACTGGCGAATGTCGGCGTTCATGAGCATCGAGATCAACATGGTCGCCGGCCCGAAGTGCCAGACCCAGGAGATGCAGGTCGACCCGGGGGACATTCTGGAGTTGCAGATCGCGGCAGTGTTCCAGCAGACCGCGGGTTGCCGCTGACCCTCACGGCGAGACCTATTCGTACAAAAGGTCGGGCTCGAGCTCAGCACTGAACCGCGTCAGCTCGACGTCGACACCGTCGAGAATCTCGTCCGGTCCCGCCCCGGCATCGATGCCGGTCCGTAGCCCGTCATTGCCCCAGAGGATGTCGATCGGCATGAGAGTCTCCTCGTACTCGTAGGGCGGTGGACGCCAGGGAAACGGATCCGGACCGACCTTCCTGCAGGCAGCCAGCAGCGCCACGGCCGCCCGAACGGAGCGCAGTCGGTCCCGATCGGTGACGTGGAGCTGGCCACCACCGCACACCTGACCCGCGTACTTCTGGAAGGTCGGCTCGAAGTGGCAGGGCCGCACAGCCAACCCTTTGCCCAGGCCCGTTCCGAGCGCGTCCGTCATGACCCTGGGATCGAGCCAGGGAGCGCCGAATAGCTCAAAGGGCCGAGTCGTCCCGCGCCCCTCTGACAGCAGCGTGCCCTCGAACAGCACCATGCCCGGGTAGACGTCACACGAAGTCGGCGTCGGCAGGTTCGGGCTCGGCAGGACCCACGGCAATCCCGTGTCGTCCCACACCATCCACCGTCGCCAGCCACTGCAGGGCACGACGGTCAGGTCGACGTCGATTCCCCTCTTACGCACGAGCCAGCGGGCCAGTTCTCCCGCCGTCAGTCCATGCCGCAGGGGAATGGGGTGAAGTCCGACGAAAGACTCGTAGCCTTCCCGCAGCACCGGCCCCTCACGAACCAGCCCTCCGATCGGGTTCGGGCGGTCGAGCACGACGAAGCGGACGCCTGCCTGAGCGCACGCTTCCATGGCCAGCGCCATGGTCCAGACGAAGGTGTACACCCGGACCCCGACGTCCTGGAGGTCGAAGAGCACGGCATCGAGGCCGTCGAGCATCTCCGGCGTCGGCTTGCGCACCTCGCTGTACAGGGAGTGCACGGGGAGTCCCGTCACCGGATCCGTGTAGTGATCCGACTCGATCATATTGTCCTGCTTCTCCCCGCGCGCACCGTGCTGGGGGCCGAAGAGCACCTCGATCTGGAGGTGGGCGTCGAGGAGCGCATCGGCGGAGAAACGCAGATCTGCCGTCACCGATGCAGGGTGCAGGATCAGCCCCAGACGTTCGCCCCGAAGGTCCGGACCCTGACCGGCCAGAAGCACATCGAGGCCCGGCATTGCCCGTAGATGTGTCATGACCGCTCCTCGAGGTCTGTGATGATGCGTCCGGCGAGCTCGTCCAGAATACGAAGTGGCGACCGCGTCAGAACGCTGTTGTCCGTCGTGTTGATCTGCACGGCGATCGCGAAGCCGTGGTCCGGAAAGTAGTAGGCCTCCGTGCGGTAGCCGGGCATGAATCCGCTGTGGCCCCACGCCGTGCCGTGGGAGAGTTGCATCATGATCACGCCGAGCCCGTACGACGCCTCCGGGCCGAGTGGCGCGGGCGTGCCCTGATGCATCTCGTCGAGCAGGGTCTCGTCGAACGCCCGGCCCTCATGTACATGCCGGGTCCACTCCGCCAGATCGCCCGCCGTACTCGCGAACCCTCCACCACCCCACTCGAACTGCGGGTTGAACACGAGCCGCCCGTGCTCCATTGTCGCGTCAAATACGCCAAACGGATTCTGTGAGCCTGCGTACCCGTTCACCAGGCCGTACACGCTCGGAGCGTCCGACCGGATGGTCTCACTGAGCCCGAGCGAGTCGAGGAGACGACGCTGGATCTCGTCATACGCAGCTGCTCCGGTCACGTCCTCGATCACCATCGCGAGCAGAATGAAGTTCGTATCGGAGTACTCCCACCCCTCTCCTGCGGCGAACGGGGGGTCGAAGCCGAACAGGTAGTCGAGCCGCTCGGTCGGTGAGAAGGTCCGCATCGGCTCGGCACGGAGATCCTCGAGGAAGGCTGGGTTGAACTCATAGCGGACGATGCCACTCGTGTGGCTCATGAGCTGCCGGATGGTGACCTCCGCTCCGTTGGGTAACCGCGGATACCACGGCTCATCGCCCAGATATCTCGAGAGACGATCATCCAGACGGATCCGGCCTTCTGCGACCAGCTGCAGCGCGACAGCACCGAAGTAGGTCTTGCCCACCGATCCCTGGAGCATACGGCTATCCGGGCCGAGACGCGCTGCCGTCACGGTGTCTGCCACGCCGGCTGCCAGGCCGGTCACGGAGCCATCCGGCCACGCGACACCGACCGTGATGCCAGGGATGCCCATCTCTGCAACGAGGGAGTCGAGGTACGCGGTCAGCTCGTCGCCGGTGGGCGGGGCGCCCACGACGTCAGCCGGCCCGATGGCCAGCGTCATCATGAACAGGAGAGTCACGCCCGCGCGGACTATGCCCATGCGCCCTGCGCTCCTGCGGACCCCCTCGGGCAGCCTGGCCGTCTGCACCTCAGCGGCGTCCTACGGTCACCGTGGAGGACAGCTCGATACCGTTCGCCTGGAGGACCGCAGTGTAGGTGCCCGCGGGCACGTAGTTCCGGCGGCGGAAGAACCCGCCGCCCTGCCCACCTGCGGAGAACTGCGGCTCGAGGCCCCACTCGACCTTATGCAGGCCTTCGAACCCCCCGACCTCGAGGCGAGTCACGACGTCTCCGGCATCATCCCGAATCTCGATCGTCCCCGTGCTGTCGTCGCCGAGCCACACGTGCATCCAGGCACTCTGATGCTGAGCACCGAAGCCTCCGCCCTGCGGCGGAAGGAAGCCGTCCTCAGGAGCGAACAGGTGCGCATCTGCAGCCATGATTTCCGGCGTGAGCTGCTGCAGCTGGCGTACGTCGAAGGCGAGCATGCCCTGTCCGTGCGTCGCCGCCACCATGAGGTCTTCCCGCGGGTGGATCACGAGGTCGTGCACGAAGGTGCTCGGCATACCGTTCGCGACGGCCTGCCAGGTATCTCCTCGATCCAACGAGACATACACACCTACGTCCGTGCCGACGTAGAGAATGTTCTCGTTCTTCGGGTCCTCACGGAGGATGTTCACCGGCCCCGTGGGCACATTGGCCGCCAGGCTTTCCCAGCTCTGACCGTAGTCCGTCGAGCGCCACAGGTACGGTGCAAAGTCGTCGCTACGACGCCCATTCTGCGTCACGTAGACCGTCGACTCGTCGTATTGAGACGCCACGATCTCCGAGGTGAATCGGCCAGGGTGCATGCCGTCGGTGATCTCCGTCCACCCGTCCTCCGGGTTCTGCATGACCCAGACGTACCCGTCGTCCGTCCCGGCGTACAGCAGACCCTGACGGATCGGTGACTCGGCCAGCGCGGTGATCGTCTGAAACTGGATGTCTCCGAGTCGATCCTGATCGTTCGCGCTCAGATCGGGCGAGATCCGCATCCAGGTGTCTCCACGATCGGTCGATCGGAAGACGTAGTTCATTCCGTGATAGATCACGTCGCCGTTGTGCGGCGAAAGGATGAAGTGCGCGAGCCACTGGCCACGAAGCGGGTCCGCCCCCTCCTCGACCTGCGGCATGATCGGGGTCGACTCTCCGGTGCCAACGTCGGTGCGGGAGATCGAACCGTAGAAGCCGGCCGAGTAGACGATGTCCTCGTCGATCGGATCGATGGCGTGGTGACTGCCCTCGCCGCCCGGTGCGTTCTGCCACGCGACGGCCGGGATTGCGTGACGGCCCTGGCTGAGATCGACCTCGGCCGAGTACGATCCGTGGTCCTGCACGGAGCCGTAGACACGGAACGGATCACCCAGATCGAAGTTGACGTTGAAGAAGGTCACGACCGGGATCTCGACGAAGAACCGCCAGTTTTCTCCGCCGTCGTAGGAGACGTAGGCGCCCCCGTCATTGTTGTTGACCAGGTAGTCCGAGTTGTTCGGGTCGATCCACAGGCCATGGTGGTCGACGTGCATGCCGGAAATCCGTTCGAACGTGCGCCCGCCGTCTTCCGAAACGTGCAGCTGCACGCCCATCACGTAGATCCTGTTCTCTTCGTTCGGATCGACGCGCATCTGGCCGAAGACCCAGCCGTACGTGCCGCCGAGACCCTCCATGTACTCGTTCTGTTCGCTCGTCTGCATCCACCCTTCACCGCCGTTGCTCGAGCGGAAGACTGTCGCACCCCGGATCACGCCACCGCGCGGGCGGCCGTAAGCATCCGTCGCGCCCTCGGGGGCTTCGCGCGCGATCTCGTAGTTATCGACGAACGCGTACACGACGTCCGGGTTCGACCGGGCGATATCGAGGCCGATGCGACCCCGGTAGCGTGCCTCAGGCAGTCCGTCGTTGATTTGACGCCAGGTCGAGCCACCGTCCGTGCTCTTCCAGACACCGGAGCCCGTGAAGTAGTCGTTCGAGCCCGTGAATGCAGGTTCGTTGCGCGGATCGTTGAACTCAGCGCGACGGCGCTGCCATGTCGCGGCAAATAGGGTGTTCGGATCTTCCGGATGAATGACCAGATCAATCGCGCCCGTCATCTCATCGACGTACAGCACGTTCTCCCACGTCTGCCCACCATCACGCGTGCGGTACACACCCCGGTCCGGGTTGTCGCGGTACTCGTGCCCACTGGCTGCGACCCAGACCGTGTTCGGATCGGTCGGATGCACGATGACGCGACCGATCGTCTGCGTCTCCGCGAGCCCCATGTGAGTCCAGGAGTCGCCGGCATTCGTCGACTTGTAGATGCCCGCGCCCGCATGTGAGGAGCGGAAAATGTTCGCCTCACCCGTGCCGACCCAGACCTGGTCGTGATCGGATGGAGCGATGGCGATGTCACCGATCGAGGCTGTGACCTCTTCGGTAAAGACCGGCGTCCAGGTCACGCCCTCGTTTTCGGTCTTCCACACGCCGCCGCCCGCCGCGCCCACATACATGGTGTAGGTCTCACCACGAGGTTCGGCGACGGCCACGTCCGTGACCCGCCCGCTGATGTTTGTCGGCCCGAGGCGCTGCCAGGGCAGGCCGCGGAAGGGAGAGGTCGCGACGAGGGAACGGTGACGCTCGAACTCTGCGAGACGCTCCGTGGCCGACATGCGGTCCTGTGCCGCAGCTGGGATCGCGACAGAGAGGGCCGCGACCAGGAGGAAGGCGGAACGGAACGTGCGGGAGGAGCAAGACATGGCTTCCGGGGCTGCAGTCGAGGAGCAGCCGAAGCTACATAGCTGCCGAACAGACCCGCCAGATCGGGCTTAGCGACCCTCGATCGTGAGCACCGTCATCCGACCGGTCTGCGTAGACGGAATCATGAACTCCACCTCGTCGCTGCGGTTGTTGTCGACCGACGCCTGGATCTGCAGGCGGGCTCCCGCGGGTACACCGCAGAACTTGAAGAAGCCGGACTGGTTCGATGTGGTGGAAAAGCCCGACGTGCTCCCGGTGAGATCCTGAACACGTTCGACGTTTCCACCGCCCGCGGTCGAGAAACCCTCCCAGACCACCTGGACCTCAGCATTGACGACAGGACGATCTCGCGCGTCGACGACCGCTCCGGCCAACAGGACACTGCCCCGCTCCCGCTCCACACCTTCACAGGCCTCGATCAGCACGTCACCGATCGAGGGCGTAAAGAACTCGAGGAGCGCCATCTCACCCCGAATCACATCGCGCTCGACCGGATTGGGGATGTACCCCATGGCCTCGAGCTGTGTATCCACGAACCGCACCTGATAACGCCCGTCGGTCAGGCCCGTGATGCTGAACGCACCCTCGGCGTTCGAATAAACCTCCTGATTCGAACCCACCACGCCGACTCGGACGCCACGCTGGGGGACCCCGAGGCTGTCACGCACCACGCCCTCGATCCCCCCCGTTTCGGCGCGCTGGCCGAGGCTCCGCCCACCGGCTTCCCGCACCTCGAGCACCAGGCCACCGGTCTGGTGATACTGCGCGATATAGCTGCGCACACGACGATCGAACCCGGTCTGGTTCTCCATGATCGGCATGCGGATCCACCACTCGGGGACGATCCACGTTCCGTTCGGCATCTTCTCGAAATCGACGCGGCCACCGACCATCTCCGAGGTCATCTCCTCATCGAGGTAGGTGTACTGGTACTCGAGCCACTGGAGCTCGGCCGTCTGCGGGTCGAGCCACATGGTGCCCTGAATATCCGGCACGCTCTTCTCGTCACCTGTGGGCTCGAAGCCGAGACCGACCAGCCCGTCATCGTTGCGAGCAGCGACCATCTTGAAGCAGTGCGAGTCCAAGAACGGGTCGGAGAGCAGCACCGACGCGTCGGGCGCGTAATACAGGAAGTCCCGCCCCTCGGGCTGGACGAAGCCATTCTCGATCAGGTCCTCGGCAGGCCGGCTTTCGAACGGCGTCGTCATGTATCCCTCCCGCCGCGTCTGCTCCTCGGACAGAACCGTGCCGCTCTGCCGATCGAGCTGGCGATCATAGCTCATCAACTCGTAGCGATAGGCTCCTCCCTGGTCGGTAATCGACGCGGCGGCGAGCGCCTTGCGTGCCTCCGCCCATACGTCCGCGACCAGCAGGCCCTCCCCACCGGGCCGGACCTGGCACCGACCCGCGTCGGCCGAGACCTCGATGCCCTCGAGAATGATCGCGCTCGACTCCAGCATGAGATCGCGCGACACCGTCGAACCCGCCGTAATCTCGAACGCCTCCGTCCGGGCGGTGGCCTTCCCGATCATCTCGGCCTGAACCGAGAACGTCCCGAGCGGAACGTCGATGAAGAGCGCACGCCCCCTCTCGTCCGTCAGGGTGTTCGTCACCATCTGGCCCGACGTGTTCAGCAGGGAGGTGACAGCCCCGACCATGGGGCGGCCACCGTCGTCACCCACGACGCGGACGAGGATTGTCTGCGCAGACGCTGCGGCAGGGGCCACGAGCAGGGCAGCCACAAGGGCGAGCAGCGGGCGGGAGAAGTGCATCATGTGTCGGGCATCAATCCGTGCGAGAGGACCTCATTGATACGGGACACCGCCTGGGTCGGTTCCGCTGATCAGTCGAAGCACGACCACACGACCGGTCTCGTAGTCGGGAAGGTTCAGGACCTGCTGCTCGGCCGCGAGGTCGCCCAGCGTGGCATCCAGCATCAGGCGAGTGTCAGGTGGAACCCCGCAGAATTTGAAGAAGCCCGTGTTCGTAGTCGTCGTCTCCATCCAGGTGTTGTCCTGGAAGATCACGCCGGTGGGCATACGAAACCCACTGAACTCCAACCGCACGCTGGCCAGCGGCACGCCGTCACCTGCCCGATCGACGACCAACCCAGCCAGCCGCGTGAATCCGTTGGTCACGTCTTCATCGCGGCACGCCTCGAAGAGCACGTCGCCGACGGACGGGGTGACGTACTCGAGCCAGCTCATCTCGCCTCGGACCACGTCCTGCTCGATCGGCTCGGGTCGGTATCCCATGATGTCGAGCCGCTCGTCCGTGAAGCTGACTCGGTAGCGACCCGCCGGGAGACTGGTAATGCCGAAACGGCCCTCAGCGTTCGAGTACACCTCCTGGTTGGATCCCACGACCCCGACCCGGACGCCCCGCAACGGAACACCCAGACTATCTCGCACGACGCCCTCGATCCCGCCGGTCTGGGCCATCGCCCCGAGCCCCCGACCGCCTGCCTCGCGCACATCGGTCACCAGACCGCCCGTCTCGTGGAAGCGAACGACCTGTGCATTCACGTTGCCTTCGAAATCCTCGCGCATGGCGATGACCGGCATACGGATCCACCACTCCGGAACGATCCATGATCCGTCAGGCAGCCGGCGGAAGTCGACACGCCCACCCGCCCGCGGCGAGCGAAGTTCCCGTCGCAGGCCGGTATACCTGTACTCTAGCCACTGCAGCTCACCCGTAGAGGCATCCAGCCAGAGCACGCCGCGGACATCGGGGACGCCCCTGTCCTCTGTCGGCTCGAACTCGAGACCGAGGTGCCCCTCCTCGTTTCTCTCACGGGCTAGCCTGAAGCAGTGCGCATTGAGGAAGACATCAGAGAGCAGCGCCGTGGCGTCCGGTGCGTAATACACATCGTCCCCGGCGTCCTGCTGCACGAAGCCGTCGCGGACGAGCTCGTCAGCAGGCCGACTCTCGAACGGCGTGCGCATGTAGCTGTCACGGCTCTGTCTCTCTTCCGAGATCACCGAGCTCGTGAACGCATCAATCTGACGGTCGTACCGAACCGTCTCATACCGGTAGAGCCCACGCTGGTCCGTGATCGACGCCGCGGCGAGTGCCTTGCGCGCCTCGTTCCAGACATCGGCCACGGCGAGTCCCTCGGCGCGATTCAGCATCTCGCAGCGCCCCGAGGCCGCCACCTCGATCCCCTCAAGTACGATCGCACTCGATGCCATGAGGATCTCATGCGACACAGTCTCACCGGCATCGACCCCGAACGCCTCGATCTCGGTCATCGCGCGGCCGATCATCTCGGCTCGAAGGCTCCAGGCGTCACCGAACACACCGACGAACAGGGCGCGACCCAGGTCGTCTGTCAGTGCGCTGCGCGCGACCTCACCGTCCGCACCCAGGAGATAGACCTGGGCACCCACAATCGGCTGACCGTTGGCGTCATCGATGACCCGCGCCAGCACGGTCTGCGCCTGTACGTTCGACGGCGCGGCACAGCATGCCAACGCAGCCAGAACGATCGTGAAACGGATGAAAGACATGGGCACTATGGAGCGCGAAGCTGCACCTACTGCGCGATCCCTCCACTTGAAAGCGCCTTCACCAGGCGGTACAAGAACTCCTGCCCCTCATAGAAGTGCTCGATGAGAATGCGTTCGTTCTGGCCATGGGCACGCGTGTCGTCCATGTCACCAAAGATGCCGCTCACGCCGTACACGGGAATACCCGCACGTCGCAGGTAGAGGCCGTCGGTCGCGCCCGTCGACATCACGGGCAGCACCGTCACGCCAGGCCACATCTGCTCCGTGATACGCTCGATCGGGCCGAGCACCTCATCGACCAGAGGTGAGGGAGGGCTCGGGCGCGCTTCACCTTGGGGAATGACCTCGACGTCATAGGGCGCTGCGACCTCCTGCAGAGAGGCCAGGACCTCCGACGGATCCTGAGTCGGAAAGATCCGGCAGTTCACCGTCGCCTCGGCCAGCTGCGGAAGCGCGTTGCCTGCGTGGCCTCCCGAGAGCAGCGTGGCCACGCACGTCGTGCGCAGTCGCGAGTTGTAGCTCGTCTCCTGAGCCAGAACACGCTCAGCCTCCGCGTCGCTCGGGTTCTCCACGATGCGCCGCATGGCCTCGCCCATCTCGCCACCTACGATCTCGGCAGAGCCCTCGAAGAACGCCTCTGTCACCTCATGCAGCATGATCGGGAAGTCGTAGTTCTGCACAGCGAGCAGCGCGGCGGACAGGTCGTAGATCGCATTCTTGCGGACCGGAAGCGACGAGTGCCCACCCGGGTTCGTCGCCTGAAAGGTGAACGACTGGAATTTCTTCTCGGCCGCCTGGACGTTGTTGGAGATCCTGCGGCCGTCCCTCTCCATGCCACCGCCACCTTCATTGAGGGCGTAGGCCGCGTCGATCAGCTCCCCGTGCTCTTCGAGCAGGAACGCCACGCCGTTGCGGGGACCTCCTTCCTCGTCCGCCGTGAGCGCGACGACAATGTCTCGCTCGGGCATGAAGCCCTCACGTCGCATGCGGATGAAGTTGGCCGTGTAAATCGCCGCCTCGTCCTTGTCGTCCGTAACGCCGCGTCCGTAGTAGTAGCCCTCGCGCTCGGTGAAGGCGAAGGGGTTAAGGTCGTCCGACCAGTCCTCGGGTAGCGCCTCGACCACGTCGATGTGCGCGAGCAGGAGGATCGGCTTGAGGCTGCTGTCCCGGCCCCGATACCGAGCGACCAGGTTGCCCTTCGTCGGTGCATCATCGGGCACCAGCACGTGCACGTCCTCTTCCGGGAAGCCCGCATCGAGCAGGTAACGTGCGAGCGCCTGAGCGGCGAGCGTGTTGTTGCCACGCTCGGAGTCTGTCGTATTGATCTCAATGAGCTCGGAGAAGATCGTCCGGGAGAGCTCCATGTACTCGTCGGGCGGCATGGTCTGGGCCGAGACCGGCGTGGTGACGCCGAGTGTGGCGCCGACCATGGCAGCCGAGGCGAGAAAGCGGCGGATCGTCATACTGATGTCCTGTTCGTGTGGATCGATCGAATGGGTTCGAACGCAGGTACCGTCACGGCACCCACGTGGTGAATTCGTCTGCGCTGTGTCGGGGCTTGGGGTCCGGGACCGCCGCGGGCTCGCCGACGGCGATCGTCGCGATTACGCGCTCACCCTCCCGGATGCCCATCGCCTCACGCGCCACGGGGTCGTTCATGACGCCCCCGCTCTTCACATGAGTCCCGAGTCCGAGGCTGTGAGCCGCGAGGCAGAGGTTCTGGATCGCCATGTACGTGGCCGCGTAGTCCTCTTCCCGGATCTCCGGATTGTCATCGAGCGTCGTCGCCACGGCGAGCATGGCGGGCAACGCACGGTGCGTGGCCTGCACCTTCTCGATGACCGCTGATTTTGCGTCCGGCTCATCAACGCGCTTCGCCTTACGGAGTCCGAGCGCCTTGCCGAAACCGGTGCGCGCCTCCGGGCCCATCACGTAGAAGCGCCACGGTTCGGTCATGCGGTGGTTCGGTGCAAGCACCGCGGCGGAGAGGAGCTGCTCGATCGCCTCGTTCGAGATCGGGCGGTCCGTGAACTGTTTGATGGAGCGGCGCGCAGAGATGACATCTAGGATATTCATAGCAGCCAAGATGGCCGTTCCGCCCTTCGACCGCACCTGATGACATGACCGACCTTCGCTGGCCTGACACCTGGGCTCCCTACATGACGTGGTCCAAGCACCACGACAAAGCCGGCTGTGACCTATCAGGCTCGAACCTCCTGCCGTGCACGCTCGACGAGTTCCCGGAGGCTCGCGAGGCTATGGAGCTGTACGGGCGTAACGACGACGGCTGGCCACCTCTCGTCGAGGCGATCGCCGCGCGATACGGCGTCGAGGCACAGCAAATCGCGACCGGGCCGGGTGCGTCCGGGGCCAACTTCCTTGCGCTCGCCGCGCTGCTGCGGCCCGGGGACACCCTGCTCGCCGAGTGGCCCGGATACGATCCTCACATGGGGACCGCGCGCTTCCTCGGTGCCGACGTCGTGACCTTCGACCGCAGCTGGGAACGTGGCTTCGCACTCGACCCGGACGCAGTGGAGACAGCACTCACACCCGAGGTGAGCGCGATCATGCTGACCAACCTGCACAACCCGTCGGGCGTGTACGCGACGCCCGAGGCCCTGGCCGCCGTCGGCGACCTGGCACGGGGTGTCGGAGCAAAGGTCATCGTCGACGAGGTATACCTCGATGCGCTCGAGGGCGTCGACCGATCTCCCGTCGCCACGCGGGACCCGGTCTTCGTCTCCACCAACAGCCTCACCAAGTCGTACGGTCTTGCCGGCGTGCGCGTCGGCTGGATGATCGCCGACCCTGAGACGACCGAGCGTGCGCTACGGGTGCGCGACGTCTTCGACGGGGTCGGATCCATTCCGTCAGAGACGATCGGGGCCGTCGCCTTCCAGCACCTCGACCGCCTGCTCGAGCGAGCGCGGGGCGTGCTCGGACCCGGTGCGGCGCGCTTCAAGGCGTTCATGGAGACGCGCGACGAGCTCGAGTGGATCGAGCCACTCGGTGGGTCCGTGGGCTTTCCGCGCCTGCGGGGCGTCGAGGACGCGGAGCCGTTCGTGGACTTCGCCGCTGAACGCTTCGAAGTAGGCGTGACACCCGGCCGGTTCTTTGGCGCGCCGGCGCACTTCCGGGTGTCGGTGGCGGGTCGGGCGGATGTGCTGGAGGAGGGGCTGACGCGGCTGGGAGCGGCGCTGGACGCGTGGGTGTGAGGGTGGCTAGCTCAGGGGGCACACAGCCGCGCGACCGCGCGCACGATCTCGACCGATCCATTTGATGGCGGTAAGCTGACCACGGCATGCAGTCGTCCCGGGGCGCCAGGTCGAGTCGAAAGGAACAGCAGTGGAATTTCTGGAGCCTGCGGGAGCATGACCCACCTCATCGGCATCGACTGCGCTGCGCAGGACAAGAAGTGCGGACTCGCGCTGGGCGTCATCGAGGCCGATCGCATTCGCGTACTCGAGGTTATGACCAAACAGACCAGCATCGTCCCGATTCTGCTGCCCTGGATACGAGACAACGCACCGAACTTGATCGCGATTGATGCACCCCTCGGGTGGCCGCAGCCCATGGGCGCTGCACTCGCAGAGCACGCTGCGGGCGAGGCCATTCCATACGCCGCCGACGACCTGTTCCATCGTCATACCGACCGCGTTGTCCGAGAGCATACGGGTAAGCGCCCCATGGAGGTGGGAGCCGACAGGATTGCACGAGCGGCCTTGAAGGCCGTGAACCTCCTACAGGCGCTGCGAGACGGAAGCGGCCTCGCCCTCCCCCTCGCGTGGTCACCGGGCCCCACCGAGGAGACCTCGACAATCGAGGTCTATCCGGCGCTCACCCTCCGAGCACGGGGCATTCCAGACACGGGGTACAAGGGCACCGACCCTGCGGCCCGAGATCGGCGGGCCTCCATCCTTCAGGACTTGGAGCCGTACGTTGAATTCGGGAGCCATGCTGACGCCGCCCTGGCATCAGACGACGCGCTCGACGCGGTGCTTTGTTTGCTCACCGCACGTGACTTCCTGACCGGGTACGTGGTGGAGCCCGGGGATCTGGATGTTGCGCGAAATGAGGGGTGGATCTGGTTCAGGTCGTAGCGCGGGATGTGAGCGTGACCTCACACAAGCATCTCCTGTGATCGGGGCGCCCGAATCAAGCTGCGCATATCCGGACGGCGCGGCACCGTCCCTCCTGACCGCTCGGGTCGAATGGCCTCAATATCCGGTAAGATTGGAACAGTCAGTCTTTTCGTCCGGCCCGGACCACCCCGGTCAAAACCGCCTCAGCCCGATCCGCACCATCCCACCCCTCGCTTGCGCCCTCCTCAAACGCCTCACCACCTTACCTTCGTGAACCGACCCACCCCGTTTGGATTTCCTATCCGCAGACACCGCGTTCCTTGTAGGAAAACTGACGTAGATCCTTACTGGCTCGATAGTTGGATGGGTCTTTCTGAAGTATGATTCGAGCTTTTCGGCTACGCTCCTCTTCGGCGTCAATGGCCTCCATGAGGCCTAGGGATTCATTACCCATTCGAATTTGATGGTGGTAATGGGAAATGGCACGTGAGACGGGATTGCGGAGCAGGAGAATCAGCTTCACGTCAGGTACCAACTCGGCGATCCGTTTGGCTGCACCTGGATAGAAAAGATACGAGGGCGTTGCTTCTCCAGTGATTTTCTCTTCAGTGAGTTGACCGTTAAGCGGGAATTGGCTCCGATACCAAGCTGAGCCCTTATGAAAGAATGAGTCGAAATAGTGAATTTCTTTATGGGCTGCTCGCAACACCTGCGGATGTTGGGTCAGATAGGAGTACAACGAGCTGGACCCTGACTTCTGAGCTCCGGCCATGATAAAATTGGGGAGAGCTCGTGACGAGGCCGTCAACCTACGGGCCGATTGGTTCAATAAGGCGGCGATGTCTCGAGCGATACCAGGCATATTTTTATATCAGGCTGTTAGGATGTTTTTGGTAAACAAGCAAGTCAAAAACAGAACATTTGCTTGAATTCACATAATTGGATTTCTTATCCGTGGATGTCAGGATAAATGACATCGGAGTGGACCCGACAGACTGGCCGACTAAATAAAACCGGCACCACCCTTTTAGACCAGCGGCGTAAGTCGCAAGGAACGACATGTCAAAGAAGAAATCTCCCACTCGCGGCAAAAAACAGTGTCCCGCATGCGACGAATTGATGGGCGTACGGACACGTGAATGTCAGACGTGCGGCCATGTCTTCGAAAAGAAAAAAGCTGGCACACACAAGACAGGTGACCGGGCCATCTCGGCTCTGGCGGAGCTCGCCAAGCACTTGCGGGAAGATAAGGATCTAACCTTGGGGTCCTTTGTGAAGGCCCGCGAGATTGATCTGAATGAGCTTGTGAAATCTGGTGTGAGTCAGGCGAAGATTCAGGAAGCAGTCGAACAGGTGAAGAATCAATTTGATTTTTCTGTTCTGACAGCCAAGGAGTTTGAATCTCTGTGTTCGCTTTTAAGGAAGATGATGTAGACCACATGAGTGGTGTTCTTGCCGCAAGCATGTATTGAATCAACCAGAGCACCCGCAGCCCGTCGCCCCCACCCCGCCCTAGGCCGAACTGCTCGCGGCTGACCCGCCCTCGCCATGGGACACCGTAAGCGATACGGCCCCGGGCCCTGATCCCTTCGATCAGGGCCTCCCTGGGACGACGGAACCTGGAGTGCCTGAAACATCACCCACCCGGGCTCAGCCGCCGCCTGCGCACCCGCCGCTCATCCTCGCATCATCCGGGCGCTCCTGCGTATCCGCCTGTACAAGCCCCCCCATACCCACGCTCACGACCCCAGACCTCCCTTACGATCTCCCGGTCGCCTCACGACGCCCGTCCTCTTCAGCGCTCACCCCAGTTGGCTTTCTGATCCGTAGTATCTGGCGATTTGACGTAATACCTGCGCATGCGGATTTTGCTTGGCTGAAATCAGGCCACACAACACGATGGATGACTCATGGATAGCAATGGCGATGGTAGCGCAGGTAAGTGCCCGGTGATGCACGGTGAGGGTGCCCGCACCAGCGCAGGTGGGACATCGAACCGCGACTGGTGGCCCAACCAGCTCGACCTCTCGATTCTCCATCAGCATTCGCCTATATCCGACCCATTGGGCGGTGACTTCGACTATGCGAAGGAGTTCGAGAAACTCGATCTCGGGGCCCTCAAGCAGGACCTCTTCACGCTGATGACAGACTCACAGGACTGGTGGCCGGCAGACTACGGACACTACGGTCCTTTCTTCATCCGCATGGCGTGGCACAGCGCCGGCACCTACCGGACGGGCGACGGCCGTGGCGGCGCCGGGTCGGGCTCGCAGCGCTTTGCTCCACTCAACAGCTGGCCGGACAACGGCAACCTCGATAAGGCGCGGCGGCTGCTCTGGCCGATCAAGCAGAAGTACGGCAACAAGATCTCCTGGGCCGACCTGATGATCCTCGCCGGCAACGCCGCCATCGAGTCGATGAGCGGCAAGACCTTTGGCTTTGGCGGGGGGCGCGCGGATACCTGGGAGCCCGAAGAGGACATCTACTGGGGCCCCGAAGCCGAATGGCTGGCTACCAGCGACAAGGCCAACAGCCGCTATTCGGGCGACCGTGAACTGGAGAACCCGCTCGCTGCGGTGCAGATGGGCCTCATTTACGTGAACCCCGAAGGGCCCGACGGGAACCCCGATCCGCTCGCTTCCGCCCGTGATATCCGCGAGACGTTCAAGCGGATGGCCATGAACGACTACGAGACCGTTGCGCTCATTGCAGGGGGCCACACCTTCGGCAAGGCTCACGGCGCGGGCGACGTTGTCGACGTAACCCCTGCCGCCGACCCGGACATGTTTGGTCTCACGCCCGAGGCCGCGCCGGTCGAGGCTCAGGGCTTCGGCTGGCTCAGCAACTACGAGAGCGGTAAGGGCCGAGACACCATCACCAGCGGTCTCGAAGGCGCATGGACCTCCCACCCGACGATGTGGGACATGGGCTATTACGACGTTCTTTTCGGCTACGAGTGGGAACTGACGAAAAGCCCCGCCGGCGCCTGGCAGTGGGCACCGATGGATCTGAAGCAAGAGGACATGGCGCCGGATGTGGAAGACCCGTCCCAGCGCGTGCCGATCATGATGTCCACGGCCGACATGGCGATGCGCATGGACCCGGAATACGAAATGATCTCGCGCCGCTTCCACGCCAACCCCGACGAGTTTGCCGACGCGTTCGCCCGCGCGTGGTTCAAACTGACTCACCGCGATATGGGCCCGAAGTCGTGCTATCTCGGCCCGGAAGTCCCGGATGAGGATCTTATCTGGCAAGACCCGATCCCCACCGTCGATCACGCGCTGATCGACGCGCGGGACATCGCTGACCTCAAAGGCCGGATCCTGGACTCGGGACTGTCGATCGAGGAACTCGTCTACACGGCGTGGTCCTCGGCGGCCACCTTTCGTGGCTCCGACAAGCGTGGTGGTGCAAATGGGGCCCGCATTCGCCTCGCGCCGCAGAGCGGATGGGAAGCGAACCAGCCGGAGCAACTCGCGAGGGTCCTGGAGACCCTGGACGGGATCCGGACCGACTTCGACTCCCAGCCCGGCGCAAAGAAGGTCTCCCTCGCGGACCTCATCGTCCTCGGCGGCTGTGCCGCCGTCGAGCAGGCGGCGAAGGCCGCTGGCCACGATGAGGAGGTTCCGTTCACGCCGGGACGTATGGACGCGTCGGACGAGCAAACCGACGCCGAATCGTTCGATGTGCTCGAGCCGATCTCGGACGGCTTCCGCAACTACCTCGGGGGAGCCTATGCCGTCTCGGCCGAGGAACTCCTCCTCGATCGTGCACAGCTCCTGACGCTGAGCGCACCTGAGATGACCGCCCTCGTCGGGGGAATGCGTGTACTGAACGCGAACTTCGGTCATGCGCAGCATGGCGTCTTTACGGATCGTCCCCACACGCTCACGAATGACTTCTTCGTGAACCTGCTCGACATGAACACCGAGTGGCAGGCAAGATCCGACACCGACAACGTGTTCGAGGGACGTGACCGTGCGACGGGCAGCGTGAAGTGGACCGGCACCCGGGTGGATCTGGTGTTCGGATCACACTCACAGCTTCGTGCGATCGCCGAGGTGTACGGACAGGACGACGCGGAGCAGCGCTTCGTGCACGACTTCATCGCGGCGTGGGACAAGGTCATGAACCTGGATCGGTTCGACCTGGCCTGAACCAACTGAGATTGCAGCCCAACGACTCGTCGCCGGGCGCCGAGTCGTTGGGCCGTGGAACGCGGGGGAGCGCCTTGCTCGCGCACGCCGACGAAGGGACTTTCAGCGTCCCTTCCGTTCCACTCTCTCGCAGGTAGCCCTCGCATGCACGTTAGCAGGAGCCCAGCGGCGATCCTCTTCGCCCTTCTCGCACTATCCTTCAGCGCGAGTCCCGGACCGGTATCGGCCACGTGGTCGATCATCGCAGTGGATGCAGAGACGGGTCTGGTCGTCATCGCCTCGGCTACGTGCGTGACAGCCGAGGGGCTACGGACTAGAGGCGGACTCAAGAGCATCCAGGCGGTGATCGTGCCCGGGATCGGCGTCGCCGCCGCTCAGGCCAGTGTGGATGGCACACGCCAGAATCAGATGCTCATTTTCGAGCAGATACGTGCCGGCACCGACCCAGACGAAATCATCCGGATGCTCTCCGAAGATCCAGCCTTTGAACGACGCCAGTTCGGGATCGTCGATCTTGAGGGGCGGATGGCGGGCTTTTCCGGGACGGGGAACGGATACGCGTCCCTCGCCGTCCAGAGTGAGATCCGGGAGGAGAACATCTACTTCTCCGTTCAGGGTAACATCCTCGAGAATCACGACGTCGTGCTCGAGGCGGTCGAGGCCATCCTGGCCGACGAGGGGACCATCGTCGATCGGGTGATGGCCGGCATGGAAGCCGCTTCTGCGGCGGGTGGTGACGCGCGCTGCAGCTGTCGGAGTCAGCCCGTGCCCGAGACCGAGGCCGGATGTCGGCACCGTGGAGCGCACGTCGCCTACATCGCTGCGGCTCGCCCCGAGGACCCGGTCGGAGAAGGGCACAGCGACGGCGAGTATTCACTGTTCATCGACGTGGACGACGAGAACACCGCTACCGACGAGAGCGCGAGCCCGGTGGCCACGCTGCGGATGCGCTTTGACGCGTGGAAGGCCGGTGGGGGACTCGAGCGCCTTGGCGCACAGAACTGATGACGCAATTCGATCTACTCACTCCACTCCCTCTGCGCACTACCGATCGTATCTCTGAGCGCCCAGACCGCCGAGGGCTTCGATGACTCCGCAGACGCACGCTTCCACAGCTGACTCAGTGGGAATCGTGCTCCTGGTGCCCCATCGTCCAGCGCGAATTGGCGGCTGACGCCCCGGGGCGGCATCATGGGCCCGCAGCAGAGCCCCGGAGCTGTGAGCAACGCAGGGTCAACGAGCAGACACTCCCCACCGCTCCCCATCTGGAGAGACCATGAGTAAGGTGACTTCGAGACCGATCGTTCATGTCGCCATCCTGGCCTGTCTTTTCTCGGGCCTCCCAACCTGTGCGGCGTCTCAGGACGCCATATGGGGAGGAGCGCTGGTTGCCCGGATCGACTCTCTTGCTGAGGCGACGCTCCGTGATGGGCCGGTTGCAGGCCTGACCATCGGCGTGAAGCGTGGCGCTGATCTGCTCCTGGTGAAGGGCTACGGAGACGCGGACATCGAGAACAGCGTACCGATGACAGCAGAGACCGTGTATCGGATCGGGTCTCTCACGAAGCAGTTCACGGCCGCCGCGGTCATGCAGCTGGTGGAGGCAGGTCTGATCGGCCTCGACGACTCGATGACGCAGTACTTGCCGAACTATCCCACTCAGGGTCACGAGGTGAGCATTCGGCACCTCCTCACGCATACGTCCGGGATCAAGAGCTACACGAGCCTCGGAGACGTCTTCTGGCTGAAGGCCGGACTACTGGACCTCACCCACACCGAGATGCTCGAGCTCTTCCAGGACGAGCCGTTCGACTTCGCTCCCGGCGAGGCGTACCGGTACAACAACTCAGGGTACTACCTGCTCGGCATGATCATCGAGGAGGTGAGCGGTGAGACCTACCACGATTATCTCGATGCCCACCTCTTCGGGCCGATGGGTCTGTCGCGTTCGTCCTATTGCCATGAGGCCCAGATCATCCGCGGCAGGGCGGAGGGCTATGAGCAGGGAGCCGGGTGGCTTCTGAACGACGGGAGCATTTCCATGAACACCCCGGGAGCAGCAGGCGCGCTGTGCTCCACCGTGCCGGATCTTCTGTCATGGACCGCGGCCCTGCGGAGTGGACGAGTCGTCTCTTCGGCCAGCTACCAGGCCATGACGACGTCAGGCCTGCTGAACGATGGCTCCGCCACCGGATATGGGCTCGCTCTCGGTCTTGCTCCTCTTGGGGAACACGCCAGGGTGGCTCACACCGGCGGAATCAATGGCTTCAGCACAGTGATGGCGCACTATCCAGGGTCTGATCTCGATATCGTGGTCTTGTCCAACACGAGTAGCCAGGCCCCGGGACAGGTCGAGGGCCACATTGCTCGATGGGCCCTGGGGTTAGCGCTCGACAACTGAAGTTGTAAGCACCGTGACTCCGGGGTCAGGCGGGCCTGCGCTCCTACAAGCAATGGTCAGGTATACGGTTTGCCTGGCAGGTAACGGATTATCAGGATTCGTCGCCAGGAAGATCGACTAGCGGCTCCCGCTCGCGCCTCCGTGTTCGAGCCTTCCGTCGACAAAAACCATCTGGGGTACGACGCGGTAGTCGAACGGATGCCCTTCGAGGACCACGAAGTCGGCGTCTTTTCCTGCTTCTATGCTTCCCACACGGTCGGCTACGTCGAGCATCTCGGCTGCGTACAGTGTCGCCATCCGCAGTGCATCCACTTCGGGGACACCGTTTCGAAACGCCCAGGCTGAGTTGAGAATTGGCTCTCCCCCCAGTCGACCGATGGGGGACGCCCGTCTGGAAGCACCGGGGCCGAAGAAGGCCACTTTGACACCCGCGCGGTTGAGAATCGCAGGCCCTTCGATGCTCCAACCCTCTCCGCCGCCCCTGATGTCCGATGCGAACGAGCCAGAGTTTCCGAGAATGACACCTACATCGGCCGCCGCGAGCTCGTCGGCCAGTCGATAGGCTTCGACTCCGCCCGTAATCACGAGGCGGAGTCCATAGTCCTCCGCGATGCTCATCGCCTCGCGGATCTCTTCTGTCCGATCTGCGTGAATGAGGGCTGGAGCCTCTCCCCTCAAGAGCGGCAGGAAAGCCTCGTGGCGCGCATCGTACTCAAGGGCCGACGCTGCGTCGCGATAGGCCTCGGCACCGTCGAGTGCCACACGGATCATGGACGATGCGTCCTCCAGCGTCACTGGGGTACCGGACTGATTCGACCAGTAGCGCGTCGTGGCAGACGTCAGAGACATCACAATGCTTCCAGGCTCCCGCCTGACCATCTCCTCGAAGTCGAGGCCCGGCGTCTTGATGACCACGCCATTGCCTCCGACGACATTTACCGTCCCCGGAGTCACATTGATGCTCGTGACTCCCATGGTGGTGTTCACGCGATACGACGGGAACCACGGATCCACAGCATAGAGCGCGTTCATCTGTGGCACGACAGGCTCCGTGATCTCGTCGTTCTGCACCTGCCACTTCAGATCGCCGACCCAGTCGTTCGCAAACGCGCGGCCAATCACGGTGCCGGGCATCACGACCCGACCACCGACGTCGAGCACCGGGATGCCAGACGGGGGCGCTGCTCCGGTCTGGACCTGAGTGAAGCGACCGTCTTCGACGACGATGGTGGCGTCTTCGAGTGGGCCGTCACTGACAGTGAAGACGTGGGCTCCGGTGATGGCGAAGGTCCGGTCCTCAGGACCAATCTGGCCCCTCATGCTTCTGAATGGACCAACATTCCTCGGGCGGTCGGGCTGTACGGACCTCTCTCGCTCGTACTCCAGCTCTCCGTCGACAAAGACTCGCTCTATTCGATCGGAGGTGAGGTCGAGAAAGTGTCCGTCGAGGAGGACGAGGTCCGCATCCTTGCCCACCTCGATACTCCCGATTCGGTCCTCGAGCATCATGGCCTTGGCCCCATTGATCGTCATGACCTCGAGCGCCTGCTGATCGGTGAGTCCATGGCGAGCCAGGAACGCACCGTATTCACGAAAGTCCTTGAACTGCTGCGTGGACATGTCGCTCTGGATGCTGGCAGTGATGTTCGCGTCCAGGAGAACCTCGAGCAGGTTGATTGGCTCGGGATCGTTGTAGTACTGGACGATCATCATCGGGCCGATGACCGGAATGATGTTCGTGTCCCGAAGGAGGTCGATCATCGGAAAGACCTCTTCGGCGTGCGCGATCGCCAACCGATCGATGAACCCGTACTTCCGGGCGAGACGCATGACCATCATCGTTTCGCTCGGATAATGGGAATGGGCGTGGACCATCACTTCGCCACGAAGCACGGGAATCAGTGCCTCCAACCGGTCGTCGGGCTCCGGGGCTTCCACGATCCGACCAGCTTCGGCGGCTTCCTTGAGGTCCAGATAGACACGGGCCCGGCGGAAGTACTCGTCAGCCGTCGCGAACCATCCCATCACCGTTTGTGGCGTCTGACCGGGCCGCAGGTTGATCAGAGGCCGTACAGCCATCTTCAAGTCCACGTACGGCTTGAGAATCATGTCTGGACCCGGCTCTCTCTTCATCTTCAGAGCGACGGACTGACCGCTCGAGATAATCCCGCTCCCGGACCGCGTGATGACTGAGGTCACACCACCCGACAGGGCGACCTGGATCATCGGGTCGTCCAGGTTCAGGTTTTCGACCGCCTTCCACTCTGGCGTGAAGGGGCCCGGGATCTGCGAACGGCTCGAGCGGTCAAGTGCCAGGTGGGCATGTGCATCGATCATTCCGGGGATGACGACGTCGGCTGAGTACTCCACGGCTCCGGGCGGGACCTCAATAGAGGTGCCGACCTGCCGGATCACCCCGTCTTGCAGCAGGACGTAGCCGTTCTCGATCACGCCGCGCGTAACTGTGTGTATTTCAGCCGCATGGATGAGCACCGGACGCGCCTGGGCCGCGACAGCGAAGGGCAGCGCGGCGGCACCACAGAGGGTGGCCAGTGACGAGAGTATCACAGGTCGGCTGGCGTGGCGCATGACGGAACATCCTCCGGTAGATGTGGTGCCGAAGTGAACATCCTATTGGATCTTGAGCAGATTCGCTGAACTGCTCGGGATCGGGGCAGTGAGTGCTGCCCGCTGCTGTCTCGGGAGCGCTACGCGCTCGTCAGCAACCGCACGGCGCAATAGAATCCCGAGCCGTCGGGGCTCTCCAAGGAAAAAGAGTCGAATGTCAGCGGATCTCCACCGTGATGCAGCGGACCTTCAGGCCGAGTTCGGTCTGATCGACATCTATGTGTTTGACCAACTACTTAGGGGCAATCTCCACTCAGGCCAGAGAGTGCTGGATGCGGGTTGCGGCCCGGGACGAAACGCTCACTACCTGATGCGCCAAGGAGCCGAGGTCTACGGAGTCGATCGCGATCCGATGCAGATCGACCAGATCCAAGCACGTCGTGCGAACATCGCGCAGCCTCTGCCTCGCTCGAACTTCTGCGTGGCTGAGCTCGACGATCTCCCCTTTCCCGACGCCTACTTCGGGGCAGTGATCTGCAGCGCGGTCCTGCATTTCTCTGAACATGAGGCGCACTTCGAAGCCATCGTGTCGGAGCTGTGGCGGGTACTCGAACCCGGAGGGCTGTACTTCGCTCGCCTGGCATCAACGATTGGGCTCGGGGACACTGCTGTTCCGGTCGACGGGCGATGGCACGCTCTGCCCGATGGAACAGAGCGATTTCTCGTCGACGAAGCGTACCTCACGATCGTGAGTGCCGGCCTGGGTGCAGCCTGGGTGGCCCCCTTGAAGACGACCGTGGTGCAGGGAATGCGCGCCATGACCACGTGGGTTCTTCGCAAGTAACTCGACACCCAGGGTGGCGAGCCCCCCGAACAGCTACGGGCTTCAAGACATGGACGTCCGGCGTCGACCACGGGCCAGGAAGAACTCTATTCCAGGCCCAAGATCCAGACCGCCGGAGCTACGACTGGAACCTGTTGCGCCGGCAGATATCTCCTGTGGTCCTCAGCACAATTCTTGAACTGCACAAGCGTCACGTCAGTCATGGTCAAGATTCTGCTTGTTGACGATGAAGAGCTCGATCTGAGTCTCATCAGGGAAATACTGCTCAAAGGTGGCCACGACATTCTGTCGGCTGAGAACGGTCCGCAGGCCCTCGAGATTCCAGAGGACGAGGGAGTCACCGCGGTGGTGGTGGTGGTGGACCTGCGTATGCCGGTGTTCAACGGCCTGCGCCTGATCAAGACCCTGCGGGGCTCGGGTGACACGATTCCGATCATCGCGGTTTCCGGCGCAAACTGAGACCAGCTACTTCTCGCTCAGGGTTACGGCGCGAACGCCGGCCTGACGAAGCCCGTCGACGGCGAAGAGCTTCTCGCCCTGCTGAGCCAGGTGCTCCCCGAGACTCGGAGCAGCTGGAACGACGCCTGGATTCATCTGGAGTTCGGTTCCGTCGGAGATCACTGAGGGCACGCAGCGGTCAACGAGGCGTCGCCGACCGCACGCGTGATCTGAGCATCCCGTCGGGGACGGACGCCTCGAGCGCCCGCCCCCGACAACCGATCGACTACTGAGCCGCCACCAGTCCCCGAACGGCCTCTGCCAGGATCCGCACCTTCGCCGGGTCACGCGACTCATCAGCCGCGCCTCTGATCTGCGATGCGAGTGCGTTCAGCGACGACGTCCGGGCCGAGCCCGACATCTGCTCTGCACCCGCCAGCGCTGCGCGAACCTCGGTGATCCAGCCCGAGGAGACCGCCCGATGCCGCTCGAGCTGATCGACGTACGCCCTGGCCAGGGCGAAGGTGTGGGGCCAGACAATCTCGGGCTGCCCCTGAGAGTTGAGCTGCTCGAACCGCACGCTGTTGGCGGCATCGAGCTCGTTCTGCGTCATGACCGCGCTCGCGGTGACCTCGAATACGTCGAGTCCGCGTGAGATCTCGGAGCTGTACAGGAATCCGTTGTACCAGTAGACCGACCAGCTTCCACCCGAGCCCATACGGGTCGCATCGGACGGACCGCGGTCATGGAATGCGATCTCGACCGGGTTGGACGGGTCGGTCCAGTCCAGCAGAGAGATGCCGCCCTGGTACCACGACTGCGCCATGATGGTGCGCCCCGGCACGGGGATCAGCGAGCCGTTATGGGCTACACAGTTCTCGAGCGACGTCTGCGGAGCCGTCATCTTGTAGTAGCTCTGGAACTCCATGTCTTCACCCTCGATGGTGAAGATCGCGTTGGCGCCCCACTCGTACGGATCCGACGCACGGCACTTCGGCGCACCACCCCCGCCCCACTCGTCAGTGAACAGGATCGCGCTGCCGTCGTTGTTGAACGTGGCGGAGTGCCAGTACGAGAAGTTCGAGTCCGCCACGGCCGAGAGCCGGACGGGATCCACGGGATCGCTGATGTCGAGCAGCAGCCCGTAGCCCTCGCAGGCCCCACCGGCGAGTCCGATCGCGGGGTAGACAGTGATGTCATGGCACTGGGTCGGACCCATCTCTTCGCGACCGTCACCGCCACCCATCATCTGCTGCATCATCGCAGGAATTGCTTCCCGAAGCGCCGCGCTGTCCGCAGCGGTGACGCTCGTACCACCCCGGGCCGCGACGATACTTTCGAGAGCAGGAGCGGTAAAGCGCGCTGGGAGCACGATTGTTTGTCCCCCAAGGTCAGCGACGAATTCACCACGCGCGATGGCGGCGTCGACGGCCGCGAGGTCGTCGGGCGCGGGACCGTGCATGGGTGGGGCGACCAGGTCCTCGAAGATACGCGGCGAGCTGACGATCGTAGCGGCCGACGGGTTGTCGAGAGGAACGCGGATCACCTCGATCCGGAAGAGCGCCGAGTTGGGATCTTCGTCGGGGAAGAGTCCCGAACAGCCCGGCAGTTCCTCAGCCGGGCGTACCGGCGCAGAGCCCGAGACGTAGATGTAGACGTTGTCCGCGTCATCCGGATCTTCGAGTACGGTGTGCGTGTGCGAGCCACGGCATGTCTGCACGTTATGGAGATAGCGCGGGTTCCGGATATCACTGATGTCGAAGATCCGGATACCACGCAGCCGCTCCTGACTCACGGCCTCTTCCACACCGCCCGGACCACAGTCCAGACGGCCCGTCATGCCCTCACCCGAGACGAAGAGCAGGTCGCCGTGTACGGAGACGTCACTCTGCGAAGCCGGACAGACATAAGTAACCACCGTCGTGGGCTCAGACGGATCCGTCGCGTCCCAGATCTGGACGCCGTCGTAGTTGCCCTGGATGACGTAGTTGTCCTTGAACGCCAGGTCTGAGTTCGTGCGGCCTACGAAGCGGTCCGGCGGCGGGGTCTTCGAGACGACGCGCAGATTCCAGGCCGCCTCCTCGGCATCGAAGAGACCAGCATCGAGTCCGACACGTGGGTCGGGGCTCGGCGGGGTCACAGTAAGGGGCGTCATGGGCATCGTCGGTGCGATGCTCGACATCATCCCGGTCGGGGCCACCGAGGGAGCCGCGCAGCTGGCGACGACGGCGAGCCCGACCGCTGCGCTCAAGCCACGGAGGCCACGCGAAGGGGTTGAGGGCGCGTGGGGTGCATTCTCGGTCATGGGGTCTCTACCTCGAGCGGGTGGTCTGATTTAGTGATGAGTTATCGCGAGACAGCATCGCATCGAGCATGCGCTGCATGCGGGCGACCTCGGTCCTCTGATCGACCTGAATGTCGGACGCGATCTTGAATACGAAATCGTCCTGCGCAGCGCCGTCGGTCGCGAACAGCACGTCGACCATATCGACCGCGCCGTTGTGATGCTGGATCATGTACGTCAGGAACAGTCGATCGTACTCCTGACCTCGTGCGGCCGCGAGTTCGTCGAGCTGGTCCGGTGTGAGCATACCGACCATATGCATATGGCCGCCCATCATCTGCCCTGAGGCGTCCACCTCGGGCACCGGGCGGTCTCGGTCACGCAGCCAGCGCTGCATGACCGAAATCTCGTCAGTCTGCGCGTTGATGATCCGACTGGTAAGCGTGCGGATCGACTCACTCGCGCCGTTGTGAGGCGCCAGCGCGGACATGACCAGCGCCTGGGCGTGATGGTGGATCATGCCGGTCATGAAACGGGCGTCCGCTTCGTGCACCGTCAGAAATGCACTGTCCGTGCGGGCCTGGTACAGGGCCTCGAGCCGCGAGACATCGGTCTCGACCGGGCTGGGCGTCGACCCTGTGGGTGCTGGACCGGAACTCACGCATGCGACAGCGGAGATAGGGCCGAACAACCCAGCAAGGAAGAAGCGAGCGTGGTTTCGTCTCATGAAGCGGGCGTGGTCAGCAATGAAGCGTCGTTCGGGTCATCTCGGGTTGGGCGGCTCTCAGCCGAATATAGGTACGGCAAGAGATGACCGGCATTCCCGCCTCGCAGCACCGGCAAACCCCCGACCCACACGTGTACCCCCTACCGACCCACCGACCGGCCCAGCCAGTAGCTCGCCTTGACCGCGAAGAAGTTGTTGCCGGTCGTCGCGAACGAGCCGAACACGTCGTCGAGACCCGCGCGCTGGTCGATGGGGGCGTTCCCAGACCGGTCCTGCTGCCACACGAGGAACAGGGTGCTCCCGGGGCGCCACTCCCAGCGCAACACTGCCGTGCTACGGAAGGAGCGGACGTTGAAGTCACGGTTGGGGATGGTGAAGGTTTCAGCGCCATCCTGCACGGTGTAGCTCCCGTCTTCGGCTCGATCAATCGTGGTGCCGTCCGACCCGTAGGTGCGCAGGAAGCGGCTTCCTGCGGCCTCCAGCTCCCCGTGGTCCTGGAAGCGCCCACTGGCGGCGAACGGCTGGGCGTACAGGTCGATGTTCATGTCGGGCTTCAGCGTGAAGCTGAGCCGCGTCTCCAAGGCCAAGGTGGTGCGGTCCGTGAAGGCGAAGAGATACCGTCGCCCGAAGGTCGCCTGCGTCCCACCGTCTCGAGCCAACACATACTGGCGCGCGTTGACACCGTGCTCGAACGAGGGAGCGAGGCTGATCTGCCATCGCGGCTCAGGCACGAACGACACACGGCCGTTCACACTCTGACGGCTGCCGCCGAGCTCGTCCCCGCCGACGTTCGCTCCCAGACTCCATCGGGTCTGGGCCGCGCCACCGTTGCCCAGGTTGAGCGACGTGTTCCAGCCGCGACCGGTACCCATCGAAGGTCCGCCTCGGGTGAGCCGCTGATTCTGGGCGCGCAGGTTGAGTCGGGTCGAGAAGCGTGTGGTCCAGAAGTTGTTCCAGGTCACGGCCGCCGTCCCGTTGAGCGTCGTCTGCTGGTGCTCCCAGCCCAGATTCCACTCACTGTTCTGATTGACGGTGAACCGGTAGCTACGGAACAACCGACCGGGAGTTGCCTCGCGATACGTGAGCGACGGACGCCACGCGACCCCGTCCGCCGTGGTGATGCGCCCGATGTCGTTGAACTCGGCCTCGGGCGACTCGAGGTCCGCGGAGATCGTCCACAGCCAGTGTTGGCCGCTGATCCTCTCCGCTCGCAGCGTCGCCTTGTTTCCGCTCATGCTGGTGCGCGTCGGGTCAAAACGGACGTGCGTGGCGTCGGGCCGCTGGAAGTAGCGCACGCTGGAGCGCTGCAGCCGGGAGATGGCGCCGGCCTCACCCTCGACGTGCGTGAACCCTCCGCTCAACGAGACCTCGTACGTCGCGTCGTCCAGCCGCCAGAGCGTCTCAGCGTTGCCGGTGAAGGCGTTCCGAGCGAGGCGATCGGCGAGCGGATCGTCCGGGGCCATGTCCCGGTGCACCCCCGTGACCATGAGCGCGGCCGTCGAGCCGTCGGCACCGAACTCCTGCTGCACGCGTCCCACGCCCCACGAGCTGCGGGGTGTGACCCGGACATCCCCGAAGGCGCCAGCGTCGGCGTCGAACGTCCGCGCGTCCTCGGCACCGGTGACCGCCGCGAGCACGCCGATCGACGTGCCCGAGGGCAGGCGTCCGGTCAGCTTGGCGGCGCCCAGGATCGTGGTCGAGGTCGGTCGGTCGACGAAGTCGCCGGTGGCCGGCCCGGTCGGACGTGCGCCGATGCGCCGGGAGTAGAAGTAGTTGTTTGTGGGCCCGTTGAGCAGTGCGCTGCCTTCCGTGAAAAACGGACGGCGCTCCGGGAAGAAAACCTCGAAGTCGGTGAGGTTCACGACCGCCGGATCGGCCTCCACCTGACCGAAGTCCGGCGTCACGGTGGCGTCGAGCGTGAGGTTGGGGCCGAGGCCCATCTTGAGGTCGAGGCCGGCCCGCCCCTCCAGGTTCAGTCCGTCATCGAAGGGGTCGGCCTGATCGCGGTCACCGTTGATGCTCGCACCCGCAGCGGCGTACGGTTGTAGCTCGAGACGCCGAACCGGCTCACCGGCGCGCACACTGATAAGCGAGCCGAACCGAGACGCCCAGGCGCGCTCGGTGCGAGGGATGGGAATCCAGTAGTTCGACTCGTTCTTGGACGGGATCCAGCGCTGCAGGTTCAGGCCCCAGGTCTGCTCCTGCAGGTCGTTGTAGCGGAGCTGCGAAAACGGAATCCACATCTCCGCAGTCCAGCCCTCCTCGTCGATGGAGACGCTCGCCTCCCACACCGGGTCGAAGCCCGTGTCGATGTCGCCTTCGGAGTCCGAGCGATGGAAGTGGTCCAGGCGCACGCCAGCGGCGGTCACGCCGAACGAGTATGCGGTACGTCTGTCGAGGAACGTGTCGAGCGACACCAGGATCGACTCGGCGAGCCGGTTGTCGTCCCGGCGTCCGAGCGGGGCCTGGATCTCACTACGCCCGCCGCTCGTGTACATGCGGGCACCCACATAAAGCGCCCGCTCGTCATAGACGAAGCGGACCTCCGTGCGCTCCGTCGGCAGGACTCCCTCGACCGGCTCTTTCTGAACGAAATCGTTGATCGGTGGTGCCTCGGCCCACACGGGCTCGTCGAGGCGTCCGTCCACCCGGATGCGCTCGCCGGTGACCTCGACCGCACGGGCCTCCTTGGTGAACCCGAGCCGCGCCTGGAGGGGGTTGGCCTGCTGCGCATGGGCTTCCGGGGCGGCGAGGAGGACGATCAGCAGGAGGGGTCGCAACAGGCCGAGAGCTGGAGGGCTGGGGTGATCGAGACCGCGAGCGAGCGGCAGTCTTCCACGTGGAGCGGCGGTGGCAAGCTAGCAGGCGGGTAGGGTGGGGCTAGCCCCGCGGGGCGTGCCTCCCTCCTCCATTAATGTTGGAGGTGGAGGTCCCCTCCTACCGTTCCAGGCGCCGCGTCACCACGAAGCGGGTGCCCTCTGCGTTCACGTCGTACTCCGGGTTGTACGACGTCATCATGTTGTCCACGCCCATCCCGACCTGGGCCCCGGTGAAGAGGCGCGTCGGTGGGTCGAAGGAGTAGCCGCCGTCGTCGCTGAAGCGCACGGCCATCAGGTCGTTGCCCCGCCAATAGAAGAGCTCGTCGTTGCTCCACTTCGGCCATGTACCCCCGTTGGCCGACACCTTCCACCTCGCATCCGACGCCGGGAAGGTCGTGACGTAGATCTCCATCTGGCCGTCCTGGTCGGACTGGTAGGCGATGAACCGACCGTCACGTGAGAGCCGGGCCAGGGCCTGGATCCCATCGTCGCCGACCACGACGTCCGTCTCCCCCGTCGCGACATCGACGGACCAGAGGTCACGCGCCTGCGTTTCCGGGTTGTTCGTGTGGAAGACGACCGTCGAGGCGTCGGGCGTCCAGGACGGATACCACTTGTGCATGCCTTCGCTCACGATCAGCGGTTGATCTCCACCCGAACCGTCTGCCGCGCGGACGAACAAGTTCGAGACGCCACCGGGCTCCTGGATCGAGTACGCGATCCGCGACCCGTCCGGGGACCAGATCATGTGGCGCTCGAAGCCTTCGTTCGACGTGAGCCTCGCGCCCTCCGTGCCCTCGAGGATGTAGAGGTAGTCCGTCTGGCCCTCGACCTCTCGCCCACGCACGGTGATCCGCTCACCGTCCGGCGAGATCGACGGGTCGAGGATCGAGTTCATGCGCGGGCCGATCGACTCCATCACGGTCCCTGACCGGTCGACCCAGGCGAGCTGTTGATTGGCGGTGGAATCCACGACCTCAGCCATGGGCGCGACATCGTCAGGGGCGTCTGTTCCACAGGCACCCAGGCCAAGGAGGAGAAGGGTCGTGGGGACGAGACGCGCTGTGGGGATGAGCTTCATGGTCTGTTCTCGATGGACGGTGAGGCGAGCGAGCAACATCTAGTGGTGGGGGCGATCCCGCTACTGCTACCGACCCGCAGCCCTGAAATCGACCGCGCCCCACAGCGGCGCACTCTCGTAATAGACCCCATCGCTCATCACCGCAGACACGCTGCGAAGATTTCGGATGTCCACGAGCGGATTTCGGTCCAGGATCGCGATATCGGCTTCCTTGCCGACCTCGAGCGAACCGGTTTCCGCGTCCATCCCCATGACCCGAGCGGGCACGATGGTGGCGCTGCGAAGCGCATCGAGCGGTGAGAAGCCTGCGAGGTCGTGATACGCCTCGATTTCCAGGTAGAGGTTGAAGAGTGGGACGCCGTTGTCTGTGCCGGCGACGATCGGCACGCCCGCGCGATGAAACGCCCCGAGTACGTCCATGGCCACGCGTACATCTTCGGCCATCTGCTCGGCACGCGTCGTGTCCACACCGGGCAGGAAACGCTTGCCCTCCCACAGCTCGTATGCGATCCGGCCGACGTCGGGCTCCACGGTCTCCAGTAGAGTGCCGCGGGGAAGGTTTCTCAGCATGTCGAGAGAGATGGTGGGGTCGAGCGCCGTGCCGTGCTCGAGCAAGAACTCTGCGGCCCGTGCGATTCGAGCAGGGCTGACGTCCCGGTCGAAGAGGTACAAAGCGCCGAGATCGGCCACCGATTCTTCGGGGAAGAGCACGGACAGAAACAGCCCGCGGTGATTGAGCTGATCCATGCCGAGCGCCACCGCATCTACGGTGTTTCCGACCGCTCTCGGCACGTGACCCGTCACGGTCATCCCACGCTGGTGGGCCTCCTCGGTCAGCACACTGAGGACATCCGGCTCGATCGCCGTGTAGATCTTCACCTGCTTGTACCCTTCGTCGTCATACCGGGCCACGACCTCGCGCGCCTCGGCGGCGGTCCGGGCGCGGACCACGCCGTTACCGGTGATGCCTGCACCGTCGGTCATACCGGCGAGCAGGATCTCCGGCCCCATCGCCCAGCCCTCGGCGACGGCATCGCGAAAGGCCGTCGCGAACTCGAGTTCATTCCCCAGATCCCGGATCGTGGTGACCCCACCCGCGAGGTACGTCGGTGCCCACTGGACCTGATTGGCGTGGGCGTGCATGTCCCACAACCCGGGAATCAACGTCTTGCCGGTCACGTCGAGGACGTCGGCGTCCTCCGGGATCTCGACCTCCGCTCGAGGACCGATCTCCCGGATCCGGCCGGCCTCGATCAGGACCGTCATGTCCGGATGGGTATCGTCACTCAGACCGTCGACGACATCGCCGCCTACGAGCGCGGTGACCGCAGCCGGGTCATCTCGGAGCTCCTCCGTGTACTCGGCGAGGGTCCGCATCTGCTCATCCACGTGCCCGGCAATGAAGTGCGGCAGCGCCTCTTCGTATCCGCTGCGGATCGCCTCTCTGAACTGAGTGTTCGCATAGACCAGCGCGACCAGATCGTTGGCGTGGTTCAACCAGATCGTGCGGAGACCCCAGTTGATGCCCTCCACCACGTAGCGCTCGAGCGAGACGTCCGATCCCCCGATCTGAACGACATCGGTCCCTCGGTGCGTCATCACGACCTCGCCTCGTGGCAGGGTCGGTGAGGCATCGAGCCCCAGCGCGAGGTGGCGGTGGTACAACATCGCCTCGACTGCAGCCGGGACGTTGCCGTGTACGGGGAAAAAACCATCCGGCGCAGAGAGGGAGACCGCGTCGGTCTCCTTTTCGCGCACGGACACGCCCTGAGCCGTCGCGACCACCTCCAGGATGTTGGTGGTGTCGCTGTCCGAGATCCGACGGCTGCGATACAGCGCGGGGGACAGGTCCTGACCGAGTCGGAGCTCAGTCTCGACCCCGGTGACCCTGCCACGCTCGTTCTCGCCCTGCAGCGATCGGACCACGATCGAATCACCATCCGAGCGAATACTGAACGTCTCCTCGCCGATCAGAGATTGCCGGCGGTACATGAGGAACGAGCCGTCCTCATGGACGTCGCTCCATTCGGAGACACCGGGGATGCAGCTGGAGAGGGTGACGGCCAGGACCAGACAGGCCCGGCGGCAGACAGCGCGCTTCGACATTTCGTTCATGCGCCCATCGTAGGGTGCCGCGTCATGGTCGCAACCCGAGAAGTGATACAGGCCCGATGGTCTTGCCCCGTTCGATCTCCTGTTCCTGCGACTCTATGAAAAGCGGAGCGCTGTGGAGCGACCCCGGCGAGCCCTGGTCAGTGGAGGCTCGAGGATCTCGAGCCGGACTGGACAGCTCAGGTGCAAAGCGCCCGCCGTTCAGGTGCCCTGTCGGGATGCAGGTTCAGCAGACCCGGGAACCATCCAAATGAGTTCGGAAACCGGCTCGGCTTGTCAGCTAGCCACCAACTCATACTCGTTGCCGGCGACCACCTCGAATGTGGCATAGCTACCGCCCACTGCCGGATATTCCGCTCCGATGCCGACCTGGCCGATCATCGCTGACAGGAACGGACGCTCGGGACCCACAGCCGTCATGGCAAGCCCACTATGAGAGCTCGGTCACCTGGCGACCACGGCGAGGAGATCCTTGTCGAAGCGAAAGTCCCACCATCGCCAGGAGTCCGCCGACCAGAAGGAGAAGCGTACCGGGCTCAGGCACGGAGACCGTCTCAAGCTGAACCTCGTTCTCGTCGGGCGGGGTGACATCGACTACCTCTATGAATCCAATCTCGTCGAGCACAGGGCCACCGTCGTCGTCCGATAAACGGTCGATCTCGTCGAGTAGGGGGTCACCGCCTCCCTCTGCCAACTCGAACCCGGACCTGCCTCAGAGCCGGTTCCAGTGGAGGAGAGATGGGTAGAGGGCCGGCATTGATCACAACCAGATTGATGTCATGGCGGTCCAGGGCAGCCAGAACACGGCCCAAGCGGCCCTCCGATTCTCCCATGAAACGATAGAAGGCGGGGTCGCGTAGATGCAGGAGTGGCGTGTGGGTTCGGCTCTCGGTAGCGTCTGGAGATCGGGCTTCGGCATTGGTCCACACCCCGCCCCAAGACCGGAGGCATTCATGCGTACGAGGCTCCACCGCCACGAGCGGGGAGCAGGACCCCTGAGCGCCCGGACGAAGGGTCGCCCGTCACGATCCTCCGCGGGGTGGGGAGTCCTGTTCTTGGTACTCACCGTAGGCGCGTGTGCATCGGATGACGACCGCATCCCTGCCGACCTGATCCTGACGGGCGGAACCATCGCTGTCGTCGATCAGGACTTCTCCCTCGCAGAGACACTCGTCGTGACGGACGGCAGAATCACGGCTGTCGGTGGCACCGCGTTGCTCGATGAGTACTCCGCCACACAGACGATCGACCTCGACGGCCGGCTCGTCATGCCGGGCTTCAATGACACCCACACCCACATCCGGGGGCGCGCCTTTCGTCATATCGAGCTCGGGGGGGTCGAGTCGATTGTGGCCATCCAGGAGCTGATCCGGGAGAAGATCGCTACGCTCGGCGAGGGCGAGTGGATCACCGGGTACGGCTGGAGTGAGGACGAGCTGGCCGAGGGTCGTCGGCCACTGCGCGCTGACCTCGACGAAGCCGCGCCGAACAACCCGGTCATTCTGTCGCGCGCCGGCGGACACAGTGCGGTCGCTAACTCGCTAGCGCTCGAGCTCGCTGACGTAGACGAGGCGACGCCTCAGCCCGAGGGTGGCGTCATCGAGACGGGCCCGGACGGACGTCTGAACGGCGTCATCCGCGAGCGTCAGGGCATCGTGAGCCGTCTCGTACCGGACGCAACGCCCGATGAGGTACGCGCGAGCCACGTGGAGATGCTGCGCGACCAGCTCGCTCTTGGCATCACGAGCCTGATCCAGGCAGGTGAGACGCCCGGCGGCTACGAGCGCTGGGAAGACATCTACGAGGAGTACGGCAACGAGCTGCCCCGCTCGACCGTGCAAATCCGCTGGGTGGGCCCAGAGCGCCTCGAGCGCTTCGGCCTCCGGACGGGCGACGGTAATCACCGCCTCCGCATAGGCGCCATCAAGGTGCTCGTCGACGGTGGCTTCACCGGACCGGCTGCCTATACGATCGAGCCGTACAAAGGAGAGACCGAGTATCGCGGCCTCCTGAACGTCCCGGAGGATGAACTCCGCGACCTCATCATGCAGGGCAACGCACTCGGCTGGCAGCTCGGCTTCCACGCCATCGGTGACGCGGCCATCGAACTGACGGTCGACGCCTTCGTGGAGGCCCTCGAGGCGAATCCTCGATCGGATCACCGCCACTACCTGAACCACTTCACCGTGACACCGCCGGTCGCCACGCTGAACCTGATGGCGGAGCACGACATCGCGATCGCCCAGCAGCCGAACTTCACGTGGACACTCGAAGGCCGGTACGTAGACAATCTTGACGGCGATCGACTCGCTCATAACAACCCGGTTCGCGTCCCGATGGAGCACGGGATCTTCATGGCGCTCGGTAGCGACATCCTGCCGATCGACCCGCGTGTCGGGCTGTACACGGCTGTCACCCGGAAGGGCATGTCCGGCGAGGTCTATGGTCCGGAAGAGCGGCTCAGCATAGAAGAGGCGATCCGTGGCTATACAGCCAACGGAGCGTGGCTGACCTTCGAGGAGAACGAGAAGGGTACGTTGGAGCCGGGCATGCTCGCCGACGTGGTTGTACTCTCAGAGAATATTCTCGAGACGGATCCCGAGCGGATCCTCGACGTCGACGTAGACATGACGATCGTGGACGGCGTGGTGTTGTATGAGCGCCCGAACGGCCGCTGATCTGCGGCCAGAACCTCTACATCCAGTGAGCATCTGATGCGGCACATACCTCGGTGGTCTATCGGCTCGTGTCTGCTCGTCCTGGCGGCCTGCGACCGCCCGGAGGAGCCTCAACCCGTCCGCTTCGCTCCCTTCGCCGAAGATTTGTTCGCGGACGGTGGTGCGCTCACCGACGCCTGGGCCGACGTCGACCAGGACGGCGACCCCGACCGCTTCGTCGGCTTCAACGGTACGCCGAGCCGACTCTACCGAAACGACGGGATCGATGGCTTCGCGGACATCGCTGCCGAGGTCGGTCTGCTGGTGGAGCGTTCGGTCCGAACGTCGGCGTGGGGAGACTTCGACGCGGACGGTGACCCCGATCTCCTGCTCGGATACGCCGGTGAGACCCCCGTGACCGCGCTGTGGCGAAACGATACGGACGGATTCACTGAAATCTCAGCTGAGGTCGGACTGCAGCTCGAGGTGGGCACCACCCGGCAGGCCGCCTGGATCGATACCGACGCCGATGGTGACCTCGACCTCTATCTCGGAATGCGGGATGGACCGAATCGCCTCTTCATCCAGGATGAGGGCCAGTTCACCGACCAGGCAGCCGAGCTCGGACTCGGCGACCCGAGACGAACCGTCGGCGCGGTCTGGTTCGATGACGGAGACGGCTGGCTCGATGTGATCGTGGCGAACATGAACGGAGATGCGAACGGACTCTATCAGGGCAGTCCGACGGGCTTCACGGAGTCCGCAGACGATGTCGTCCGCGGAGGTGGACGCACAGTCGGCGACGAGGCGGAAGGATCGGTACGCCCCTGCTCTGTCGATTACGACTCCGACGGCGACTTCGACCTCTTCTTCGCCAACTACGGCGCGAATGGACTCCTCGAGTACACGGACAGCGGCTGGCTCAATCGCGCCGAGACGCTAGGCGTCGCGAATTCATCACGATACGACACCTGTGCGTGGGCGGATTTCGACCACGACGGCTCGATCGACCTATTCGTGAATGGGACCGTCGGCGGAGAGACCCACTACCGGGATTGGCTCATGCGCCGCGAAGGTGACCCGGTCTTCATGGACGTGACCCCCGCCGAGATCCTCGACAGGAACGCGAGCCACGGAGCGACCTGGGTCGACTTCGACCTCGACGGAGATCTCGACCTCGCCCTGGCAGGAGCGGCTGCGGACGGGACACACAGTCTCCTCCAGAATCTCTTGCGACCCGAGTTCTCATGGCACTCGCTGCAGGTCCGGGTTCTCGACGCGGCCGGACGGAGCACACGGGCTGGCGCTGAAGTCCGGATCTACGCAGCCGGACTTCGTGAGCTACTCGGCACGCGCCGCGTCGACTCGGGGTCCGGCTACGACGCCCAGTCCGATCTCCCGGTGCACTTCGGCATCCCCGGAGGGCAGCGTGTAGACGTGGAGGTAATCGTACCCGGCGGAGGCCAACGCTTTGTCACTCGGGTCGAAGACGTCGATCCACGTGACTACCAGGGGCGCGTACTCGACGTCAGGACCAGCGGCCAGTAGCAGAGCAGAAGACCCGCCTCTGGCGTCGCTACCACTGCTCCATGCGGTCCTGCGCCGTAAAGAAGAGCACGCGCTCCTTCACCGGTTCACCCGTCAGCCGTGCCCACGCTTCCGAATACAGATCGACCTGACGCCGGTACGCGGCCGCACGCACCGGAAAGTCGGGATCGGTTCCAATGTCGGTCTTGTAGTCGGCGATGACCCAGCCACCCCGCTCACGGAAGGCGAGGTCGATGACACCCTCAAGGACCATGGTAGGCTCACCCGCCACTTCCAGATCTCGGTCGTGTACAACCGCGACGTCCTTCTCCGTCGCCTCACCAGACTCGGCACTGTCATCGGCTCCGGCAGGGTCGGCGCCAAAAAGATCGAGCTGCCTGCGGCCCACCAAGGTCCTCGGCGCCGTCTCGGCTTCCGGAGCGGGCTCGGGAGGTACGTCGGTCAGCCCGGGTACCGCAAACGCGATCTCGGTCAGCATGCGCTTCGCGTCCTGCGCCCGGGTCCACAGTGGTGATGACTGCACCGCACGGATGAGGCCCATGAGTTCACGCAATTCAGTCGGCTCACCGTGATCATCGAGCGGGCGACCGTGCTCAACCAGCAGGTTCCGACACACGCCCTGCAGGTCGACCTCGGATTCGCTCGTGGCCGCGTAAGCGAGAGCACCATGCACCGCGCTCCCCCACGAGTAACCACGGAGGTCCGACGCCAACACGCGGTCCTCCGTGGCTGACTGTTTCCCAGACTCAGCACTCCGACCGCCTCCGGACTCCAGCCCAGCGGGCTCATTCACGTTAGCCGTGGACATCCGCTCTTTCGTGAGACTGGTAACTGTCTCATGCAGGAACGAAGGACGCGTTCGCGCCGCGATGTTGGCTCTGGCCTCCGCGATACGTGAGCGGGCGTCCTCCGAAGTGAGTACCAGCTTCTCGCGCTCGCCTGACTCCCGCGCCTCCAGCTCGAGCACGGTAGCGTGAGCCGGATCGGCCAGCCACGTATGCAGCGGTTCCCAGGCTGAGCGCTTCTTCTTGGGCCAACGCGCGATGACCAGTTCCTCTCGCGCCCTCGTGACCGCGACGTAGAGCAGGCGAACGTCCTCGGCATCTTTGAATCTCTGCTCGCGCGCCTCGAGGCCCGCCCATCCGATGGGTCGTGCCAGATCCTGGCTCGATCGGACTCCTGCGGCACCTGCCACGCGCAGGTACCCCCGTGCCTGACCTTCCTCGGTCCGCGCCATGTGGAGTCCCGGGCGCCTCAACGAGCGGTCAGTCGGGTCGGCCAGAATGACCACAGTGCCCTCGAGACCCTTGGCTTGGTGCAGGTTCATGAGGCGCACGGCATCCGGTCGTCCAGGTTCGAGCGGGGCCTCGGCCTCGCGCAGAGCGAGCGCCGCCTGCAGCGCCTCTAGCGCACCAGGCAGAGAGGTGTCGCCCGACAGGGCCGCGGCACGGACCGAGTCGAGGGCATACAGCAATGCACCCGCGCGCAGCGTGCCGAGGTCGCCGGCAGCGGCGTAGGGCAGAAGACCCAGTTCGCTCGCAACCCGACTAACAAAGATGTCCGCAGGCTCAACAACCGAGACACGCCACCACGCATGAAGACGCCTCATGGCGGCCACGACGTCGGGATGACCATCGTCACCGGGCCACATGGCGTCGAAGCCACCACCGCCGAGACGGTGAGCCGTGAGCTTTTCGTAGTCGAGACCGAAGAAGAGCCCGGTGAGCGCTGCCACGACCTGTACCGGGTTGGTCGGATCAATCATGCAGCGGAGCAGGACCTGGATTTCGTGAATCTCCTCCTCCACCCCCACACCGGCCCCGGTCACGGAGACCGGAAGTCCGTGCGACTCGAGCGCTCGCGCGTACTCGGCGAGCTGACCTCGGGACCAGGTGAGAATCAGGAAGTCCTCAGGCTCGCGCTCTGCGGCATCGACCCGATCACGAATCCAGGCGGCAATGCGGAGCCCATCGTCCGCAGCAGCCCGCCCCTTCGTGTCCTGATCCGGGGCGATGTCGTAGACAAAGACTCCCTCGCACGGCACGTCCCCGTCTGGAGGCTGGGTGTCCAGGCGCTCGAACGCGGCCTGCTCCACAGTCGCCTCCTCGGGAAAGAAGTCCGGCGCGCAGAAGACCTGATTGACGAGATCACCAATGGGTGGTCGAGACCGGAAATTGGTCGACAGAGTGAGTACCTCGCCGAAGACCCTGAATCGCTCTTTCACCCAGCCATAGAGCTGAATGTCCGCCCGGCGAAACCGATAGATGCTCTGCTTGGGATCCCCCACGACGAACAGGGCCCCCGGTCGCGGCGTGGCGAGCCGCCAGTCTGCGATGTCCGACCCGGACTCCTTGTCGGACGGTTCGGACGACAGGAGCAGCATGATCTCCGCCTGCAGCGGATCCGTGTCCTGGAACTCATCGACCAGAAGACAACGATACCGCTCACCGAGATGGCGACGCACCTCCGGGTTCTCTCGGAGCAGGCGGGCCGCGAGCGAAAGCAAGTCTTGAAAATCGAGCTTCCCGATGCGCATGCGGTGAGCCGCAAATTCCCGCACTGCGGTCCGCCCAAGATCGATCGCCAGCGCATACCGGTAGGCATACCAGCGACTGACGAGCTGGTGCGCCGGCGTGTCGCCGACTCCGAACGCATCAACACGACTACGCAGGCCCTTTGCCAGCGCCTTGTCGCGCCAGTTTTTGAGCGTCGTCTTGTGACCACGAGGCCCAGGCTTACACAGCAGGGCGATCGCCGCGAAGACATCCGTCGTGTCCTTCCACCCCGTGACCGCCCGCTCAAAGTGGAGTTGCCGGATCTTCCCCTGAAGGGAATCCCATCCCCGCGCCGGGGGCATATCGTCCATGAGCTCCCAGCCCGTATCGACGATCGCCTCGAGTTCCTCCCGAATGGGTGCGAGCTCAGCCGACGTAGGCAGCTGCGTCGTCTCGGTGGGGAAATCGACGTCTTCATTCTCGACGAGCAAGCCGAAGAGCCCATAAAGCGAGACGGCCCGCACGCCCGCTGTCGACAGCTTCTCCAGCCGAGGATCACTGTCCCGAGCCAGCCGCTCGAGGTAGGCATCCCAGAACCGTCGGCGCAGCCTTGCACGCTCCTCGACCGGGAGCTCACGGAACCCCGGATCGAGTCCCACATCGAGTGGGCGCTCTCGCAAGAGGCGACCACAGAAGGAGTGGATCGTCCCGATGAAGGCCCGGTCGATCTCGTCGAGCGCAAGAGAAAGTCGTTCGACGATCAGATCGTCGGGAAGTTCCTTCCCCCGCTCCGCAGAGAGTGCGAGCTCGACACCCGTCTGAAAGCGCTCGCGAAGCTCGGCAGCAGCCTTTCGCGTGAACGTAACCGCTGCGATCTGATCGACCGTAGCCGTGCCTGTCGAGATGAGCGTAACAAGCCGCGCGACGAGTGCTGTCGTCTTCCCCGAACCGGCGCCAGCCTCCACGAAGAGGCTTGCCTCCAGATCCGAGGCGATGCGATCTCGCGCTCGGGCATCCGGGAACGGGAGGGGGATGGCGTCGGTGTCGGTCACGGCGCCAATCTGACGCTCCGACGCGACCGAGGGAAGGCGCGGCCCGTGCGTGTGACGGCCCGTCCGGCTTGCGGACACACTGGTGTGTCCGACCTCCCGACTCTCCGTGGCATCAACCACGTCAAGGCACTGCACCTCAATGTCTTAAGGTGATCCCGGATCGCCTGGCGCCCTTCTGCTAAAGCCGGACTTCCCGCTCATCGAGGTGCGGCGCACCCTTCGCTATTCGCGATTCAGGTCGTACTTCATGATCCGCCCATGGGGGCCGTCGCGATCCCGCTCCAGCTCGAAGATGTCGCCAGACGGGCCCGGGGCCTGATCCAGGTGCGCCTGCAACGCCGCCACATCAGTGGCCGTCAGCTCGAACGAGAACGCCGCGGCGTTCCGCTTCATCTGTCCCAATCGGGTGCCCCCGCAGATGACGGCCGCGACTCCGGCCTGATCCAGAACCCACCGGATGGCCACAGCGGATACCTCGACGCCGTGCCTGCTGCCGATGTCGGCCATCGTCTCGAGAAGCGCTTGGTACGCCTGCCACCCCCCGAACTCGTCGATGATGAGCCGGTACTTTACCAGCGATCGATTCGCGTGCTCGGCAGGGTCCGGCTCTCCCAGCCACCGATCGGTGAGGAAACCTCCGGCTAGTGCCCCGAACCCGAGGATCCGCAGGTCGGACGACCCACACTGTCTGGTCAGAGGTCCCGACGCGCGCCGATCGAGGAGCGAGTACTGGACCTGGTTCGCGACCGGCGCGACCCCCGCAGCCTCCAAGTAGCGAAGACGCGAGACGTCGAGATTGGTCACGGCCACATGGCGGATCTTCCCCTCTTCACGGAGCTCATCGAGCCAGCGAGCAGCGTCCTCGAAGCCGGGGATCTCGTCCCTCCACCAGTAGAACTGGACCAGGTCGAGGCGTTCGACACCCAGTCTCTTGAGTGACCGATCAATGATGCCGTGCACGTAGGTCCGGTCGACGCGCGGGAGATCGGACCAGTCGGGCACGAACTTCGTATGGATCTGGATGGGTGCATCGTTCGAGCCCGATGCCCAGCGGCGCAGGAACCGGCCGTACAGCTCCTCGACACCCGTATAGATGTCGGCGCAATCGAACGTCGTGACGCCGAGTTCGGCCGACGCTTCGAGCACGTCGACACCGTCGTCGAGTGCAGCCTGGGAAAGCCTGTGCCCGGCCGAGAACTGCCATCCACCGTGGATGAGGCGACTGATCGAGTACCGAGTAGAGAGGTCGTACCGGTCGACGGTCACAGGGTGCGGCGCCCCAGTCACTCCTCGTCGCCGCTACCTAGCGGTACCCGGGTCACCTCCGAGTGGCGAAACGTGGTCTTACCCGTCCGCGTGATCCTGAAGCGCCCGCCACACAACGGGTCCGGACAGGCGAGTTCCATGTCTGTCGTCATCCAGTCATGCGGATCGGTCTCACGCTGCTTGGCTGGCAGGAGCGGCAACAGCGCCGCCAGTGGGTAGATCGGAAACGTCTGCCCAGCCGGCATGCTCAGATTTTCGCCCGAGAGTTCGAAATAATCGCCGACGGGGTGATTGCAGACCATAGGCTTGTCCCCCGCAACGACCTCTACCCGGAGGTCGTACAGGGAAAACTCGTCAGACGTGGTCACCGCTCCTCAATCGCCCGACAAGGGCTGCGCGAGCATGTCCTTCAGCCAGTGACCGGCCCGGTTCACCTTTGCCTCGACATAGGGCCGATTGTGCCGGTTCAACGTGCCGTGCAGCGGCCGACGGACCACCACCGTAATTCCCGCCTCCTCCATGGCCCGCATCTTTTCCGGATTGTTGGTCAGCAGCTCGATACGCTTGAGGCCCAGCGACTGGAGCATACGCGCCGCAACGTCGTATCGACGTTCGTCAGGACCGAACCCGAGCGTGTTGTCGGCGTCGATGGTGTCGAGCCCACCGTCCTGCAGTGTGTAGGCTCTGAACTTGTTCCGGAGTCCGATACCACGGCCTTCCTGAGCGAGGTACAGAAGCACGCCTCCCCCACGGGCCCCGAACAGCTTCATGCTCCCGCGAAGCTGCTCCCCGCAGTCACACCGCAGGCTGCCGAAGAGGTCGCCGGTGAGGCACGCCGAGTGCAGCCGTACCGGTAACGGATCCGGCCAGTTCGCCGGATTGCCGACCATGATGGCGACATGCTCCTGCAGCCCATGCGATTCTCGGAACAGCACGAATCGCGAGTCGACCGCTTCGGCCAGCGGAACCGGAGCCTCACTGATCGCGACGACGTCGACATCTGCCGCAGCCACGTAGTCATGGACCTCGGCGGCATCCACAGTCAGGATCTCACCGCGTGCGAGCGCCTCGTCGAGACGCTGCGCATGCGGCGTCCAGACGGGGATCGCGACGACGGCAGGCAGAAGGCGAGCGAGTCGAAGAAGCGACAGACCCGCAGCCTCCGCGGATGCCGCCGACGACAGCATGCGGGCCGTCGCCTCATGGTCTGCGTTGGCTGAGCACGCCATTTCGAGGATCTCGTCAAGCTCGACATTGTACCGGAGCGTGATCGAATAGCTCCCCGACGGAACCGCGTTGGATTCCTCGGGCGAGAGTCCCATCGCCTGAACCCGATGGGCCGTCACGACAAGGCGGAGCGGCTCCATACCCAGACCGCGGAGGCAGTCGAGTCCGGCCTCCTGCAACCCCTCGACAGCGGCAATGAGCACGCCACTGGAGGGTGTACTGGTCTGTCGGGTAGCATGTTTATCCGTGATCAGGAGCGGACGCCCCTGACGGAGATCGAAGAGTCCGCGTTCTGCGTTAACCATACTGCGACCTGCAGGAGGGAATGTCGTAGATACGACCGACGGAGGGGTGAGAACACCGGAACCCCGCAACAGGTCCGCAAGAGCAGTGGCGTCCTGAACGCCACGCACAAGGGTCACTTCACTCGGCTCCACTGTCTCGGAAGGCACGAGAAGCAGCCCGGCAGCGCGCGCCCGTTGACCGGGGCGCTGCAGGCTGGTCCAGCGGATCAGCGGAATGCTGAGCAGGAGTCCGAGGAAGATCGGACTCATCCAGATAAAGAAGAGTGGGCTGAGCGCGAGGGTCAAACCACCCCAGACGACACCCACCGCGGTAGCAATACGGCCAGCATGCCGCGCTTCAGCCCAAGTCAGGTCAGTGCGCTCACGGTCCTGAGCATCCCATCCGACCGAACGTCCGAATACGATCTCCAGAACGAACGATGCGTGGTAGAGCATCATGACCGGAGCCAGAAGAATCGAGAACACTGTCTCGAGAAACGCGCTTGCCACCATCCGTACTGCGCCGCCGAACGCCTGACGCTCTTGCAGCAGCCCCGCGACCAGCCCCAGGAGCTTGGGCACGAACAGTACGATGGCGGTCAGGGCTAGAAGCGAGAACACGGGAGCCGACACAATCTGGCGTGTCGTGACGACAGGCCCGTGGCTCACAGGCAAGAGGACGTACGCAGTTCCAGCGAGAAGAATGAGCAGCCAGAGCAAAGACGAGATGTAGCCCATGGCGCCGAGCAGGAAATGGAGCCGACTCAGCGGGTGAAGGCCCGGCTCGAAGAGAAGCCTCAGGTGCTGCAGGCTGCCCTGCGCCCATCGGCGATCGCGCCGGGCATAGTCTTCGACGTTGGGCGGCAGTTCTTCCCAGCTGCCCGGGAGCTCCGCCGCGAGCACGACCCTCCAGCCAGCTCGGCGCAGAAAGGCCCCCTCGACGAAGTCGTGGCTCAGGACCTCGCCTCCGAGTGGAGGCCTGCCGGGCAGTACAGGCAACTTCGCGTGCTCCATGAAGGGGCGCAGGCGCATGATCGCGTTGTGACCCCAATAGTTGGCAGCGTCTCCGTACCAGAAGGCTTGGCCCGCGGCGAGTACGGGTCCGTACAGGCGTCCTGCGAACTGAATGAGTCGGCCGAAGAGTGAGCGCTGAAGCGCGGGCAACGGGATCGTCTGAATCAGCCCCACGTCCGGATTCGCATGCATGAGACGGATCAGGTGGAGGATGGTCTCTCCCGTCATGATCGAATCGGCATCGAGCACGACCATGAGGTCGTAATCGTCACCACAACGGCGGCAAAACTCTCCTAAGTTGCCCGCCTTGCGACCCTCGTTTCGCTCGCGACGGCGGTAGTGCACCGGCACTTCCGGGTGGCGACCCTGAAGCTCGACCCACACGACCTCTTCATGCCGTGCGATCACCTGGTCCTGCGTATCGCTGAGGAGATGGAGGTGGATCGACGCCCCACCAGCAGACGTGACGCTCCGTAGCGAACGGATCATCGCTTCAGCACGTGCTGCGACCAGGTCGGGATTCTCATTGTAGACCGGGATCACGACCGCAGTACGGGGCATGGCCTGAACCGACAGGGTGCCTGCCGATGACGCCCGCTCGAGCGATACGGAAGGCGCGAGCGTGACAGGATCACGCCGGGAGAGCCTGAGCCCGACCCCGATCACCGCCGTCCAGAACGGCATCACGATCCACGCGAAGGTCGGAACGAAGAGTGCGAGGATGACACACTCCAGCACGGTCAGTCCCTGAGCAGAGACGATACCGGCCATCATGACCGTACCGGCGACCGTCGTTCCGGCAACGAGTCCGAAATACACGACTCGCCGCCCCCGAACGAAGGGGGTATTCAGCTCAAGGGACACGTGCAGGCTCCCACAGGTAACTCCATGTCTCGCTCACCGGTTGATCACCCACAAGCAGGTATACGCGCATATCCGCACCACGATCCGCCTCGGGGATGAGCGTAAAGGTCGCCCGGCGTCCGCCGTCCGGAAGAACCTGAACGAGAAGATCGGAAATTTCGCCGGACGACGTACTGGCTGCAGCGAGCACAGAGGCCCCCGGAGTAAGGGTACCGAGTAGGCCTCCCTCGAAGTCGAGCACAACTCGTCTCTGGCTCCGGGGTGGAGGATCCGCCTGGCCCGGCAGCGCGTCCCAGCCGATCCGTGATCGGGTTACCTGCGCCAGCGTCTGACCGCCGCCGATGATGGTATCGGCCTCGGAATCAAACCGTTCGTCAAACGTGATGAGTCGATATCGATAGGTGCGGACGTCGCCCGCTCGGAACGGTTCGACCGGCACCCACGACGCGACGATGTTGTCGTTGAACTCGGTCGTAGTCGGGATCTCGAGCAATTCAACCCCACCGAGACCCCAATCCCCCTGGACCTGGACCCATTCGCTGGGGCGACGATGATATTGGGCCTCCAGGTCCATGTAGTTGCCAAAGGTACGATCCCGCTGAACCAGCCCGTAGCCGGCCGGAGATTCGTCTCGTAGTGAGGTCAGACGAACGCCCGCACTGTTCGTCAGGGGACGCCAGATCCACTCGTCCCGCCCCGTGTGCATCAGGAGTCCCTCGGAATCATGGACCCGCGGTCGGAAGTCGTCGTCGCCCCCCCGGGCAAACGTGCCGTGCAGGTACATGCTCGTAAGGGGAGCGACGCCCAGCTTGCCTGCGTCCGCTCGCGCAAAGAGCCGGGCCTCTACGTCCATCGAGGTCGGCGACGACTCATCTCCCGGAGCCAGCTCGAAGTGGAACGCACCAGCCACGGACGGCCCATCCAGCAGCCCGAACAGGGTGAAGGTTCGTGCCCCAGGTTCCGGCCGGACCAGCCAGAATTCAACGAAATCTGGAAACTCCTCTCCCTCGGGTCGCGCGACATCCACGGCAAGTCCACGCGAGGACAGGCCATACACATGCCCAGGCCCCAGCAGTCGGAAGTATGACGCGCCAAGGAACGACACGACCTCGTCCATGCGCTCAGGGTCGTTCAGCGGAAAGAGGACCTTCAGGCCAGCGAACCCTGCCTGATCCGGAACAGCGACATCGATGTCGGTCAGCTCGTCACCGTACCGAAAGAGCGACGCGTCGAACTCGAGGGGGACCGCTCGTCCGGACTCCACGAGGTGAACACGGACGGGCGAATCGTTTCCACCACCCGGGTGAAAAAGCTGAATCTCGAACGGTGCGCGTCCACGCCAGATCGCTCGATCCGCCCGAAAGCTGATGCCCCGGTACTGAACGTAGGTCAGATCGGAAACGGTCCGCGGCACCACGGGCGTAGGCTTGCGATACGCCGCACGGGCACGAAGTCGAGCGTATTCGGTAACGTGTTGGAACAGGGACGGCCCGCTGGCGTCCGAAATCCAGGCGGGCATCGTCACGACAGGGCCAGTGTCCTCGGCGCTTCCGGCGCGGACGGCAGTGGATTCATCACGACCGGTGGCCGGGCGAGGATCGTCCTCGCTCATGCATGCGCCCACCGCTCCTACAAGGAGCAGGGTGGGCAGCAGCCTAAAACGATGTACGGGTGACATGGACAGAAGGATCTGGAATCGGCCATCAAGAGGGGCACGGGCATTCGCTACCCTTGTGGTAGCCAATTCTTTCCTTTTGATCCCCATCTGGATCCTGAACCGTGGCTTTGGCCCGCAGCTGATCGCGCTCGAATCCGTGATCCTGACCGCGGTTTTCCTGCTGCTCCCCGGCACACTCTGGACGCGCGTCGCCGCGTGGGGCGCAGGGCTCGTGGTGATCCTGATGTCGGTGCTCCAGCTGGGGGACACGACCGCGCGCATGAGCCTGGCGCGGCCACTGAACCTCTACCTGGATGTACAGCTGGTCAGCGCGATCGTGAATCTGCTGCGGGGTACGCTGGGTACCGTGCTCGGCTCGCTGGTCATCGTGGGAGGTATCGTGCTGGCCATTGGGTCGATTCTGCTCGTCGGCCACCTGCTCTCGACCCTTCATCCAGAACCGAGCAACCGCCGGCAGCGAATCACTGCGGCCGTCATGCTCGGGCTTGCACTCGCAGCGATCCCCCTGAGGTGGGCCCACCCAGCAGGCGTCGTCATGGGTCTCCCAACAGTGCAGCTCGCCCGGGATCAGGTGCGCCACGTCGCTCGCATGATGCAGGAGAACGAGCGATTCGCCGCCGAAATGACCGTCGCTCAGGACAGGTATGTGGAGCTGCCCGGCCTGTTGTCAGGCCTCGATGGCCGAGATCTGATCATGGCCTTCGTGGAGTCGTACGGGATGTCTGCGATCACCGACGAACGGTACGCGCCAACGATCCTGCCACGGCTGACCTCTATGTCTGAAGCCTTCGAGGAAGCAGGACTCGAGGTCGTCACCGGGCAGCTCGTCGCCCCCAGCCAGGGGGGGATGTCGTGGCTGGGTCATGGCTCGGTCCTGAGCGGACTCTGGCTCGAAAACCAGCTCCGTTACGATCTACTCCTCGCCAGCGCCCGGCACACGCTCGTCGACGACTTCGAGGCGGCTGGCTACCGAACTGCCGCGCTCATGCCTGCCATCACGATGGCGTGGCCCGAGGGTGACCGCTTCGGCTACGAGCGCATCTACGCCTGGCAGGATATCGCCTACGCCGGACCGCCTCTGAACTGGGTCACCATGCCCGATCAGTTCACCTGGTCATATCTGGAGAACACCATCCGCCAGGAGACGGATCGACCGCTGTTCGCAGAGGTCGGACTCATCAGCAGCCACGCGCCGTGGACCCCGATTCTTCCCGTGTTCGCGGACTGGGAATCGATCGGTGACGGAGAGGTCTTCGCTCCCTTCGCCGACGCAGGCGAGACGCCCGAAGAGCTCTGGCGGGATGGCGATCGGGTGCGCGAGCACTACGCTCTGGCGGTCGGCTATGCCATCGACGCGATGGCCTCCTACGCGGCTCGCTACGTCGATGAACGCACCGTCCTCATCGCCCTGGGCGATCACCAGCCTGCTCCGCTCATCACCGGGGACGACGCGAGTCGTGCAGTTCCGGTCCACGTCATCGCGCGTGATCCGGCGGTCCTGGATCCATTCCTCCGCTGGGGATTCACGCCGGGCGTCCTGCCTCCGACCGATGGTGACGTGGCGCGGATGGATGCGTTTCGCGACTGGTTCGTGAACGCCTACAGCACCCCCCCCATCGAGGGGCAACCGTAGTGCGGCGCTTGCTCGGACTTGGCAGATCGCTCGTCGTGTACTGGCGTCCGGGGCGACAGCGCGGACTCCGTGAGCTCTACGCCCCCTTCGTCTCGAAGGGAGACCTGGTCTTCGACGTGGGGGCACACCTCGGCGACCGAAGTGCCGCGTTCTCTGGACTCGGAGCCCGGGTCATCGCTCTCGAGCCCCAGCCCGATCTCGTGCCCTGGCTGCGCCGACTCGTGGGCCGCCGCCCGGGAGTCACCGTCCTGCCGGTCGCCGTCGGGCGTGAGGCGGGTATGGCGCGTCTCGCGGTCAGCGACGCCAACCCGACACTCTCGACGCTGGCCGACGCGTGGCGAGAGACCATTGTGGAGACCAACCGGACCTTCCAAAGCGTGCGATGGGAGCGTTCAGCGGAGGTGCCCGTTACAACCATGGACATGCTCATCGAGGAGCATGGAGTGCCACGGTTCTGCAAGATCGACGTCGAAGGCCACGAGGCCGAAGTGCTCGCCGGCCTGTCCCAGCCTCTGGACGCGCTCTCGGTCGAATTCGTGGCGGGCTCGCTCGACGTGACGCGCGCCTGTATCGATCGACTCGAATCCCTGGGCCAGTACGAGTACAATGCGATTACCGGGGAGGGCAGAAGCTTCGCCTGGGACAGATGGCAGAGCGTGGACGACGTCCGGACATGGCTCGACAATGCCGCGGAGATGTTCTCCTCAGGCGACCTCTACGCTCGCCGGCTTCCGATGCCGGAGGATTCGATCGAATGAAGTGGCATGAACTCACGAGTCCCGAGATCGCCGCGCTGGTCACTAGCGATCCAGTCGCGATCCTGCCGATCGCCGCGATCGAGCAGCACGGACCGCATCTACCCCTGTCGACAGACGTCGATATCGGCGACGGACTCATCGACGCGGCTGCAGTGCGCCTCGAGAACGTGCCGTTCGTGGTGCTGCCCACACAGACCATTGGGTCCAGTCCGGAGCACGTCGCCTTCCCCGGAACGCTGACGCTGTCCGCAGACTCCCTCGAAGAGGCGCTCGTCGGGCTCGCCGCCAGCCTCCACAGCGCCGGCGTGCGGCGTCTCGTCGTGAGCAACAGTCATGGAGGAAATAAATCAGCCCTGGACTCGGCCGCCCTCCAGATCCGCTCCGAGCTCGACATGCTCGTCGTGAAGTCGAACTACTTCCGCTTCCCGCGACCGGCCAAGGTCAGCCTGCCGGAGTCGGAGTGGCTCCATGGTCTGCACGGAGGCGCCGTCGAGACGGCCATGATGCTCCACCTGCGCCATGACCTGGTCCGAACTGACGCCATACAGCCATTCGAGTCGTTCGGGGAGGAGCTCGAGAAGACGATGACCTGGATACGCCCTGAGGGTGTCGCACCGTTCGCCTGGATGGCTCAGGACCTGAACCCCCACGGTGTCACCGGAGATGCAACGCTCGCGACCGCCGAACTAGGGGCACAACTCGTGGAGCACTACGCGGCGATCCTGGCCGATGTGATCCGGGACGCCCACGCGTTCCCCGTCGAGCGCCTCGCGACCACGGATTTCTGACGGTGATCCCCACAGACCTCGACGAGGTGTTCGCGCCACTCGAGGGCGCGAAACGGTTTGTGGTCGGGCAGCTCGGCCAGAGTCTGGACGGCCGCATTGCCACCGCCTCCGGCCACTCGCACTACATCAACGGTCCCGAGGACATCGAGCGGCTCCATCGGCTGCGAGCGCTCGTGCACGCCGTCGTCGTGGGGGCCGGAACCGTCGCTGCTGACAACCCTCGGCTGACCGTGCGAATGGTTGAGGGCCCCAACCCGGTGCGGGTTGCGCTGGATCCACGTGGCCGCCTGGATCCCGGGAGGGCGATCTTCACGGATGACGCAGCGCCTACGCTTTGGATTCAGGGCGTCGATGCCGCGCCATGCGTCCCGGGTGCAACCACGACGATCTTGCACGACAACGTGGAGATCGTGCGTATGCCCACCGGCGAGGCCGGATTCAACCCGCGGGACATCCTCGCCGAGCTGAATGCTCGCGGCCTCTCACGCGTGCTCATCGAGGGTGGAGGTGTCACGGTCTCGCGCTTTCTCGAGGCCGGTCTACTCGACCGACTCCATGTCTCCGTCGCCTCGTTACTGATCGGCTCGGGACGACCGGGAGTCACACTTCCGGAGGTGCAGAGTCTCGACGAGGCCCGGCGACCTCGAGTACGCCACTTCCGTCTGGGTTCGGATCTGCTGTTCGATCTCGATCTTCGCTCCGAAGAAGCGTAAGCCCGAGCACCACAGCCCCGGGCACACTAGAGACCAGCACGATCAGTCCGTAAGAAACGGACACAGCCACACCGTCAGTGGGGGAGAGGCCCGCGGCACTCCAGAGCGCTGCGGCGGCTACTTCACGTAACCCCCATCCTGCGATCGTCACCGGCACCAGCATCGTCATCAACAGAGGGCCCGCAAGCATCGCCAGCATGAGCGCTGGCGTGTCGAGCTGCACGGCGCGCCCCGCCATCACGAAGACCGCAAGGTAGCTAGCGACGACAGCGGTCGAGGTCACAAGCTGGACGGGGAGGGCGACGCCGTCGAGGAGTGCTCGCCGCACATCGACCAGGAGCTGCGGGGCCTCAGCACGCTGGCGCATGCGCCGCGCCGATACGCCACCCCACGCGATCAGCCCGAGCACCAGTATCGCCAGGCCGGCCCGCGCCTCTCTCGACACATCACCCAGAAGCAGGATCGCAGAGACGGTAGCCACGGCACTCATTACCACGAGGCCCGATATCCGCTCGAATGCCACCGACTGGATCGACGCTCGGGTATCGACCTCCCGAGCATGTCGCCACGCCCGGGATACGTCACCCATGACGCCCCCGGGCAGGACCTGGTTGAGGAACGTCGACAGGTAGTACTCGGACACGGCACGCCGCATGGGCAGGTCGAGATTCAGCCGGCTCGCGGTAAACCGCCACCGCCACGCTGAGCCCACCACCTGGGCAATCGAAACCACCAGAGCGATCACAACCCATGCCGGATCGAGATCCATCAGTCGAGCCGAGACGTCACGCGGATCGAGGATGTACGCGAGGAGTGCGAAGAGTCCAAGACTCGTCACGCCGCGAGCAATGAGGAGGAGCGTTCGACGACTCATCCGTCAGTCACTCACTCGGCGCGTCTCGGCGGGAGAGCCAGCAGGTCGTAATGGCCGACCTCTACCGAGTAATGGCCCGCTGTCACCGCCTCATTCCGGCGGGCCTCCCATGCGTGAAGCCTAGCTGCCTCGGTCGGTCGGATCTCCAGTGCCGCTTCGATCCAGCCACGCATCAACAACACTGTCAGATCGCGATCGGCCGGGCCGCTCAGTCGCCACGGACTTGGCTGAAGGACCACCTCATAGCCCTCGGCCTCGAAGAGCGTTTCTGCTGCGTGAGAGGCGTCCGGCCCGAGGGCCGCACCGAGGCCCTTCTCGCGCTGCTGGTGCTCGTTGAGCGTATCGCGCACAAGGGCATCATCGGCATCCTCCTCGGCCCACCGAACGACACCGTCGTAGCTCAGGGCGAAGAGCGCTGCGGCACCGCGCGCGGCACACGCGTCGACGGCCTGCGTCAACCACTGCTTCGAGACGAGATCAAGGAGGGCGGAGGCCGTTACGAGATGAGCCGAGCCGATCTCCTGGATTCCCTCGAGCGCCAGATCGCCAACCACCCGAATCGGGTCGGGTACCGTCGGAGCCCGAGCACCGCCGAGTAGCGTCACATCGTGATCGAGGAGTGTCCACGATTCGACCCACGGCAGTCGAGGCGCGAGGTAGCGCAGGTTGGACCCGGTACCGGAACCCAAGTCCAGAGCGGCCGACCAGCCCATCGATGTCCCGGCCTCAGCCAGCCGCTGGGCGAGATCGTGCGCTCGGGAGCGGTGGTCCGCATCCTCTCGGAGGGCCAGCCAGCCGGCATCGAAGACGTCGTCACTCATACGAAGCGCATGTCAGGTCGGTCACCGCATCACGGAATCGGATCGCCTGTTCTCCCCAGTCCGGGAGTGCCTCTCTGTGCATACGAGCTCCCTCGGCAAGGATATTCCGACGCTCCGGAGCCACCAGCAAACCCTCAAGCGCGGAGACCAACGCGTCGACATCCCCTGGCGGGACGAGCACGCTGGCGAAGCCCGGTACCGTATCCGGAATTGCCCCTCCAGTGGTACCGACCACGGGGATCCCTCGCGCCAGGGCCTCCGCATACGCCATGCCGTACCCCTCGTAATGCGAGGGCAGCACGAAGAGTGAGGCGGTCCGGTAGACCTCCTCCAGCTCTCCAATCTCCAGCTCTCCCACGAACTCGATCCGGTCACGGAGGTTTCGTCGTTCGACCTCGGCCCGCACCTGGTCCGCATAGACTGCGTCACGGGCCGTACTACCGGCGCAGACACAACTCCATTCGAGATCGCGGAGTCGGTCGAGGGCTGCCACGAGGAGATTGTGTCCCTTCCTCGGACTGAGCGACGCAACGCACACCAGACGCGGCGGATCTACTGCACTTGGTCCGTCTGCGAGGGGAGCCGGATCCGTACCGGGCTGGACCACGCGGACCCGGTCCTCACCCACGTCGAAGTCAGCTAGGCGGCGGGCGGTGAACGGGCTGGTCACGATGACACCCCGCACGTGCCTCAGCGTCTCGCGCTCGGACGCGAAAAAACGCTCGACCTGCTCCGGCGACTGTCCGGTCTCGTCGGCCAGAGGATGGTGCACAAGTGCCACCATCGAGAGACGCGGCGCATGAGCCGCGATCACCTCGGGAAGTCCCCCTGCGGCGAGCCCGTCCACCACCACGGTCTCGCCATCCGCGAGGCCGGCCAGCAGCTCGTTGAGGGCCTCGTGGGCCAGGTCATCCACGTCCGGGAAGCGGCCCTCGATAGAATGGACCGCAACAGGAACGCGCGCCTCGGCCAACTCTGAGACGATCCGGGCGTCGTAGATGTATCCCCCTGTCCGCTGGTCGAGCGGTCCGGGAACGATCAGGTGGAACGCGTCCGAGGTCGGGCTCACACGTCCGCTTCGTAGCTCGCCCAAGCGACGTGCGACTCGTTGAGCTTCACTTCGATCGAGCTGCACCCGGAGGCATTTGGGCCAAGCTTGCCGGTGTGCACCGCCTGGACCAGCCGTTCCTGGATCTGGCGGGCAAGGAACTCGGTGGTCGTATTCTGGCCCTCGAATTCCGTCAGGTCGTCCAGATTCCGGTAGTTGAGTGCATCGAGCACCACCTTCAGCTGATCTCCAGCCAGAGCGATGTCCACGACCAGGCCGTCCGCGTCGAGATCTGCGCGCTTGAACGTGGCGTCGACCACATACGTGGCCCCATGCAGCCGCTGCGCCGGACCGAACGCCTCGCCGCGAAAACTGTGGGCGATCATGAAATGGTCGCGGACATTGAGCTTGTACACGTATATCCTCTCAGAAATCAGGTGTATCGAATGCGATGGCAGAGCGTGTCTTCACCCGAGTGGGCGAGGCGTTCCATCACCTCGGGCAGGTCATCGAACTCACTCTCTCCGGTCACGAGCACGTCGAGAGACTCGTCTGCGAGCAAATCGAGCGCTACAGCCATGCGACGGGCATAGCTCCACCGAGGTAACCGATCCGGGGGGAGCCGGCCGACCTGGCTGCTCCGAATCGTGATTCGACGGTCATGGAATGCCTCACCCAGCGGGAGCGTCACCGGCCGGTCTCCGAACCAGCTGACCTCGACCACCCTGCCCTCCATACCGGCTGCGGCCAGCGCGGTGGACAAGCCGTCCGGGTTTCCGCTCGCGTGCACGACGACATCTGCGTCCATCCCCGACGAGGCCTCCGAGGCGAAGTGGATCCCGAGATGCTCTGCCGCCGCCGCGCGAAACGTGTTGGGGTCGACAATCGTCACGTCGGTCGAAGGGATCCTGGCGATGAGCCAGGCAATGAGCAGCCCAACCACGCCTGCACCCACCACGAGCACACGATCACCAACCGAGACATGTGCGTCCCATACGGCATTGACGGCGGTCTCCATGTTCGCGGCCAAAACAGCACGACCGTCCGGGACGTCCGAAGGCAACACCGTCACGGCTGAAACCGGCACGACATAGCGGTCCTGATGCGGATGCAGGCAGAAAACCCGCGCACCAAGCAGGCCGTCCACGTCCTCACCGAAGGCCTCTACGACGCCCACGCTGATGTACCCGTACTTCACCGGCCCAGGGAAGTCGCCGTCCTGGAACGGAGCGCGCATCGCCTCGTAGCGAGACTCCGGCACCTGCCCCCGAAAGACGAGCGACTCGGTGCCGCGACTGATCCCCGAACAGAGCGCACGCACGAGTACGTCACCCGGCCCGACGGGGTCGAGTCGTCTCGTGACGATCTCACCGCGGCCGGGCTGCTGGACCCAGAATTCGCGTGTAGTGTTCTTTTCCGACATGTCCAAAGCCCCTTCCTCAGGGGGAGCGCGCAGGCAGGCCCTGACAGATCTCGCCGCTGGCCTGGGATTCGCGCTCCTCATCGCTGTAGCAACGTGGAGAGTTCTCGACCTCCCGGCCACCTACGTGGTCACTGTGGGCGCACTGTACGCCGCAACCGCAGCGCTGATCCTCGTGACGCTTCCGGACGTTCTGCCCCGCCCCGGCCTGGGACCAGCGAACAGAGTCACCCTCGTTCGGACCATCGGTACGCTCTCGCTCGCTGGATTGATCGTGTACGTGGAGGCGCTTGGACCGGGAGGCCGCTGGTGGGTTGTGGGATCAGGGACCGTGATCATGATCCTCGACGGGCTCGATGGCTGGATTGCTCGACGGACGGGCACGTCCACCGCCTTCGGAGCACTCCTCGACATGGAGACCGACGCGTTCCTGATGCTCGTGCTCTCGGCTCTGGTCTGGGCCGAGGGCCGCGCAGGCATCTGGGTGCTCCTCATCGGCGCCATGCGCTACCTCTTCGTGGGGGCCAGCTTCATACTGCCGGCGCTGCGCAGTGAGCTGTTCCCGAGCTTCCGAAGGAAGCTGGTCTGTGTGATCCAGGGGATCGCCCTCCTCGTTGCACTCGGACCGATCATTCCGGCTCCGATGGCGCTCACAGTCTCGGCGTTGGCCCTCGCCATGTTGACCTGGTCGTTCGCGGTCGACACGGTGTGGCTCCTCCGGCCGAGAACCGCGTGATCCTTTCCAGCCCCAACCAGCCGAGCGACGGTCAGTCGATCAACCCCGTCCCACGGGATGCCTCGCTCGGCTTCCGGGGCGGATGGGTCGGAGCCATCGCTCCGTTCATGGTTTTCCTGGCCGGTGTCTCGTGGCTCGGGCTGTCCGGGGCCCCGGACGAAACCGGTTTCGGACCGATCCTGATCGTCGCGCTGGGTGTCGGCGTGCTGCTGGCCCGCGAGCCGGCGCACTACGCGGAGGCTGTCATCGACGGGATGAGTCACCGCGTTGTCATGCTCCTTATCCTGGCCTGGCTCCTGGCAGGTGTCATGGGCGTCGTCCTCCGGGACAGCGGCCTGATTGACGCGCTTGTCTGGGCCGCCTCAGCCACCGGGGTACACGGTGGCGGCTTTGCCGTCGCGATCTTCCTCGTGTGCGCCGTGTTCTCCACCGCCACTGGAACCAGTCTCGGGACCATCCTCGTGTGCGCGCCCCTGCTCTATCCTGCCGCTGCCTCGCTCGGCGCCGACCCAGCGTTCGCAATCGGTGCGGTGCTGGCCGGAGCGACCTTCGGCGACAACGTCTCGCCCATCTCCGACACGACCATCGCATCCGCGACCACACAGGACGCCGACCTCGGCGGTGTCGTTCGCTCTCGGCTGCGTTACGCCCTGCCAGCAGCCGCGGTAGCGATCACCGTCTTCGCATTGTTCGGCGGCGCGGCGGGGGCGACGGGTGGGTTGACCCGAGAGGGTGACCCGGCAGGACTCATCATGCTCGCGGTTCCTGCGGTCGTCCTGACACTACTCCTCCGCCGTACTCATCTCGTAGTAGGCCTGTTCGCCGGGATCGGCCTCGGCATGGTGCTCGGGCTGGTGTTCGGCCGCTTCGGGCGATCAGATCTGCTTTCGATCGACCCCGAAAACTTCGTGGCGACCGGCATCATTCTCGATGGAATGAGACGTGCGTTCGGCGTCTCGATCTTCACGATCCTGCTCATGGGGCTCGTGGGAGGCCTGACCGCTTCGGGCCTGGTGGACCGTCTGATTGCCTGGGTCGAACAGCGAGCCGACAGCGCCCGCGGTGCGGAGTGGTGGATCTTCGGCTCGATCAGCGGCGCGACCATTCTGACCACACACTCTGCGGTCGCGATTCTCACCGTGGGCTCACTGGCCCGCACCGTCGGCAGCAATGCCGGGGTGGGGCCCTATCGCCGCGCGAACATCCTCGACGTGACCGTCTGCACCTACCCGTTCCTCCT
>DGOW01000054.1:6390-33764 GCA_002390225.1 Gemmatimonadales bacterium UBA4456 | reverse complement strand
TGGACTGCCGGGCTGCACAACGTGCACTCGTGGGCGCTGCTCGTCGTGCTCGTCGTGAGCATCGCCCTGGGGCAGAGAGAGCGCGAGGCAGTCGGCGCAACGGAGTCGCAGGACTAGGGGCTCAGCTCAGCTGAGCGTGACTCGTCCGTCTTTAAGGACCGTGACGGAAGCTCCGTCCGGAAGCCGTTCGAGGTCCGAGGGTGCCACCTCGATGATCGGAATCGGTGCGTAGCCCAGCTCCTGGCCCACAACGCCACCCAGAGCCAGAATCGCGTCAGCCTTCCCCATGAGGATCGCGGCCGGGGCTGTCTCCTCCCTCAGGAGTTCCAGCATGATGGCACTCGAGGAGCTCGAACCGACCGCCGCAGGGATCGCCAGTACGGTACCGGTAATGATGGATTCGAACTCCGGGTGTCGTGGGTCGACGATCTGGCCACGGACCGGATCGACTCCACCCCAGAAACTGATCGGATGCGTAAGGCGAAGGAGCGGACCACGAGCTTCACCCGCGATGAGTGGACGGCCCGTCAATTCGATGAAAGTCGCGTCGTTCACCAGGCCCACACCTCGTCACTGCGCATGACGTCCCCTGTGATCGCAGACTCCACGCAGTCCTCGAGACTGCCGTAGAGGACGTCATACCCAGTATTGGATGGCCCGTAGTGCGCGAACTTGCCCGAGTTCGTCATGAGTACCCCGTCCCTGGCCGGCAGGATCGGGGTCACGACGACGCACGTGTCCGCCACGATCTCAACACCAGCCGCGCGCAGTTCATCCGCAATACCAGCCGACTCGACCTCGGCGAGGGTATCTCTCGCGGTGCATACGTAGAAGGGCACACCCAGCTGGCGGCCACGCACGCAGTGGTGCAGCGCTCTGAATTCACTCGCACTGAAATGCGGGCTACCAAGCGCCACCGCATCAATACGTTCGGTATCCGCGGCGGTACTCAAGCGGCTCAGTGCGTGCTGAAGGCCGCCGGATTCCAGGTGGATCGTTCGTGGAAGATGCGGGATCGCCTGGCTTACCCATTCCACGGGACCGGCAGAGTCCTCTTCGCGTCCGAGTGACAGTGCGGCTTGCACCGTCGGGGCTTCGGGGGTCACCCCGGCTACATGGAAGAGCGCCACCGCTCCCGAGGATGCCGCAGCGGCCCCGAGGGCCTTCAGCTGATCGCGGGTCGTGGTCCGTGGAAGACCCTTGATGACCGGAATCTCCTGCCCAAGTTCGAGGCCCAGCCATGTCCCGAGGACCGGATAGAACACGTCTCGTGACTTGAGCGCTTCCGGGACGTTCGTTGCGTCCACGATGACCTTTGCCGTCCGGTTCTCCTCCAGATGCAGGCCGAAGAGCGGAGCCCTGCCGGTGAGCGCGCAGCACGCGTCGAGGAAGTCACCGTACCGCTCTGTACGCGCGCCCAGAACCGAATTCACGAACGCAATCGCATTCGACTCACCCCAGGCTACCTGTTCCCCGACGCCCGGCTCGTGACCCACCTGGTACGGCGCGCAGGTGAAGGTCGGCTCGGCGCCCATCGCCACGTACGCCTGCATCTGGCGGCGGGCCATGTCGGTCTTGTGCCCATCGGCGCGGACCACGTTCGGATGAAGCAGGTCCAGAGCACCGACGTTGAGCGTGGTGGGGACGACCACCTGCCCGTCACCCTTTAACAGCGCCTCCGCGAACTCGACCCCGCCATCCCCGTGATGGAGGCATCCGTCAATGTGGGCAGACGAGATCTCCACCAGTGACTCGGCTCCGAGCAGTTCGGCCGCGGAGGTGACGACGCGCATCGCCAACGCGGCAGCTTCGCCGGAGCGTCCGGCGAGGAGGTCACGCTCGGGTTGGGTGAGGTGTAGAGACATGGCCGGGAGGCTACCGCCAGGGCCGCCTCCCGGCCAGCTTGAGCGCATCAGAACTCACATCGACGCGGCCCCATGCCACTCTTCACAATCGACGAACGCGTTCGCTGGTCTGCGGTCGATAAAGCCGGGATCATCTTCTACGGCGCGTACGTCCGCTTCTTCGAACTCGCCGAGATGGAGCTCTTCCGCTCGGCTGGCGTGCCGTATTCGGACGTGTTCGACCGTTGGGACATGTGGCTGCCACGTGTCCATCTGGAGTCCGATTTTCACTACCCGTCCAGGCTCGACGACAAGCTGCGGGTTGCAGCCTATTTCACTCGCTTCGGCACGAGTTCACTGCAGATCAATTTCGACGTCCTCCACCTCGACGCCGGACAACTGGCGGTCTCGGGGCACGAGGTGCTGGTGTGTACAACGCGAGACACACTGGAATCGAGACCACTACCGGAGGAGCTTGTCGAGATCCTCCGGCCCTACTGCATGACCGCAGAAGAGGCCCGAGCGGAGCTCGGCGTGTAACCTCTCCGGACCCGCGGGTGCAGCACCCTTACCCGCCGAGCACGCCTCGCATCATGGCGGCTACGAATAGTCCCAGGTAGTTCCCGGCCGCGTACCCGACGAGCCCCACAGCGACCCCCGGAAGCAGTCGGTCCGTATACCCCCGGGCCGCCGCCAGCGCCATCGCCGAGGCCGGCCCTCCGACATTCGCCTGCGACGCTACCGCGAGCGTCTTCAGATCGAGTCCGACAAGTCGACCCACACCGAAAATGACGATGCCATGAATCAACACGGTCCCGAGCGCGAAGTACACGATGGGTGGCCCGATGACGACGATGTTCGCCAGAACCGACATGGCACCGTTGCTGGCGAGGAAGATAAGCACGAGATAATTGCCTATGACTCCGGCGCCCTTGAGCGCACGGACCTGCGGGAGCTGTGCGAGCACGAGTGCGATGGTCGTCAGGAAGAACACCGACGGCATGGGCGCCAGAGCGACCCCAAGCCAGTCCGATACCCAGAGTGTCCCGAGCACGATCATCGCCATCATCGCTAAATCGAAAAGCCCGATCGAGCCGACACTCGAATACAGCATCTGATGCAGGCTGGCGGTGCCACCACCCTGAGACTCCACACGCTCGGGACCACCCCGATATGTCTCTGATACTCCCGCGCTGCCATCGGTCACGGCGATTCCATCCTTCGCCACAACGCGCGCTTCCTTCCGATCCAGCGAGGCAAAGAGGACAGGGACAGTCAGACACGTCGCCATCCAGATTGCAGTCATGGTGACATCGGCCGCGATCCCCGCAGCGAAGAGTTCTCCGCTGGTATCCAGAGCAGCCCCGACCGCTGCGAAGTTCACCCCACCACCGGTGTACGTGGCGGTGTACTGCCCCGCGAGCTTCCAGGTCTCATCACCGATCGAGTCGGCCAGGAAGAAGGCCGCCGTCGAAGCGCCGATCGCTGACCCGATCCCGCCGAGCGTAAAGGCGGCCAGCATGCGCGGACCTGCCTGAGCGACCGACCGGATGTCCACGGTCAGCAGAATCAGGACGATCCCCGCGCTGACAGCCGGCCCACCCAGGAAGTCGTAGGCGGGAGACTCGCCAGGGAGGATCCCCGTGTTGGACAGGAGCATCCCGAGTAGGATGCCGACGAGCGCCGAGCCGAGCGCCCGAAAGGTCTTGGTCCGCTCCTCGAGGATGACGGCCAGTGCCACGGCGGCCGCGAGAAGCGCGAATACTGCGGTCGGATTGGTGATCATCGCGCGAAACTATCACGTAACCCCTGGTTGTGCCGAGCGCTGGACACAACTGAGGTGAGCCGGCATGCTGGCGCGATGAACGCCCCCGACCACGTCCGACTGCCGTCCCTCTCCGACATCGAGGCCGCCCGCGAACAGATCGCGGATGCAGCGCTCCGTACGCCGTTGATCCAGCTCGACGGACACGGCCGTAACGGTGGAGGGATCTGGCTGAAGCTCGAATGCCTCCAGCCCATCGGGTCCTTCAAGATCCGCGGCGCAGCGAACGCGATCGGCCTCGCACATCCTGAACAGCTCGAGCGGGGTGTCTACACGGCGAGCGCGGGTAACATGGCGCAGGGTGTGGCCTTCGCGGCGCGACGACTCGGTCTGCCGTGTCGCGTCATTGTCCCGGACACCGCCCCCAGGGCGAAGACCGAAGCTATCAAAGGACTGGGCGGCGACGTCGTTCCGGTTCCGTACGACGAATGGTGGCAGGTGTTGGTGGAGCACGGCCACCCATCCGAGTCCGGCTTCTTTGTGCACCCGGTGAGCGATCCGAACGTGATCGCCGGGAACGGCACGGTGGCACTCGAGATCCTCGAGGAGCTCCCGGAGGTCGAGGCAATCGTCGCCCCCTACGGCGGTGGCGGCCTCAGTTGTGGCATCGCATCTGCCGTAAGAGGCCGAGGAGCCCAGGTGAAGGTGTTCGCGTCGGAGGTCGAGACCGCTGCGCCACTTTCGGCATCACTCGCTGCGGGCAAAGCCGTAGCTGTGGATCGCACGCCAACGTTCGTCGACGGTATTGGAGGGAGCAGCGTACTCGCGGACATGTGGCCGCTCGCGCACGAGTTGCTCGACGGCGCCCTCGTCGTGACGATCGACGGCATCTGCAAGGCGATTCGCACGCTGGCTCTCCATGCGCATGTGATCGCCGAGGGAGCTGGAGCCAGCTCGGTGGCCGCTGCCACCCAGCATCTTCCCGACGAACAGCGAATCGTCGCCGTCATCTCCGGCGGCAACATCGACGTGGACGTACTCAGCAGGATCCTGGCGAGCAAACCACCCTACTGACGCCCCGCGCTGCTCCTCCGGAGACGCTTCGCTCAGTCCTCGAACGCACGCACCTGTTTCAACTGTTCGACAGCTGGGCGCAGAGGAATACCGACCTGCTCCTTCGACCACTCGGCCATAGGTGAAGAGGTTTTCCCGTACGGATCGCGACTCGCCCGGCAGATATCCGAAAAATCGCAGAAGCTGCAGTCGTCCGGATTGTCCGTGGGGACGAAATGCCCCCTGGCGACCCCCTCCATGAGGAGTTCGAGCAGCGCCTCGACCCCGGCCAGCTTCGCACGATCGTACGTGAAGGTCTGGTTCTGCCCCTTCCTCGTGGGGAAGTGGTACTGCCCATCGACGACGTCTCCGCCCAGTCGTTGCTCCGCCGCTCGCGCGTAGATGGCATGCTGCAGGCGCCGACCACCATCGAACGCGTCGGTTCCATAGCCGAAGGCGCCTCCAGTCTTGTAGTCGATCACGTGCAGCCCGGCGAGATCCTCATCCACCCGATCGATCGCGCCACGGAGTCGGAGTCGCCCCCCCTCCAGTTCAATCGTCACAGGCTCATCGTCATCGAGCCCGAACGTCATCTCGAATGCCACGGTCTTGGGGCTGTCACTTCGGATCATCCGGACAAATGAGCGCACGTCATCGCTCAGGGCCGCGGTCTCCCGTCGGAGCGTGCCTTCACCCGGGATCGGAACCTCATCTCGCAGAAGCTGGATTCGATCCGATAAGATCTCGAGCGCACGCGCCTCAAACGCCGGCTCATCCGGCTTGATTCCGTCCACACGAGCGGTCCGCATGGTTGCTTCGAAGACATCATGGAGAAGGCTTCCTCGCACCCGATGATCGAGCCACACGTCGGGATCGAGCTCCGGATCATCCGGCGGATAGATCCGCAGGATCGAGCTGTGGAGATAACGAAGTGGGCACCGCCCCAGCGCCTCGAGCCGGCTCGCCGACAGCACTGCGTCTTCGTCCGTTCTGGGATCGAGCTCGTTAGGACGGGGTTCGATCACGCCATGCACCGGACCGGGCTCACCGCTGGTCCGTTCATGCGCAGCCGTCAGCCCGGCGTCGAGTTCGGTGAACGAAGCTCGCACCGCTTCGACGCCCTGCTTCATGACGGCCCCGGTGTCGAGCGCCAGCATCCAGACGTCGTCCGCGTCGAGCGCCGGACGCCCCCGCCGAGGAATCGCACTGATCGCTCGACTCATCTCGTGGTGCAGATCCTGGAACGTGAGAGATGCGTCTCCGCGAGCCAGCCGGAGCGCCTGCAGCAGCACGGATGACGGCCCGACGGTTCGAGCCTCCGTGGCTTGCCATGCACCGAAGCTCAGCGTGACGTCGCCCCGGAGCCGAGCGAAGAAGGCCGCAAATCGAAACACCTTCTCCCGCAGGAGTTCGGCCGACGTGGGAAGGTCACTGCCTAGGACTCGCCGATCACTGTCGAGCAATACCGCGTCCTGGCCCACCCCACCCGGCATCTGCTCGGCGTCGAGCCCAACAACGAAGACCGCCTCACGCCCCGAATAACCACCGTGTTCCAGGTCGCTGAGATGCAGAGCTCCCCCGGTCGACGACCAGGGCGCCCCCGTGCTGTCCGGGTCATCGCCGAGGATCTCGGGACGCACACGTAGCTCCAGGTGACGACGGAGAATCGAGACAGCCGCACGAAACTCGGTCCGGCGATTCAGCGTCGCTTCAATGCGTTCAAGAATACGACCGACCTCTTCGCGTGCACCTCGATCGGGCCCACGTCCCCGTGGCACACGACGCAGGAAGGCCCGGAGCCCTCGCGCGATCTCGGCGGGTGAGACGGGGTCGCCGCCTTCCCCCATCCGATCGGGCACGGCCGGTGTCGCTTTCAGCGCAGGAAAGAGGATAGAACGGAGCGCCTCGAGTTCAGCCTGCGTTCGATCGCGTCGTCGTTCGAAGTTCGCCTCAGGCTCCTGGCGATTCGGCTCCATGCGGTCGACACCCTTGAGCGCCTCACGGATCTGAGACCGGTAGCGCTTTCTACCCCACCCGACACGCAGGCTCCGAAATCGTCGAGCCAGTGCTGCGGCCGCGTGCTTTCCTCGTGTCCGAGGCGCCCGGAGGTCTCCTGCCTCGAGAAGGCGTCGGATCGGAGCGGCCTGAAACCCCTCTTCAATCCAGTCCAGGTATGCCTGCACGACCCGCCCAGTGCGCGTTCGTTCGATCGGGAGACCTACTGCGTAGGTAACAGGGATCCCGAGGCGGGCCGCGATCGCATGGAGTGCCGAGCCGTACGCAGTCCCATCGGCCGCCACGATCTCGACCTGATCCCACGCGAGCCCTCGCTCTACGACACGCCGAAGCACCTCCCGGAGTTCGGCATCGATCGATGCGGCGCAGAAGAAGTCCAGCCCGCCCAAGCCGTCCCGGTCATCAGGGTCGTACAGATACGAGCCGAACGAAGGATCTCCACACTTCCCCCAAAGAAGCGACGTCGGCACGTCGAGTCCAAGCACCGGGTCGGTCTCGAGCACACGCCCTCCACGAGCAGCGAGGGCCGAGACGAACTCGCCCGACAGACCCCGCATCGAGAGGCCGGGCACGAGCAACAGCTGATCCGCCTCGAGGACCGCAGGCAGCTGTGTCCCTTCGTGCTCGAGGTATGCCAGCGCCAGTCGAAGCAGTGTGGCAGTATCCGCCCGGTGCCGCGCTGCCAGGAGTCGTTCGTATCTCTGAAGAACACGGATGAGGAAGAGCTTCTTCTCCCATTGCCCGAACCGGGCATTATCCAGCTCGCGCGGACCGATACCAGCGAGCCGCAATGCGAGAATCGCTCCGTGCACCCGCTCCCGAAATCCGACCCCCTCGGAGAGTTCGCCCAGAACGCCTTCCTCTGCCGTCAGCGCTGAATCCAGCGCACGGTCCAGCAGAGCCTGTTGCTCGAAGCGATCCATGACATCGAGGCGCGCGTCGTCCAGGCCTCGCTGCGCGAGCTTCTGGGCGAGTCTCTGGGTCGTCACTACCTCGAAGCCCACCCAGCCGTCACCCACCAGCGCCAAGCGACGCAGAAGCTCTCGGCCTGCAGCGTAGCTGGGGGCGACCAGCAGCTTGCGGGTCAGTCGATGCCGGCGAGACGCCGCGGCGAGGGATTCGACGAGACGAGGTACCGCGGTTGTCGTGTCGGTCATGCCCTCTTTTGATCGCTGCTCCGATCGGACACGCCAAGATACGGTCGCCGCAGGTCGGGGGGGAGAGGCCGTGGCGCCCGGTGCACGCCGACCCTAGGCTGTCCCAATCTCATCGCCAACCCACACGAGCATCTTATGATCCGACACACCTTCTCCCCGGCGATGGCGGCCAGCCTCCTGTTCGCCGTCGCCGTGACCCTCGCCCCCACGGCTTCGATCGACGCTCAGACGTACTGGCCGGGAACTCATCTCGACTGGGAACGTCGCGATCCGGCTGCTGCCGGCTTCGACCCGATGCGCCTCGCGGACGCAGTTCAGGCCGCCATCGCCGCGGAGTCTGACTCGCCGCGGGACCTCAGCCTCAACCATGACATGACCTTCGGGCGTGAGCCGAGAGGGGAGGCGATCGGACCCTTCACGGTACGCGCGCCCCAGAGCGGCGTGATCGTTCACAAGGGGTACATCGTGGCCGAGTGGGGCGATCCGGAGAAGGTCGACAACACCTTCAGCGTCGCGAAAAGCTTCCTCTCGACGACTGTGGGATTAGCATGGGATCGGGGTCTGATCCGAAGTGTCGACGATCGCGTACGCTCGTACATGCCGCCGATCGTCCTGGAGTCCGGCGATGGTGAACCCGGTGACCAGGACGGACGGCGCCCGAAGCTCCTGTTCGAATCAGACAACAACCGGAAGATCACGTGGGACCACCTCCTGCGTCAGACGAGTGACTGGGAGGGAACACTCTGGGGAAAGCCCGAGTGGGCCGACCGTCCGGACCAGGACCGCTCGACCTGGCTGACGCGTCCACGCGTGGAGCCCGGCACTGTCTACGAGTACAACGACACACGGGTGAACCTGCTCGCGCTCGCGGCGACCAGCGTCTGGCGCCAGCCTCTCCCAAAGGTGCTCCGTGAGCATGTGATGGATCCCATTGGGGCGTCACCCACTTGGCGGTGGCACGGCTACGAGAATTCCTGGTTCACGATGGATGGCAACATGGTCCAGGCGCCGAGCGGGGGCAGTCACTGGGGCGGTGGCATGCTCATCAACGCCTTCGACCTCGCACGCTTTGGACTGCTCACCATGCACAAAGGCATGTGGAACGATCAGCGTATCATCTCCGAAGAATGGATCGACTTGTCGACTACGGGGGGAGCGGTGAACGAGGGCTATGGCTTCATGAACTTCATGCTGAACCAGAACGGCGCGCGGTATTCCAACGCACCCGACTACACATGGACGCACTCGGGCGCGGGATCGAACCTGGTCTACGTCGATCCGGCCAACGAGCTCGTCGTCGTGGCACGCTGGATTCGTGGCAACCAGTTCAACGAGGTTCTCGGACTGATCTTCGAGGCGATGGGAGAGATGGCCTCCACGAACTGACGAAGCCCTGAGCTTGAGTCCTCTCGTCACACGTACGATGATCGGTCAAGCGCCCTGTCGATGCGTCCGCGTGCTTGAGCGCAGCACCTCCTGAAACAGACCCGAAGGAAGACTTAGATGAGGACATGGGGACGGTTCATCGCGCGCGGTACCGCAGCGATCGGTGTGCTCGTCTCGGTCACTGCGTGTTACGAGGGCGACCCGTGGGGCCCGATCGCCTGTACCAGTCAGTTCGTGTTTGGCTTGACCGTGACCGTGCGTGATCAGTCGAGCACACTTCCGAAGGCGGAGGATGCCACGCTGACACTGCGTGAAGGCGCCTACGTGGAAGTCGTCACGGATTCGTGGGACGGCACGACACTCGAGGGCGCGGGAGAACGGTCCGGCACCTACGCTGTGACGGTAGAACACCCCGGTTATGAGGCCTGGACCCGTGCTGGTGTGGAGATCACCGAGGACGAATGTCACGTGATTCCGGTATCAATCACGGCCGATTTGATCCCGGTTCCGTGAGCCAGAGAGTCTGGGAGGCTAGCCGACACGAGGCCGAGCCAGCCAGGGGCTGTTGAGCAAAAGGGGCCGGCAGATCTCTCCGCCGGCCCCTTCCTCATCCGGACACCCGGTACGGGCACCGCGCCTTCGCTACTTCACGAAGAGCATGTCCCGGTAGGGCGGGACGGGCCACAGGTCGTCCGGCACGATGCGTTCGAGGCGATCGACCGCGTCGCGGACGGCATTCATCGCCGGGACGATGTTGGTCCGCATGTGTTCTGCCTTCGAGACGACGTCATCACCACCCAGCTCCTGGTTCTGCTCGGCCAGCGCAGTGATGGTCTCGTTCAGCCGATCGACCAGCGTGATGACCTCCTTGGCGGTTGCCATGACACCTTCGGCCCTCAGGCCAAGGTCATCGGCGCGCTCAGCCGCATTAAGCAGATCGTTCATGTATCGGATCGACGCGGGCAGGAACATCGTCTGCGCCATGTACTGCGCGGTCTCGCCCTCGATGTTGATCGCGATGAAGTACTGCTCGACAAAGATCTCATAGCGAGACTCGAGCTCGCGGTGCGAGAGAACTCCGTACTTCTCGAAAAGGTTGAGATTCTTTTCGTCGACGATCTTCGGAAGCGCATCCATCGTGCTGCGCAGGTTAAGCAGCCCGCGGCCTTCGGCCTCGGTCACCCACTCATCGGAGTAGTTGTCGCCGTTGAAGATCACGTGCTTGAACTCATGGATCTCCGAAGCGAGGAGATCACGCAGTGCGTGATCGAACGAGGTGCCGTCTTCGAGCGAAGCCTCGAGGTTCGTGCAGAGGTCATCGATCGCCTCGGTCACGATCGTGTTCAGTACCATCGCCGGGAAGGACACGCTCTGAGATGATCCGAGCGCGCGGAACTCCCACTTGTTCCCCGTGAAAGCGAAGGGCGACGTACGATTCCGGTCGCCCGCATCCTTCGGAAGGGTAGGTAGCACTTTCACGCCGAGGCCAAGTAGGCCGGAAGGCTTGCTGCTGGTCGCTTCCCCAGATTTCTCGATCTGCTCGAAGATGTCCTGCAGCTGATCTCCACAGAATGCGGAGATGATCGCGGGCGGAGCCTCGTTGGCCCCAAGCCGGTGATCGTTACCAGCATGGGCGACCGAAGCACGGAGTAGGTCCTGGTGCTTGGCCACACCCTTGAGCACGGCTGAGCAGAAGAAGAGAAACTGCATGTTCTCGTGCGGCGTTTCGCCCGGCTCGAGAAGGTTCTGATCTTCGGTGGCCATCGACCAGTTGAGGTGCTTACCGCTGCCGTTCACGCCCTGGAACGGCTTTTCGTGGAGCAGGCATACGAGGCCGTACTTTCGCGAGATCCGGCGCAGCGTCGACATAACGAGCTGCTGGTGGTCGGCAGCCTGGTTCGCATCCTCGTAAATAGGCGCCATCTCGTACTGACCCGGCGCAACCTCATTGTGACGCGTCGTCAGTGGAACGCCCAGGCGGTAGAGCTCGAATTCCACTTCATTCATGCACTCCAGGATGCGGTCCGGGATGGAGCCGAAGTAGTGATCGTCGAGCTCCTGTCCCTTGGGGGGCTTCGTACCGAACAGCGTACGACCGGCGGTCTGGAGGTCCGGGCGACGGTAGTAGAACTCCTCATCGACCAGGAAAAACTCCTGCTCGGCTCCGCACGTCGCACTGACGGGCTTGTCCGGCGAGCCGAACAGCTTCAGGGCTCGCCGAGCCTGCACGTCGATGGCATCCATGGAGCGAAGGAGCGGCGTCTTCTTATCCAGCGCGTCACCGGCCCACGAAGCGAATGCTGTCGGGATGCAGAGATAGGCTCCACCCGGGCCCTCCATGATGAACGCAGGAGACGTGGGATCCCACGCGGTGTAACCGCGAGCTTCGAACGTGGCCCGCAGCCCACCGGAGGGGAACGACGAGGCATCCGGCTCACCCTGCACGAGTTCTTTTCCGCGAAACTCGGTGATGGCACGTCCGTCACCGGTCGGCTTCAGGAAGGAATCGTGCTTCTCGGCCGTGCTGCCGGTCAGCGGCTGGAACCAGTGCGTGTAATGGGTGGCACCCTTTTCGAGCGCCCATTCCTTCATCGCCAGGGCAACGGCGTCTGCAACGGACGGATCGAGCTCAGACCGGTTTTGAATGGTCGAGAGGAGTGCCTCATACGGAGCACTCGGCATGCGCGACTTCATCTCATGGAGGCCGAAGAGATTCTCCCCGAACACCTCTTCGAGGTTCGTGCGGTGACGCTTATCGACACTCGGCGTCGAGTCGTACTGCGCCGCAGCCAACGTGTCGAAGCGGGGGATCACTCGGGACATGGAGAACTCCGATTAGGGGTAAGACTTCAACTGCTCAGAACCTGATAGGACCCCCGGCGGCGCTCAACCCCACACCCATCCAAAATAGGATAAGTTATCTTACGCTAATTTTATTATTTCATATTTAATCAATCGCTTATTCCGTGAAATTTACCGGAAGATCAAGAGAACTCGGTATCCTGCGGACCGAGTTTGATCAACTTGAAGCGCGCTGTATCACTCTATCAGGCCCCCCGGGCGTAGGTGTATCTACGCTCATCCGTAATGCGGCCGAAGGGTACGCTGGAGTCAGGTTCCGCTGCCCACCTCGCCCCGATCCGCTGATCCGTGCCGCCCTCAGCAGCCGAATAGGGAGGGAGGTCTCGAGTGAGTCGGCCTGGGACGCCGACACCGTGCCCACCTGGGCCGCACTCCTGACCAAGCTCGCCGAGCAGGCATCCGGTCAGGGACCGTTCGTTCTGGTTCTGGATGACGCCCATCGACTGGCTGACGCTCGCTCCCGCATCGACGAAGGACTGGCTGACGCTCTGGGCCAGGCCCGGGCATCACAGCTTCCGTTTCATGTGGTCCTCGCTGGGCGAGCCGGCGCCATGCCTGAGGTCGGGGCTACGTCCAACATGTTCACCCCGTCCTTGCAGCTCCATGTCGGGCCCCTGCCTCTGCGGGCAGCTGTTCCCCACCTCCCCGGGAGCGAACCGTATCACAAGATCCGAGCCTACGGCGTTTTCGGTGGGATGCCGGGCGTTCTGGCACATCTGGATAGGTCGCTCACTGTCGGCACCAATGTGCGCCGCCTGCTCCTTCCGGACAGCGGAGCCCTCGCGGACCTTCCGATGAGCTGGCTCGAGCGCTCGGTTCAGACCCCTACCCGCTATGTCTCCACCCTCGAGGCACTGTCACAGGGCGGGGCGGCATGGGCGGACCTGTCCGAAGCGATCCCCGATCTGACCAAGAGCGGGCAGATCGCACCGTACCTCGGGCGGCTTGTCGAACTCGGCTTCATCGAGACGCGTCGCTCGCTCGACTCGGCGCCACGCAGTCGGTCGACCCGGTACTCCCTCACGGACCCCTTCCTCGCCTTCTGGCTCCGCTTCGTCCTTCCGTGGAGGACCTCCGAGCGAGACACAGAGATCGTCCCGCACTACGCATCGACGATCCGACCGGGCATTCGCGACCATCTCCAGAACATGATGCCCGCGCTGTGCCGACGACACATGGAGATTGACGCGTTGGAAACTTTCGGGTCCAACGCCCGCGAGAGTGGAGCAATCTGGAACGCCGACGCAGACATCCCGGTCGCCGGGACGCTGGGCACAGGAGCCGTCTATTACGGCTCGTGCCTGTGGGATCCGCCTGCCAGCCCCCCTCGAACACCACAACCGTCCTCGCTGAAACTCCTGGACCGGAACATCCGCGAGACGCGCTACGGCTTCGGCCGGGAACGCCGCGTTCGCCTCATCTTCACGGGCCGGACCACACCCACTTGGCTTCGCCGGGAGGCGGCCCGGCGGGACGACGCCAGGATCGTCAGTGCGTCTGACCTGGTCGGTGACGCCGCCTAGATGTCCAGGTTCTTCACATACCTCGCGTTCTTCTCGATAAACTCGCGGCGCGGTGCCACCTCATCACCCATGAGTCGATCGAAGAGATTCGACGCAATTGCGCCGTCCTCGATCTGCACTTGGAGGATCGTGCGGGCCTCGGGGTCCATGGTGGTCTTCCACAGCTGATCCGGGTTCATCTCACCCAGACCCTTGTACCGCTGGATGTGGATCCCCTTGCTGCTCTCACCCTCCTTGCCGCCGAACCGCTTGATAGCATCATCCCGCTCGGTGTCGTTGTAGCAATACACCTCCTGCTTGCCTTTTCGAACCCGGTAGAGCGGCGGCTGTGCGATGTAGATGTAGCCGGCATCGATGAGGTCGCGCATCTGACGGAAGAAGAACGTCAGCAGAAGAGTGCGAATGTGCGCTCCATCCACGTCGGCATCGGTCATGATGACGATCTTGTGGTACCGCGCCTTGTCGAGCGCGAACTCCTCTCGGATGCCAGCACCGATCGCCGTGATCATCGCACCGATCTCGTCATTGGAGAGGATCTTGTCGATGCGCGCACGCTCGACGTTGAGGATCTTCCCCTTGAGCGGCAGGATCGCCTGGTAGCCACGATCGCGGCCCTGCTTGGCCGAACCGCCTGCGGAGTCACCCTCGACCAAGTACAGCTCGCACATGGAAGGATCGGAGATCGAGCAGTCCGCGAGCTTGCCCGGGAGCACGCCCCCTTCGAGGGCACTCTTCTTCCGGGCGAGGTCTCGTGCCTTCCTCGCCGCATCCCGTGCACGGGCCGCCTGCAGAGACTTCTCGATGATGGCCTTCCCGGCCTTCGGATTCTCATCGAGGAACATCGCGAGATGCTCGTTCACAGCTGCCTCAACGGCCCCACGGACCTCGCTGTTACCCAGCTTCGTCTTGGTCTGCCCCTCGAACTGCGGCTCCATCACCCGCACACTGAGCACGCAGGTCAGGCCTTCGCGAACGTCATCGCCGGAGAGCGACTCACCCTTCTTGAAGATGTTGTTGCGCTTAGCGTAGTCGTTGATGGTGCGCGTCAGGGCAGCCTTCAGGCCCGTGATATGCATCCCGCCTTCGTGCGTATTGATGTTGTTCACGAAGGAATGCGTATTCTCGCTGAACCCCTGGTCGTACTGGAGTGCGAGCTCGATCTCGGCCTCGGGCTTCGAGGCCTCGAAGTAGCAGATGTTGTCGTGCAGCGCACCGCGCGACCCACGCAGGAAGGTTACGTATTCGGCGATCCCTCCCTCGTACTGATACGACTCCTCGACACCGTCCGCGCGCTCGTCAACGAGGATGATGTTGAGTCCCTTGTTAAGGAACGCGAGCTCGCGAAGTCGGTTCGACAGAACCTCGAAGGAGTAGACGAGTTCCGTGAAGATTTCGTCGTCCGGCTTGAACGTGACCTGCGTTCCGTTCCCCTTCGATTTACCGGTTTCCTCGAGCTCCTTCGTCTTGATACCTCGCTCGTAGCGCTGGTGGTACAGCTTCCCGCCCCGACGAATCTCCACCTCGAGAAACGTGGATAACGCGTTCACGACGGAAACCCCCACACCGTGCAACCCACCCGAGACCTTGTAGGTATCCTTGTCGAACTTTCCACCCGCGTGGAGCGTCGTCATCGCGAGCTCGACGCCCGGCACTCCCTCCGTAGGATGGATATCGACCGGGATACCGCGACCATCATCCACGACGGTGATCGAGTCATCCTCATGGATCGTGACCGTGACCTGCGAGCAGTGCCCGGCCATTGCTTCGTCAATCGAGTTGTCGACGACCTCGTATACGAGGTGGTGCAGCCCGCGACTGGACGTCGAACCGATGTACATCCCGGGCCGCTTTCGAACCGCCTCCAGTCCCTTGAGGACCTGGATCTGCCCCGCGGTATAGTCGCTACCCTTTTGCTTCTTCTCGTTCGCCATCTCTACTCCGAAGCGTTGTACGACGCAGCATCGCGTCTATTCAGTCTCTGCCTGCACGAAGACGATTCGTTCAATAGGCGTTTCGGGCATGTGTTCATTCACACGCCGGACGAAGTCACCCTTCATCATGTTCAATTCCATCAACCACGGGCTGCTGCGGACCTCCACGATCAGCACCGCATCCTCGACGCTGCGCGCGTGCGTCACCCTGGCCACCGCCTCACCTACCAGCTCTGGCCACACGTCCAGCACGGACATCCTCCGCACCTGATCGAGCACACCATGCTCCGCGAGGATCTTGTCGACGAAGGAGCCTAGAGCAACCGGCTGCTTGGACCGACCCTGTCCGTCCGTGCCGCCGTGGCCGCGACCATATCGCTTGATTGGAGGCGCACTCATCACGTGGTGATCTCCCCGCCCTGAATTCGCCAGCGCGGGAGTGCGTCACGGCGAAGCCTGACGTCAGCTTCCTTGGGCGCGGTGAGCACTACCTGCCCAGTGTCCTCGCCTTCCATCAACTCCAGGATCCGCTCACTTCGGCCACCATCGAGTTCGGCAAATACGTCGTCGAGCAGGATCATCGGCCGTCGGCTTCGGCGCTCACGAATGGTCATCGCCTCGACCAACCTCAACGCCAGCGCGGCGGTCCGCCTCTGCCCGCCGGAACCGTAGTCCCTGAGGTCCAACTCCTCTCCCTCGTCGCACAGATGGAGACGAAGGTCATCCCGATGAGGTCCCACCAACGTCACCCCTCGACGCTCCTCACGATCTCGTGCGCCCAACAGCGCCTCCCGGAATGCTTCTTGAGCCGCTTCGACATTCGTCGTGTCGTCCAGCTGGACGTTCGGCCGGTACGTCATCCGAGCCCTGCGCCCGCCGCTGACCCGTGCGTAGTAGTCATCGAAAGCATCTGCACGGGTCATGATCCAATCGCGACGGGCGACCATGACCTCCGCGCCTGCTCGCACCAGCCCCTGATCCCAGACCGAGACCAGTGACGTCGGCTGCCTGGCTTTGAGCGCGGCGTTCCGGCGGATGAGGCTCTTCTTGTAGTCTGAGAGCGCGCCGACGTATCCGGGCTCGTTGAGCGCCAGGACGATGTCGAGAAAGCGCCGCCGCTCGGACGGCCCTCCACTGACCAGATCGACGTCCGCCGGTGAGAAGATCACCGCTGAAAAGTGACCGAGCGCGTCCGTGAGCCGATCAGGCTCTACGCCGTCGATCGACACTTTCTTGCGTTTGCCCTTCTTCTGAAAGGCGGCTGCGATCTGGGCTCCACGAGGTTCGTCTGCTCCGCCCTGAGTCGTCCCGACCACGCGGAAGACATCATCACCGAACGACACCATCTGCGCATCACGGGCACCCCGAAAGGAGCGAAGCGTCTCGAGGTAGTAGATCGCCTCGAGAAAATTCGACTTGCCCTGCGCATTGTCGCCGATGAGGGCGACACCTTCGCTCGGCAGCTCCAGCTCCTGATTTCGGAGGTTCCGGAAGTGCCTCAGCGAGAGCTCGCTCAGGTGCACGGCTCGCAGGTTGGGGCGGTCTCGAAAAGCATGCGGAAATCTAACGACTCTGACCAGTGCCGAGAACTCCGAAACGGCCTTGTTCCTCAGGCTTTTCGGGGTTCGGTCAGGCTCCTTTGAACTCGGCCTTCCGCTTCTCCAGAAACGCCTGCATCCCTTCCTTCATGTCGGACGTCGACGCGAGGAGTCCGAATGCGGATGATTCGAAGCCCAGCGCGTCGGCTGTCGCGGTGTCGAGCGCCCGGTACATCGACTCCAGAGCGAGGCGGACAGCGACCGGCCCCTTGCTGGTAATCTTCCGAGCGAGGGTCGTGGCTTCGTCCATGAGTGCGTCCGGAGCGACAACGCTGGACACCAGGCCGAGGGTCTGCGCCTTCTCCGCCCCGACCATTTCCCCGGTCAGCGTGAGTTCAATCGCACGTCCGAGCCCAATGAGACGGGTGAGTCGGATTGTCCCACCGTACCCCGGAATGATGCCCAGGCCGACTTCTGGAAGACCGAACCGAGCTTTCTCGCTCGCAATGCGGATGTGACATGCCAGGGCGAGCTCGCAGCCACCACCCAGTGCGTACCCCCCGACGGCAGCGATGACCGGCTTCGGAAAAAGCTCGATGGCCCTGAAGACATCCTGCCCCGATCGACTCACGTCGACGCCCGTCATCGAGTTCATCGTGGCCAGTTCGCCGATGTCGGCACCGGCTACGAACGCCTTCTCCCCCGCCCCGGTCAGGATGACACCGCGCACGGAGTCGTCATCGCGGACCCCGTCGAACGCCTGACCGATCTCTCTGACGACCTCCGAGTTGAGGGCATTCAACTTGTCCTGCCGATCGATGGTGATGATCGCGAGCTCGTCGTCGCGCTCGACCTTGATGTACGTCAGATCGCCCATGGAAAGGAACTCCGGAAGGCATGGTCGGATGGAGAGAAGGGCGAAACATAGCGCCCCTGAACCTCATGGAAAAACCTCGAAACCGGGCTTACTTTCCGATCGTTCCCGGCAACGATCTATCGGTGCCGATACCCGTCTCGCCCGTTCGGGCGGTACCCAATGAGGAGTCGTGCTGCCATGAGTCGTTCGCTCAACAAAGTCATGCTGATCGGCAACGTCGGGAACGACCCGGAGATTCGCGCGACAGGATCCGGAGCTCGCATCGGCAAGGTCTCACTGGCAACGAATCGTGCCTGGACCGACCGCAACACCAACGAGAAGCGCGAGAAGACGGAATGGCACCGCCTGACCTTCTTTGGTCGTCTGGTCGACATCGTCGAGCAGTACGTAAAGAAGGGCGATCGCCTCTACGTGGAAGGCCGCATCGAGTACTCACAGACCGAGGGCGACGGTGGACCGAAGTACTGGACCGACGTCGTCATCACCGAGATGGTCATGCTCGGATCCTCGGGTGGGGGCGGCGGTAGTTCCCCCGACAGCGGTAGCCGAGACAGTGGCGGAAACTACGGCGGTGGCAGTGCACCAGCGACTCAGGCGGATGAGCCGGACGACGACTTGCCTTTCTAGGAGCGATCTCCGGTCAGGAAGCCGGCTCTCCTTCTTCAGCGTCCGACTCCCACAGCCCCATGAAGTATTCCGCATAACGCTGTGGATTCTTCCGGTAATCCTCCACCCAGACCTCGAACGGAGGCAGGGCTACACGTCGACTGAGCCACTCGGTGGCAATGCGGACCATCTCGGCATATGAGATGTCGTCGGCACTGCCCTCTTCACGCCGGGCTCGGTGCGCCAGAAGGTAGATCTCGTCCGGACTCATATACACGAGCAGATCCGCGACCTGAGCAGAGCAGTAGTCGTGGTACTTCGCGCGCAGAATGTGGAGTGGCTCGTCCGAGCCTTGGGCCCCGTCCACTGCGATGCCTCCACCGGACGTGAACAAGCCCGTCGACCCTGGAGGGGCCGGTCTAAGCGGGCTTAGATCCGGTCCTACGATTGGTCCAACGGGCCTGTTAAAGCAAGACTTATAAAAGGGCCTTACACGTGGACTGATTCCGCCTGAAGGTCGAGGTCCGGCGTTTCGCCCTCGTTTTCACGAAGGTGACGGTAGATAGACCGCCGCGTCATCCCGTACAAAATCACTCGACTCAGAAACTCCGGGTCGGAGGACTGAATCTGTTCCGCCTGATCCGCAATGTCCGCCGGAAGCCGGACGGAGAGCTCTACGGAACGCGTCTCCCACATAGACACACCTCACCCACCATTGATTTTGGAAAAGTTACACTTTTTTGGGGTGCCGAGCCTCGCCATGTCATTACTGCAGCGAGAGCGGCGGGAGGAGCTAGCAACCTCGAGTGGGAGTATGCTAAATGGCCTCACGAGGGGACGCAACCCCCTCCCCCGGCTGATCCGGGAATTTTTAGCAAATCCCTAAGTCGTTGCGCTGCAACGCTTTAAAAATAGCCGAAAAATCGAAAACCAAATGTTCCTCAGCCCGGACGCAGTTTACTCGCGGACGCCACAACACAGCGAAAGTCCAAGCACCACATCAGCTTTGGGAGGTCAGGGCAGCGAGCTTTGAGCGACAATACCTGACCGCTTTTTCGCAATAAACCGTCAGGACATCGCGGAGCGAAGGAACGACTCCAGAGCTGCCGATTCGAAGGTGAGGAAACGCTCTCGAACCTCCCGTGGACCCTCCTCACGGAAGACGAGAGAGGTACGCTGCACGGGATCGCCGTCCCTGGAGTGGAAGGTGATGAAACCACGCCATGCGCCCTGATCCCGGAACGCGCGAAGACGCGCGATCCACTCGGTCCCCGCTCGTTCGAAGCACCGAGCGTCCAGGGTGGCCGGCGCCGACACGGTTGGCGCGCCACCCGGACTGTCCAGAGACTCGAGGTACTCGTCCGGGTGCTCTCGAACATCACCAAGCCACACATCGAACGGAGGCAGGGGAAGAAGGTTTGCGCAGTAGTCGGCCAGAGCAGCGAGAGGGTCGTCCCTGAGCCGATCGGCAGGCACGGCCTGCCGGTGCATCCTCCGCAGCAGTGGACGAACCGCATCCGGCGGCAGCAGGAACACGAGCTCACGGCCCTGCCTCATGCGGTATTCGGCGTACTCACGCCGCAGGTCGTCGAAGTCGGTCCCGAGAACCTCGATGAGCGGGGCGATCAATGGACTACTTGTGATCCGGCGATCGGCGGACGTACCCGGACGGTCTTCACGCTAGGCTCGTAGATCTGGAGACTGGCCAGCGTCTCTCTCGCACCGAAGGTCTCCATCAGGGTCTCAACCGATACGTAGCGGTCGGCCTCGAAACGGGCCATGAGCGCCGCCAGGCCGCGGCGCATACGACCAAGTACCTGTCTGGTCTCGACCAAGCTCGTGGGTATTGGTAGCCGCACATGGTACGACACGGCCTCCGTGGGCGAGCAAGGGTCCTCACGATGCAAGTCGGCCTCGGGGAAGGCGACGCTGAGCGCATGCTCGAGCTGGCCATCCGGCTCAGCGAACGCGGTCCTGAAGACGAGCGCGCAGGCATCGTAGTCGAGGTGAGCGCGCGTCAGGCGGCCCGGACCGAGCACAAACCGGATGGATGTGCCCTCGTGCAAATCCAGGTCGCGACAGATGTCGCGAAATCCGACCCGAAGAAACGTCGGGCGCGAGAGTGGTCCGAACCCGATCCGCTCGAGGACACGCAGTCCCAGCTGCCGACTGTATGACTGGAGTTCCTCGGATTGCCGGGTAGCAGCAGAGGCGGTAATCAGTTCGGCGACGTGTTCGATGGTCGGGTCGTACACCCAGTCGAGGACCACAAGCTCGGTGCTCAGATCCAGCACCTTCACGCTTCCGCTTCCCAGATCCACCACCTCAGCCGTCGAGGCAAACTTGCCCTCTATGACGAGGGCCAGACCGATGTCTTCGATACGCCCACCGGCGGCATCCATCTCGTGGAGGTCGCGGTATTGAACCACGGCCCGTGTGAGCGGAAGCTCGCAAATACCTGGGACGTCACCCATCGCCTCCGGGCGCGTTTCGGTCGTTGTCGAATCAAGCTGCATCGCGGCTCCTCCGGAGCTTGGCGAGGTGCGTAATGTCACAGAAAGCGCCCCGGCCACTCAGCCAGGGACGCTCAATTTCCATTCGGATCCGACCCTTTCGATCCTGCTTGGAAGAAAGAGTCGGATTCTCAGGATAACAATCTGTTTACGGTGACTGCAAGGAAAATGCTCTGGCGTAAACAGAGTGGTTGCCCCGCCCCCACTGCTCGGGCATCATTCTCTCGACCATGCACCGTTTGTCATCCATCCACGGTGATGTGAAGGCCCCTCCCCCCCCCCTGACCCCCAGCTCGTCCGAGCGACGGCGATCCGTCGGCTTTCTTGGACAAGGATCAGACTCCTGGGCCTGCTTCCTCGTCACGTTTCAGGCAACGGAGGCGACATGGCAGGGTTTCTTCTCTTTCCGTCCGAGCCACTCCGAGCACCGTTCAGACGAGGTGCATACCGCGAATATCTTCGTAGAAGGCTCGGAAGCGGAGATTCACGAGAAGGCGCGCAGCCTGGGGCGACCGCTACTCCAGGGACTCCTCGACTCGGCTCGGCATACAATCGGGCGCAGGGACAACGGCCCGACGCACTTACGAGGCCAGTTCCGAACACTGCTGAACGCCAATTCCGTGGAGATCGCTGGTGAATGGACCGCCGGCGATCTAGATCTCACGAGAGACGAGCGCGAACGCTTGCGATCTCTCTATGAGTCGTACCGTATCGATCAGGTGTGCCACCTCATCTCGCTCATTGACCCCGATGACTTCGGGCATGCCGTCGATCGGATTCTAGAAGGGGAACGGATCGACTTCCGTGCAAAGGACAGGGTTCAGTTTGCCCGCATCGTGGTCGATCACATCGAGGCGTTACTGCCCCTACCGGATTTCGAGTCCTGGGCGAGGGACTTCCTGAAACACCCCGGGGCGTACCGCCTTTACGCCCACACCTTGCACCGTGAGGGCCGACTTCCCTAACGCTGTTGCTCACTCCAGCAGGCCTATTTAGCTTCTTACGCTCGAAAGTAGTGATACACAAAAGGATGTGATCGTCTTGGAAGTCGTCGTACAGGACAACGAGAGCCTCGACCGCGCTCTGCGCCGATTCAAACGAAAGGTGCAGCGCTCGGGTCTCTATTCGGAACTGCGTAAGCGTCGTTACTACGAAAAGCCGAGCGCGCAGCGCAAGCGGAAGCGTGAGGCAGCAATTCGTCGCGAGCGTCGTCGCCAGCGCCGGAAGCCCCGCTAGCGTCCCATCATGACGGACGTCCAAGGCGGTCCCCTGAACGGGGACCGCCTTTTTTTTGCGCCCCAGATGATGTGGCTCGGGGAGAGCAGGCCGAGCAGTCGCTGACCCGCCCGCGGGCTCGCCACGGCCGAGTGTCGACGGAGGGTGCCTCCCCACGAGGGGGAGGCACCCATTCGTCAGACCGGGAGAGGGACTGGCTTCTCGCCACTCCAGTCGTAGAAGCCCTGACCGGACTTCCGGCCATACCGACCCATCGCGACGATACGCTTGAGTAGCGGCGGCGGAGCGTACCGCTCCTCGCGATACTCGTCGAACATGATCTCGGAGATCTTGTAGAGCGTATCGATGCCGACAAAATCGCAGAGCGTGAACGGTCCCATCGGGTAGCCGCATCCGAGCGCCATGCCCGTATCGATGTCCTCGATGGTTGCGACTCCTCGCTCCAGCTGACGGATCGCGTCGAGCATATACGGCACCAAGAGCAGGTTCACGACGAAGCCCGAGTTGTCCTTCGCCGCAATCGGTACCTTGCCCAGGGCCTTCGCGAACTCAAAGGCACGGTCATAGGTTTCTTCGCTCGTCGCAATCGTACGCACAACCTCGACCAGCTTCATGACCGGGACGGGATTGAAGAAGTGAAGCCCGACGAAGCGATCGGCCCGGGCATGCGCCGCCATGTCCGTGATGGTCAGAGAACTCGTATTCGACGCGAAGATCGTGCTCTCTCCACAGAGCCCGTCGAGCTCTCCGAAGAGTGCGTTCTTCATTTCGAGATCCTCGACGATCGCTTCGATGACGATGTCGCAGTCACCGAGATCGGACACGGCGGTGGTGAACGTTAGACGCGCCCACGCGGCGTCGCGATCCTCGGCCGTGAGCTTCTCCTTGTCCACAGCCCGATCCATCGATTTCCGGATCCTCTTCTTCCCGATCTCTAGGAAGTCGTCGTTGACCTCCCGAACCTTTACCTCGAAGCCGCTTTTCGCGGCGATCTCGGCGATCCCGCTGCCCATGAGTCCACAGCCGACGACCCCGACCTTGCTGATGTTCAACGCTTCCTCCGTGTAGTGATCTTCATTTCAAATCTTCTTCGATACGCGTCATATCACGCGCTACCCCGTGAAACTGCTTCTTGACCCAGCGCCGCCAAGAGGCGGGCGGAGGTTCCAGAGACTCCCCGACCTCCTGTCGGTCAAGCACGCCTTCTACCTCGGCCCGAACCCGGACGACCTTACTCCGATGCTCACGCCCAGCGGCCATGCTCACCCCACCGCAAACGCCCAGGCCCACGACGACACCAGCACCGACCGCGAATGCGAAAGGCAGTACAGACGCCACGGCCACACCCACGAGAGCCCCGGAGACACCACCGGCCGCGCTCCCGGCAAGTACGGCACCGGCGATGTCCGACGGCCGGGTCCCCGGATCCACGAGAAACTCTATCAATGTCTGTTCATCGTCGACACTCTCGAACCGGATCTCCACAGATTTCGCCGACGCGATGTAGTACTTTTGCGAGGTAAAGCTCGCGGCTCTGGCTAGCTGCGACGCCCAGTCGAGCGCAGGCTGGTACAGGAGCAGCTCAGGCGCCCGACGAACCGGCCGGAGCAACTGTGTCGCGACAAGAAAGTCGTCGAGCTGGAGCTTCAGCTCAGCAATGGTCCCGGGGACGATCCGCGAGGCGTGCACTGTCGCGGGCCCGAAGATGCGGTCGAGGGCCGTGCCCCCTCCTTCGCCCGCGCGAACCTCAGCGAGCGCTGTGCGGACATACCCTTCCGAAAGACCAACCTCACCGGCGATCCGGTAAAGCTCGACTTCGCTCAACTGCCCCTCGCCGGCATCGGGATCGGACGCTGCCAACTCGGCGGCCCGACGTATCACCGCGTCGAACTCCTCCCGCGTGAGGCTTCCACCGACCTGGTCACTCACGCGGGAAGAATCCTCAGCCTCACGACCTAGAGCGCTTCCACGATGACCGCCCCGCCTTGCCCCCCACCGATACAGGCGGAGCCCAGCCCAAACCTGCCGCCACGACGCCGAAGCTCGTGGAGAAGATGAATCGTGATCCGTGCCCCGGACGCCGCAAGCGGATGCGTCAACGCAATCGCGCCACCGTTCACATTCGTCTTGTCGGGGTCGAGGCCCAGCTCTTTCTCGACCGCCTTGTACTGAGGCGCAAAGGCCTCGTTGACCTCTACCAGATCCATGTCGTCTAGAGAGAGCCCTGCCTTCTCGAGCGCCATGCACGCAGCCGGTGCGGGCCCTATACCCATGATCTGAGGTTCCACACCCACGAAGCCCCATGACACGATCCGGCCGATCGGCGTCACACCGTTGGCCTCCGCCCACTCGGCGCTCGCCAGAACGGCGCTCGCCGAACCGTCACCGATGCCGCTGGCGTTCCCCGCTGTCACGAGACCGTCCTTTCGGAAGTACGGACGTAGACCGCCGAGGGCCTCCATCGAGGTATCAGAACGTATGTGCTCGTCCGCGGCGTAGCTCGTCTCACCCTTTCGTGACTTGATCACGACTTCGGCGATTTCGGCATCGAAGTACCCGTTGTCCCACGCGGCCTGCGCACGATGCTGGGAATTCACGGCGACCTGGTCAGCCTCCTCACGCGTCACGGTATAACGATCTGCGAGTTCTTCGGCCGTCTGGGCCATGGTGAGGTCACAGTTGGTGTCGAGAAGCGCTTCCCAGAGAAGGTCTTCAAAGTTCTTTCCAGCCGGCCCGAGGCGGAGCGCCTTGCCCCAGCGCGCGCCACGGATCACATGTGGGGCCTGGCTCATCGACTCGGCGCCACCCGTCAGGCAGACATCGGCCTCGCCGAGTACGATCTCCTTGGCCCCCTGGACGATGGCCTCGAATCCTGACCCGCACAGACGATTGACCGTGAGCGCAGGCTTCTCCTGAGGAACACCGGAGCGAAGTGCCACGTGTCGCGCGAGATAGATGGAGTCTGACGAGGTCTGGAGTGCGTTCCCGATGAAGGTGTGATCCACCTGATCGGGGGTCAGACCCGCCGCCTTAATGGCAGCCGTGCTACTGAACACGCCGAGATCCGTCGCTGTGAAGTCCTTGAGGGAGCCACCGAAGGTCCCGAATCCGGTGCGCTTACCGGAAAGGACGACTACCTCACGTGAATGACCCTGCGTTGCCATGAAGCCTCGAAGTGAACGAAATGAAAAGGGGGACATCAGCTTCGGTGTTTACCCCTCGGACTGCGCGTAGTTCACCGATGTAGCGACTCGTGTCGGCCACGAGGAGCCCGAGGGCCGTACCTCAGGAGCTCGCTATCCTACTCGTCGGCGAGTGAGTCGACCGCCACCCGAACGGCGGTACTGCTGCTCGTGAGCCGAGCGTCCCACGTCGACAGCGGACACCTCGAGACAACGCCGTCCTCCTCCCACTAGAAGCGGGCGCGGACACCCCGGACAGAGATCCCGAACCGATGGCTCTTCACGAGCAGAACAACACCGATCGTCCGCCGTTCACTCATCACACCTCGAGGTCAGGCCCTGGCCGAGTAGGCCGAGCGCAGGTGATCGATGATGACCGTCGTGGTCTCGGTCGTAGTCAGAGAGCCCCCGAGGTCCGGTGTCGTCTGTCCCGCCGTGAACGACGCGACAGCGGCGGCCTCAATACGCTCGCCGGCTTCCTGGAACCCGAAGTGATCCATCATGAGCGCCACACAGCGGATCGCTCCGACTGGGTTCGCCTTTCCCTGACCCGCAATGTCCGGGGCCGATCCGTGGACGGGCTCGAAGAGTGCGTTACGGCCCGGATGGATATTCGCCGACGGAGCCATGCCGATTCCGCCCGTAATCTCCGCTGCGAGGTCGCTGATGATGTCGCCGAAGAGATTGGACGCGACCAGGACCTGGTAGCGCTCAGGGCGGCGAACCAGATCCATCGCCATGGCGTCGACGTACATTGCGTCCGCTTCGATGTCCGGGTGCTCACTCGCGATTTCGGCGAAGACGCGACGCCAGAGTCCTCCCACGTACCGCATGACATTGGCCTTGTCGACCAGCGTCACCCGACTTCGCCCACGTGATTCTGCGAACTCGAACGCAGCACGCACAATCCGCTCTACGCCCAGTCGGGTGGCGATATTCTCCTCGATCGCAACCTCGGCCGGAGTCCCTTCTCTGATCGCCCCGCCCATCCCGGTGTATTCACCTTCGGTGTTCTCGCGAAAGATCTCCAGACGAAGCGGCTGCGCTGACTTCAGGGGAGAGAACTCAGGCGAAAGCAGTACACACGGGCGGAAGTTCAAGTACAGGTCGAGCTTGACGCGCATCCCCAGCAGAATGTCCTTCGCGTGCTGGTTGCTCGGAACGCGCGGGTCCCCCAGAGCACCGAGCAGGACAGCGTCATGATCCTCGTCGAGTGACCTGAACTCCTCGTCGGTGACGGTGATGCCGTCCCGCAGGAAACGGTCGGCACCGAGATCCCAATCTACGAGTTCGAAGTCGATGCCCTCGGCCTCGGCAACGAACTCGATAACGCGTCGGGCTTCGCGGACTACCTCAACTCCGATTCCGTCACCAGGAATGAGCGCGATACGGGGCATCTCGAGACTTTTCGGGCCAAGGGCGAAGGCAGGGAAACGTCCGGCAGACTACGGCATGCCCGAGGGTGGCGCCACCACGATCACACCGCCTCCGATGCCACGATTCCCTTCCAGCCAAAACGGATAGGCGCCCTGAGGTGCATCCGCGAAGGAGAGCACATATCGAGCGCCCCGTTGAAGGAGTGGCGGAGACCTCATCTGGTCTGTCGAAACCATGAAGGATCGTGTCCGATCGCTCATCTCAGCCGAGTCAAAACGCACTTCGTGGATGAGCCAATCGGAAGAAACGAACTGCAGGTAGTCCCCGATCTGCACGATGATCGAGTCGGGGTCGGCACGCTCGTCTGCCTCCGTCGTCAGTGACACGGTATGCACCCTGTCCCGTTCCGTGAGGCCAAGCTCCGAGATCAACTGAGCGTCCGGGAGCAATGTCGGGTCAATCGGTTTGCAGCCCATGCCCGAGAGCAGAAGCAGAGTGGCGGCGACGA
>DGOW01000054.1:0-6380 GCA_002390225.1 Gemmatimonadales bacterium UBA4456 | reverse complement strand
GAGTCGTCGCCATCGGATCACTCAACCACCTCCGATTCAGCCGCACTCGTGCCGCAGGACGCGCAGAAGCTCCAGCCCGGTTCGAGCTTGGAGCCGCATGAGGTGCACAGAACCAGTGTCTGGTCGGTGCCGCAGAATGGGCAGAAGTTCACCGACGAAACTGCAGGTAGCTCCCCGCCACACGAGCGGCAGGGCCCAACGTGCCCGGACGGTGTGGGCTGAGACGGCGCAGAGCCTTCCCAGGTCTCTTCTGCTTCGGTGAACAGCTGCGCTTCTTCACCGGGCATGGGCATGACGGCCGGGGGATCCATCGACTCAGGATCGGAGAGGATGGCGTCACCCGGCGGAACGATATAAAGGTCGGCAACTCGAGCCGAGTCAGTCATCGTGACCGAATCTTGCGCCTCGAGCTCCTGCACCATGTCAGGGACCTGGTCCATCGCCGCATCCGACAGATCCAGATAGACCTGGTTCAGGCGGACATCGACCGCCGCGAACTCCCGATAGACTCCAGTATTCGGGTGGACGCGCTCCAACTCGGCCCGCAATGCCTGGAGTGCGGCATCCGAATCCAGAACGAGGTACCCACCTTCGCCCGCAAGCAGCCGTACGAGNNGCTCGGGCTCGGGCTCGGGCTCGTCGTCGAGAAACACCAATTCGTCGGAGGCCAGCTCTGGCTGGACGGCTCCATGCGACCCATCCACCGCATCCGAATTGAGGCGGACATCCACGGCCGCAAATTCTCTGTAGAGCCCTGTGTTCGGGTTCGACGATTCGAGTTCTTCACGCAGGTTACGAAGGGCTGCGTCCGAGTCGAGAACCAAGAAGCCTCCTTCACCGGCGAGGAGTCGGAGGAGGGCGTCTTCGTAATCACCGTTCATCTCGACCCCGATCCGGTCACGGTGGGAGCTATAGGGGATCAGGCTCTGATAGATCTCGGCGACCGTGAACGGGCCAGTCAGATACTCTGGCCGCTGGGTCTGGATTTCCTCGATGAGCGCTCTGTGAAACCGCTCCAGGATCTCATTCGACACAGGTACTACTCCTCGACTTCCAAGCGAATAAGTCCGGCTTCAACCGCAGCGCGAAGGAAAGACTCGGGATCGGAACTCGGGATCTTCTCCCCGGCCTGCTCCAGCCAACGTTCCGCGAGCCGGCGCATGTAGTCCGGCACCGACTCGTGCCTGAAGCCAGCCTGATCGCGAATCTGCCGGACGATTTCTCTCCAGTTTCCACGGAGCCGGTGTCCATCGGTAAGTCGGATCACCTGCGATGCTTCGGTGCCGTCCTCTTTTCGCTCGAAGAGTTCGAGTTGACTTGGGTCGAAATTGTTGTCTGGATGACCCCCGCCCATCCGGTTCTCGACGTCGGCCAGCAGGCGATCGATCGGATCTTCGAGCTGTTCGATTTTCTTCAGTCTCTGCTCCCACGGAGCCAGGCGGGCGTCTCCGGACTCCATGTGCCAGAGCGTTCGCTTGAGTTCCATGAGCCTCCAGACCGCGAGCGGGTCCCAGTGCTCCTGAGGTGGGACGCGCTCGAGCTCGCGCAGGGAGCCCTCCCAGTCACCACGGTCATAGAGCAGATGACCCAGGTAGACCCGGGCCTCATGCAGATCGGGGTTCAAGCGGAGCGCGCGCCGTACCTGTCGACCCGAGCCCACATCGTCACCCAGACGGTGTAGGGCGTAACCCAGCGACGCAGCAGCCTCAGCCGAGTCCGGACGACTCGCCGCCGCCTTGGCGAAGATGTCGCGGCAGTCCGCATACATGGCAGCCCGATAGAGCGCCCGCCCGATCGTGAGCATGAGTTCGATGTCGTCATCGAATCCCATCGCCGCCACTTCATTGAAGAGGCGAAGCGCTTCGGCACGCTCGCCGAAACGAAGGAGCGTCTCTCCAAGTCCGACGAGCGCATCTTCGTGAGCGGCATCGAGGACGACGGCGCGCTCGAACGCGTGTCTCGCCCAGGCGTATTCCTCTCGTGCGAGTCGAGCATAGCCAAGACCAACGCAGAGCTCTACAGCGTTGGGGTAGACGGACAGGCCCTCTTTCAGCTTCTCGAGGGCCGCGTCGTAGTCACCGTCGTTGTAGAGCTGATGCGCCTGCTCGTCGTATTCCTCGGAGGAGAGGAACCCTTCGGGCATCTACTAGGCTCCGGATCGGGCCGCGGATGATCACACGCCGTGCTTTGTGAGGCCAAAACTAACGTGCGCGGTCGGAGCGTACCACCACCCGAACGGCCCCATAAACTGCACTGTGGGTCAGACCTTCGCGTACGCGACGCCGCACTCCCTGCAGACGAGGTTCCTGCCGGCACGCGACAGCCGTACACTCGGTCCGTGCCGTGGGCATCCAAGGTCTCCATCTTCCGCGAGGGCGTCTTTGACCTTCTTCCGTTCCGTGCGCGTACCCTTGGGGATCGTGATCTCGTAGCGAATCCAAGAGACGTTGCACTCGAAAATCGCGATCGCGTTCCCCGCGTCCTGGGGACGGATACCCAAACGGATCAGGAAGCCCCCGTTCGGAGACTCCATCTGCTGCCCGGCGTAGTACTGCTTCAGCAGCTGCTTCTCGTTGTCCAGCTGCAACGCATTGCCCAAAGCTCTCGCCCCTGGTCGTCGTCCGAATACCCCGGAACCCATTGCTGATCAACAGCTTCCCGGGTCTGCTAGACTAGAAAAGTCGCCGGAATGATAGGGAATCTCAGCGACGCGTCAACCAAAACGGTCCACAGCACTGTCCGAGCAAGGATCTCCTGAATGCACCGAAGGCCGGAGCGCGATGCGCTCCGACCCTCGAACTGCTGCCTGCTGCAGGGTGGGACGGCGTCTCAGGTGACGGCTTCCTCAACCATGCGCGTCGTCGCTTCGCCGTGTGCAATCGCCGGCTTGCAAAAGCGACTTCCGATCTCGTGAAGACCACGCAGATCGATATCCGTCAAATCGGGATAACGCTCCCCGATGTAGTCGATCGTCTCGTCCATCCAGTGCCGCTGATCTTCTTCAGCAGCCTGTAGGACTGCGCAACGGTGCACATGACTGAAAAGCTCATCTCGTGCCCGCTCCAGTAGCTTATCGTGCGACAAATCGTCCTCCTTAAAAAGTAGTGCCGTGCGCGCCTTCAGCGCGCTGCTTCAACGTCTTAGTTTCAGCCGTGTAACCTAATCGTGATCCGTTCTCAGATAAACCGGAGCCAAGATGAGCCAGAGCGACGGCCCTGACGCAGTCGAGCTGGAGGTGTTTCGACACCTGTTCACGGCGCTCGCCGAGGAGATGGGAGCCGCCCTGAAGCGGGCCTCCTTCTCACCTAATATCAAGGAACGTCGCGACTACTCGTGCGCGCTTTTCAACCCGTCAGGTGAAGCTGTCTCACTGGGCGACCATATGCCGGTGCACCTCGGTGCGATGCCAATGAGTGTTGCCGCTGCGCTCGAGGAACTCGGCGCGATTGCCCCGGGCGACATCATCTGTCTGAATGATCCGTTCCGAGGCGGGACGCATCTCCCCGACATCACGCTGATCTCGTCCGTGCATGACCCGGACGGAGCATTGATGGGTTACGTCGCGTCCCGGGCACACCACTCTGACGTAGGTGGATCGACGCCCGGATCCATGCCTCTGGCGCGAGAGATCTTCGAAGAAGGCGTCCGTATCCCACCGATCCGCCTGTACCGGGAAGGAGTGCGAAACGACGAGGTCTGGGCCCTACTGCTTTCGAATGTGCGCACCCCGGTTGAGCGAGCCGGCGATCTCGATGCACAGGTCGCCGCACTACACACGGGCGCAACCCGACTCCTCGAGATCGCAGCACGACGTGGGACATCCGAGACAGTGGCTGCAATGGACGCGCTCATCGCGTATGCGGACCGACTCGTCGAGGTCGGCCTCGACCAGATTCCAGACGGTGTCTACGAAGGCGCAGACATCATCGAAGACGACGGCTTCGGCTCCGGACACATACCGATTCAAGCACGTCTCGAATTGCAGGGCTCACGGCTTCACATCGACTTCGCCGGGAGTTCACCCCAGGTGCCCGGGGGAGTTAACGCGGTGGCTGCGATCACATCGTCGGCGACCCGATACGTCGTCCGCTGCGTGGTGGAGGCGTTGCTGGGGGAGCCCCTGCCGGCAGGTGGTGGGTCGATGTCGTCAGTCGTCCTGAACCTCCCCGAGCGGAGCGTTGTGAACGCGTCGATGCCGGCGTCGGTCGCTGCGGGAAACGTCGAAACGAGCCAACGCATCACCGACGTCCTGTTCCGAGCCTTCGGGGCCGCGTTGCCCGAACTCATCCCCGCGCTCTCACAGGGCACGATGAACAACACGACCGTAGGGGGCATCGACCCGCGAACGGGTGCGCCCTTCGCGTACTACGAGACCGTCGGAGGCGGGATGGGTGCTGGACCGTCGGGGGATGGACTGAGCGGCGTACACGTGCACATGTCGAATTCTCTGAACACGCCGGTCGAGGCACTTGAGCACGCATACCCGTTCCGTATCACGCAATACGGGATCCGGCGTGGAACCGGTGGCGCAGGGAAACACCGTGGTGGAGATGGCCTCAGGCGAGACCTTCAGGTCATGGGGGCCGCACGCGTCGCGCTCCTTTGTGAGCGCCGGGAGCGGGGTCCGTCCGGTGCCCGGGGTGGCGAGGATGGTGCCACGGGTGAGAACGTGCTGATCCGGGACGGAGTAGAGCGTGCGCTTCGGGGCAAGGACACCTTCTGGGTGGAAGCCGGTGACATCGTGAGCATCCGCTCACCCGGCGGCGGTGGCTGGGGCCACGCCACAGACTAACGACAAGAGACCCACATGCAGCTTCGATTCTCGGCCGTCTGCGAAGACGCGCAGCCGAGGCCCGACGGACGCCTCGACGTCCACGGCGTCCTCCACTCCCTTCCCGCTCCGGGCTTCCCTGCCCTTCAGGACCTCATGGTCCTGGTGATCGTGATCGAGTGGGATCGCGAAGACTTCGGCCGATACCGCTTCCAAGTCACCCTCGACCACGAGACGGAGCCGTTCTCCGAACGCGTCGTCGACGTGGAAACCGAGGTCCGCATGCCGACCGAGTTCGAGGCGCCTGCAAAGACGCCCGTGATCGTGCCGATGCATGAAGTCCTCTTCCCCCACCCCGGTCAGTACACGTTCCGGGTCAAGGCGAAGGGCAAGACGATCGACGGGCCTGGCATCTACCTCGTCGAGGTGCCGGAGGCTGAGACCGGTACCTGACGGCGGAGTCCCACTTCCCCATGGCTTCTGCGATGGTTCCAAGAGGATATCTGCGACGACGCTGCGTCGGAGGAGCGTATCTGACGTGGGCAGGAGCGCTCGACTGGATCGCTGGTGTCCTGGACGAAAAGACACTCCACGCGTGGGCAGAAGCTCAGGGCGACCGTATCGACTTCCCTGGTCGCGGCCGAGTCCACGCGGTGCCCGCACCGCTTGCAGGGCCTGAAGGACGGGCACATTGGGCCGTTCGGCACTACCGCCGGGGCGGTGCGATGGCGTTACACATGGAGGACCGATACATGCGAGCCGGCACGCCCCGCCCCTTCCGGGAGATTGCTGCTGTGGAGGCGAGTCGGGCCAGAGGAATTCGGACCCCGGCCCCCGTGGCCGGCGCGATATACGTACACGGTCTCTCGTATCGATGCGATCTGGTGACCGAGGTCGTTCCGGATGTCCGGACCCTGGCCGCCCTTCTTCATGAGCATGATGGTACCCGGAGCTGGCTCCGCAGCATGGCCCGTGCTGGTGATCTGATCCGCTCCCTTGCCCAGGCCGGCGTCTACCACGTCGATCTGAATGCGAGAAACATTCTGCTCTCCGACGACCCCTCAGAACCCGCGTGGGTCGTCGACCTGGACCGGGCGCGGGTCCTCGACGGCCCCTCACCAAGGGCAGGCGAGCGCATGGAGCTTCGTCTGGTACGGTCGATCGTGAAGATCGGCACGCCGACCGGCGAGCATCTGGGCGCTCGAGAGCTGATGACCGCCCTGGCGACCCGGGGCTTGGACCTGTGAGCCCGGGACCTGGCCGGATCATCCCCGGCGAGGGCTGGCAGGGAACACCGCCCAAGGAGATCTGCATCGTCATGCTCTCCGCGATTGGTGATGCAGTCCACGTCCTGCCCGTGGCGACCGCCCTCAAGCGGGCGTGGCCAGAGACACGCATCACTTGGGTGATCCAGCCGGTACCGTGGCTGATGGTCCGCGACCACCCGGCCATTGACGAGTTCATCGTCTTCCGGCGTCGTCGGGGCCTGCAGGCGTGGGTAGGCTTCCACGATCTCATGAAGGAGATTCGAGGTCGACAGTTCGACCTCCTGATCGGGCTTCAGGTCTACTTCAAAGCCGGTCTTATCACCGCGCTGACACCAGCACGT
>DGOW01000001.1:36280-78513 GCA_002390225.1 Gemmatimonadales bacterium UBA4456 | reverse complement strand
CACGATCATTCCATCGGCGTCGATGCGCGCACGGGCTGGTCGTTCGCTCAGTTCCCCCGGCGGCGTGATCGCGACGATACGATCCCCGCGAATGCCGAGGTCTCCGGGATACCAGGCATTACCACTGCCGTCCACAATGCGACCACCTTCGATGACGACATCGTATTCGCCCAGTGGAGCTGGAGGAGGCGCGCCCGGAGCGGACGTTGGCGCGTTCGACGTAACCGGGGCGCACGCCGCTAGGGCAAGCAGAAACAGAGGGATACGGCGCATGAGCGGTCAGGTGATGGTGGCAAGGCGTCCAGCGACCAATACCGGCAGCGACCTCACTCCGTCAACGGCGTTCGTCGCTCAGACTTTCTCCACCTCGGCGAATCTGGCCCGGATCCGGTCGAGGTGGTCGATGAGGATACCGAGCTCCTTCTCCGTCAAGGCGCTGGCCAACGCATCGTCAATGGCGTCGACCGAGGCGTCCAGACGATCCAGAAGACTCAAGCCCACTTCGGTGATCATGCACCAGACCCGCCTGCGGTCTTTCGAGCAGCGTTCTCGGGTGACCCACTCCTTCCGTTCCATGCGGTCGATGAGCCGAGTCACGCCGGGCGTCCGCTCAACCATGCGCTCGGCGACCGAAAGTGTAGGAAGGCCCCCATCACCAGCGCCGCGCAGAATGCGCAGCACGTTGTACTGCTGCAGCGTGACATCCTCGGTGTCCAGCTTATGAGAGAGAAAGCGCTTCGAGTCGTCGGCCGTTCTCAGAAGCGCGACATAGGCCTCCTGACTCCGCGACCGAAACGGCTTTGTCTGCTTGATATCCTGCTGGATCGTGGTGGTGCTGGCCGGCACGCGGCACCTCTCTGGCTCATTTAATGCCCGGACTTTGATTGAAGGTAGAATAGCAGAGGCCGAGCGCCACCGCGGCATCTGGGCGACCTTTCCGCGCTGTCACGGTGTCCGGCTGAACCGTCGACCCGACCTCAGACCCCCACAGTCATACGCGCACGCCCCTGCGCCTTCCTCCGGATCGGCCCTCGCTAGGCGAACATGTGCATGGTCACGGATATCGAAGACCTCGGGGACGAGCTTCGGATCTTTGTGCCATCCGACATGGCGAGATTGGCCGCACACGATTCGCCCGAAGCCATCGACGTGGCCCGACACTTCTCCGTGAAGGATCCGAAGGACATGGATCACGTAAAGCGGCGGCTGACGCTGAACGACGCGGACTGACCTGCGAGGCCGTACGACCTAAAGCGCCTCGGCTCCACGGTAGAGTTCGGTCGCATCGAGGCGAGCCCTGACGAGCGCCTGCCCTTCAGCGACCGCCACGAGGTCCGGGTCGCCCCGCCAGGGAGACCGACCGTCCAGGAAGGCCCTGATCGGCCGGGACGGAAGAACGACATAGCCTGCCCGCTTCAGCAGGTCGGCACAGAGCTCCAACTGCTCCGAGTCGTGGACTGAACACATCACCGTCGGTCGCACGCGGGTCGCCATGGCCCCCTGTAGCATCCGGCTTTCCGCCCCCTCGACGTCGATCTTCATGATTGTCGGCTCCGGAATCCCTTCCTTGAGAAGGCTACCGACCGTACGGACCCCTACCTCCTCACTGCCGCGACCAAGCCCGAGGGCCATCGAGCTTCCCTGACCGCCAAAAGCCTCTAGTCCGTCCGCGTCCGCCAGCGCATAGGGCATCAAAGTTACCGTGTCAGAACAATTCCAGAGCACGTGACGGTGGAGGTAGGATCGGTTGAGCGCGGAGGGCTCGAAGGACCATACCGAACCGCCAGGTCCGGCAATCCTCGCGCCGAGCAGAGTCGCATAGCCATAGTGCGCGCCTACGTCCCAGAACACGTCACCCGGGGAAAGAAGCGCTTCGAGTGCCTCGAACTTATCGACCTCGAATCGACCTGCGCCGAACCCTCTGCCGGAGATAGGAAGACTCCATCGCGAACCGCGATTAGGCCCTGTGCCAATGGTCACTGGAATGGCATCGATCGGGCGCGAGAGCGCCCGGCGCCAACGGATGGGAAGCTTCATGACGCGGAAGGTCTCAATCGGAAGTGAACCCGACAAGTCAGCTATACCCCATCTCGATCCTACCGACCGTGGACAGCGTTCGTGCGAGTCTTCGGCGGTGAGCATGGTCATAGCTACGGCAATCCCAATCACGATATCCATGCTCGACACTGCGGCGTTTCGGGTCGACATGTTCTAAGTTGTGCGCCCGCTGTTACACCGGTTGAACATGATGAAGCGACTCACGAACCACTCGTTAAAGACGATGGAAACAAGATGGCCGTGGACGTGACGAAGTCCGCACGGGCGTCGGGGATGATCATGGGGCATGCGGTGAACCCTCTGGTGCATCAGGGCGACAGCCTGATACACGTCGGAGAGATGCAGTGAGTCGAGACATCTCGATCCGGGTCCGAACAATGCTACTCGCGATCGCTGGCCTGATGACAACCGCCTGCTCACCCAGCGAGGTGTCGCGCGGGTGGGAATGCATCGCACCCGCCAACGCTGGCGGGGGATGGGACCTGACCTGTCGGTCGGTCGGGCAGGTTCTCTCGGACCTCGGGCTCGCACCCGGCCTGGTGCGGACGACTAATCTGCCAGGTGCCTGTGGCGGCGTAGCATACGCACGAACCGTCGCACAGCGATCACAAGACCCGAACGTCTTGATCGCGGCCTCACCATCCACGGTGCTGCGACTTGCCCAGAGGCAATACGGCGGTCTTGCAGAGTCCGATGTCCGCTGGGTCGGCGCACTCGGCGCAGAGTTCGGCGTCCTGGCTGTGGCGGATGATTCAAAACCCCGGCAGCTGACATCGGGAGACGCGTCAGCCCACACCGAAGCTTCGGGAGATTGAGGCGCCGCAGATGGTCCCACTCAGGGAAAACGTGACGGCCTGCGAGGTACTCGAGCCCAAGTATTCGAGGTTGGTCGAGCAGGTACCTGACCTACCGGAGGTTTCCCAGGCGATCGATCCGTTAATCCCACCCGACCACGACGTCGACTCGCTCTGAACGTCGGTGTCAGCCAGCAGGTCGAAGGCGATGTTCGGGTTCCCGTTCAGCGTGAACGTTGTGCCCTGATCGCCCAGGCCTACGCACGCATTGTGCGTCTGGATGATCGAATAGTCGACAGACGAAGCACCGGTTTCAGTGTCAAACGTGAAATTCAGGGTAGCATCAAGGTCAACCGTACCACCCGACGGGCAAGCAGCCGTGGTCTGGAAGGTCTCCGTGTAGGTCTCAATCACCCGCGCCGGGCCTTCAACGGGCTGCGGCGCGAGGGTGAGTGAGTTCAGGAAGCCAAGAGAAAAGATCACGCCCGCGAGTTCCTGTGCTTCCACGTCGGAAAGGTCAGCTGTGACCCCGGCAGGGTCATCAGCACCACAAGAGGCCACGGCGAGCACGCCGAGCAGGGCACAGGACCGAACGATACTACTCTTCATCTCACGCTCCTGACGGCAACACGTAACGAGACAGGGAACGTTTCTGACTCAGTTCGGTGCGGCAAGGCCCGCGCAGGCGTGGCACAGCTGCCGAACCTGCGGTCTTTCGAACGCGCTACCGCACCCCGCCTGTATGCGGAGGGTGCTCCCCATAGCGCTGGTACGCCGGAGACGGATCGTAAGAGACGCGGAAGAGCCGGAGGGATGCCTGCATCGTCGGTCCCATGAGAAGTGCGAAGATCAGAGTCCCCCACCCGATCGAGCCGCCGAGTACGACTGCCAGCACGAGCACCACCACTTCAACGCCGATGCGTGAGGCGCGGAGGCTCTTATCCATGCGACGCGACAGACCCATCGCGAGTCCATCGCGCGGCCCTGCTCCGAGTGACGCTCCGATGTAGACCGCGGTACCAACCCCGAGGATCCCGATCGCTACCAGAAATTGGATGACCCCCGGACCGAACCCATCGGTGACATCGACGAACGGTCGAACCAGATCAACCCAGGGCCCGATCAACAGCATATTGAGCACCGTGGCGATCCCCGGTTTCACGGACAGCAGGACGCGACTGGTCAGGATCAACACCAAACCCGTCACCTGAGCGATGCGGCCGAAACTCAAGCCTGAACGTTGGCTGACCACTTCATGGAAAGCGGACCATGGATCGAGACCTATGCCCGCCTCGAGCATGAGCGCGATCGCGAAACCGAAGAGGAAAAGACCGACCTGAAGGCGCGCGAGATCGAGCCAGAAAAGTCGAGACCGAAGCAGCGTGATCATGAGTTCGGGTCGGCCTGGTGTCCGTGATCCAGGAGGATTGCGGCCGTAGCTCGCGCACCGGCTGACAACGCTCCCTCGATGTGCCCGGGACACTCCCGAGCCGTTTCGGTCGAGGCCCAGTGCAGACGCCCGCCCATGGCCGCTACCTGGAAAACTGGATGGCCATACGTCTCATACGCCTGAAGCGCATCAGCCTCCGGTGGCGTCGTGAACTCCTCGAGACGCCAGTCGCAGATGAAGACCTCAGTCGGCTCGGGCGCATCTGGGCCGAAGAGGTCTCCTAGCTGGCCACGTACCATGTCTCGAGTGACCGTCGGGGCACCCGGGGCCAGCGGGGGAACGAAACCGAACAGCGCAGCAGGCGAACCGTCCGGGCCGCTCATGTCGTGCACTTCCCGCATCGGTCCGATCTGACTCATCGCCGACCCAGCCAGACCGATATCGCGCCAGAATGCGTGCTCGTAGCGAACGACGACCTTTGTCACCGCGCCCATCCATACGGGAACGGTCTCGGCGACCGTCCGAATCGACTCCGGCAGAGCTGGTTGGAACTCGAGCATTCGGATCGCGAGGACCGGGGGTAGTGCAATCACGACGTGACGGGCCTCGATCGAACCGAATGGTCCCTCGACGCAGAGCATGTCGCCGCCATCACGAACCCGCTCAACCGCCTGCTCGAGGAGCAGCGAGCCCTCGCTGAGACTCCCAGCCAGCGCCTCGGCCAGACCCTGCATGCCGGCCTTCAATCGGCCTGCGGGTACGTCGACTGGATTCCCGGCTATTCGATGAACCCCTCCCGGCACCTGATAGAGCGCATCGCCCTCGAGATACTGGGGGTGAGTCTCCAGACCGAGTTCGTCGATCAGGCGGACAACTCGCGGTTCGTTGGCCCAGAACCACGTCGCCCCCAGGTCGATACCCGCCTCGCCGACCGATACCGAACGAAGCCGACCACCGACCCGGTCACGCGCCTCGAATACGATGACACTGCACCCCTGAGCCTGAAGGGCTCGCGCTATCGCGAGTCCCGCCACACCACCGCCGATCACTACGACATCTGCAGCTGGAGGCACGTGGATCTTCCTGTTGAAGAGGGTCGGTCTGGAGGCAGGAAGCTAGCGGTCGACCCCCCGGGGCATCGGGCGGACTGACCTTCACCTTCCCCGGAGGATTCGGGATCCATACGGCGCTCGACATGCTGGTGATGGACGACATTGACAATCCACTCCCCCCCGGGTTCGAAGATTGATAGGACAGATGCGAAGAACGCCGAGGCCCGCGCAGAGGGCCTCGGCGTTCTTGCTATGCACGCACGAAGGATGAGGTCGGTGTTCTGGGCGGCTGTCCTCGCCTCTGGAGAACAGAAAAACGCCAAGGCCAGCGAAGGACCTTGGCGCCTATCTAGTGCGCCCGACAGGATTCGAACCTGTGACCTCGTGCTCCGGAGGCACGCGCTCTATCCAGCTGAGCTACGGGCGCTTGATGCTGCGCGGGCCAGGCCCGTTCGCAGGTCGCTGAAGATCGCGAAAGCCGGAGGTGGGTCAAGCGGACGCGCGTCAGCTGCTGAGGCGGTACGATAGGCCCGTGCTCAGCCAGACAGGACCGATCTGAGACGTTCCACCAAAGACCACGGCGCCGCGCGCCCGGACCGGTATGGAGAGCCGCTCACCGATTTCGAACGCGGTACCAAAACCGGCCGTGATAGAAGGATCGGTCCGTGCGGCGAATCGGAACGCACCGAATCCAGCCTCTCCGAACCACAGGCCTTCGCTGAACCAGAAGCGAGTCGTCATGGCGGCACGATAGACATCGGCCGAATACGCCTGAGGGACACCCTGCTGAATGAACTTGTAGCTCAACAGGTGCTGATATCCGAAATCCAGCGCAAGCTGCAGACCTCGCCCGTAGCGACGCCCAAAGACGACGGCGACGTCGCCGCCATAAGCCAATCGCTCCGCATCGAAGGCACCCTGTCCAAGCCAATTGACGGGATTCACAATCGTGAATCCCAGGTTGCCGTTCGCCTCCACGCGGACCTGAGCGTCCGAACGCCCGGGATCGGTGATCGTGACGACGGCGAGAGCGATGAGGGAGAGGAGGATTCTGTGCACGGCGGGGCCCCACACGGGATCAGAGGTTGTACTTGTCACCTAGCGAACCTAGACATGTTCGGTGATCGGGTTACGAGAGTGTACCCCTCGTAGCCCGATGGCGCATACGGGTCGGCGCCCGCCGCGGTTGTCGCGACGGACGCCGTCACAGTGAGCGCGCGGAATAAGCCGAGTTCTGTCCCCCTCGCGGGGGGAGGATCATTCATCTAGGACCGCTGTTGCCAACGGCCTCGTGCGGCCTACCCGGGACTCGAATGGAACGGGCCGCTCCATCGCCCCCTATTTGGCCTTGCTCCGGGTGGGGTTTGCCATGCGACCCCTGTCACCAGGGGCCCGGTGCGCTCTTACCGCACCATTTCAACCTTACCTGTTCCGCGAACGGTCATCGGCGGTGTCTTTTCTGTTGCACTTTCCGTCGTCTCTCGACGCCCGGGCGTTACCCGGCACCCTGCCCTTCGGAGCTCGGACTTTCCTCCGCCGGACGAATCCGACGGCGATCCTCACTCGCCACGCTCACGGTAAAGATGGCGTCGACGACCACCCATGTGCTACCCCGACTCGCTCGCCAGTCGGCTGAGCGGTATCGTCGCGGCCATGATGACACCCTCATATGACCTCGACACGGTCGGTCGCCAGATTCCGATTCTCGGGACACACATCCCGATGAACAACTGCTCGCAAGCGCGTCAGAGCCATGTCACACGGGCCGCCGCGGACGAGTATCCGGCTTCATGGGCCGCCGACGGCATGGACTGGGATACCTGGATCGAGCGGCGGGCATCGCGGCTTATGAGGTGCTGGTGGCGAGCTTCGCGGATGTGCTCGGATGGACCCGGAGACGGGCAGTCCGGACGGTGTATGCGGGTTCGCTCCTGCTGGCAATCCCGCCGATGATCAACCTGAAGATCTTCGTGCCCTGGGATCTCACCTTCGGCTCGGGCGGTCAGACGTTTGACGCACTGATCGCGGTGCTCACTGTCGGATGGGTCATGGACCGCAGCTCACTCCTGCACCAACGGCCTGGCGACCGTCCGTCAGGATGGGACAGGCTGCTGACCCACTGGCTGCGATGGTTCGTTCCCGCGGCCGTCATGGTTGCTGCCGTCTGGTGGCTCCTCACAGATGTGCTGGGTATGATCGGGGCGGCCTGACTCTCTATCCCCCCGACGCCATGCGTCTTCACCTCCTGTTCCGTTCTACCCCTCCCCTCCGGTGGGTACTTCTCGCCCTTCTCGCGCTGGGCAGCGTGCCGACACCGGGAGTCGGCCAGTCCGACGCGGTCGTCGTGTACCTGGTCCGACATGCTGAACGTGCAGAGGACGGGACGAACGATCCGCCGATCTCGAGCGAAGGTCAGACGAGGGCGGGTCTGATCGCGACGCTCCTGCAAGACGCGGGGATCACGCACATTCACACGACCGACTTCAAGCGCACGCGATCGACCGGCGCACCCACCTCAGAGATCACCGGCCTGGGGATGGAGCTGTACGATCCGAGCGAATTGGCTGGGTTCGCGGAACGCCTGCGTGGGATACCGGGCCGGCATCTGGTTCTCGGTCACAGCAACACGACGCCGCAAATGGTGGAGGCGCTCGGCGGCGACCCGGGAACGCCCATCAAAGAGATGGAATACGACCGACTCTACGTTGTCACGCTCACCGAAGCAGGGGCATCGACAGTGATGCTTCGGTTCGGATCTCTCTACACGAACTGACACAACAGGCCCTCGCCCAGACGACCGATGAGCTATGACGCAGTCGTAGTCGGTGCGGGGCCCAATGGCCTCGCCGCCGCAATCGAGCTTCAACGCAACGGGTGCTCAACTCTCCTGGTCGAGGCCGCGGAAACGGTCGGGGGAGCAGCGCGAACCGAAGAGGTCACGCTTCCGGGGTTTCTCCATGACGTCGGCTCGGCCGTGCATCCGCTCGGCATCGGCTCCCCCTTCTTCTCGTCTCTGCCACTCGAGTCATTCGGGGTGGAGTGGGTGCACCCCGGCGCGCCACTAGCTCATCCGCTGCTGGGCGAGAACGCCGCCATTCTGGAGCGAGATATCGAGCAGACCGCAGCATCCCTCGGGGACGACGGCGCAGCGTGGATCCGCCGCTTCGGACCGTTCGTCGAGCACTGGGACACCTTCATCACACATCTGCTCCGCTCGCCCCTGTCGCCACCGAGGTCGCCACTCCTCATGGCGCGTCTGGCACCTCTCGCGATTCGCTCGACGCCGGGAATAGCGAACGCATTTCGACACAACCAGGCTCGAGCCCTTCTGGCCGGGAACGCGGCACATGCAGGAACACCCCTTACGCACACGCTGACCGGGGCAGTCGGGGCGACGTTGATCGTTGCAGCGCATGCAGTTGGCTGGCCCTTCCCTCGAGGTGGCGCAGGAACTCTGACTGGGGCGCTCGCGGGCTACTTCACATCGATCGGAGGCGTGATCGAAACGGGCCACGCTGTACGATCTCTAGCCGCTCTCCCCACCGCACGCGCGACACTTCTCGCGTTGACGCATGGGCAGGTCGCCAACCTCGAAGACAGCGGCTTGTCCGCCTCGTTCCGACGACGCCTGGGCCGCTGGCGCTATGGCCCGGGAGCCTTCAAGGTCGACTGGGCACTTGATGGCCCGATTCCCTGGAGTGACCCGGCGGTTGCACGGGCGGGGACGGTGCACGTCGGAGGAACCTTGGAAGACATTGTGTCTTCGGAGGCAGCGCCGGCGGCCGGCAAGGTAAGCGAGCGCCCCTTTGTCCTCCTGGCCCAGCCGTCGCTCTTCGATCACTCCAGGGCTCCCGAGGGCAAGCACACGGCCTGGGCATACTGTCACGTGCCGAACGGTTGGAATGGAGATGCGACGGACGCGATCGAGGCGCAGATCGAACGATTCGCTCCGGGCTTCAGGTCACGAGTCCTTTCGCGCTCGTCCTGGAACACGCGGCGACTGGAGCGCTGGGACGGTAACCTCGTGGGTGGAGACGTGAACGGGGGTGCGCTCACGCTGAACCAGATGGTCGGTCCGGCCCGGTGGGGACTACCGGGATACCGAACTCCGCGCCGGGACCTCTACCTGTGCTCCGCCTCGACCCCACCGGGCGGAGGCGTGCACGGGATGGCTGGCTACCACGGAGCCCGCTCGGCACTGAAACATACGTTCGGACTGACCTCGGTCTGAGAGCTCAGCCCAGACGCTCGACCATGCCCCGGGATGTCACACGACCGTTGTCCTTCGACACCAGGAGCGCTTCCGCGTCGTGATACGCGTCAATCAGCGCGATGCCGTCGACGGAGCCTAGCACGAGCGATGCGGTGGAGAGAGCGTCAGCCTCGGCAGCGCTGGGCGCGATGACTGTCGCGGAACTGGCCTGCACGGGTGATCGCCCGGTTCGGGGGTCGAGGATGTCATGGTGACGCCGATCGGGGGTGAAATGGCGCAGATAGTCTCCAGAGGTCGCGATGCTTCCGCCCTGGAGCTGGATCCGCCCGACCAGGGCTTCCGTGCGTCGGGGGTGCTGGACGCCAACGGTCCACGGATCGCTCGCGACGCCGACCCCGCCGGACGCCATGTCCCCTCCGGCATCCACCAGCACGCGTTCCGCACCGTCTTTTGAGAGTCGTGACACGATCCGGTCGACGATGAAGCCCTTCGCCACCCCATCGAGCGAGATCTGCATGCGTGGGTCCGCCAGCTCTACCCGACGCCCAGCCACACTCAGCCCGTGGTATCCGACATGATCGAGTACGCGCTCGATGTCCTCGTCACGAGGGAGTGCCCCGGTTCGCTTGAACGTCTCGGTGTGTAGCTCGACCAGCGGAGCGATGGTGACGTCAAAAGCACCACGTGATCGCCGGCTCACGTCGAGCCCCAGGGTCAGCACGTCGACCAGCGCCGCCGGTGCGGCCTCAAGTCGGCCGGTTTTGTTCAGACGCCCGACGGCCGAGTCGGGACGGTACCGCGAGAGCTGTGCTTCCAGTCGCTCCATTTCGGCAAACGCTCGATCGACCATCGCCCGCGCGGCACCGCTTTCCGGATGCACGACCGTGAGCGTCACGAGCGTGCCCATATGGGCCCTGGTCTCTCGAACACGCTGAAGACCCGCCCGCCGCAAAAGCTCCACGCCGACACCGACTCCGAAAGCCGCACCGATCCCGACCCCCGCCGAAATCCTCAGCGCTTCACGCCGTGACATCGACCGGGCGTCAGACACCTGTCTTCACCTTCAGCTGAATGAGACGCGGCCGGATCTCTTCGACGTCGTGACGACACACACCGTTCCGTTCCATCAACTGGACTTCGCAGACGTTGCAGCGCACGCACTCATGAACGTCGATCACCTCTTGGCGGATCGCACCAGTCGGGCACTTCTGCTCGCATACCGAGCACAGGGAACAGTGCTCGACCCTCGGAATGCGACGAAAAGACACGAGGGAGACGATTCCCAGTGCCGCACCGAGCGGGCAGGCATAGCGGCAGTAGAAGCGTGGGATGACGACGGACGCTGCGAGGAAGCCTCCGGCAATGAGCCACAGCGGAAACGACGGACTGAGGAAGAAAACCGTCCCGAAGGGCTCGAAATACTGATACAGGCTCACTTCGCTACCCAGGATCGCCGGTATCAGGATCACCGCGAGAATCCCGTACTTGATCCACGCGGCGCGCCGGTGGACACGCTGGGACAGCGGCCGCTTCCATGACTTCGGAACGATGTGGTCGATCACGTCCTGAAGGGCCCCGAACGGACAAAGAAAGCCGCAAAATACGCGCCCCCATATCAGGGTTGTGACCAGAGTGAACGTGACGAGCAGGAGCAGGGGGAGATCGCGGAGGTAGACGCCGACACCGGTCCAGATCCCGCTGGTGATGTGCGAGACGGAAAGAAAGCCGCCGTCCATCCAACCCAGAACGACAAGCGTGACAGCGAGCGAGGCCCAGCGCAGCGGCGTGATCTTGGACAAGAACGCCGCAAACGCGAGCGCGATGATGAAGGCCATCATAGCCAGGCGGCTCCACGACGCTCCCGCCAGGGTCCGTTGGAGCAACGTCTCGTCTTCGGTCAGCACGAAGTCCAGTGAGGAGGACGTGTCCTCAATCGGTACAACCGCAGACACGGCCGGCTGCGGCACGTCGACTGCGTCAGCATCCTCAGTGGCGACGGACGGCAGGCCCCCGGCTAAGGTATCTTCCGCAGGTTGGTCAGCAGGCTGAGCCTCCGGCTCCTCCGGCTCCTCGAGGTCTTCTGCCTCTGCACGCTCGGCCGCCTGGGCGAGGATGGCAGCAGCAGCGGCGGCTTCGGCCTGCGCCTGCGCCTCCGCTGCCGCACGACGAGCCTCGAGGCTCAGGTACTCCACCGCGTGCACGCCCAATTCATCGAGATCGTAGATGAAGCGGAATGGGCGAGACGGATCGACCGAGCCGTCGACGAGCATGACTCCGACCATGGTCGCTTCCCCCGAGACGATCCCGCCCGAGGGGAGCCCCATCGAGATCACGTTGCGGGTCTCGATCTCGGTCGTGTCACCGTCCTGCTCGATACTCCAACCCTGTTGCCGAAACAGTCTCAGCCTCGAACCGTCGATCGTATACAGCATGAGGTTGTCGGCACCTCCACGTCGCTCCGCGGAGCGTTGAGCTCGCTCATAGAGCTGCGCGCCGAGGAAGTAGGCACCGAGTCGATCGTTCTCGATGAAGGCGAGCCCGATCCCGGCGGACCCCTCGCCAGGCTCGGTCACCTCGAAGCGTTTGACGATACCCGACTGCCTGAGGTCGAACCACGACATGCCGATGGGATCCACAGCCTCGGTAGCGGTCGCGGCCGGCCCATCAATCAGCGCGTATGCGTTGGCCACCCGACGAGCTGCGTCACGGACTCCGCGAGACAGGGCTCGAACACTGATCGAGACACGCGAGATGCCTTCGATGTCATTCCAGAGTTGGAAGGGCTCACCGATGTGCTTGCCTGCGAATTGTTCCTGGAACCCAGGCGTTCGCAGAAAGTCACCCATACTCCGCATATAGGACTCGTTGTAGTCCGTAACGAGCATCCCCGTGAGCGTCCCATCTGGCCGCATCCCCACAAGCGCTTCGATCGGCCCGCTGTACCCGTACTGTTCGGGTGGCAGATCCGAGGTCAGGAACACGTAGCCGAACACGACCTCCGAGTCGTCTGGTGACTCCGTGAACGCCAGAATGACCGGAGGGTCGCCGTCGACCTCACCGAAGCGATCAGCCCCCGGCATGACATCCCGGATCAGAGATTCGGGGATACGCTCGATACGCTGACCCGAGACGAGGTTCGGGTGGAGGGAAGCGAGCAGCGTGATCAGAACGACCGCGAGCCGGGCAAGTGCGCGGGGGTGCATCGCGCGAGCATACGCGCACTGTTCTCGGTCAGCAATCGCACGGGCTCGACGACTCGTCCGGCAGCCATGGTCAAAAAGGATCGTCAGCCCCCTCGAGTCCTAGTCTTCCTGACATTCCCGCTCGCTGTCAGCACCTGCCTGGACTCGGTGTCAAAAAGGGGGCGGGCCCGGACAGGCCCGCCCCCTGAGTCCGAGCGCTGAACTCAAGCCCGCGCGTGCGGCCTAATTATTGAAGCTCCGTCGCGGTGTTCGGCACTGCGGCCACTGGCCGATCGAAGGGGCGTTTTGAGTCCTCCGCGACACACGCATCGGACCTTCAGGACGCTGCGTCGGGAGTTCGACGGTCTGACGCGAGACCCGCTCCGGATCCTCGGACGCCATATAGGCGACCATGGCAGCCAACGTCGCATTATTCCGCAGGTCATCGAACACGATCTTGTCGAACGTGTCGATGCCGGTGTGCCAGGTGTACTGGCGATAGTCCGGGTAGTCGGACTGGAAGCGGAATGACGGTGCCGGCACACAGAGGAACGACATGTGATCACTCCCTCCCGATTCCGGTAGCCCGGGGATATCCAGTTCAATGTGCTGCGTGATCTCCGGTGGAATCGCCGAGAACCACCGCGCAAAGTGAGAACCGGCCTCGGCAAACCCCATCATCCGGATGTAGTCGACCCGCCAGGTCCCATTGTCCTGGTTGAAGGCGGACTGAAGACCGTCCATGATTTCGGGGTGATCGGCCTGGAAGTTATTGGAGCCGATCAGGCCACGCTCCTCTGCGTCCCAGTGCCCAATGACGATGGTCCTGCGGGGGTTGGGATACACCGTTTTCAGAATGCGCGCCGCCTCGAGCATCATGATCGTGCCGGTCCCGTTATCCGTCGCACCGGACGCGCCATCCCATGAATCGAGGTGCGCACCGAGCAGTACGTATTCGTCGGGGAGTTCGGTCCCCGGCATGGTGGCCACGACGTTGAAGGCTGGGACCGTCTCCGTGAACTCGGCTTCTGCGTTGATCCGTACATGAGGCGACTGCTCGTTCATGGCAAGCCGGGTCACAAGACCGTAGTCCTCACAGCTAAGCTGGATCGTCGCGACATCTTCCGTGCTTGCGTCAAAGATCTTGTCAGCACCCCATCCATCAGACCAAAGCGCCCGGAACACAGCTGCGGCTCCCGCCTGCTCGAGGCGCTGAGCCAAAACGGCCTCCGCACCTCTTCCGCTTCCCTGCTGCATCCCCGCCGCCATCAGGAGTGAACGGGTCCACGACTGCTCGGCCGCACTCCGCTCCGCCTGCATGCGCTCGTACGAAGCGGGCGTAGCGCGCGCCTCCCACGACTCGGGGGCACGACACGTCGGCTCCGGGAAGGAGATCGCCACAACCTTACCGGCGACCTGAGGAAGCCAGGCCTCGACGTCGGCCTCACTCGTCAGGGTCGGCAAGGCGATCACCTCCGCATCGATCACGCCGCCACTGCCTGGACTCCATGCCATCATTGTGGCATTGAGCGTGCGGACACGCGGTTCGATCAGGTCCACGTGGGTGATACCACGCTCCCAGCCTCGCCACGTCCCGTACTCGTGTCTTTCGACGTCGACATCCCAGGAGTCATACAGACTCTCGAGCCATTCGGCCGCACGCACGTATCCGGGGGTGCCCGTCAGGCGTGGCCCGATCGAGTCCATCAGAGTCTGCGCGAGAGGGTACACCTGCGACCCGTCCCCCATGCCCTGCTGCCACATCTGGCGGATCACAGGGTCGGCGGTCGGGAAGGTCTGAGCCTGTATGGCCGGAGCCGCTCCCAAGCCAATCACGGCGAGCGTGAACCACATCTTCTTCATCGAACGTCCTTCTTTGCTTCGCATGAAGCGTCGGCCGGGACCCTCGAACATGTCGCGGATCGACCGAAGCAGTGAGAATCGGAACCTACTGTCTTTCGGAACGCGTCACCGCGTCAACGCGCTGAGGCGGTCGACCTCTTCCAGTCGACCACCTCCGACGGGTGATCATATCATACCTGCGTCAACGTCGATCAACGCCTGCGTGGCCTCAGACAGAAACCACTGCCCCGGACTCGTTGTGTCTTCTTCTGGGGATGGTAGAGCTAGAGTTACAAGTGCATAGTCACACCTTGAAGTGTCAAGCAAGTCGCGACGGAGAAATCAGATGAAGAAGTCCGTGCTCGTCGGAATCGCCGTGATCACCGCCGGTCTCATACCGTACGCCGCGTCCGCGCAGAGCGATGAGATGAAGGACATGAACACCTTCCCGCGCCCAATCGCGCTGGCGGACAACGTCTGGATCGAGGAACTCACAATGCCCGAGGTCCGAGATCTCCTCGCCGACGGTTGGAGAACCGCGCTGATCCTGACCGGTGGCATCGAGGAGAACGGACCCTATCTGACCACGGGCAAGCACAACCATGTGCTCCGTGTCATGGGAGAATCGATCGCACGTGAATTCGGGCAGACGCTGGTCGCTCCGATCGTCACGATCGAGCCCGGCAACCCCGAGCGTGCGACCAGCCCAGGGGGCATTCGCTACTCGCAGGAGACGTACCGTGCGGTCCTCCGCGACTACGCCGTAAGCCTGAGGGCTCAGGGCTTCACCAGCATCTTCCTGATGGGTGACAGCGGCGGGAATCTCCGTGGCATGCAGGAGGTGGCCGATGCCCTTCGCGCGGAGTGGGCGGACGACGGCGTGGTGATCGCCCACATCCCCGAGTACTACAACTATCAGGACGTACTGGCCTTTCAGCGCGACGAGCTTGGAATCGATGAAGATCCGCGACTCGAGGGGCTGCACGACGACTATTACATCACGACCATCATCATGAACGATGATCCGGAGTACGTGCGACTCGCTCAGCGGATCGACGCCGGAAAGGCCTCGATCAACGACATCAGTATTCTGCCCATCGACGAAGCACTGGAGCACGGCAGGCGGCTGATCGAGTTCCGAACCGATGCCACAATCGAGGCGATGAGGGCAGCGATTGCGGAGCAGCGCAGGCGCTAGAACGCAAAGAGCTTCGTCAGCTTCGCGGTCAGACGGCGGTCCGGACGGTCACTTCCGCCCCTGCAAGCCCCGCGTGTCTACACGATGCTCGCGCCGCGCCACCGACCACAAGCCTCTGAGTGTGGGGCCCTCCCGTACCGGAGGGCCCCGGGACAGCTCGTCGGGGTCCGTGCTCTAGCCCGGCACGAGCACTGTGGACCCCACCGTCTCCCGCGCCTCCAGTGCCCGGTGAGCAGCGGCGACGTCATGCAGAGAACACCGTGCCCCGATGTGCGGCCCAACCTTCCCGTGGAGCACCATGTCGAAGAGCGCCCGGATACCGTCCGCGGTCTCTTCGGGCGTGGTGTAGTAGTCGCCGAGCCTCGGCCGCGTGAGAAAAAGCGACCGATGCTTGGCAAGGACCAGTGGCGAGATGGGCTCAACGGGGCCTGAAGCATTCCCGAACGTGACCAGCATCCCGCGTCGTGACAGCGACTTGAGCGAGGCTTCGAAGGTGCTGGCCCCTACAGAGTCATAGGCAACCCGACATCCCTCGCCATCCGTGATCTCGGCGACCCGCTCGCTGATGTTCTCCTCGCGATACAGGATCACGTGATTGCAGCCGTTGGCCTTCGCCAGCTCACCCTTCTCCGGGCTGCCGACCGTTCCGATCACGTTTGCGCCCAAAGCATTCAGCCACTGACATGCGATCAGACCCACCCCACCTGCGGCGGCAGTCAGAAGAACGTTGTCACCGGCCTGCACGGCGTACGTCCGCCGCACGAGATACTCGACCGTGCACCCCTTCAACATCATGGCTGCGGCGGTCTCCTCACTGATCTCGTCCGGAAGTTCGAACAGGCGGCCCCGTGGCATGACCCGCACCTCGCAGTACGAGCCGATCGGACCGTTACTCGTATACGCAACCCGGGCGCCGACCTGCAGGTCGTCGACGTCATCACCCACGGCTTCTACGACGCCGGCCCCCTCCGAACCTGGCGTGAACGGGAGTTCGACAGGGTACAAGCCCGTCCTGTGATACACGTCGATGAAGTTCAATCCGATCGCCGTGTGCCGGATCCTGACCTCACCCGGCCCCGGCGTACCGGGATCCTGATCCACCCACTCCAACACCTCGGGCCCACCCAGCTGCGACACGACAATCGCGCCACTCATCGGCACCTCCACTCATCGAACAAAAACAGGCGCCGGGAATCTATGAGCGAGCCCCCCTCGCCGCCTCCCTGTGCCGTTTCTACTTTCCCTTCATCCGAATTCAGATCACACGAAGCCAGGACCATCATGTCCCGATCGCGCTCCCACCTCACCCGCGTGTCGCTAGTCGTCGCGACAGCGTTGCTACTCGGCACCTCGCCCTCACTCGAGGCCCAGGTCCAGTGGAGCCCGGTCCCAGAGGGCTACCCGCGCACCGCGGCCGAGATGAACGGCTTCACAGCGCATACGCGACACCTTGAGATGTGGGATTACCTCGAGCAACTGCGTGGACGTTCTTCAGATATGCGCCTCGGGACTTATGGTGAGACCCGTGAGGGCCGGAAGCTTCCGTACGCGATCTTCTCGCGTCCACTGATTTCGGAACCGTGGGAGGCGATGGCGCTGGATCGCCCGGTCATCCTCTTTGCGGCCAACGTACATGGCGGTGAACGCACCTTCCGTGAGGGCCTGCTCGTGCTCATGCGGGATCTCGCAACTCCCGGCACCTCGGCCAACGCACTCCTGGACGAGGTGACGATCCTCGTCGCACCGCAGATCAATCCGGATGGGTTCGAAGGCTCGGAGCGAGGGCAGCGTGGCAATTCGTGGGGAATCGATCTGAATCGTGACTATGTGAAGCTCGAGCACCCGACGATCCAGTCCTACGTGCAGAACCTCATCACGGAGTGGCGGCCTCACCTTTTCATCGATGGCCACAACGGAGGCGCACGGCCGTACAACCTCAACTACCAGTGCACGAGCCACTACGACTCCGCGATCGAGCTCACGCTGCTCTGTGACAACGAAATCTTCCCGTCCATCGACGCAAAGCTCGAGGGCGAGGGGATGAAGTCCTGGTACTACCAGCGCGGAAACGAAGAGCAGTGGAATACCGGTGGATCGCAAGTGCGCATCGGGCGGAATTACGGCGGCATCGTCAACTCCGTAGGGATCCTCTTCGAGGCGCCCAGCCAGGAGCTCGAGGTGGGCGCGCGTGCTGGCTACCTCGGTTATCTCTCGGTCGCCGAGTGGGTCGTCACGAACGCAGGCCAGCTCGTACGCACCATCGAGGACGCCCGGGCAGAAACGATCGCCATGGGTGCCGAGCCACGGGGCCAGATCGCAGTCGAGATGGAATACGCAGCGGAGGACTACCTCGTCGATTACGAGATCGTGCGCGGCGGCGGTTTCAATGACGAGCCCGGCATGACAGTCGACACCATCCAGGTCACAGACGCCCGACTCATGAAGAAACCGGTGGCAGTCACGCTGCGTGATCGGCCTTGGGCATACATGCTGCCCCGCGACGCGGAGGACGCCGTAGCGCTCCTGCTGAGGCACGGCATCACCGTCGAACGACTCATCGAGCCCGCGACGCTCGAGATTCAGGCATACACGGTGGCGGACGTCTTGCACGAGCGGCAATACAACCACCAGGCCGTCACGCGCATTCAGGTTGGCGAGGTCATCACGCAGACCCGTGACTTCCCAGTCGGGACCTATGTCGTCCCAACCGCCCAGTATCTCGGTCGGCTTGTGACCCACATGCTCGAGGTGGAAACTGAGGACAACGTCGTCTACTGGAACCGCATGGACGCTTGGGTGCCACGTCCCGGCAGTACGGTCAACGCCGCCGAGCCTCCACTTGCTCCCATCTACAAATTGATGACGCCGGTGCCTCTCACCTCTGGTCTGGTCGAACCGAGGTAGTCGTGGGGCGGACTGCGCAACGTGCTGCAGGCGATCAGTCGTCAGCGTGCCTGCGACTGGCAGTCAGTCCAGCTGGTGCATCGCACGCGTAAACGGGAACGAACTTCAGGCGGCAGTCCAAGAATGGAGATGGCCTCGGTCACATCGCGGATGACGGCCTCTTTCGCGGGCTCGAACTGGAAGAGAAGCAGCCACTGCGAGGCTTCCGCCGCGGGCTCCTGAAGTTCCCATTTGTAGATCCAGTCGAGGGCGTCGAGTTCTCGCCGGATGGCGTCATAGTCCTGCTGGCTCGACGGCCCCCGCCCCAGCGGAAGGGTTACGATCTCGAACGAAAGCTGGTGATTCTTCCGCCACGTGTTCAGCGCGACATCGATGTTCTCGAAGGGGGCCTGGATGCGGATGAGGTGATGCGCATATTCGGCGAGCAGGAAGTTGTTGTGCTTGACGCCCTTGCCGAGCGCCGTCTCCATGTGCTCGATGTACCCGACCTCGTCGCCTTCCTGGAGCGCCTCCATCGCGAGGAGGAAGTCCGTGTCGGCGTCTGCCGGATTGAGCTCGGCGATGACCTCGGCCATGCGCGACCATTCTTCGGAGCCCGGGTCCACCTCGGTACCGGACCGCGCAATCAGGAATTCTCGCCCGCCAAAGAAGAGTCCGAGCAGGTACACGATGAACAGCATACGAAAGCGTCGGTACCAAGGCGTGTTGTCAGGCGCGAGGGCCATGGAACCTCCTCAGCAGACTAGAGCCCCGTCTGCGTCTGCTTGTCGGTGACCTTCCAGATGAACGAATCGAGATAGTAATGCATCAGACCGTAGGCGTAGATCATCATCTGTGAAAAGAGCGCGTACCCGCTCGCGTAGTCCATCGCCGGCACGCCGAACTCCTCGATCGCAGGATAGGGCGCGAAGTTCACCACGCCGAAGCCGAACTCGTCGAGTGGACGGTTGATGACCAGCTGGAACAGTACCGCGTAGACCACACCGCCTGCGAGGAACCAGCGCAGGTGCCCGGGTCCGGTCAGCTTGCTCCAGAAACCCACCCGGAACGTGCCCTTCTCCTGACTTTTCCGCATGAAGGAGTACACCATGACGATGTACTGCACTCCGTGCATGAGGCGGTGGGCCACGGCGTGGAGCAGAATCGAATTGGTGTTCCACGCGACGAAGTACCAGAGGAAGTAGCTGGCGAAGATGAACGCGTACTTCACCGGATTGATGATCGCGCCTTCCTGGTGCGTCCTCCACACGTGCCACAAGTACACAAGCACATAGCCGACCAGTACGATCTGGCTGACCATCAGCAGGCTGTCCACGAAGGGAACGGACAGCGGCACGCGCATGCGATGGAGCTCACGAATCCACAGGAACTTGAACATCGGTGCGTTCAGGAACATGTACGAGTACAACACGCAGTGAAGCGCGAGGTCGTAGCGACGCGTTTGCTTAAGCCCTGCCCCGGCCTTGAAGTCGTAGATCCGCGCAAGGCCATGCTGCTGCATGATGCTGTGCTGATGGTCCCACGCCGTGACCAGCAGGAGCAGCGAGATCGGAGCGAACTGCAGGCCCATGACCGTGAACCCGATGATGACGACCGGACCAATGATCAGCCGGTCTTTGAATCGGTCCCAGACATCGGGCATACCGTATGAGCGCACCCACCCGGCATAATGGTGCGGGATCGTGATCCAGAGATTGATGGAGGCCACCGCGACATACGGCAACCACGCCTGGAACCCGAGCGCGAGCGCGACGGCCAGGAATGGGAGCCCCAGAAACCAGACCAGGTCGTGTTTCGGGGTGAGAATGTAGCCGGTCTTAAACATTCAGTGCGTGTAGTGCGAGCAGGCCACGCTAGGTATCCCTCAGATCGACGGAAGTTCTACCGGTCGTCCGAGACGCGATCGAATGCCTTGAGAACCTCGCGTGCGAGATCCCACCGATTGAACCCCTGGCGCCCGTAATCGAGGCCGCGGCGCACGATCACCAGGTCCTGACCGGGGACTACGATCACGTACTGTCCTCGATTGCCCGCTGTCGAGTAGGCTGTCTTCGGCACATCATCCCGTCCGTCCGGCACCAGCCACCACTGACCTCCGTAGAAGTTGCCGGTGTCTGCTGTCGCGGGCGCCGGTGTTCGGGTGAACTCGATCCAGTCTTCGGAGATCAGACGCTCTCCGTGCCAGACTCCTCCGTTCAGATAGAGCAGGCCGAAGCGCGCGAGGTCGCGCGCATTGGTGTAGACCTGACTGCTGAGAATGAAGTCGCCGAAACGATCCGTACTCAGCAGCGTGTTTCGCATTCCGATCCTGTCCAGCAGGCGGCGGCGCGGGAACTCGGCGTAGGTCTGGTCATCTCCAAGCGCGAGCTTCATCGCGTACACGCCGAGCAAGGTATCGTAGTTCTCGTAGTCCCAGAACGTGCCTGGCTCGCGGGTCAGCGCACGACTGCGCGCTCCGTCGACCGAGCTGGCACCTGCCCAGTAGGACAGCCCCGAGCCGATCGCGTATTCGAGCCCCTGATTATCTACAGTCTCGAGCCCGCTCGACATGTTTAGAACATGGCGCAGCGTGATGTCGTTGCGCGGATCGGCTTCGGGAGAGCGAGCCTCGGGCAGCCACTCGAAACCGAGCGGCTCGTCGAGAGACATTGCCCCTTCGTCCACCAGCATGCCGATCATGGTGACCGCAATGCTCTTCGCGGTCGACCACGTCCGGGTCTTCGTCGTCACGTCCACGCCCGGGGCGTAGCGCTCGTGGATGATCCGGCCCTCGTGGACGACCATCAGCGACAGCGTCACCTGTTCCGGTGATTCACGGTCGAATGCCCAGTCCGACGCCGCCTGAAGCGCGTCAGCGTCGACGCCCGGCGAGAGCGAGATATCCTCGACGAGATCCCCGTCTGGCCATGCGATCTCCGCCGCATCACCCGGAGGGGGAGCCATCGTTAACTCCGGGAGGTCGTCAATGTCCTCGAACGTCTGATCTGGCGAGAGAATCACACAACCGATCCCTTCACGAAACGCGGCCCGCATGATCGGTGTGCCGCCCGATGCCCCGATGGCGACCGCCTCACGGTCCCAGTCAACGACGTAATCGCCACCCTGAGTCGTCCCCACCGGCTGCGGCAGGAACGCCAGCTCCTGATCGAACACCCGTTCCAGGGTGCGCTCACCCGTGAACAGCCCGTTGCACATCAGGATCGCCTGTTGACCGTGGCTGATCATCTCGCGCTGGGGACGCCAGTAATCGTACGCCTCCTCCTGCTGGGCGGAGAGTGCGAAGGGCATCACGGCCACGAAGGCCAGAGTCAGAGCAATGCGTTTCATGATGCGGTCCGGAACGGTTCAGACTTCGAGCGAAGGGCGAAAGGTAGAGCGCGGGCTCACCCACAGCCATCCGCGTTGACGGTCTTCCTTCCCCGTTACCTCTCGCCCGTGAGAGCAACGGCCTGGATCAGCTCCGCCAGGCTCGTAAGATCTCTCAGATCGAGGACTTCACCGGGTGAGTGGCTGTATCGACCCGGCCACGAAAGTCCCTGGTTGGGCGACCCGTAGTACGTAAACTGAGTGCCGTCCGTACCGCCCTGGGTGAGCCCCATCTGGATCTCGATACCTGCGGCTTGCGCTGCGCGGAATACGCGAGCGCGCTCACGATCCGGGGATACGCCCGAGTTTTCCGTCGCGCGTAGTACCGGGCCGTCACCGAGCGGGGCATACGCGAAGTGAGGAGACTCCAGCGGGGTGTCGGATGAGACGAAGGTGTCAATCGAGTAGATCCGGCGCGTGCTGCGCGCAAAGCGACGGGCCATGGCGCCAGCGCCGATGAGCCCGCCCTCTTCATGCACCGACCAGGCGAAGATCACCTTCCCCGGCAGTGCATCGGGGTCGATCTCGTTGATAGCCAGGAGAAGCGCGGCCGTGCCAGCACGGTCGTCAAGAGCCCGTGCGACGAACCGGTGGCTGCCCATGCGGAGGCCTTCCTTGTAGCTCGTCACCGAGAGACCCGGACGGACCCCCCGACCCTCGAGCCCGGCTCGGTCGAGACCGAACCACGCCCGTTCGGGCGGTGGGTTCTTACGGTCCGCCTCGCTTCGCGTTAGAAACACCCCGTGCAGGGGTGCGGGTGCGCTCGCCGACAACGAGTGATCCTTCCAGTGATCTGACGCGTCGAGACCTTCAGCAGTCTGAGTGCTCGGGGCGCCCTCTGGATCGAAGTGCAGGAGCGCCGTCTGGCCTTCCCACGCGGAAGAGACCGCTCCTCCGAGGCGACGGAACGACACGGTGCCGTCCGGGTCGATCGACTCGATCTCGTAGCCGACCTCGTCCATGTGCGCCATGAACACGGTCGTGTCCCGGTCTGGGCCCGCCTCGACCCAGACATTGCCGATGTCATCCACGACAGCCCGGTCCCGCGCCCAGTCGGGCAGATTCTCGAGTAGATAACGACGGACGGGCCACTCGTGGCCGGGCACACCGTAAAGTTCAACCAGGTCGGTGAGCACCTGACCGACTCGGTCCACCGAGGAGTCGAACGCGTCCGTCCGAAACAGAGTCCGCTCCGGAGCGCGCACCCATTCGAGCTCCCTGTTTCCACCGGCCACGCTCGCCGCCTGTTGAGCCAGGGCCTGAATCTGCCCCTCCTCGATCACCTCCATGTGAGCCCCCGCAGCCATGACCTCGGGCTGCACCCACTGGACGCCTTCGAGTCCGGCGTCAGCCAACACACCGCCCATCCGTCCGAACGAGCCAGCTGCTCTCGTCTCGTTCGCCTGGACGGCACCACCGGGCGCCAGGATGAGCACCTGGTCGAAGTCGCCACCGCGCGCGACGTATGACGACAGCCCGATCCAGCCGAAGCCTTCCTGGGCGCTCATGACGAAGTGGACCTCGCCTCGGTCAGGTGAATCCGCCGCGGCCTCAGCGACCGCAGCAACGACCGCGCACCCTGCCCGTCGTCCGGCATCGGGTCCAGCCACTGCTCCCTCCATCACCCAGGCCGGCAGGTGGCGCACGACCGGATCGAGCAGCCCGATGCCGAGTGCGTCCACATCGGCAGCCGACGCAGCTCCGAGATCGACCCATAGATCGTCCGCCGAGACGATACTGGTCTCGTCACGATGCTGCGCCGCGAAGTGCCCGTTGCTGCGCGCGACCACGCCCGCCACCGGTCCACCAGATGTGATGACCCGGACCTGTTGGGCCTCGAAGTGCTGATCCCACAGGGGATGCCGCGACCCCCGGCCGATCCTGTGCACCCGGAGATAGCCGTCATCGGTGATCTGGGACGCGGAAAGAGCGGGCCGATCGAGGGCACATGCCACGATCCGACGAGGGGTCCCCGAGCCTACGACGCGGACCAGATTCCCCCAGTGATCCACAGACCAGGTCGGCAGGGCCTCTGCCAGCCAGGGCACTGTGCGCGTCTCATACCCCGTTGGGACATCAGGCGCCAGCCACGATGCCACAGCAGCTAGATCGATGCTCTGTGATCTGGCCGGCGCAGGCAGCAGGCCAAGCAACACGAAGGGCACGACCATCGCGCCCCTGGAGATTGAGTTCAGGAGTCGCATCGGTCGTGTCCTCATCTGTGTGGTACGACGGTAGATCGTCTACTGCATCCGTCGGTAGGTAGCGTGCCCGACGCCCGTGACCTTCCCGTTTTCGTCCATGCGGACGTACTCGTTTTCGATCGTGTTGCCGTCTTCGGACAGGACGTTGATGATCACCTGGGTTACGCGGCCGTCGCGCATGTTCGAGATGCGGGTGGTGCTTTCGTTCACCCATTCAACCGACGTCTGGGAGCCATTCTGGCCCCATACTTCGCGGAAATCACCGTCGAACATCGTGTTGTAGCCCCACTCGGAGTCCTGACCCCGGGCGTTGGTGGCGGCCACCGTGATCGACATGCCGCCGTCTCCCCAGGCCTCGTACGTCATGATGTTGATCGCCGGCGCGGGTGCATCGGAGTCCATCTTCCAGCGGCCGAATCGATGGGTCGCGTCCTGGGCGGAGGCTTCGGCGGCAGTAAAGGCAGCAGTCGCGACCAGGGCCGCACAAATGATGAATGAGCGCTTGAACATGCTGTACCTGCTCCTGAGTTGTCTGTTGGGTCAGCCGCCCGGATGCGCGGCGCCGATGTCTTTGAGGAAAATCTGAGTCACGCCACCCGGACGCCCCTGGTCACATGCTCCGCAGGACGAAGCGGAACGCACGTCCATCTGCACACGTCAGCTTCACCCGTCACCTCCGCTTCACACTCCGGCCAACATACGGAAGTGGCCCGGTCCCTGTCACGGCCTACGCCATGTCGACCCAGAGGCGGGCGTGGTTCAGCGCCGGTGAACACTCGAACACTCCGAAGTGAAGAGCGATGGCGAACATCATCCAACTCCAGGTCATCGAGTCGCCTGACGATCTGATCAAACCCGAGTCGTGACCTCAGCGTCCCGGAAAATCCTCGAACATCTGGCCGATCGCCTCCCGGATCGCGAGACCGACAAATCCTTCAGAGAGCCCGGATCGCTCGCTGAGCCGAACCGCTCCGCCAATCGCGAACTGGGTACCGCTCCACAGTCCGAGAACCCAGCGATGAGAAGGATGAAGGGCATTTAACGACCGGCTGGCTCACCGTATGGAAATAGGGTGGAAAGATCGACGTTCTCGTAGGGCAACGCATCGAGATACGTCGTCCCGACGAACGGGCCCGGCGCCTCAACCACAACAATGGTCGGAGCGAAACCGGTCTCGTCGAAGCCCCGCCGGAAGTGCACGCGTGACTTCACCACGAAGACGTCGAACTCGGATGGATCCAGCGGCCCGAAGCGAAACGCCTCGGGATCCGTGATCTGCGTGTACGCCGGCACGATGATGACTGCACTTCCGTTGCCGTAACGAACGACCGCCACCTGATCGTAGCCTCGCCACTCACCGAGATAGGCCAGTTCGCCGGTGAGACGGGCCGGGGAGCCCCCCGACGGCGTGAACCCACCGATCTCTTCGTCGAACGCATCACCCGGTGAAGCACCCGCCTCGACGAGCCCCTCGAGCACGGCGGGATCACTGATCGCGCCATGAAGCACTCGCTCGATGCCAGCTGCTTCGAACGCCTTGAAGATGTGTGTGGCGTCGCCGGGGCGATCAGAGTGGTCCCCGACGGCCACCGGAGTTTCCCCGGCACTGATCGCGGCTCGTACCTGTCGCGCGGCGTCTTCCGGGAGCGGGTAACCGCCTACAGCGAAGTCCTCACGAACCCGCCAGATGAAGTCGTTCATGTCATCCGCAATCCGGTCGGCCAGCACCTGATCTCCATTCGTCATCACGTGGACCGTGGCACCCACGTCCGGGACGTCCGACCACGGGTATCCGTAGAAGACGCTTACAAAGGCATCGTCCTCACGGGACTCCCAGCGGCGTGCTCGTTCCATGATGTCCATCGATGGTGACTGTCCGGTCCACTGCAACACCGTAGCGGTGATCACGCCCGGCTTCCGAGTCGCAGTCGTGGGCGTATACGTCCCTTTCATAACCCGGTGGACCGCGCGAGCTGCTCTTCCCCCCTGCACCGCGGCGTCATAGTGCGGATACCGCTTCGTCACGAACGCGAAGTCGGCGTACCGGAGAAACTCCTCGTCCTCGTTTCCGTGAAGGTCGAAGGTGCCCGCGACCGGCACGTCAGGGCCCACCACCTCGCGGAATCGGCGCGCGATCTCCGCTTCAGGACGGGGGACGTCGCGAACCGCCATCGCTCCGTGCAGAGCGAGATATACACCGTCCACTGGCATGGCTGCCCGAAGGTCCTCGATCATTGCATCGAGGAACCCGTCGAAGGCTTCACGGGTGTTCCAGCTACGCGACGACCCGCCGAACACGCCCGACGGTGAGCGCAGTCCGATCAGCTCGATATCGCCGTAGTCCTGCGCCTGAGCGACGAAGCCACTTACGTAGGACCCGGAACCGAGTACATCTTCTCCCTCGAGTCGGACACGCCAGTCTTCAGCCGAGATGTCACCTCCCGGACAGAAGGTGCACGTCTCATGCTGGAAGGACGCGACGACGACCCGATGCGAAGCCGTCGTGGTATCACCACCACACGCGGCCAGCACGAAGCACCCGAGTACTGCGACGCCTCTGGGTGACACCGCAGCAAGGCCGCGTGGATTACCTGCGAACATGCCCATCGATTCTCCGATCGTAGAATGAGGAGGCAAGTTGAGGTCGTAGCGTCCAGGCCGCCAACAGGTGACAGGGTTCGGGCGTCGCTCATCGCGATGAACGTGACGCGTGCGCCCAGTTCAGGAAGACCCTTGCAAACGGCGCAAGACAGCGACTGATTCGGGCATGAATGAATCGAGACGCTGGACCGGACTCCTCCTGACCATGAGCCTCGTTGGCTGCGGAGCAGACGCGCCGCCGGAGGGTGAACCGGATCCTGCAGCCATCGACGCAACCGTCCTCGCGCCTGCGTTCACGCGCGCACAGGAGAGCCTCTTCTCCGCCCCCGGCGCGCAGACCAACGCCTGGGCGGACTACGACGACGACGGAGACCTCGACCTGTTCATCGGCTTCCGCGGAGCCCCAGACCGGCTCTACCGGAACGACCGCGGAAACTTCATCGACGTCGCAGCCGAGGTGGGACTCGTCATCGACGAAGAGACGAGAGCGGCCGCCTGGGGGGATTACGACCTGGACGGTGATCCCGACCTGTACGTTGGATTCGCCGCACTCGGCATCAATAATCGTTTATACCGTAACGACGGCGGCACCTTTGTTGATGTGGCCAGCGACGTGGGCGTCGGTCAGGGAGGCACGACGCGGCAGCCCGCCTTCCTCGACTACGACGGCGACGGAGATCTCGACCTCTTCGTGGCCTTCCGTGACCGGCCAAACACGTTGTTCCGCAATGATGGCACGGCGTTCATGGATGTGACCGCAGAGAGCGGCATTGGCGATGACCGGCGGACTGTGGGTGTGGCCTGGTTCGATATGGATGGCGACGGCGACCTCGACGCGTTTGTTGCGAACCAGAACGGCGACGAGGATGGGTTCTACCGCAACAACGGGGACGGAACCTTCGAGGATGTCGCCGCCGCGCTGGGCATGCACCAGCCCGGTCGAGCAGACGATCTCGGGAGCGTCGGCACCGCGATCGGCGATTACGACAACGACGGCGATCTGGATCTCTTTGTCGCGTCGTACGGGCCCGATGTCCTGTGGCAGAACCAGGGAGACGGGACCTTCGTCAACGCAGCCCCGGGCACTCCGCTGGCGGGAGATCACCACTCGGTCGCTGCGGACTGGGGCGATATCGACAACGACGGCTGGCTCGACCTCTACGTGGACACGTTCCTCTCTTCAGAGGCCGAGGCACGTGACTACCTCTTCCGGGGCGGCGCCTCAGGGTTCGAAGAGGCACTGCCGCCTGCGATGCTGGAGCGCGGCGCGAGCCACGGCGTCCGTTTCGCCGACTTCGACTTGGACGGAGACGTCGATCTGTCGCTCACCAACAACCACGCCGAAGGCACCCATCCGCTCTATCGGAACGATCTCCTGCCGGGCCGAGCTGCGCGCTCCCTCCAGGTGGCCGTGGTCGACCACGGCGGACGCTGGGTCCGCGCGGGCGCGACCGTGACCGTGCGGCGCGAATCAGACGGGTACATATCAGCCCGCATCATCGACACCGGAGGAGGCTACTCCTCCCAGGGTGTGGGGCCCGCGCATTTCGGGCTGCCGCCGGGCGCAGGACCGGTCAGCATCACCATCTCCTGGTTCGAGGCCGGGGAGCGCCGAACGACGACCGTGTCCGGCGTAGTACCCGAGGCGTTCCGATCACAGTGGATCACCCTGCAGCTGGGTGTGGACAGAACTTCACCCTGAGGGCAACGACTCCTTCCAGGCATCGTAACGCATTCGAAGCGTGCGAACCGGGTTCGCGTCTTCCTCCCGTGTCGTGTTCGTGGGCACGACCATCAGGTAGAGGTAGTAGTCCCCGTCGTTATAGGGCGACTCCATGTCTTCCGGATGGCTGGCCGCGAATTCACCCAGCGGGTCGTCGGGATCGGCAGCGAGCAGGTATGAGACGTGTGCTGTCTTCCCGTTGCACGGTGTCGCCTCCGGCAATGGTTCACGGGAGCAGGTGCACCGCACATCGCCTCCGCGCGCATCCGCGATCTCCATCGCGAGCATAACCCGATCCAGCATGTCCGAGGGTCCGTGCTGCATGATCGTGGCGGCAGCGGTCAATGCCTCCTCGGTGGCGATGATGTTGCCCTGGACCGACCAGAGGATCCCGTCGTCCGACTCACCCTGGATGTCCATCGACACGGCACCGTTACCCACACCCGACCGACCGGCCATGCGGCCGCTCATATCGATGATACCAAACTGCCTCCGTTCAATGTTCTCATCGTTCTCGAGCATGCGGATGATCTCATCGGGGTCCGTTCCGTTCATGAGCTCACGATAAATGAGCTTCTGATTCTCATGGGTCCGATCTACGCCGGCCTGTGCCGCGGCAACGCCAACACCGGGGACCACGACCGCCTGGAGCAGCTTCAGTTGATTCGGAGCCGTCGCAGCGCACGTTGCCGACGAGATGACGATGCGTCCCGTGTTTCGATCGATGGCAATGATCGACCACGTGGCGGAAGCCGGCGCGGGACACGCAAGGGCGATAAATACGAAGAGCAGGACACGTTGCATGAGTTGGATCTCGGATCACTGGGAGCGGTGGGGGACCGCCACCTGACGGTCTCGAACGAACGTGTCCGACGCCGGCGACCCCTGTCAAACGACACCCCTTCACCGGAACAGGTGGATCCGACCGGGGCTATCCAACGAATGAACCTTCCACGTATTGCATCGACCCTGGTGATCCTGGCGATCCTCGCCGCCCCCGTGGCATCTCAGGCCACTCCTCAGCCTCTCGAGACTGTTCGCAACTTCCAGGTCGTAGACGAAATGCTCTCGTCGGCCGGGCAGATCGGGTACGACCAGATCCCTCTCCTCGCCGAGCAGGGGTACGAAGTGGTCGTGAACCTCGCGATCGCAGACGAGCGCCGGAATGGTGAGGAGGGCTTCCTCGTCGCCCAGAACGGCCTGACCTACGTCCACATCCCGGTCGAGTGGGAGAGCCCGCAGCTCGGAGACGTCGAGATGTTCTTCGATGTCATGGAGGCCAACGAGGGGCGGAAGGTCTTCGTCCATTGCTTCGCGAACATGCGCGCGTCGGCCTTCGTCTTCATGTACCGGACACTTGTGGAAGGCGTCTCGGAAGCGGAGGCGCTCTCGACCATGAACGAAGTGTGGGATCCAGGCGAGCTCGATCAGTGGGCCGGACTCATTCGACGCGCTCAGGCTGAGCTGAACCGCAACTGACCGCTAGCCAGGTAGCCGTCTGCCCGACCCTGCCCGTAGACCCCTAGGGCGCGTCCCTCGTCGCAGTGAACGAGCCGGTCAGCATCCCGCCGGCGACGTCGATTGTGCCGGTCAATCGGCCGTCATCACCCAGCGTGCCGCGGTACACGACGTCGACACTCTGCCCCTGAAGGCTGGCGTCGAAGGAGATGGTGACTGCGTTTCCATCCACAGTCCCCGACACATCCTGTTCCCCGAGAGCATCAGAGGAGTAGTGCCCAGTGAGCGCAGACCCGTCCTGCTCGAGCGTCATGGACGGCGTCGTGACACCGTTGTCCGTCGAGACGGAGAGCGTCCAGCTCCCGGCCACGTCGGCCTGTGCCTGAGCCGTTCCGGGTGCGGCCATCGCGCTCAGCAGGCCAAGCAGGAGCACGATTGCAGATCGAAAATGTGACGACGTCATGTCTGTCTTCCCCACTCAGTAGCGTTCCACATGAGTCACGCCGATTCAACGGCGTTCGCTCAACCCTAAGTGATGAGACATCAGCATCGCTAGTTGCCAACCAGTCGACCGAGGAGTCGCGCGAAGCGGCCTGAGCCGAACCACCCCAGAATGAAGAGCGCGGTGCGATCGATCATGCCAATAGAGCTCGATTACAATGAGCGCCCATGGCGTCCATGGCAGCAGGCTGTTCAGGGTGACTCCTTCGCTCGAGCGGTCACAGGCGTCACGCTGGCCTTTGACGCGGCCGGCACTCAAGCGCAATCTGCCCGTCATGACAAGCATAAGTTCGATTGGTCCGCGACCGATCAAGAGACGCCCGTTTCGAGCAGTCGGCCTTGCTACGACCGCTCTGCTCGTCACCGCGTGCGCACCCGCTGAGCCGGACGAGACCCCCACGGCGGAACCCGTCGAAGCGGCAACTCCCCTGATTCCGGCCTCAGCGACGCTCGAGCGGGTCGGGGAGCTCCTCATGGATCCAACGGCCGACGGGATACACCCGGATCCGCGCATGGAGGAGATGATCAGGCTCGGTTTCCAGATCCACCAGGATCCGCAGACCTATGCGTCGGAGTTCGTCGGAAACGACCTGACGTGCGGGAACTGCCACCTCAATGCCGGCCAGCGGGATCAAGCACTCCCGCTCATCGGTGCGGCCGCGACCTTCCCGCAGTATCGCCGGCGAGACGATCGGCTGGTCAGCCTGGAGGATCGGATCGGAGGCTGCTTCAAGCGCAGCATGAACGGCACACCGCCCCCCTACGACCACCCGGTCATGCTCGCGCTGGACGCGTATCTGAACTGGCTGTCGAACGGCTTTGCGATGGGCGACCGGCCGGCGTGGCTCGGGCAGAACGAACTCGCCGTCGACGAGCGTATCCCCATCGAGGAGCTCGATGTCCACCGTGGCGAAGACCTCTACAACCTGCAGTGCGCACCGTGTCACGGTCTCGACGGGCAGGGCATTGACCTGATCCTCGCGAAACCTGGTCCTCTCTGGGGACCGATGTCCTGGAATGACGGCGCCGGAGCCGCTCGGATCTGGAAGCTGGCCGGATACATCAAGTACGCGATGCCACTCACGGCTCCGGGTACGCTGACGGATGAGGAGGCCCAACTCATCTCGGCCTACGTGAACTCCCACGAGCGCCCGGCTTATCCCGACAAGGAGTCGGACTTTCCTGATGGGATCCGACCGGCGGACGCGGTCTACGACACCCTGGTCTTCCCGACGCATCCGCTCAGGAGAGGAGACAGCGGAACGCGGTAGAAGCGAACTCGTTTCGCACCACACGTCTTTCGCCTCCCATGCCAGGCCACACGACAACGCACCTGCATTGTCGCGGGGCCAAGCGGGCGGTAGCCTAGCTTCACTGACCCGACCCGGAGATGTCATGACTGTTGTCCGTCGTTTCGCACTGACCCTCGCCGCTCTCGCCGCGACGGCTTCACCCGCTTTTGCCCAGGCGGGGTCCTTCGGCAACGCCGTCATCATCGACGGTGATGCCCTGCTGATCGGCGAGCCGAACAACAGCTTCCGGCCCGGTATGGTTTACGTGTACGGCAAGGCTGGAAGCGAATGGGCCGAACGGATGATCCTTACCGCTCCCGATGCCGAGCGCGCGGATGGGTTCGGAGCAGTGCTCGCCCTCGCAGAGAACACGCTCTTCGTCGCGAACCGCGGCGGTGCCGTGTTCGCATACGAGCGAGGCAGGGCGAGCTGGTCGTTCGACGAGATGGTGACTGAGGACACCTCAGCCGGCCTCGACGCTCGATGCGACTACAACGGGTACTGTGGCGTCGACTACGGGATCTCACTCGCGGCCAACGGCGACTGGCTCCTCGTAGGGCACGCGCACGTGACGACCGATCGTACGCGCCTCCGTCCGCGGCAGCGCAGGGCGACGGACGACGTTCCGAACGAGCCGGCTGGAGAGGTGATTGCGTATCAGCGCAGCGCGGACGGCTGGACGGAGCGCCAGCGCTTCTCCTCACCCGCCGAGGCGAACGCCGACGGCTTTGGTGCAGCCATCACGTTTGTCGGGGACCGACTCCTCGTCGGAGCCCCGGGCGCGACGAGTGCAGATGGCGTCGATGGTGCGGGACGGGTATTCGAATTCCGCATGGACGGCGGCGGATGGCAGCATGCCGGTGAGCTGACAGTCGATGCGAACACGGACGCAACCTTTGGGGCACCGATCGTGGCCCAGGACGACCGTGTCATGATCGGCGCACCATTCGACGACCAGGGTATGGGTGCCGTGTTCGTCTTCGAGCGAAGCGGCGACTCCTGGTCCACGGTGGAGCGTATGGGCCATCCCGAAGCGCAGGAGGGTGACGTGTTCGGCGCCGCGATCGCCGTCGACGGAGGGGACGTGTGGATCGGATCGCCGGTCACACGCGGCCTCGAGACCGGAGAAGCCTTCGTCTCAACCGCGGCCGGGATGCAGCACTTCCGGTTCACGGAACAAGAGACGAACAACGAAGATTCGTTCGGCCACCGTATCGTGGTGTCCAATGGCGTCGCCGCGATCACCGCCAGCGGTCTCGATCACCAGGCAGGCGGCGTCTTTGTGTACGAGCGCGGTAACGATGGACAGTGGGGGCAGTCCCAGATCCTGTTGAGTCCACCCGATCAGATGGGTGCCGTTCTGGGTGAGGAGATCCGCTGCTCGGACGGAGGCTCGGTCGACGTCTTCGAGTGCACCGATGTCGAGCTTTATGCGTACGTGCCTACCTCGCTGCTCACCGCGCCCGAGGATGCGCGTGGTGTCCGCGCGAACGACAACTGGGGCTGGACCGATGCGGAGACAGGTCGTGAATACGCCCTGGTCGGTCGCAACGACGGCACCTCATTCATCGACATCACGGACCCGATGAACCCAGTACTCATCGGTGACCTCCCAAAGACGTCGAACACGCCTCGTTCACAGCTCTGGCGGGACATCAAGACGTTCAAGAACCACGCCTATGTCGTGGCGGATGGTGCGGGCGCACACGGGATGCAGATCTTCGATCTCACGCGCCTTCGGGACGTCATGGATCCGCCCGTAAAGTTCGATCCAGATGTGCTCTACCGAGGCGTTCCGAACAACGTCGTGGAGAGCAGCCACAACGTGATCATCAATGAAGACACAGGCTTTGCGTACCTCACGAGCCGCGGCTGTTCGGGTCTGCACATGATCGACATCAACGATCCTCAGAACCCGGACTTCGTCGGGTGCTCCGAGCCGGGAAGCACCCACGACGCGCAGTGCGTCGTCTACCACGGACCCGACGACAACTTCACCGGGCAGGAGATCTGCCTGCGCATGTCGGGCAACGTCTTCCAGATCTCGGACGTTACCGACAAGTCAAACCCCGTCGAACTCGCGAACGCCTCACACCCGAACCCTGCCTACATGCACCAGGGATGGCTCACGGAAGACCATCGCTATTTCATCATGGACGATGAGAGCGACGTCATCGCCGGGAACGTCGAGACGACAAGAACCCTCGTCTGGAATCTCGACGACCTCGAAGACCCGGTACTGGCGAGGGAGTTTTTTGGATCTCTCCCCGCGAGTGCGCATAACCTGTACGTGAAGGGCGACCTCACCTACCAGGCGAACTACAACTACGGACTTCACATTCTCGATATCTCGGATCCGCTCAACCCAGTGGAAGTCGGCATGTTTGATACCTCCCCGTATCGCACCGGTGCGGGATTCGGTGGTGCGTGGAGCACGTATCCGTTCTTCGATAGCGGTACGATCATCGTGACGAGCATGCAGGAGGGTCTCTTCATGCTGAAGAAGCGAGTGCGACCCATCAGCTAGGCAGACTCGGCACGCATTCGGATCCCCCCGGGCGCGCTGCGGGTAGCTGGATTTGTAGACGGTTTGTTGATGACGAGCAGGCCGTCGGACCGAAGTACGCCTCCTGATGAGACGCATATGAGTATTGCCGTTGGCGACACCCTGCCCGACGCCACTCTTCTTCGCATGACCGCGAGCGGACCGGAACAGATCCCTCTGAGAGAACGCACCTCTAACCGCACCGTGGTGATGGTCGGGCTTCCGGGCCCGTTCACCGACACGTGCACGGATGCTCACATCCCGAGCCTGCTTCGCTCTCGTGACGAGCTTGGTGAGCACGGCGTCGACGAGGTCATCTGCTTTGCAGTCATCGACTCCTTCGTGATGAAGGCATGGGGAGAGTCGACCGGCGCGGAGGACGGTGGTGTCACGCTGCTGGCCGACTCCGCGGGCGAACTCACCAGGGCGCTCGGACTGGACTTTGATGCCCCTGTGGTCGGCTTCTACGGACGCACGACTCGGCACTCCATGCTCGTCGAGGACGGGGTCGTGCGTATTCTGCGGTTCGAAGACTCCCACGACGCCTGCGATCTCACGACCGGTGACGCCATGGTTGACGCGATCGCTGAGCTACGCGGCTCCTGAGCAGGTCGAACTGAGCCCCGCCGTGGCCGGTCGTGTGGCTATCGTCGGTGCAGGTCTGTCCGGGCTAATCGCAGCCCGCGACCTCCAATCTGCAGGCCGAGACGTTGTCGTGTTCGACAAGGGTCGCCGCCCTGGTGGGCGAGCCAACACACGGGAGCATGACGACCGCCGCTTCGATCACGGGGCCCAGTTCTTTACGGTTCGAGACGAACGCGTGCGTCCACTGCTGAACGAATGGCTGGATGCCGGCGTGGTCGCGCCCTGGAACGGGCGCCTCATCCGGGTCAGCAGTTCCGAGGTCAAGCCGGCGAAACAAGCTGCCCGGTATGTTGGTGTCCCCGGCATGGTCGACCTTGCGCTCGCACTGGCATCGGAGCTGGACGTACGAACAGGAGTGCGGATCGACACACTACTCCGAACGGATCGCGCGTGGTGGGCGACCGATACCGATGGCGAGAATCACGGTCCGTTCGATCAGGTCGTGGTTGCGGTACCCGCCCCGCAAGCCGTTCCCCTCCTAGAAGCTGCGCCAGACCTCCGATCGAAGGCCGAGTCCGTCACCATGGCCCCCTGCTGGGCAGTGATGGTCGACTTCGACACGCCGACCGACCTCGACTTCGACGGAGCCTTCGTAACCGCGGGCCCTATCTCCTGGGTGGCAAGGAACAGCAGCAAACCAGGTCGGCCGCTTACTGAAGCCTGGGTCGTGCACGCTGCGCCAGAGTGGACACGTCAGCACTGGGATGTGGATCGATCAGAACTCCCGGCGTTGCTCCTCCAGGAGGTAGCCAACCGATTCGGTCGTCTACCCCCGATCGGCTTCACGCGGGCTCATCGATGGGGCTACGCCCTGACCCAGGGCTCCACGCCGGGTGAAGTGCTGACCGACCCCGAACTGGGACTAGGCGTCTGCGGGGACTGGTGCGTTGGAGGCCGGGTCGAGGGCGCCATCGTCAGCGGCATCGACGTCGCTCAACGGCTCGGTTAGCTCGAGCTTCCGCATCAGGAGCATCAGCGCAGTGACGGCAAGGAAGACGCTCGCCGCCATCGTCGGGATCGAGACAACGCCGAAAACTGCGAGATAGCGCCCGGTGCACGGTGCGCCGGTGGCGCACGTCCCCACGTCGAGCGTCGGCTGCCACTGAATCGTGACATGGTAGATCGCGATGATCAGGCCGATCGCGGACAGAGGAAGCCCGTACCGCCAGATCGCGACGTCCCTGCGAAGTACGGCGACCCCGAGCACGATCACCAGGGGATACATCGCAATACGCTGGTACCAGCAAAGTGAGCAGGGGACGAGGCCGACGACCTCTGACAGGTACAGACTCGAGATCGAGGCCGCGAGCGTCAGCGCCCAGGCCCAGACGAGCGGGTGCTGCTCCTGACCTTCCAGCGCTGAGACAACCCCAGAGCGGGCTCCGCCGAATATGAGGAGCCCAAGGAGTGCCAGCCCCCCGGCGAACACCACGATCGCGAAGAAGCCAAGCGTCGTTACTACGGTCGAGTACACCCCCACCATCCCCGTTCAGAGTCATTGCGACAACGGGCCAAACGTTCGGCGATACGTGTGCAGATGGCAATCGAGCGGCACTATGCGGGTGCGGGCGAGTATTCTGACAAGTTGCATTTGCCCACTGCTCCGCCCATTGCTTGCCTGAGAATGTCTAGATGAGTGACTCATCATCAACTGGGATCCTGGCGATCCCCCCGAGTCTTCTCCTGGTCGGAGGTCTGGCCTGGGCCGGCAGTCAGGGGACCTCGCTCGTGGCAGGCCTGCCGCTCTTCGCACTTTGTGTGGGCTTTGCACTCGCCGTGCAATGGATCGCCTTCGTGCCGGCATTTGCGGCCCGAACTGAACGCTTCTACGACCTGACCGGCAGTCTGACCTACCTCAGCGTGACGGCGATCGCGGTCGCGCTCGGGCCCACGCCCGATGTGCGATCCGGACTCTTGGCTGCACTCGTCGCCGTTTGGGCAGCCCGACTCGGGACATTTCTTTTCGGGCGAATACGTGCCGAAGGGAAAGACCGGCGGTTTGACGCCGTGAAAACCTCGTTTGGTCGATTCCTGCTCGCGTGGACGCTTCAGGGGGTGTGGATCTGCTTTACTGCGGGTGCCGCATTGGCCGTAATCACATCAGGTCGTTCGGTGCCCATGGGAATACTGGCCTGGGTCGGACTGGTGATGTGGATCGTGGGGTTCGGCCTCGAGGTCGTGTCGGATCGCCAAAAGAGCCAATTCCGCGAGGACTCTGCCAACAAGGCACGCTTCATTTCGACCGGACTCTGGGCTTGGTCCCGGCATCCGAACTACTTCGGCGAGATCGTTCTGTGGACCGGCGTGGCACTCATCGCTGCGCCCGCGCTGCAGGGATGGCAGTACGTGACGCTGATTTCACCGGTGTTCGTCACGATCCTGCTGACCATGGGCAGCGGCATTCCGCTGCTCGAGGAGCGGGCAGACGAAAGGTGGGGGGGGCAGGCAGACTACGAGGAGTACAAGGCTTCGACGCCCGTGCTCGTACCGAGACCGCCCGCGCGCTAGGCCTCCAGGCCCGAACTTACATCAGCTATTACCGCGCGTTCCCCCGCTCCATGGATGACATCTGCTCGTTCATGAGCAGCTGCAAAAGTACGGCAGTCCGCGCCTGCTCTCGCTCGGTGAGGTTATCCAGAAAGCGATCGGCCGCATGCATCCAGGCGCTCATGTCGTTCGCACTCGCGGCTGCATCCAGCTCGGACATGATCTCTGGACGATCTGCCGGCAGGTCCTCGGTCCCCGTCCATCCACGAGCCTCGTTCACCTGAGCAGCGATCGGGTTGTCGTCGGGAACGAGCGCGAAGGCGACCTGCTGGATGGTCTGTGCCATCTGTGGATCAGCCATCCAGCACGCACTGGGCGGGGTGAGCTCCGCGCCGTGGAACGGCAGCCAGAAGTTCAGCCCCGCGAACGGCCCGTTCGACGAGGGTACGAACCAGACGTGTAACATGTGAAGCGTCTGCCCATCGGGGGCGAACTGCGGGTGATCGTGCCAATACGCGAGATCACTGTCATACGGGATCGGCTCGTCGGTGTCCGGAACATCGACAAATGCATACGCAGCACCGACCAGCATGGGCTCCCCGTCTACCGGGGCGAACATCAGGTGGTCCGGCTGTCCGACATGAATGCCGTCCCGGCTGAACTCCGAATGCACATAATGAACACCCATGCCCGGAATGTCGCCTAGCGCAGGGCGAAATCCCGCCGCGATCGCGGCCTGGGGCGTGGTGAGGTCCGCAACGGACTCGCGAGCCTCTTCGAACCGTTCGCGATCGAGGACGGACAGGCCACTCCACGGCGGAGTTGCGAGCGTAGCACAGTCGACCGCTGGACTGGCGTGGTCGTGCGACGCCATGTCGTGACCGGCCTGTGCTGCGGCGGGTTGCGGGGCAAGCGCCGCTCCTGCGAGGGCGATCCCAAACAACGATCCCATGCGGACCATGGCACACTCCTTGGCTACGGCAAGTCGGTCGGCGTCCGGATCCGCAGGAGCCGGACTGCTCCACGGATCAATGTGGTTGTCCGGGAACCGGCTCGATAGGGAGCGGCGGCCCGACGTCGTCATTGCATTCCACACCCATCCGGTTGTCACATACAGGAGGCCTGCCGGGCCTCACTAAGCCCCCCGGAATTGCCGTCTCAGCTTTGGTCTTCATCGGAGGTCGAGGCGTCGTGCGCACACCAGGCCGCGGTCGGGTCCACTGACCTCACTGCCACGCCGCGCGCAGGGGAGCAGGACGAGAGTTCGTGCAATGCGGGTTTTGCCATCGGACGTTCTCGGCCTCTGTGCTCTAATCCAAGCCACCCGGGCTCCCCAGTATTGCACAAGACGAGGCCACGGACCGACACCAAACCGAACTGACTGGCGCACCAGCGGTGACTCTGCTCGTCTGAGAGACTGAGGATGAGTAGGCTGAAGCCAGCTCAGGACATCAGGTCGTCTTGCCGAAATGCTCCATGATCGCCGCGGCGTACTTGATCCCCTGGAGATACTTGTCGACGTGAATGTTCTCATCCGGGGCGTGAAGATTGGCGCCCGGATTCGCAAAGCCGGTCAGAACACAGGGAATCCACACGTGGCGCAGGATCGCACCCTCGGCCGACACTCCGTTCACGACAGGTAGCTCGCCGTACACTTCGGTGGCGGCTGCGATGATCGCCTGACTGATATCCTCCTTGACCGAGATCTTGTACGGCGGTTCGGCCCCGTCGAACGCTTCGACTTCGATGTGGCCGAAGCCGTTTTTCTCGAGGTGCGCCTTGAGCTTCCGGATCGCATCGGCCGGCTGGATATTCGGGATGAGCCGGAAGTCCATGCGGACTCGGGCCTCGTTGGGAATAATCGTCTTCCGCCCGGGGCCAGTGTATCCGGCAATCATCCCCTGAATGTTCGCGGTCGGCTCGTAGGTGCGGGCTCGAATCGCGTCGACACCGTCGCGCCCGAGTGCGAATTCCGAGATGCCCCACTCGTCCTTGAGGGCACCCAGGTCTACCCGCGCGGCCTTGTCGGTGAGCTGCTCCTCATCGTCAGGGCCGAGCTGCCAGATCCCCTCCTCCCATCCTTCGATGAGAATTTTCCGGTCACGATCCAGAATCGTGTTCAGCGCCCAGATCAGTTCCCAGACGGGGGACTCGACCAGAGGGAAGTTCAGAGAGTGCACGTCCATCTTCGCGCCGCGCGCGATCAGTTCGACAAACAGTACCGACTTGAGACCCAGGGAGACGTCGGGAACCTCGGTACCGGTTTCCATCGAACCGTCGAGGCAGTGCATGCCGTCTGCCTTCAGCAGTTCTTCGTTCTTCTCCGCCCAGGCCGCCAGGTTTGGTGAACCGATCTCCTCCTCGCCTTCAATGAGGAACTTCAGATTGACCGGCACCTCGCCTCGGACCTCAAGGAAGGCCTTGGCTGCCTTGTTGAAGGCCAGGACTCCAGATTTGTTGTCCGTGGAACCGCGGCCATACATGACGCCGTCGACGATCTCGCCGGACCACGGCCCCCCGTGGGTCCATTCGTCGAGGGGCTCCGGCGGCTGCACGTCGTAGTGCGAATAGCAGAGGATGGTCTTTGCAGGCTTGTTCGCCTCGAGATGCCCGAAGACGACCGGAGGCCCCTCCTCCAGCTCGTGGAATTCGGCAGGCAGGCCATCGACGTGCATCATGTCCCGCACGAGTGCGGCGCACTCTCGAAGCCCGATGTCCTGGGCGGAAATCGACGGTTGCTGCACAAAGCGCTGAAGGTCGCGGACACACTCGTCGGCGTTCGCGTCGATCCAGTCGTAGATATCCTGCATGCTCATCGCTGAAGCTGCTCCTGTGAAAGTTCCCACGCACTCAGTCGCTGACCGGACAGTTGCATGGGACGGGTAGCGAGGTATTCAAAGGCCGGGGCCAACTCGATGGGATCGATCCACTTCTCCCTGAGCTCCGGCGGATACGTGATTTCCGACATGGGCGTACGCATGTACATGCCCGGCGTGACCGTCACGGAAAGTATGCCGTGAGGCTCCCCCTCCATTGCTAGGCACTTCGAGAAGCCCTCGAGCGCATGCTTGGACGCACAGTAGGCCGTCTCGTCCGGGAAGCCCTCGATTCCTGAGCGAGAGGAGACGAAGACGAGGGCCCCGCCGGACTTCTGCATGTGGGGCCAGACCGCCTTAGTGAGCTGAAAGCCCGCCTGGATACCTACGTCCATGGTGGCCTGGAACGCCTCCAGACTGACGTCCTCCAGGGACTCGACGCGCAGAATCGCCGCATTGTGAATGACGGTGTCGACAGGGCTTGTGACGAACGAGTCGAGCGCACGCTGCGTCGCACCGGCATCACCGAGATTCACGACGACAGTCATCGCGCCAGGACACGCTGACACGGTCTCGGACAGCCTCTCCTCATTCCAGTCCATAAGGATCAGTCGAGCCCCACAGTCGTGGAGGTGTCGGGCGATCGCAGCACCCAGCCCCTGAGCCGCCCCGGTCACCAGAACGGTCTGGCCCTCGACCTCAGACACCGGCCTGCGTCTCCTCAGGGCGAATCCAGCGACGCTCCGCACCCGACATCTTCACGGCGTCCAGCACCATCTGGTTCGCGAGTCCATCAGCGAACGTGGCGCCGTGCTGGAGCGCCCTTCCCTCCTGAATGGCACCGCACAACTCTCGCATCAGTGCGACAACCGAAACGTTCCAGATCCCGGCATTCACACCCGGCAACTCCGCGTTCGGGTCGGCGACGGTGATCTCCTCGAATTCCCCTCCAGCCCGGGCGAAGAAGAGTCGCTCGTCATTGTTGTTCAGCGTAACTGTGCCCTCGGAGCCGAAGACCCGTGTGGCGTTACCCATGTTGTGCGCAGCGACACCCGACATGAACACCTGTGCGATGGCGCCGGACGCCATCTCCGCCGTGAAGTAGGCCACGTCGTCCGCGGTCGCCGTCCACGGCTCACCGCTGTCCCGGTCGCGGCGATCGGGCACCATGACGGGCGCGGCGCCCGTGACCCAGGTCACATCGCCGAGCCACCACCGAAGCAGATCCACCTGGTGACTTCCGTTCGCTCCCAGCCGACCTCCACCCTTCTCCGCCAGACTCCACCAGTCTCCCTTCGGCCGACTCGCTGGATCGCCCCAGGTCTTCCCGACATTGCTGATGTCCACATGTCGAATTTCACCGAGCGAGCCATCCGCAATGAGGCCCGCGACACGCATGCGATTCGGGTTGAAGCGTAGCTCATGGTCGAGCATGTGGATGCGGTCCGAAGCCTCGGCGGCGGCCAGCATATCCGCCGCCTCGCCTGCATTCATCGCAGTCGGCTTGTCGCACAGCACATGTGCGCCGGCCTCGATGGCAGCGAGCGTCTGAGGCGCATGCAGGAACGTCGGCGTCGCGATGCACACAAGATCGAGATCATGTGCGCTCAGCATCGCCTCCCAGTCATCGTACGCGTGGGGTACGTCGAACGCAGACGCGGCCGCCTGTGCACTCTCCATACGTGCGGACGCCAAAGCGACGACCTCGGCAGCAGGCACGTGTCGCAGCGCCGGCAGGAATGCCGCCTTGGCGAAGCTCGCTCCGATGATTCCGACCTTCATGCGTTCTCCAGTAGAGGATCAGGTGCGCTCGCGCAGCCGCGGATCGAGAAAGTCGCGGAGCCAGTCGCCCAGGATGTTGAAACTCAGGACCGTCAACATGATCGCCACGCCCGGGAAGACAGCGAGCCACCATTTGTTCGCAACGAGCGTGTCCCGACTCTCGGCCAGCATACTGCCCCA
>DGOW01000001.1:6482-36246 GCA_002390225.1 Gemmatimonadales bacterium UBA4456 | reverse complement strand
CTGGCCACGTTGAAGGACGCGATCACCGTCAACGGGGCAAGAATGTTCGGAAGGATCGTCCGGAAGATGATGGAGAACGTGCTGTCTCCCATGGCCCGAGCGGCCTCCACGAACTCCTTCTCCCGCAGCGACAAGGTGTCAGCGCGCACGATACGCGCGTACGTCACCCACTGCCCGACACCCAGCACGAGAATCAGATTCCACACACCCGAGCCAAGCACGACCAGGAACATGATCGCGAGCAGGATGAACGGGAATGCGAGTTGGATGTCACCGAGGCGCATGATCAGATCATCGAGCCAGCCGCCGAAGTAGCCAGACAGAAGCCCGGCAACGATCCCGATCGTGCCACCAACCGTGATGGCCGCGAAACCGACGGTAAGCGAAACCCGGGCACCGTAAAGCAGTCGTGAGAACACATCTCGGCCCAGCGCATCCGAGCCGAGCAGGAATACACCGCCGTCCGGTCCTGCCGTCATCGGGTCTGCGAGTCGCAGCACGAGGTTCTGGCGGTTGGGATCGAAGGGGGCGAGCCAGGAGCCCAAGGTCGCCGCGATCGCCGCAAGCGTGAGGAAAAACACGGCGAAGACGGGCCATCTCGCTACAACCATGACGCGGGCGGCGCGACGCAGCTCACTCCGGAAGCCGCTCTCCGTCGGGTTCTCGAGCACCGAGCCGTCACCTCTCTCTTCGCTCATCCGCGCCCCCCGTCGAGTTTGACCCGGGGGTCGAGGCGGACGTACACAAGATCCACCAGGAGGTTGAGCAGGATGAAGATGCTGGCCAGCAGAATCACGCCAGCCTGAACGAGCGGGATATCTCGCTGATTGATGGCCGCGAAGAGCAGGCGTCCAATGCCCGGGTAGCTGAAGACCGTCTCGACTACGACCACGCCCCCCAAGAGGAAGCCGAACTCGAGTCCGACGATCGTCACGACCGGCAGCCATGCGTTACGCAGCGCATGGTGCACGAGGACCCGAAATTCGGCGATGCCCTTGGAACGTGCCGTCCGGACATAGTCTTGCTCGAGAACTTCGAGCAGTGACGATCGGACGAGGCGCGTATTGCGCGCAAGCGAATAGGTCCCGACTGCGATGCCCGGCAGAACGAGGTGGTAGAGCGTGCGGGGGAGGTTCGAAAACGCGACGGCGAAGTCACCAGCAATGAGTGGCTTCAGGAAAGGGACATTCCCCGAAATCGGGAAGAGCCTGATGTAGAGACCGAAGAAGAGGATCATCATGATCCCCATCCAGAAGCTGGGGATCGACTGACCAACCATCGACATGGTGGTGATCGAACCGTCCCAGGCGGTACCGCGATTGATTGCCGCGAGTACACCGAGTGGAATCGCCAGCATAAGGGCGAGAATCATGGCAAAGAGCGTGAGCTCGATCGTCGCTGGGAGCGCATCCAGAACGATCTCCATGGCCGGCTGCCGATACGAAAGCGACTGGCCAAAGTCACCACGCGCCAGGTCGCCGACGAAACTGAGATACTGTTCGTGGAGCGGCCGATCGAACCCCAGAGCCTGCCGGGTAGCCTCGATCTCTTCCGTCGACGCCCGCTCACTGACGAAGAGATACGTGGGGTCACCGCCCGCCTGAAGCGCCAGAAAGCTCACGAGCGTCACGCCGATGATGACGATGATACTCTGGAGCAGCCTCCGGACGATGTAGGCACCCATTCGGGACTAGGCCTCGGTCACGATGAGGGCAGCCATGACAGTGAGAACCGTAGTCACCGGAGAGAAGCCTCGAAAATCTCCACGTGCTCGTCACGACGGGCGGTCCAGGTGATCCGGTCCGACACACCGTAGAAATCCGGCTGGAAATACAGGTGCAGCCAGGGCCCGTCGTCATAAAAGACCTCGAGCATCTCATCGATGATGACACGCTGTTCATCGAGATCTTCGGTGTTCACCATATCCGGCCACCGATCAAACCAGCGCGAATCACTCCAGTGGGTGTAATTCGTCCCGGAACTGACACGCGCGATATCCGTCATGTCGTAAATCGGACTCCAAAGGCCCCCACCCGTACCGAGGAAAAAGAGGGGGCCCATGCTTCGCTCACGAAGGAGCGGAGTGTAGACCGAAGCCCACTCCATGAGCTCCAGCTCGATATCGAGGCCGACATCCTCCAGGTACTGGACGATGGCGAGTACGACGTTGACGTCGTTTACGTAACGGCCCTGACCCGCCTGCATACGAATGAAGAAGCGCGTACCGTCGTCTCCCCGAGGCCACCCTGCCTCGTCGAGGAGGCGCCCCGCCAGTTCCGGATCATACGAGTACGGGATCAGATTAGGATTCGCGTTCTGCGGATTCACGAGACCGGTAGCCCGTTCACACTCCACGCTGAGGAGCTGGCGACAGATGGTCGGGACGTCCACCGCGTACTGGAGCGCCCGCCGGACGTCGGGATCCTGAATGGCATCCCCACCCGGCATGGCCGCGTGCTCAGCCGAGAGATTGTAGCCGACATACATGCGCCGTGTGCCCGACACGACCTGAACCGAAGCGCGGCCGGATTCGTTGATGGTCTCTACCTGCTCGGGAACGACGTTCGCGATGATGTCGACGTTTCCGGCAATGAGCTCAGCGGTGCGGGTTGAGGCCTCCGGGATGATGCGCCACACGATCCGCTCGAAGTTACCGGGCTCGCGGACCTTCTCGAGCACTACCTCTGAGCCACGAGTCCACGAGGCGAGTCGGTACGCTCCAGACCCGATCGGATTCGACGCGGCCTCGTCGAGGCTCATACGCTCGTAGGCATCCTTGCAGTAGACATAGACCTCCGTCATAAGGCCGAATGCAATCGGATTCTTCTGCGCGATATTGATCTGAACGCGCAGATCGTCGAGAGGTTCGGCGCTCTCGAAGCCGATCGAAGAGAAGACGAAGCCCGGCGTGTTGCCCGTGAACCGGTTCGCCGGATCGGCAATACGGTTGAACGTGTAGGCGACGTCTTCCGCGGTCAGCGCTTCACCGTCGTGGCACGTCAGCCCCTGGTTCAGCGTGTAGACGTAGGCCATACCGTCATCTGAAATCTCGAGCGTATGCGCGAGCTCCGGGATGTGTTCTCCGTCGGGACCCAGTGTGAAGAGAGCCCCGAAGATATGCCGGGCGATGTTCGCATTGTCCCGGCTCGAGATCATGCCGGGCTCGAACGTCGTGATGTCGGCGCTGAGTCCGACCACAATGGTATCGTCCGACTGCTCTGCGCAGCCGGTCAGCAGACTCATACCGAGAACGCAGGTAGCCAGGGCCCGGATGGGTGCAGTGTGACGCTTCATGGGCAGATCATCCTCGATGTTCGTTGAGACGTACGGTCCCCTCGCCAGACGAGGCCCGGATACAAGCCTCCACCATGCGAAGGGATGTCAGGTGGTCGGCTCCGGAGCACGGCAGAGCCGTACCGTCCCGGAAGTGGCCGACGAAATCCTCCAGGAGGCCCCGGGCATCATCCACCCAGGGCTCTGTTTCACGAAGCGGGACCGGGGACAGTGCCAGATCGTCGCGCAGGGCATAGGCGAGATCACCGAACATGTCGCCCTGAACCGCGATGCCACGCTCGCACTCGGTCCGCCACTCGAAGCCCATCTGCTGCCAGTTACCTGCCCATGTGCCCTGATACGTGACCTCGACACCCCCCGTGAAGGAGATCAGAGCGCCGACGTTCGCGTCACTCTCATACATCGACCACGACGGGTTGAAGGTACGCGCTGACACCTGGACCGGCTCCGCATCATAGACGAAACGCATCAGGTCGAAGTGGTGAATAGACTGCTCCCAGAGCATGGGCTGCGCCATGGTCAGTGGATACTTGTTCAAGCGCGGGAGATGCCCGTCCCGCCATCGTTCGTAGGTGAACCGACCGAACTCGGGCCGCCCCAGCCGATCGGCAGAGCAGAGCTTCTTGAGCGCCTGCGTTACCGCGAGGTAGCGGAAGTTGAGGCCAACCGCGAGAGGCACACCCGCCTCGGCCGCCGCGGCGACGTGCGCCTCTGCGTCGGCGAGTGTGTCGGCGAGAGGCTTTTCGGCGAGGATCGCCAGGCCCGCCGTGCATGCAGCCGCGATCTGAGGGTGCCGTCCAGCGGGGGGAGTGCAGAGGAGTGCCACGTCGGCATCCACCTTGCTCGCTACGTCATCCAGCGTGGGACCACAGACTGTTTCGGGCGCATCCCGGGCAACCGCAGCCAGCCGATCCCCATCGGCCTCGACAAGGCCGACGACTCGACAATCGGGATGCTCGTCGAGCACCTGCCGCCATATGCGTGAGCGAGCGCCAAGGCCCACAAGAATGAACCGGAGCGGTGTCATGCGGCCGCCTCGGTCTCGACCAGTGCGCGGATGCCGGTCACCGGGTCGGTCCACGTGACATCACGCACCGCAGAGAGGTCGCTGCGGGTCATGGGCGGCTTGACCGGGGAGCCCGCCGGTACGGTGAGGATCTCACCACGACCGACTTCCTCCACGATCAGGGCCGCCAGCTCAGCATCACGAGCGATGTATGGACTGCCAAGATGAATCGGCCGCTGCGGGGACGGGTTGGCAATCAGGCGCTCGAGAGCCGGCGCGAGGTCCTGTGTGAAGGTCCACTCCCGTGCGGGGTCGTCAGCACGCACTTCGAGACTCCGACCTTCGTTGGCGGCCGCCATCCACCGCGCGACCAGCGAGACGCCGGGGCGCGTGGAACGGATGACCTCACCAGGGCCAAACAGGTAGCCCAGTCGCACGACATAGGTGCGAGCCAACTCTTCATTCCCCCATCCTGCAGTCAGCATCTCGCCACGGCGCTTCGCCGTAGCGTAGGCCGAGGTTCCGCTCGGCACGAGATCATCTGTCAGTCCGTCATTGGCGTCATTCGCGGAGAAGACACCTGACGAGCTGACGAATACGAAGGCATCCGGCGAACGTCGCGTGGCAAGCCCAAGCACCTTCGTCAGCAGACTGAGATTCTGCGCCTCGTAGTCTGCGGCCGTAATCCCGAGCGTGGCCGGATCCGTCGTGATCCAGGCGGCATGTACGATGACGTCCAGCTCCGGGAGCTCCCCCCATTCGCTCTTCGCCAAGTCCATGACCAGGTGCTGGATATTGGGGTGCGCCGGACTTGTATCGAACGAGCGATCCACAGAGAGCACCTCCCACCCCAACTCCGCGAAGCCGAGCGCCAGCGCCCCTCCGACGAAGCCCCCCGCGCCGGTAATCAGGATCCGCGACGGTTTCACTGTGACACCTGCGCGATCTTCGACGGATCGACGTCCGCGATGCTCACAGGATCGAAATCCGCGAGCGCATCCGCGTGCTCCGCAACCAGACGCACACCCGTCTCGACATCGCCGGATTCGAGCGCCTGAACGATCGGTGGGTGCGTACCCGCAATGTCCACGAGATCGACATCCTCATCGAAGCGCAAAGACATGATCTGGTAAATGCGCAGATACAGTCCGGCCCATAACTGGGCGAGGAGTTCATGGTCAGACAGCTGGATCAACGTCCGGTGGAACGCCTCGTCAGCTGCGACAAGCGCCTCACGATCACCCGCCTCAGCTGCAGCTTCCATGTCTCGGCACGGAGCCCAGAGCGCTTCGACCGAAGTCCCGCGCTCGACGATCCGACGCGCTGCCATGACTTCGAAGCGCTGACGCATGTCACAAATCTCCACAACCTCGCGAACGGTGAGCGGCTTCACCCGCTTGCCTCGGTACGCCACAGACTCGACCAGGCCGTCGTTTTCCAGGTCCTGAATCGCCTCACGGATCGGGGCTCGACTCACATTGAGCTGCTGAGCCAACGCGGTCTCCGTAAGCGCCTCACCCGGCCGAAGCCGCCCGGTGACGATCGCCGAGCGAAGACGTGCCGCTACCTGAACCCGAAGCGGGGTCTGCTCGATCGGATGCAGGGCCGGATCAGGCATGGTCTGCCTGCGCGTTCTCGGAAAGACCGACATCCAGCGGTGGGAGTGACACAAACAAATCATCGTCATCCCCACCTCGCCACATGAACACCGCGAAGCTGGCGTCGGCGTCGAGCACAGCGATCCCGGTGTGCCACGTACCCGGCGCATAGACGACGCCCATCGACCCCGGCACGATGAAGGCTCGAGCGCGAGTCGGGTCCGGAGCGCCCGAGTCGTCCGAGGGCATCACCGTCACGAGATACCGTGACACCTCGCCCATCGGCAGAAAGAGCTGAGCTGCATGGGGGTGGCACTCAACCAGATCCACCGTGAGCGGCAACGTCGAACACGCCACACGATTCAGGTGACACTGTTGTGTTCGCCCCAGCACCGGCTCCATCCACTGGCTGAACAACGCCCGATCTCCCACGTCATGCGGTGGCTCGATGAACGCGCCGTAGGCCGCGAAGGCCGAAGCATCCGGCGCCGTCGGCGTGAGGGTCATGATGCCCCAGGCGGTGGTGGCACGACGTCACGCCAGTGCGCAGCGAGATCCCCACGGCGGCAGACCCACACATCGTCACGGCCCTCGATGTGGTCGAGGAATGCCCGGAGCCCTCGAATCCGACCGGGTTGGCCAAGAATCCGGGCGTGCATCCCGATCGACATCATGCGCGGATGCACGTCGACCTCTGCAGCCAGCTCCTCGAAGGCGTCGATCAGGAACTCGCCGAATTGACGTCCGGTTACGAGCGGCCCTCCCACCAGCTTCGCGTCGTTGGTCGCCAGCGAGTACGGCACGACAAGATGCGACTCGTCACCGACCGTCACCCAGTACGGCAACTCGTCGTTGTACGCATCACTGTCGTAGGCAAAACCGCCGTGTTCGACCACGAGCCGACGCGTCGCAGTCGAGGGTGCGTACCGGCAGTACCACCCCTGTGGAGCCCGCCCCAAGAGCTCGGATAGCGACGTGAATGCTCGGGCGATCTCTTCCCGCTCGGTTTCTTCGTCGAGCAGATAGTGCTCCACCCAGCGGCGGCCGTGCGCGACCACATCCCAGTCACTCTCCCGGATGGCCCGCGCGATCTCAGGGTTCCGTTCGAGGGCCACCGAACAGGCGAACGCTGTGAGCGGCAGCCCTCTGTCCCGGAATAGCCGATGGATGCGCCAGAAGCCGACACGGCTCCCGTACTCGAACATGCTCTCGGCCCCGAGGTCTCGATCTCCACGAGGAACCCGGGGCGTCGCTACCTCCGAGAGTGCCGCATCCGACCGACCATCACCATCTGCGACCGAGTACTCCGACCCCTCTTCGATGTTGAGGACGAAATTCACGGCCAGCCGCGCACCACCCGGCCACCGGACGTCCGGTGGGCTGTCCGCATAGCCGACGAAATCGCGCACCGGATCCACGCTCAGATCCCCTTGAAATCCTCGTACTCTTTGAGCTGCTCTTCCGTGTACACCTGCATGAATTCGATCTCGATGCCACCCGCCTCGTCGTCGAGGAATGCCACCCAGCCCTCGGGGTGGGGATGGGAACCGACGACCTGGCAGGCCTGGCAGATCCTCAGCGTTGCGCCTTGTGCCTCCGCGTGCGCGAGGGCCGCATCGATATCGTCCACTTCATAGCAGATGTGGTGCAGCCCCTCAGAGCCTCGCTCATCAATCCACGTCGCGAACCGACCGTCCGGCACTGTCGACTCGCACAGCTGGTACTCGATGCCGCCGAGGTAGAACAGCGCTACGCGATTCTTCGATTTCGGGAAGAACTCGATCGTGGTGTCAGAAGGCACATGCAGGAAACGCGCATAGGCTTCGAGCGCCTTGGCCGCATCCTTCACGCCGAACGCCATGTGCTTGATACCGCGGACATTTGGATTGTCTGATTTCAACGGTCTGGCCCCGTGCTGATTTGTTTCGGAATGAATGTGTGTCAGGCCGCAGAGAGCTCGGCACGAATCGAGTTGACGACCCCCGCCATGCGTCTCAGCGCTTCCTCAATACGTGGTACTGTCTGGGTCAGCGACATGCGCGCGAAGTCGTCCGTGTAGTCTCCGTAGATCTTACCGGGGAAGATCATGACCTGCCCCTCCGCGAGGAGTCGCTCACAGAATTCGGTCGCGGGCACACCAGTCGCCGCGACGTTCGCGTAGACATAGAACGCTCCTTCGGGCTCGGCATAGGGAATACCCAGTTCGTCGAGCCCAGCGCAGAGGACACGACGGCGCTGATCGAAGGTCTGCCGAATATCCTCCACGCACTCCTGCGGCCCGGTCAGCGCTGCGAGGGCACCATACTGGCCCACGGCAGAAGTAGAGATGGCAAATGCGTGGTGGATCTCTGCAAGAGCCGGCATGAGCTCGGAGGGACCCGCGAAGTATCCGACGCGCCACCCTGTCATCGCGTACGCTTTCGAGACCCCAGACAGCGTGATCGTACGCTCGTGCATACCGGGCAGTGCAGCGACCGGCTGCGCACGATGGCCGTCAAAGGTGATGCGTGCATAGATCTCGTCGGAGATGACGATCAAGTCATGCTCCTTGGCCACCTCACAAATCCGCTCGACCTCGTCAGGTGGAATCACGGTACCTGTCGGATTCCCTGGATTGATGAGAATCAGCACCTTCGACCGTGGCGTGATGTGCTCGCGCACCATATCCGCTGTAACGGTGAAGTTCGTCTCCATCGACGTGCGAATCTCGACGAGCTTCGCTTCGGTGAGCTCAGCCGCCTGCAGATAGGGGTTGTACCCCGGGCACGGGATGAGGAGCTCGTCACCGGGGTTCAATAATCCCAGTGCGATGATGAACATCGCCTGCTGACCACCGGGCGTGACGACGATGTCTTCCGGAGCGTACTGGGCGCCCCCATGCGCCAAAATGTTGTCCGCAATCGCCTGGCGAAGCTCCGGTATACCCATCGGATGCGTGTAGTGCGTCGCTCCAGCGGCAAGTGCCTCCTGACCCGCGCGCACAATGTGCTCAGGCGTGTCGAGGTCGGGATCTCCGCGACCAAGCTTGATGACGTCGGGCAGATCGGACGCAATGTCCATCATCCGGGTGATGATGTGCTTGTCTTTGAGCTGGACACGCTGCGCCAGTCGGCGTGGGACGGTCGTCATGCGTTCAGCCCGTAGATCTCGGAGTACTTCGACGAGAGGTGCTCGATATAGAAGCTCGGCTCCAGCCCCTGACCCGTCGCCTTCTCAAGGATCTGCTCGCGCGTATATCGCCGGCCATGCCGGTGGACGTGCTCGGTCATCCACTCGCGAAGCGGCGCATACTCGGCCGTCGCGAGTCCGTCACGCACACGGTCATCCTGCTTCGCCGTGTGAAAGAGCTGCCCGGCCATGACATTACCGATCGTGTAGTTGCAGAACGTGCCCACCTGACCGGATGACCAGTGAACGTCCTGGAGCACACCGAGTCGATCGTTCGGCACATCGAGCCCGAGATATTCTTTCACCTTGGCATTCCACGCTTCCGGTAGCTCAGCCACGCTGAGGCTGCCGTCGATGAGCGCGGCCTCGATGTCAACGCGCAGCATGATGTGGAAGTCGTACGTGAGCTCGTCCGACTCTACCCGGATGAAGCCCGGCTCAACCCGGTTGATCGCGCGCCAGAAGGTCTCGACGTCGATGCCATCCAACTGCTCTGGGAAGGTGTCGTATAACGTTCCGTAATTGAGGTCCCAGAACTCCCGACTCCGTCCGACGTGGTTCTCGAAGAGGCGGGACTGGCTCTCGTGTGCCCCGAAGCTCACGCCACCCACGGCGTACAGACCGATCAGGTCCGTGGCAAGCGGCGTTCGAGTGTATGCGGGATCGCAGTACTGCTCGTAGAGTCCGTGCCCCGTCTCGTGCAGCGTACCGAACAGGCTTTTCGGCATCCACTCGTCATTCACTCGAGTCGTTATCCGAACGTCGTTACGAGTGAACGAGATCTCGAAGGGGTGCACCGTCAGATCCAGGCGGCCCCGATCGGTATCGTAGCCGAGTTTGCGAGCCATCTTGAGCGCGAACTCCAACTGCTTCTCTACCGGGAACGGGCGTTCGAGGAAGTCGACGCGTGGCGCCTCCTGCTCACCGATTGCCTGCACGAGTGGCAACAGACCCTCACGAAGGGACGCAAACAACGGCTGCAACGACGCGATCGTCTCGCCCGGCTCGAACCGGTACATGAGGGCATCATACGGGTGCTCCTCGTATCCGATGCACTCGGCCATCTCGCGGTTCAACGCGAGCGTCTCCTCGAGCACGGGGGCAAATGCGGCATAGTCGCCGTCCGCCCTGGCTTTCACCCACGTGTGCTGGCCCTTCGACCCGATCTCGGTGCGCTTCTGCACCATCTCGGCAGGGATCCGCAGATGGTAGTCGATCGCCTCACGAACCTGAGTACAGATCGTACGCTCGACGCTGTCCTCTGCCAGGTTGGCCGTCTCGGCCTCTGCGAGATCGAGTAAGCGCCGCGTTTCGTCCGACACGAGGTGGTTACGAGCAAAGACCTTCAGCGTCGCCAGTTGCTTCGCCCTCGTGTCCGATCCGCCGGACGGCATCATGGTCCGGGCATCCCAACTGAGAAGAGATTCGGAGCACAAAAGGTCGTTTACTTCTCCCATTCGCCCAAGTAAAGCGTTGTATCCCATGCAGTTGGCCTCTGCGCGCTGCGGCCTGTATGTTGTCGACAATCGGCCGCGCAACGTGCTGTGCTCCTGCCGCTACTGTCAAGCGAGCCGGATGCACCGTCTGAGACGATGGCCCAAACCGAGCGCACGAACCTCTGGGAGCACATGAACGACGAGCTTCGCTGGAACGTCGACAACCTTGTCGAGATGGCGGTGACAGGTAAGGTGAGTCAGCCCGCGGTCCGCCGCGGCGGATACACACCCTGGCCTGACGGTGTGGGTGTGATGTTACCCGGCATGTCTGGCATCATCTACAGCGCTCGAGTCGGCGATCGGGCGTTCGGCTGGGCCGGAGACCATGTCGAACCGGGCGTCTCCATCGCGCACACGGATGAACGAGCGGACTTCGCCCTCCACTACCTGACGTGCATCGGGAACGAGGCGGAAGTGATGACCGGCTTCGCCAGGGGAGCCAAAGGCATCGTTACGGGTGAGCACGCACGCATCCTGGTCGACTTCGCTCCCGAGGTCCTCGAGGACATGACGATCGGGGACACAATCCAGATCCGGACGGTCGGTCGGGGCATACGGCTCGAGGATCATCCCGGCATCGAATTCAAAAAGACGAGCCCGGCGCTCGCAAACGCCCTGGGTCTGCGCGTCGACGGTGGCAGGATCCACTGTCCCGTCGCGATGGAGCTTCCCCCGCGCATCATGGGGTCCGGCGCCGAGCTCAACGCCGAATTCGTCGATCAGGACCTGATGTCCGGGGACCGAGCGTTGATGGCCGAGCTCGGTATCGATCAGATGCGCCTCGGTGATCTGATCGGGATCCGGAACGTCGACCATCGCTTCGGGCGGTCGTATCGGGATGGATGGGTCGCCATCTGCATCTGCATCCACGGCGACTCGGTCATGACCGGACACGGACCCGGCATTCTCACGCTCATGACGGGTCCCGCCGATCTCCTCGAGTTCGACGTCGACCCGGCTGCGAACATCGCACACACCCTGGGCATCCGGGGGCAGGCATGATGATGAACAACGAACTCGCCACGAATCTCGACGACCTCATCGCCGTCTCGGTCGCTGGCCATATCGCACACCCTGGCTTTCCCGGACTCCCGGCCGAACCGTACCGGCTCACCTCCGACGGCACTCCGTTCCTCCTGCCGACCTATGGGGGGATCGTCTACAACGTGTCCGTCGGTGACCGGGCCTTTGGATGGGCTGCCGACTGCATACATCCCGGCGTCAGCATTCTGCAGGCCGACGACAATCAGAACCGTGGGCTCAACGTCTTCGCGTGCATCGGCAACCGGGCGAAGGTGATGACCGGTGGGGCTGCGGGCACTACAGGGGTGGTCACCGGCAAGTCCGGTCGCTTTTCCGAGCAGGTCATCGTGCACATCCCGCTTGAAGCGCGTACGCAGATGGCCGTGGGCGATCAGGTTCTGGTGCGGGCCGAGGGCATTGGCCTAGAGCTGACCGACCACCCGGATGTGACGCTAAAGGGCATCTCTCCTCAGCTTCTGGCGGCCCTGCCCGTGCAGGAGCGTGAAGGTCATGTCGCTTTCGGCGTGTCTGCACACATACCACCACACCTGATCGGGGCCGGCCTGGGGCTGACATCTCAGGGAGGGAGCGTGCACATGCAGTCGACGGATCGGGCACTGCTCGCGGAGCTAGGGCTGGATGACCTGAGGCTCGGTGACCTGGTTGCACTCGAGGATACGGACAGTCGCTACAACCACGGCTACCTGCGTGGTGCACGCGCCATCGGCGTTGTGTGCGCTACCGACGGCCCGCGGGCCGGTTACGGTCCCGGCATCGCGATCCTGATGACCGCGCCGGGCGGTCAGCTCGGGAGCTTCGAGGATACCGGCACCAACATCGTGGACCTCCTGGATGTGACCGGATGACCCACGCCCCCATGACTGCAGTGACGCGCGAGAGCCTCGACACGTTTGTTATCGAGGTCCTGCTCGCGATGGGACTGCCGGAGGAGGAGGCCAACATCTTCGGGGGCGCGCTCGTCTTCTCGGAGCTTCGCTTCCATCCCGGCCATGGGCAGGGCGTGAAGAAGCTGAGGAAGTACGGAGATCGCTTCTCGAAGGGACTGATCGATCCGACCGCTCCCTTCGAAGTGCTGAAGGAGAGTCCTGCGCTCGCCCTCGTCGATGCGCACAATGGAATCGGCACCGTCGCTGCGACCCGTGCCATGCGCCTCGCCATCGAGAAGGCAAAGGTGTGCGGCATCGGCCAGGTCGTCGTGCGCAATTCGACCCACTTCGGCTCGAGCGCCGCGCATGCGTGTCTCGGTCCTGATGCAGGCTGCCTCGGCATCGCCCTCACGAACGCCGGGCCGGAGATGGCGCCGTGGGGTGGCCGCGAAGGGGTCGTCGGTACAAACCCCTGGGGCATCGCCGTGCCGACCGGACTCGGCTTCCCGGCCGTGCTCGACATCGCGCTCACTACGGCGGGGAAAGGCATGATGACCTGGCACGCCGCCGAAGGGCAGCCGATTCCACGGGACTGGGCCCTCACACCCGAAGGCGACGAGACGAATGATCCGCATGCGGCGATGGCGGGCGCACTCTTGGGTATCGGGCAGTACAAGGGATACGGCCTCGCCTTCATGACGGACGTTCTGACCGGCGTCATCGGGGGAGGTGGCTACGGTCTCACACCGTATGCCGATCCTACGAGGTGGGACGTCAGCCACACCCTCATGGCCATCGACATCGAGTGGTTCATGCCGCTCGACGAGTTCTGTCGACGAATGGACGACTTTGCGGAGATGTGCAAAACTCGGGCGCTCCGCCCCGGTTTCGACGAAATCCTGATCCCGGGAGAGCAGGAAGCCAGGCGAGTCGAGCGGAAGACTGCGGTCGGGATTCCACTGGAGAACCCAGCCCTCGATGATCTTCAGGCGCTCCGACAGGAACTCGGCGTTGAGGCTCAACTCGAAGTCGTGGGACCATGGGAAGACACCACACTGTGAGGGGCGATCTGACACCCCTCCCACCGTCCTTTCACGAGGAGGTCCGGCAGCGGCTGCGTGATCGGGCGAGAGATGAAGAGCTCGACGGCCTCCTGCTCCTTGCTGCAGGCAACGTGACCTACGCGACCGGGTGGCACTTCTCTCGAAACGAGCGGCCCGTCGGGTTATGGCTGCCCGTGGACAGTGAACCTCTCCTCCTCGTCCCCTTCCTCGAGCGGGAGTACGCCATGGATGTACCCGGTATCGAGGTCCATACGTACGAGGAATTCCCCGGGACCACCCCACCAGTGCTCTGGATGCTCGACCAGGCCGGCGGGCGCCGGATTGCGATCGACACCCTGGATGCCGCCCTGCTGGGCGATGCCGCAGTGAATCTCGATCGGCTGGATCTGATCGACTATGTACTTCCAGAGCGTGCGGTGAAGCAGGAGGCCGAACTCGATCTCATCCGTGAGGCCGCCCTCTTCGCAGATCAGGTGCTGGAGCGCCTGCTGACCGAAGGCGGCGACATCATCAGCCAGGGCGGTACCGAGGCCGACCTGCTCGCCGACTGCACCGGCCACGTACGCACCATGCTCTCCGGCACCTACGGCGCGATCTTCCAGGGTACGAAGATGGGCATCACCGCGTCGGTTCACTCCGGCCCCCGGGCAGCCCTGCCCCATGGCGCCGTCACGAACCGCTGTCCACAGCCCGGCGAGCCCATCGTGGCAGGCATCGGCTGCAGCCTCGGCGGGTATCATGCGGAGAGCGGAGTCACCCTGGTCCTGGGAGAGATCAGCGATGAGCAGCGCCGGGTGATGGACGCGATGTCCGAGGCCGGGACCGTGACCATCGATGCGCTCGGGCAAGGCCAGAGCTGCACCCAGGTCAACGAAGCCGCCCTGACCGCGATTCATGACGCTGACCTCGGAGACACCATCCGCCATCGCATCGGACACGGGATGGGCGTCGAAGGGCATGAAGCCCCATGGCTTGCACCGGGCGATGAAACGCTCGCCGCGCCCGGCATGGTATTCTCCTGTGAGCCCGGCGTGTATCGACCAGGTCTGGACGGATGGCGCACGATCGATACCCTGATCGTCGGTCAGGACCGTGTGGAACTGGCCAGCCGCTTCCTGACACGTCACCCTCCCGAGTCTCGGGTCCTGGCGTGCTGAAGATCCGTGACTCCAAATCCACCGCCTGCTCGTCTATGCGCGACCTGAATTTCCCCACTGACCCAGTTTCTGGACTCATTCGCTGAGGAGCCTCCAGCATGCCCGAACCCGCCGCATGGCGATACGACAAGATCACCAAGCCCATGTTCGACGTTCCCCAGTCGGATCTCGTCCTGACGGGACGAGTCCTGACGATGGCCGGGGACGTCATCGATGACGGCTACGTGGAGATCCGGGCCGGTGACATCGTCGCTGTGGGTCCCCGCTCCGGGCTCGAGGTGGGTGCCAAGACAGTGGAGGAGACCGGTGGCACGATCATGCCGGGCCTCATCAACAGTCACGCCCACCTGAACTGGGACGGAATCCACGACCTTGCATTTCAGTCGATGGACGACCCTCGTCCGATCTCGGCATTCAAGGCAGCGGGAAACATGCTCAAGAGCCTTCGGGCCGGCGTGACCATGGTGCGTGACCTTGGCTTCCATGACATGAATCTCTTCTCGAAGCAGGCGGTCGAGCAGGGGATCGTCCCGGGACCGAGGCTCAAGGTTTGTGGGGCCGCGATTATCCAGACAGGAGGCCATACGTACTGGGTCTGTCGTGAAGCCAGCGGAGCCGACGAGATGCGGCGGGCCGTGCGCGAGCAGGTCAAGGGCGGCGCCGACCTCATCAAGATCATGGCGTGCCACGACACCCTCGAGTTCACCGATGAGGAACTGGAGGCGGTCATCGACGAAACGCACCGCAACGGACTACCCGTCACAGCTCACGCGACGTACGACGCATGCATCGAGCGCGTCGCCCGTTTCGGGGTCGACTGCGTCGAACACGGCGGATCCATGTCCGCCGACACGATCGCCCTCCTGCTTGAGAAGGAGATACCGGTCGTCACGACCTTCGCCCCCATCGTGCAGCAGAGCCAGCCGGAGATCGCCCGGAGGTTCGGTATCCCGGAATGGAAGATCGAGGAGCGCAAGAAGGCGATCGCAGACCCCGCGCGTTACGAGGGTCTCGTGAACGCAGCCAGGGCCGGCGTACCTATCGTCTTCGGGACGGACGCCGGAAGTCCCGCGGTGGAACACGACGTGATCGCGCCGGAGCTGGCGCACATGGTGAAGGTCGGCGTCTGCAGCGACAACATGGACGCCCTAGCGTCGATCACGGCCCGGGCCGCTCGCGTCTCCCGCATGGAGGATGTCGTCGGGACGCTCGAGGCCGGCAAGGAAGCCGATCTGATCGTCGTCGACGGTAATCCGGACGAAGACCTCTTCGCACTCGAACACGTAAAGACCACGTTTGTCGCTGGTCGGAGGATGTACGGATGAGCCTTCTCACAGACAGACTAGCCCCACGAATCGTCGAAGAAGACGGCGCGTTCCGTACACGGATGCTCGGCGTTGCGGCAGGTATGGATGACGTCATCGCCCTGGGTCGGGGAGACCCGGACTTCCACACGCCGGCGCACATTGTGGAGGCCGCCAAGGCAGCGCTCGATGCGAACCAACACCACTACACGGGTCCGACCGGTATCGCCCCGCTTCGTGAGGCGATCGCAGAGGACCTTACCGCCCGCTACGGCCTCGACTATGCACCGAATGAGGTCGTGGTCACGGCGGGTGCTCAGGAAGCGATCATGCTCACGATGCTCGGGCTGTGCACGCCGGGCGACGACGTGCTGATCACGAGCCCGCGCTTCACGTCGTACGACACGGCGGTGCGTCTATGCGGAGGAAACCCGATCCCCGTACCGACCTTCGAGCACGACGACTTCGCTCTCGATGTGGCGGAGATTGAGAAGCGGATCACGCCAAAGACGCGGATGTTCGTCCTGGTCTCGCCGAACAACCCAACTGGTGCGGTGACACCGCCTGAGAAGATCCGCGCCATCGCGGATCTCGCGATCAAGCACGACCTGATCATCATCGCCGACGAGATCTACGGCCAGATGATCTACGAACCAAACGAACACCTCTCGATCGCTACGCTTCCGGGTATGCGCGAGCGGACCGTCACCTTGAACGGCTTCTCCAAGACCTACTCGATGACAGGGTGGCGCGTGGGGTACCTCGCGGCTCCCGCCGACCTCATCCACATGCTGACGGAGCCGCGCCACACGCTTTCCATCAACGCGTGCACGATCAGTCAGCATGCGGCACTCGCCGCGCTGACCGGCCCCCAGGAGCCCATCGAGGCGATGATCGCGGCATACGGCGAACGACGGGCGTGGCTGATGCCCGCCCTGGATGACGCCGGCTTCACCTATGGACATCCCGGCGGCGCGTTCTACATCTACACGAACGTATCGTCTTCCGGCCTTCCCTCACCGGAGTTCTGCGTACGACTCCTCGAAGAGACGGGAGTCATGCTCTTTCCCGGCACCATGTTCGGTGACGAGAGCACGGACTACATCCGCATCAGCTATCTGCAGCCGCTGCCGATGATCCAGGAGGCGATGGAGCGCATCGCCTCCTTCACGGCCCGCGCTCGGGCCTCCTCGTGACTGTGACCACCCCACCTCGATGACCACTTCGAACACAGACGACCGCTTCGTCGGTATACAGATCAGCCCGATCAGCTTTGTCGACGAGGGTGTCGACACAGTACTGGATACACTTCAGAACCGAGTCGGCGTAAACGTCCTGATGCTGGGAACCGTGAGCTGGCTGGGGCTCAAATCCGGCCGATCGATCAGCCACGAGCTCGATGGCTGGCCGGATCATGGTGTGCCAGAGCCCTACCAGATGCGGGGCGGCGCATATTTCGACCCCGACCCCCGGTACTACGAAGGCACCTTCATGGCGGACTACCGGAGCCGGGATCCGGAGTTCGCGGGCAAGGACGTCCTGAAGATGGTCATCCCCGAGGCGCACGAGCGGGGCATGAAAGTCTACATCGAACTGATGGAGCCCTTCTTCAAATACGCGGGCCACGGGTCGGCCGGAAACGTCGAGATCCCGACGCTCGCACAAGCGATGGAGGTGGACCTCATCGGGCGAATCGGTGGCTCACCATCGACCTCGAATCCGGAGTACCGGAAGTGGATCCACTCGATGATCGAGGACCAGGTCCGCAACCACGATCTCGATGGCGTCATGTGGTGCAACGAGCGGAACTCCCCACTCGACACCCTGATCCAGGGCGGGGCCCCGGGCGACTTCTCGGAGCCTGCTCGCCGGGAAGCGAGTGAGCGCGGCATCAACGTCGAGGCGTGTCGCCAGGCACTACTCCGCGTGTATGACGTGATGCAGGAGGCCGCGGCCGGGAAGCACTTCGTGGACGGAGCTCTGATCACCATCCTTCGTACCCTGCTCGAAAACCCGGAGGCGCTCGTCTGGGAGAAGTTCTGGCTCGAGCGGAACAAGGACCTCGACCGCGAGCTGTACGGACTGGTGAAGTGGTGCAAGCCAGAGCTACCCTTCGGGCTGAACGTCTGGAATCGGAACCACTTCAATCTGATCCGACGTGCACAGTGGCCGTGGGCCGAGCAGACACGCTACGCTGATTTCGTGAAGCCGATCACCTATCAGCATCAGGCGGGCGAGGTGTGGGATCGTGAACTGTCATTCTATCGGACCACGCTTCTGAGGGACTTCGAGCCCGACGAGGCGACCCGCGGGCTTTTTCGTATCCTGGGCCTGAACGAGGCGGCCTTCGACCAGCTCGTCTCGACCGGAATGGATCCGGACACCTATGTGCACGGTCAGTGTGCGGATGCGCTGCAAGGGGTCGACGGGGATGCGCAGGTCTACATGGGGATCGGGGTAGATGCGCCGCGCACACGTCCGGAGACCGCGACATGCTCGAAGGACATCGTCTACCGCTCGGTGATGGCAACATACCGAGCGGGCGGGCACGGCGTGGTGCTGTCTCCCAACTACGCGTCGATGAACCTCACCCACCTCGATGGTGTGGCGGAGGCGTTGGATGAGCTGGGACTGAGATAACGTGAACGACTCCCCGCTCCTTGAGGTACGCGACCTCCAGACGAGCTTCCTGCTCGGAGGACAGGAGCCGCTAGCGGCTGTGGATGGCGTCAGCTTCCACGTCGATCCGGGGGAAACGCTCGCGATTGTCGGAGAGAGTGGCTCGGGCAAGTCAGTCACGGCGCTCTCGATCATGCGGCTGCTCCCCGCGCGCGTGGGGCAGATTACGAATGGCTCGATTCACCTGCGCGGCCGAGAGCTCACTGGCCTGCCGGAGGAAGAGATGCGGGCCGTCCGCGGCAAGGAGATCGGAATGATCTTCCAGGAGCCGATGACGAGCCTGAATCCGGTCCATACGATCGGTGCGCAGATCATCGAGGTGCTCATCGAGCACGAGGATGTGACTGCGACCGAGGCGAGAGAGCGGGCAATCGAGTTGCTCGAAACGGTCGGTATCCCGGTACCCGCGCGCCGCGTGGACAACTACCCACACGAGATGTCGGGTGGCATGCGGCAGCGTGCGATGATCGCGATGGCGCTCGCGTGCAGCCCGAGCCTGTTGATCGCGGACGAGCCGACGACGGCCCTCGACGTCACGATCCAGGCACAAATCCTCGACCTCATGGAGGAGCTCCAGGACCGGATGGGGATGGCGATCATCTTCATCACGCACGACCTGGGCGTGGTCGCGCAAATGGCGCAGCGCGTCGTGGTCATGTACGCCGGTCAGATCGTCGAGTCGGGCCCGGTCGAAGAGATCTTCAAGCAACCTCGCATGCCGTACACGGCAGGCCTCATCGCCTCGATCCCTCGTCTCGGCGCGGCTCAGAAGGGTCAGCGCCTTCGCACCATCCCCGGCAACGTCCCCTCGCTCTCCGAGCGGCCGGCCGGGTGCCGGTTCTCCACGCGGTGTGGCCACGTCGAAGCTGCCTGCACGGAGTCGGCTCCGTCGCTCGATGTCATTTCCGAAGGGCACGATGTCCGGTGCCGCCGCTGGAGTGAACTCGATCTGGCCGCGGAGGTCGCATCGTGAGTGAGGATCTGCTTCGTGTCGAAGGCCTCGTGAAGCACTTCCCGGTACGTGGCGGTGCGTTGAATCGGCTCGTGAATCACGTGCAAGCGGTCAGCGGTGTCACCTTCACCGTGAAGCGCGGAGAGGTGCTCGGCCTGGTGGGGGAGAGCGGGTCTGGTAAGACGACCGTCGGGCGCCTCGTGCTTCGTCTCGAAGAGGCGACAGCAGGGACCGTCGCGTTCGACGGGACGAACATCATGGAGCTCTCGAGGGCGGAGATGCGCCGCTTCCGAAAGCGCATGCAAATCATCTTCCAGGATCCCTACGCCAGCCTGAATCCCCGCGAGCGCGTCCGGACGGTGATTGGACACGCCCTGGACCTCCACGGTATCGGCACACCCGCGAGTCGTGCCGATCGCGCGGTCGAACTCATGGAGCAGGTCGGCCTGTCCGCCGCACAGCTCGATCGCTTTCCGCACGAGTTTTCAGGCGGACAACGGCAGCGCATCGGGATCGCCCGGGCGCTCGCCGTGAACCCGGACTTCATCGTCGCGGACGAGCCCGTTTCCGCACTCGACGTCTCGGTTCAGGCGCAGGTCATCAACCTCCTGAGTGACCTCAAGGACGACCTCAACCTGACGATGCTCTTCATCGCCCATGATCTGGCAGTGGTCGAGCACGTCTGCGATCGGGTAGCGGTGATGTACCTTGGCAAGATCATGGAGATCGCCCCGTCCGAGGTCCTGTACCGGAAACCGAGCCACCCGTACACGGAGGCGCTGCTCTCCGCGGTGCCGACCCCTGAGCCAGGGCGGAAGCGAAAACGGATTGCGCTGACCGGAGACATCCCCAGCCCGATCGATCCGCCGTCAGGTTGCGTGTTCCGGAGCCGCTGCCCTCGCGCAGAGGCGATATGCGCGTCAGAGACGCCAGAGCTGCGTCAGGTGAGTGACGAACACTTCAGCGCATGTCATTTCGACGCCGCCGGAGTTGCACCAACCGAGCGCTAAGTAGGCAGCATCTCCGCCCGCCTCTTGTCGACCCGGAGATTGTGGAGGTGCGACTGCCCCAACCCCTGGTTCTTGGTCCCGGACGACGAACACATGCAGTGGTATCGCACTGTGGGGCACATTGTGGGGCACATCACAGAGACCAGTTGCCGGTGTGCGGTGTCGACAGCACCGCAGGGAGACGTAAAATGGGCGCCCCGCCTCGTCCTCAGCCACACCACCTCGTAGAATGGCAATCCCATGTCCGCGCCACCCGAGCACGATTCCATCATGATCTCGAGACGCCACTTCCTCGGAAGCTCCACCGCCGCTGCCGCCGGCCTGACCCTGACCGGCTGTGACGCAGCTCAGGTGAACGCCTCTGAAGCAGACCTTCCTCCGTCCATTGCGAGACTCGAGTCGTGGGCTGACCGGGCCCGCCCCATCACGACGGAGGAACGAGCGAGTCGCGTGGAGAAGGCCAAGCGGCTCATGCGGGCGCAGGGAATGAGCGCGCTGGCCATGTGTGGCGGCACGTCCATGGTCTACTTCACCAACGTGCGCTGGGGCGGTGGCGAACGCCTCTTCAGCGTGGTCGTGCCGGTGGAGGGCGACGCCTTTGTGGTCTGTCCGGCCTTCGAGGAGGACCGTGCGCGCGAGCAGCTCGCGCTGGGACCGCTCGGTGGCTCTCAGGTCTACACCTGGGAGGAGCACGAGAGTCCATACGAGCGCGTGGCTCAGGGGCTGCGCGACCGGGGCATTACCTCAGGTCGACTCGGTGCAGAGGAGACCATGCAATTTCGATTCAGTAACGGCATCGCCACCGCGGCTCCTGCGATCGACGTCGTCGATGCGACACCCGTCACCGCTGGCTGCAGGGGCGTGAAGGACGATCATGAGATCGAGCTCATGAAGCTCGCCAACGAGGTCACGCTGACCGCGTACAAGGCCACCTACCATGCCATGGAAGAGGGCATGACCCAGGGTGACGTCGGCGCGCTCATCAGCGCCGCGCATGCCCGGCTCGGCTTTACCGGTGGTGCGAGTGTGCAGACAGGTGAGTGGTCCGCCCTGCCCCACGGATCGATCACGCCGCAGGTCATCCGCGAAGGTACGATCCTGCTCATCGACGGTGGATGTGGCGTCGAGGGCTACCGCTCCGACATGAGCCGCACGTTCGTGCTCGGCCAGCCGACCGACATCATGAGAGAGCGCTTCGAGATCGAGTTGGAGGCCCAGACCGCCGCCCACGCAGCGGCCGGCCCGGGTGTGCTGCCCGAAGACGTGGATGCAGCAGCTCGAAAGGTCATCGAGGACGCCGGATATGGACCCGGTTACACCTACTTCACTCATCGGGTCGGGCACGGCATCGGGATGGACGGCCACGAGTGGCCCTACCTCGTGCAGGGCAACCAGACGCCGCTCGTAAAGGGCAATACGTTCAGCGACGAGCCCGGGATCTACGTGCCCGGCGAGTTTGGTGTTCGTCTGGAGGACTGCATGTACATCACCGATGACGGAGCCGAGCTCTTCACGCCCCAGAGCCCGTCACTCGACGACCCGTTCGGAAACTGGGAGCACTGAGAGAGTGGCTCCGGTTGCCAGGCGAGCGCCGAGCCGCGCGCAACCTGCCTGACAAGCCCGTGTCCGCAGAGATCGTCTATGAGACGGTACCTGGCCTAACAGACCGCCGCGATGCCGTCCAATGCCGCATCGATCTCGTCTTCAGTATTGAAGAAATGAATCGCGAGACGCAGGTCCCCCTCCCGCCGAACGGGCGAACTCAGAATTCTCCGCTCCCCGGCGAGGCGATTGTACACGTGCGTGGCATCGCAGCCCGACGGAAGGCGCAGCACGAAGACACCTGAACGGTCCTCCTCTGCCCGCGGGGAAGCCAGCCGGAAGTCCGGGCGCGTCTCGGCCGCATCGACGGCATGGGTGCCGAGGTCCTGGACCCGGGTCAACACGCGGTCGAAACCGAGTTCCTCCATCCAGGACACGGCCGTGTGAAAGCCCGCAAAGTCGGCTAGTGCACGGGTGCCAAACTCGTACCTGGCTGCCGACGGCAGCAGGGAGTAGGAGCCGTCGTAGTCCATCGCGGCGTGACTGTGGCTACCGGCCCACGAGAGCTGAAGCGTGTCCAGAGCCTCGCTCCTGACGAAGAAGGCGCCCGTGCCCTTCGGGCCGAGTAACCACTTATGGCCACAGGTGCTGTAGCAATCGCAACCAAGTTCGCCGAAGTCCACATCGACGCAGCCTGGGCCCTGAGCTCCATCCAGGTGATACACGATCCCTCTGGAGCGAAGGAGCTCGCCGAGCGCAGCAGATTCATCGGTACGAATCCTCCGGCCGTTGTTACGCGAGACGTGACTGATACTCACCATGCGGGTGCGGGGCGAGAGGGCGTTTCTGGCCTCATCCAGAAGCGAAGTCCCAGCATCGAGGTTGATCTCACGGATCTCGATTCCGAACCGGTCGCGAAGCACGTACCAGGGCATGACGTTAGCGGGATGCTCCTGGTTACTGATCACGACCTCATCACCCGCGGCCCAGTTCAGAGACCATGCTGCGATGCTGATGCCCTCTGATGTGCTGTGGGTGAGGGCGACGCCGTTCGCGTCCACGCCAAACATCGACGCGAGATACGCTCTGAGGTCCGGTTCGATCCGTGACATCGTGGCCGCGTACGTCGGGTCTGCCGGGCCGCGATTCTGGAACTCGAGCTTCTCGGTTACTTCAGCCATCGCGTGAAGCGACGACGGCCCGATCCCACCCGTCTGGAAGTACACACTCTCGCTGGTGGCCGGGATCTGGGCGCGGGCCGCGCCGACCCAGTCTTCCTGCGGCATGCCGGACCCTGCCTGACCCTCCCAGCGCGCAAGCACTCCGATAGGCACGATGGCCGTGGCCAGTGCCGTGCTCCGCGCAATGAACTTCCGTCGATCCAGATCTTGGTCGGACACGTCTCTCTCCCGAAGCACCATCGAACTTGAGTCTCAAGCAACCTCTGACGTCCAGCCGGCCTTAGCCAGTCCATGGCGGTGGCCTGGCGGGCCGGCACCGTAGATGCCCAATGATCGGAGGTCCTCTACCTTGGCTCTCTGCCCTCTTCCCGTGGAGCCAGACATGCCGCTGCTTCGCCAGCTTCCGATCACCGCGATCCTCCTGCTCATCGTAGCACCTCCCGCGTATGCTCAGGAGGGAGACGCCTGCGACAGCCTCTGCATTGTCCCGACCCGGACCGTGTCCTTCGTGACGACCGAGGGCACGCAGATGAATGTGGACGTCTCCCCAGACGGCCAGACACTCCTCTTCGATCTCCTCGGCGATCTCTATTCCGTGCCACGTGGCGGTGGTGACGCAACTCGACTGACGAACGGCATGGCGCTGGATCTGCAGCCGGTCTTCTCGCCCGACGGCACGCAGCTCCTGTTCGTGAGCGACCGAAGCGGTAATGAGAATCTGTGGCTTGCCAACGCAGACGGATCGGATCCTCGCCCGCTCACTACCGAGCGCGGCGACTTCCACTTCGATGACCCCGAGTGGTCTCCCGACGGCGAGTACGTGCTCGTGCGCAGGAACGAGGCGGGAAGCCCAAACGCCGGACGTACGCCGTGGCTGATTCACGTCGACGGTGGCAAGGGGATGGAGCTTGCGGATGATGTGGCTGGCCTGGGCTTCCGCTGGGGGCCTGACGACCGATACGTCTACTTCCGCGGCTCGGACGGGCCGGCCGCGACCTCGCTGCGGGGCAACGGACTGCCACAGCCGGCGCAGATCATGCGCCTGGACCGACGGACCGGCGACGTCGCGGCGATCACGCGCACGCCGTCCGGGTCAGCCCGGCCTGCCATCTCTCCCGATGGGCACTGGCTCGCCTACGTGGCGGATATCGATGCACAGTCGGGCCTGCGACTCCGCAACCTCGTCACACTTGAGGATGACTGGCTCGCCTTTCCGATCGACCGTGAGCATCTGAACAGGCGCACGCGATTCACGTTCACGCCCGACGGTTCTGCAGTTGTCTTCGTGAAGGACGGGACCTTCCACGAGGTCGAGGTCGCCACGGGAGCGGTTCGTGAGATCAGCTTCGCGGCCCAGGTCGAGCAGGAGCTCGGCCCGCTCATCAAGCAAACCATGCCGTTCGAGGACGAGGAGCTGTCCGTTCGTAACGTCCGTTACGGGCAGATAAGCCCCGATGGCTCGACGCTCGTGTTCGGCTCGCTCAACCAGCTCTGGTCCATGGATCTACCTGACGGCGAGCCGCGTCCCCTCGTTCCGGGCGGGGACGGGCAGTATCAACCGACATTCTCGCCTGATGGCGAGAGCATCGCCTTCGTGAGCTGGCATGCAACCGAAGGTGGGCACGTGTGGCGCATGCCCGCTCGCGGCGGTGAGCCCGAGAGGCTCACCGCGCACGCAGCGTACTACGCCAACCCGGCATGGTCCGCGGACGGTTCGAAAGTCGTCTATGTCCGGGAGGACCCTGCGGCAATCCGGAATCGCAATTCGGACAACCGAGGGTTCATCGAGTGGGTTCCCAGCTCCGGGGGCGAAGCCATGACGGTTGTCTCCGCACCCTCCGACAACGTCTTCACCTTCACGGAAGACGGGACTCGGATCACATTCGCAGAGCGCGGGATGCTCGTGTCGGTCCGGCTCGACGGGACCGAACGGCGGGAGGTCGCGACGGTCGAGGGCGCGGCCGAGATGGTGCCGTCACCTGACGGACGCTGGCTCGCCTTCACGCTTCGGGAAGAGGTCTATGTCGCCGCTCTTCCTCCTTCACTCGAGACGGTCCAATTGACCCCACAATCCGGTCCGGGCCCTCTGCAGCGCGTGACCCGGGATGGGGGTCAGGACCTGAAGTGGAGTACCGACGGCTCTTCCCTGAGCTGGGTTTTTGCCAATGTGTTCTCCCGCCTCGAGCTCGATGACGTGTTCGGACCCGCCGCGCCTGAAGACGGGCTCGATCAACGAGCGGAGCGTGTCGACATCGATCTCGTAGTGCCGATGCCAAAGCCCGAGGGGACCGTGGCACTGACCGGTGCGACGGTGATCACAATGCGCGGTGACGAGGTCATTCAGGACGCGACGATCGTCGTCTCCGCCAACCGGATCGCTGCCATCGGGCCTTCCAGCGATGTGGCTGTGCCTTCCGATGCGCGCGTCATCGATGTATCCGGTCGCACGATCATCCCCGGCCTCATCGATGCGCACGCCCACATCCGTGGCATGCCGAGAGACGTACTCGTCGACATCGCGCCCGAACCTCTGGTCAACCTCGCCTTTGGCGTGACTATGGCCCGTGATGTGAATGCGTCCACCGACCAGTTTCACTATCGGGAGATCATCGCTGCCGGCCGAATGCTTGGTCCACGGATCTTCATGACGGGGCCGTCGCAGACGTCGGGCGCCATCCGAATCGACAACTACGAGGACGCATTCGCCGGCGTGAAACGGTATGTCGACCGGGGGTCCTTCTCGACCAAGCAGTACATGCAGCCCCAGAGACGCCAGATCCAGTGGATGCTTCGAGCGGGTGAAGAGCTGGGCATCCAGACGACCGCCGAGGGCGGTGGCGTCATGCGCCAGGTCGCGATGATCCTGGACGGGTACACCGCCGTGGAGCACGCGCCAACGGACTGGGTGAACATGTACGATGACTTCGTGCAGCTGTACGCCCGCTCCGGCACGATGTACGTCCCAACCCTCGTCGTCGCCTCACCCAGCACGTATCAGGGCGAGCTCTACTGGTACCAGACCACTGACGTACACGCCGACGAGAAGCTCGCGCGCTTCCTGACCCATGCGGCTCTGGATCACAAGTCACGCACGAGTCAGCGCTTCATGGAGGACGAGTATTACTTCCTGGACGGAGGCTCGGGGTCAGCGGCCATCGCCGAGGCCGGCGGACTCGTCGCCTCCGGAGGACATGGCCAACTCCACGGTCTGGCGCTCCACTGGGAGATGTGGATGCTCGAGATGACCGGCATGACGCCTCACGATGCGTTGCGAACCGCGACCATCAACGTCGCCGACGGGATGGGTATGTCGGCTGATTTCGGCAGCCTGGAAGTCGGCAAAGTGGCCGACCTGGTCGTGCTGGATGCGAGCCCGTTGGAGGACATCCGACATAGCACCCAGATCGGCTACGTGATGAAGGGTGGCGAGCTGTACGACGGCGACTCACTCGACATGATCTGGCCGCGACATGAGCCTCTGCGTCCCTTCAAGTACATGGACTTCGGACCCCCGAACCGCTAGAGCGTCGTTGGGCCACACCGTCGTTTGGAGAGCCTCATGCCAGCCCTTTGCGGACTCTGGCCGAGACCCACTCGGCGACAACCACCGTCCCGAGGATCACGCCGAGAATCACGCTGACCCGTGACCACGCCAGAGAGTCGATCGACGACTGCAACGCCATGCCCAGGCCTCCGGCACCGACGATCCCCAGGATCGTCGCCTCCCGGATGTTGATCTCCCATCTGTATACGCTCACACCGGCCATCACGGGCAGGACGTTCGGCACCAGGCCGAAGGCAAGAGACTGCGCTCGACCGGCTCCGGTGGTCCGGAGCGCAGTGACGGGAAGCTCGGGTGCTTCTTCGATGGCCTCGTAGACGAGCTTCCCCACGAAGCCTACGGACCGCAGCGCGATCGCGAGAATACCGGCCAGGAGGCCTGGGCCTACAAGCACCACCAGAATCAACGCCCAGATGATCGAGTTGACCGATCGTGACGTCACCAGAGCGAGAAGGGCGAGAGGCCGCAGCACACGCTCGGACGGCGTAGTCGTGCGGGCCGCCAGAAACGCGAGCGGAATAGCGATCAGAACACCGAGTACCGTACCCAGCGTCGCAATGTGCAGTGTATCGACGAGGGGCCGACTGAGCGCCGAGAGATAGGAGCCCTCAGGGGGAAACATGCGCAGCCCCATGTCCTGCAGTTGGACTCCGGCATCGCGAACGAAACCCCACGTCGTACGGGACGAGATATGCGTCCAAGCCCAAGCCAGAAAGACCGTTGTGGCCAGCGTGCCGAACAGCCTGAGCCTGCGCTGCGCCGGCGTGTGCCAGTCCCACTGCCGGTCACCTGCACGCGCGTTCGCAGGCATCAGAGGAGCCTCCGACGTAGCCGGCCCGAGAGCAGTTCCGCTACGAAGAGCATCGAGATGATCAGCATCAGAATGGCCGACACAGACTCGAACTCATAACGTGCGAACGCAGTAATGAGCGTCGCACCGATCCCGCCGGCCCCGACCAGCCCGATGATCGCCGACTCACGGAAGTTGATGTCGAGACGGTAGAGCGTCAGTCCGAGAATGCGCGGCATGACCTGAGGAAGGACCCCGAACGCGATTCGGCTCGCCCACGGCGCACCAGCCGCAGTCAGCGCCTCCAGCGGCGCGGGATCGATCTCCTCGACCGCCTCCGCCAGAAGCTTACCCAGGAAGCCGATGGTCGCGACCACGAGCGTCATCACACCCGCAAAGGCTCCGAAGCCGAACATCGCGACGAACAGGATCGCGACCAGGACTTCGTGGAAAGCCCGGAATACCGCGAGTGCTCCGCGGCACCCCGCGTATACGGGAGCGGGAGCAAGATTCCGGGAGGCTCCGAGGCCGAACGGAATCGCCAGAACAAAGCCGGCGGCGGTCGCGACCACAGTCATCGCGAGGCTCTCGACCAGTCCCATCCGAATGTCACTCCATCGGGTGAAGAAGTCGGGCCGCAACCAACCGCCGAAAAAGTCTGCCGCCCGGGCTGCTCCCTCAGCGATCCGGGCCGCATCCACATCGACCGTGAACAGGGCGAATACGGCGTACGCCGTCGCCACGATCCAGAGACCCCGTCGAGCGGATGCGTTCGCAATCCTGGGAGGTGGGCGCCAGGCGCGGGCCGCCTCAGTCGGCACCGTCGACCTCGTCAGAAGACCTACGACTCACGTGAGGCTCGACAGCTTCCTCACCATAAACCTGAGTCAGCACCGCATCGGTGAGTCCCGCCGGTGGACCATCGAAGGCGATGCGTCCCTCGTGCAGCGCCAGGATTCGTGGACAAAAGCGCCGCGCCAGCGGCACATCGTGAAGATTGATCACCGCGGCCAAACCGTTCTCCGCACACACCTCGGATATCAGTGTCATGATCCGAACCGATGCTGCAGGATCCAGGCTCGCGGTAGGTTCGTCCACGAGGAGCAGTTCGGGATCCTGGATCAGGGCGCGAGCGATGCCCACGCGCTGCTTCTGTCCACCCGACAGCTCGTCGCAGCGCCGGTCCTGGTAGCCGTCCAGCCCCATCCGATCGAGCAGTCGAAACGCCTCGGTCACGTCCGCGGCATCGAAGGTACGCCGTATGGCCTGCCAGAAGCCGGTCCTTCCGAGCGTCCCGCACAGCACGTTCTCCATGACCGTGAGCCGGTCGACGAGTGCATGCTCCTGGAAGATCATCCCCATACGCCGGCGTGCGTCACGCAACTCAGCGGAACCCAGCGTAGTGAGCTCCGTGCCCCCCAATCGGACGGATCCGGAGGACGGTTCCACCAGACGCTGAATCGCCCGCAGAAGGGTACTCTTTCCGGCACCGGATGCGCCGATCAAGCCCACGATCTCGTTGGGCTGGAGCGCGAACGAGACCCCACGAAGCACATCGATCTCAGAGGAATAGCGCACATCCAGATCATCGACCTGGAGGACATAGCCCTTCTCCGGACTCGTCATCGGCACGCCCAGCTTGTGCCGGAGGCTACGTCGATGGTGCGGATGACCTCCCAATGCTCCTCGTACGTGATATCGATGAAGCCGTCCTCCTCTTGAAACTCGTCGTCGAGCGAGCTTCCATCCCAGGGAAAGGTGCGAAACGCTTCGGCTACGGCGGCCGCGACCGAGGGGTCCAGCCGATTCGACACACCATAGGCCGTCGTAGGGAACGACACCGACCGGTACAGGACACGAAGGTCGTCGCGGCTCCCGACCCCGCGCGCCAAAACCTGATCGATGACCTGGTTCGCCACCGCCGCTGCCTCGTAATCGCGCTGGAGGACACCGAGAATCGAGTTGTCGTGTCGACCGGAGAAGACAACGTCGAAGTCCTCCTCAGCCACGAGCCCGAACTCGGCCTCGAGCAGGACCGAAGGCGCCTTGAA
>DGOW01000001.1:0-6462 GCA_002390225.1 Gemmatimonadales bacterium UBA4456 | reverse complement strand
CCGCTGTTCGACGTCGGCGACGTGAACGCGAGGGAACGGCCACGCAGGTCTTCGACCGACTCGATGTCACTCGAGCGGTGCGTCAGCAGTTCCATCTCGTAGCCGAACGTGCCGTCGGCACGCGCCATCATCGCAACGGGACGAAAGCCAGCGCAGTTGACCGCCAGCGGAACGCTGCCCGTGTTGAAGCCGGCGACATGCAGGCGCCCCGCGCGCATGGCCTCGATCTGAGCGGCATTGGACTGGACCGGAAAGAAGAGGACCGTGCGCTCGACCAGGGCCTCCATGTGCTCCAGGAACGGGGCCCACACGCCGCGGAACTGTGCAGGGTCTTCCACCGGTGTGTAGGCGAAGATCAGGATGTCTGGATCGAGCAGGAGATGGTCAGGAGAGGGATCGGCGACCAGATCGCCATCACGATCGCAGTACCGCACGTCGAGCTCGCCGCGTACGCAGTCCTCGACCAGGGGGGCCGAGCATGCCACACCCAAGCTCAGCATACTCAACAGCATGAGCCGTCTGATCACGGACATGGATTCATGAACCGCCTCCAGCCGGCGCCCGCGGGAAGAGGTCCGGGTTGTCCGTGAAGATCCCGTCGACGCCGATCTTCTCCAGAAAATGAACCATCTCCACCTGGACTGTCGTGAAGTCGTCGCCCGGATTGCGCGCACGGAAGGTCCACGGCACGACGGTGAGACCGACTTCATGAGCGCGGTCGACGACCGCAGGATCGGCCATGAGCAGATTCTTGGCGGGCCCGACGCCCGTCACGAACTCCGCAGCGCGAGCCAACCCGTCAGGCGACAGCCATTCGGCCGCCGCCTCCTGGCCGCTGATCAGGAGCGTCAATGGGAGGAGCGTGCCATGTTCGTATCGGAGAAGTTCGAGGCTGGCAGCGCTGAACGACTGAATGATGATCGGGGTCGCTTGATCCTGGCCCGGATCACCCAGACCCAGCTCAGCCAGTGCGCTGAGGAGCTGCGCCTCCATGTCGTGACCAAGGTTACCATAGACCTCGGGCGCCTTGGTCTCGATAAAGAGACCGGCACGGCCGCGAGCGAGCTCCGCGACCTCGTGGAGGGTCGGAATGACTGCGCCCGCGAACGACGGATCAAACCAGCTCCCCGCGTCGAGTGTCCGGATCTCGTCCAGCGTGAAGTCGTTGGCGGGCCAGACCCTTGTGACTACGCCCCGGGCTTCTACCTCCCGGAAACGATCAGGGAAGACCTCCTCGACGTTGGTAGTGCGTTCGAGCGTCAGGTCATGGAGCGCAATGAGCACGCCATCGCTCGTGATCTGGAGATCAGGTTCGATATAGTCCGCGCCCTGTTCGATGCCCAACTCGTACGACGCGATCGTATGCTCGGGCGCGTAGGCCGATGCGCCACGGTGAGCGATGAGGATCGGGACCGGTGTCCCCTCTCCGGTCGAGTCCGGAGCGTCGGCACCTCGGGTCTCGGATCCGAATGAACACGCCCCCTGGATCAGGCTGGCCACGACGAGCAGGGCGCACGCTGGCAGCCCTCGAGCCGCATGCGCCTTCTTTGATTCAGGCATGGGGACCTGCTGTCTGAGGATCGGTCAGGAATCGCTGCCGAAGATGGGTGGCTCAGCTAGCGGTGGCCACTCGAGCGCTCGGAGTTGTCCGGTTTCCAGGCCACCGACCTCACGATGCTGAGTCAGTGGTGCTTCGGATGACGCGCAGATGAGGATCGACGCTACGTCACCGTGCGTAACGAGGATCACCGCTCCCGCGGATGGATCGGCCTGGAGCTCATTCACGAGGCCGAGTAGCCGCTCGAGAACGTCGGCTACGCTCTCGACCCTCCACGTGCGATGGGTCGGATCCTGTCGGTCGAGCGCCCATACCGCCTCGTAGCGCTCATCCGAGTCCATCTCGAGATCACCGAACCCCCGCTCGATCAGACGATCATCGACATCAACTCTGGTTCCGAAAATATCGGCGGTAATCTCGGCGGTTTCCCGTGCTCGCAGCAGGGGAGACGCACAGATCGAGACCGGCCCACTCACCAGACCTCGAGCCTCCTCAAGATTCGCACGGACCTGCAGGTGCCCCTCGGCCGTAAGTCCGAAATCCTGTCCGGCGCTCGCCATCGAACTCGCGATCAGTCCTCGCTCGTTCGCCAGGCTCCGGCCATGTCGAAGTACGAACAACTCGCGTGCCATCAGGTCATCCCCAGATGCGACTCTGGGGCCATGCGCTCGGCGTGATCCGTGCGCTGAACCCTGTGTCGGTCCACCCCGGGAGTTGCGGAGTGGCGCCAAATCCGAGCGACCATCCTCAGCGCAACCTCACCGCCACCCCGCCACCACCCGGCAGTCCTGCTCGCTCACGTACAAGATTTGACAGGTCGTAATCAAGAAGATCACGAACCAGGCCCGGTAGAACCGGAGCACCCACAGAGCCCGTGCCCTTACCGGTGATGATGTGGATCACCCGGCCGCTCGCGGTCACGATTTGCCGTTCCATGAATGCGATGACACGTCGTTCGGCCTGATCTGCGGTCAAGCCGTGGAGGTCGAGCTTGTCGACCGGGTACTCGCTCAACAGCAATGCGATGCCCGAAAGGAGTGGCGCATCGGCCTCAGTCCCGGACGGGACGGAGGGCTGGCTCATCTTATTTTTTCTCTTCGCCAATTCGGACCTCTTGCTGGGTTGCCCGGGTGGTCAATGGATCGAAACACACCGCGCCGGACCGTGCGGGTCCGGTGGAGCCCTGATGATTCCTTGTTCTTCTTGTCCCAAAGCATCGGTTCCCAGAGCTCGATCTTGTTCCCGTCGGGATCCATGATCTACACAAACTTGCCGTTCTCGTGATGTTCTGGTCCCTGGACTACGGTCACGTCTGCAGCGCGTAACTGCTCCAACAGTTGATCGAGATCGTCGACCCGGTAGTTGATCATGAAAGGCGACAGACTCGGACTGAACCATTCACTGTCCTTCGACGCGACATGCCAGGCAGTCAGCCGCTGGTCCTCCACCGTCTCGCCCGACCACTTCAGAATCGCTCCACCAAAATCCACCAGCGGCAAGCCCAGGTGATCTCGATACCAGGCTGCCAAGGCCTCACTGTCACCCGAGTACCACACTTTACGGTCTGGACGATTCAGACGACTCGGGCTGTGAGCGGCGCACGATGAGAAACGAGCGTGGGACCTGAAACGTCTCTACCTCTCCCCACTCCGCCGGAATATCGATGTCCACTGCCCGTATGAAGATCCGATCCTCCGGCCGCAGTTTTTCAACCCAGGGCGCATACGCCTCCAGGCGACCCTCGTCCCAGATGTCATGAAGAATGCGGAGATCATCCTTCGGCATGATGGCCTGCTCGAGACCGAGAATGTACTTCCAGTTCGCGTCCGGGTACGTGAAATAGAGATTGAAGAAGGTCGCCATCTCAGGTGAGTACAGCACACCACCGGGTCCGGGCAACCACTCGCTGGCTTCCTCCGGATTTTCCTGGAACCAGACGACGGATTGCAGCTGGTTTGATTCCCACCTGCGACCCGTGTTCGCGCTCGTGCTCCACAGGGCAGCCGCAGCGAGTCCCCCGGCCACGACCCACCGGCGTAAACCGGCCCGCGGAAGCCAAGAGTCCAACGTGTCTCGAGTCAGGAGCGCCAGGCCAGCCATGAGCGCAGGAAAGCCCAAATCGGTCATGAAGCGGACCGCCTTGAAGGACAACACCCACGCAACGGCGAACAAGAGGAAGGCTGGATGCGACAAAGGGACCTTCTGAAGCTCCGGGTAGCTGCTTCGGGCCACGATGAAGAGCCCGAAGGCTAGGAGCCAGGACACGAACCCCCCTCCCCCCTGCAGTTCGCTGACCCGAAAATGCACGGGTACCGCGTTCATCGTCTGGAAGGTGTGTACGATCGGGTAAGAGAGATGGCGGACAGGATCGAGCGTGAGTGCTGCACCCAACACTGCTCCCGTGAGGATCGCTCCTCCAAGCGTCATGGTCGCGCGACGATCTCCAGAAAACACCGACACGGCGGGGACAGCGAGCAAGAGGAACCACGTGCTGTGCAGCCACACCGTCACAGCGGAGACAAGCATGCACGCGGCAGCCGCGTGCCACCTCGTTTCGTCCTCACGAAGACGGTCCCAAAGCAAACAGAAAATCGCGGTCGCTGCGCAGACGAGGAGAAATGGCCGACCCAGGAGCCAGCGGCCGGTCGGGCTCGCGGACTGCAGCGCAAGCGACAACGCAACGACCATCCCCCACGCCTCGGGGCGCTGAAACAGAAACAGCCCACTGCACGACACGACCATGAACAGGAAGAAGATACTGAAGCTCACCAGGCCGAACTTGTCCAACCCGAGTTGATGGTGGACGCCAGCGAGAAAGCGGTGCCACCCCGGCGTGGAATCGGTCACCGGGATCGACGGATCGAAGACGAGGACATCGGCGTACGTCCCTTCCGACGTCGCAGTGGCCGCGTGCCGCAGCGCATCGTCTGGCGGCAGGAATCCGTAGTCCACGACCGCGAGAGCCGCCATCGCGAACACGCTCATGAAGAGGAGCGTCATCAACAGCCGCGAACGCTGCTCGATCGACTGCGCGAGGTCACCGCGGAGGCGGTTCAACCGAGACCCATTCACTTCTCTTAGGGCCTCGACCCGAACGACAGCATCAGGAATGACCTCGGCACGGGCGCGGGCTTCACAGGAGCCCGACTGCGGCGGCCCGCAGTTCCACACACGAGGCCACGACCTGGTCCAGTAACGCCAGACCGCGCATGGACGCTGCATGAATCAGGCAGCGGTCGAGCAGGTGCGGGCCAGTTCATCGTCTCTTTTTCCTGCTTCTGCAGCGCGGAACGTTCGCGAACTCTCTACGAATAGCACACGGTCTCAGAATACGAGGCAAGAGTCTACCGCACGCAGACGGCTCGTGCCAAGACGCCATGCCGAAGGCCGAATCGGCCTGAACAACTCACTAGTTGTAGTCCTGTGTGCAGGCAGCCGACCTCAACAGGACTCGCGCCACCCACGACGGTCCGCTGACGACTAGAGAGGCATCACATAGCCACACGAATCGAGTCACTCCTGCCCTCGTCGGCCTCCGCAGCAATCACGTGTCACAAAGCCGACCCGGAGAGGCCTCGACTCAACGAACCGCCTTGTCCACCTCGAGTTCGAAGCAATGCAGCCCTGATCCGTGACGCCAAAAGTCCGCTAAGGGTCTACCAGGTAGCGTGGCCGAGTCGCGGTCGAATATCGCGCACAGTTCGTAGGTATCGACGTCCACGATTCGGTAGGAGTATGGCTCCGACGCTCCCGGGTCGACGGTGTTCAACGTTGTGCGGGGGTCTGCAGCCAGCTCAGCAAGGTCGCGGGGGAGCCGCTCGTTTCGAGACCAAAATAGATCGGTCGCGCCCATGATACCTTGCAGGTCTGCGACGCGTCCGGAATCAAGCGCGTTGAGTCGGCCTTCGCTCGGCGAACCGATGATAAGGATCCCCACAACCACCGACACGGCCGCGACTGCCGTGGCAACCACCAGGATCGACGTTCCGAGCGAACACTTCATATGCCAAGCTCCTCCTCGCTTCTCCGGAGATCAGTCAGATAGTACGTGAAGACAGTTCCCGCGATCAGGCCGATGGTTGTCGCTTTCAAAAGGAAGCGAATGGTCATTTCCCCACCCAACAGGCTGTAGACCAGAGCGGTGCAGTCACCGATGAGGACTGAAGCTGCGATCGCGAGCGTCAGGTAGGTGAGCCATCGCCGGACCGGAGAAGCGCGCTTGATCGGCTCCCGGTCGATGCTCCGGCCGTTCGACCACGCCATGAACAGGAACACCGGTGTCGCCACGACCAGGACAGAGATGGCCCAGCGAATGGCTTGAGTCACCGCGAGGAAGCGTCCAGCTGACCACAGGGGATCCGGGAAGGCCAAGTCGATGAACTGAAAGAGCAACAGGCCCAAGTTGAACGCGGCAAAGTATAGAGTCCCGAAGAGAACGACATACTCAAAGGCCTCACGAGCGGAAACAGACGGCCGGGGTCGGGGAACTGCGATCGGGAAGTCGACCTCAGCGAAGCCGGCGAGCGCCACCATCACCTGTGCCTCTGCCCACCCGGCGCCTCTGAGCGCCGCAGACACTTCCTCACGCGACGCCCCTCCATTCAGAGCTTCGCGAACAAACCTTTCGAGTTCATCTCTTGCCGTCATGATCCCTCCGAGTTGCCCTGGGGTGTGTTGACGTGCCCCCCACTGCGATACCACTCCCTATGTTAGACCTGCAGCCATCGGGGGTCCCTGGAGTTTGGGCATCCGGAGGAACCATGGCGATGGCTTGATCGCCTCCGGAGCCGGGGGCCGGCCGCCGCAGGCGCTGTGGGGTCTGACGGTATTGTACAGCCGTCTCCACTGCTCGACGAGGACGACCGCCTCGGGCAGTGTGTAGAAGATCTCACCGTTCAAGAACT
>DGOW01000061.1:8326-43122 GCA_002390225.1 Gemmatimonadales bacterium UBA4456 | reverse complement strand
GCCTTCTTCTTTGGCGCAGCCTTCTTCTTCGGCGCGGCCTTCTTCACCGTCTTCTTCGCCGCAGCAACCTTCGGTGCTGTCTTACGAGCCGGGCGTTTTTTCGCCCCTGAAGCTTTCTTGGTCACCGGTTTCTTCTTCGCTACCGGCTTCTTCTTCTTGGTTGCCACGAGGGATGCCTCCGAGACTAGGTATGCGCGAGCGGACTGCGGACTGGATGTCGGAACGAAACAGGAAAGCACGACGTCGCGCAATAGTAACCTGACACGCACGCACCATATACGGTACGACTTGGAGCATTGGGGTACGAGATGTCGTGCAGTAGCTTCCGTGCTACCTCCAAAAAGCCTCGTCGCGTAACGTGCTGACAACAACTGACTTCCTCTTTGAACTTCATCGCCGTGGCGCAAAGCGTATAACCTGCGTCACTTTTCGGAAGAATCGCAGTACGATCTGGTCGCTGACGCGTGACGGAAGGGTTCTTAACGTCCACGACGCCTACCGCGGAGCCTCACCTGCGCTGCTCGACGCCTTCGCAACGGTAGCCATCGAAGGTGAAGTAGGGTCATCCGCAGCGAAGAAAGCAGCGACAGTGATCAGTGCCTGGCCTGAGTTGGCGGACGAGATCCGTCGCCTGCGGAATGCCCACGATACTCGGAGGCGAGAAGCAGACGAACACGGAATGACGCACTGCTGCGCCACTCCAGAGCAACGTTCCTATCTGCACGCCGTATACGGCTACTTCAATCACACTCGTTTCGACGGCACCCTGCCGACTGATATTTCGATACGGCTGAGCCGCCGCATGCGCTCAGCGCTGGGCCACATGATGCCAGGCGAGCGAACGGACGGGTCTCGTTACGTAGTGGAAATCGCACTCAACTGCGACCTCATGCTCTCCGGCAATGGCGCAGAGCGTGCGGATACGCTGCTTCATGAGATGGCACACGTCGCTGACTGGATGCAATCAGGTGAGCTCGGGCACGGCGCGTCATGGAAAGCATGGGCACGACACGCCGGATGCCAGCCAACCCGTCTGCACGAACGTCCGGTTCGTTACCGCCGTAACCGAAGGCACCCAGTCTCGCGGGTTCCCCCACTACCAGATGCGATCCACGAGCTCTAGCCTCCAAGAGCCTTTCGGAGGCCTCCACGTATCCGAGACATTACGACCCGGCGACCAGCTCCCGGGCTGCCGCAACGACCGCTGCGGACGTGATACCGAACTTCTCATAAAGAATCTCTGCCGGAGCGGACGCTCCGAAGTGATCAACTCCGATCGAGTGACCCTCGGATCCGACCCAACGGTCCCAACCGAAGGTACTACCCGCCTCCACAGATACGCGCGCTTTCACGGAGGGAGGAAGCACCTCGTCCCGATAGGTGGCGTCCTGCTGACCGAAGAGATGCCAACTGGGCATGCTCACGACGCGAGTAGGAATCCCATCGGCCTCGAGTTTGGTGCGCGCGTCAAGCGCGAGCGACAGCTCCGACCCGCTCGACATCAGGATTACGCTCGGCGTCCCCTGCGAAGCCTCAACGATCACGTATGCACCGCGCCGAAGTCCGTCCGCGGCGGCGAGGCGTTCGGACACCGAATCATCATCAGCCGCAGCGCTGCCCGCCCGTGCGAGCACTGAGACCTTCTGTCGGCTCAGTGCGAGAAAGGACGGCCCGTCGGTGCGCTCTAACGCGGCACGCCATGCGACTTCCGTCTCCGGGCCATCCCCAGGCCGGAGATCCATGACATTCGGAATCGCGCGCAGCGAAGAAAGCTGTTCGATGGGCTGGTGCGTCGGGCCGTCTTCGCCGAGACCAATAGAGTCATGTGAGAAGACGTAGACTGGCGGCTGGCCCATGAGGCCTGCGAGCCGAATGGCGGGACGCATATAGTCCGAGAAGATCAGGAACGTGCCTGCGAACGGCCGCACGCCACCGTGCAGCGTCATTCCATTCATGATGGAGCCCATCGCATGTTCGCGGACACCGTAGTGCACGACTCTCCCAGACGGGGACTCGGGCAGAAGACTATCGGCCCCATTGATGTCCGTCTTGTTCGAGCCACCGAGATCGGCAGATCCACCCACCAAGTTCGGCATGCCGGCTGCGAGCCCCTGGATCACCTTGCCCGACCAGCCGCGGGTAGCGTCTGGCGAAGCTATGCTAGCCAGGTCTGGCACGTGAGCATCCCAACCGGCAGGAAGCTCGCCCGCCATCAGCACTTCATACTGTTCGGCAAGATCCGGGTATTCATCTTTGTATGCCGCAAAGCTCTTGTCCCACGTTTCCTGAAGCCTCATCCCCTTGTCGACGCATCGCGCCCAGTGCTCCCGAGCACCAGCATCGACATGGAACGGCTCCATCGAGGGATAGCCGAGATTCTCCTTCGTGGCTCGAATCTCGTCGTCTCCAAGCGGGGCGCCATGTGACGACGCACTGCCGGCCTTGCCCGGAGACCCAAAGGCGATGGTGGTCCGTAGCACGATCAGAGACGGACGGTCCGTCTCCTCCTTAGCCTCGGAAATCGCGAGATCGATCGACTCGAGATCGTTCCCGTCGTGTACGTGCACAACGTGCCAGCCATACCCCTCAAAACGTTTCGCCTGGTCAGTCGACGTAGACAGGTCGGTCGAGCCCTCGATGGTGATCCGGTTGTCATCGAAGATCCAGATAAGCTTCCCGAGCTTCTGATGTCCGGCGATCGCGGCGGCCTCGTGAGACACACCCTCCATCATGTCACCATCGGAGCACAGGACGTAGGTCCTATGGTTGATGATCTGGTGGCCGGGGCGATTGAAGTGTCCGGCGAGCCAACGCTCAGCAAGCGCGAAACCGACAGAGTTTGCCACACCCTGACCCAGTGGCCCAGTGGTCGTTTCGACTCCGGGCACGTGCCCGTACTCCGGATGCCCGGCCGTCGGGGAGCCCCACTGCCTGAAGTTTCGGATATCCTCCTCGGAGATGTCATATCCGCTCAGGTGGAGCAGCGAGTACATAAGCATCGATGCGTGCCCGACCGAGAGAATGAATCGATCACGGTCCAGCCATGTCGGGTCCGTCGGACTGTGGTTGAGGTGCCGGTGATAGAGCACATAGCCGACCGGAGCCAGTGCCATCGGCGTACCGGGGTGTCCCGAGTTGGCCTTTTGCACCGCATCCATGGAAAGGACTCGAACCGCGTCGATCGCCAGCTGCTCAGTCTTACTCATTGTCGCTCTCTATCTATTGTGATGATCACCGTCACAACCACCCACCTGTCTCGATTCCACCCCACACGCACTGATGACCGAACGTGCGAATTAGCCAACCACGAAGTTCACGAGCCGACCAGGAACGTGGATGACCCGACGCTCATCTTTGTCCTCGATGTGCCGAGCCACGTTGTCTTCGGCGCGAGCCGTGGCGATCACATCAGCCTCCAGAGCATCTTTGGGAACGCTGATCGTCGCCCGAAGCTTGCCGTTCACCTGCACCGCGACCTTGGCCATCGACTCGACGACCTTGGAGGCGTCGAATTCGGGCCAGTTGGCACCGTCGAATACGCTCCCCTCGTGTCCAAATCGCTCCCAGAGTTCCTCGGCCATGTGCGGCGCAAACGGCGCAATCATGACGACAAGAGGCTCGATCTCGGCCCGCACAGCGGAACGCCCCCCCGAACGAATCACGTTCAGGCACTCCATCATCGCGGCGATGGCCGTGTTGTATCCAAGCGCGGGGAGCTGGTCGGTGACCTGTCGGATCGTTTGATGGACCTTCCGCTCGACATCGGGATCGGGCTCACCCTGGCCTGCCGAAACCGAAGTGTCCCACAAGCGGTGCAGGAAGCCGAACGGCCCCTGGATCCCCTGTGGTCGGTAGTCCCCACCCTCTCCGAACGGCCCAAGGAACATCAGGTACGTACGGAACGTGTCCGCTCCAAACTCCTCAATGATCGGATCCGGCACGATCACGTTGCCCTTGCTCTTCGACATCTTGGCACCGTCCGCGATGATCAGCCCGTGAGCGCGGAAGACGTCGTAAGGCTCTTCGAAATCGATGTGGCCAAGATCCTTGAGCACCATGGTGATGAAGCGCGAGTACAACAGGTGCAGAACCGCATGCTCGTTTCCACCGATGTACGTGTTAACCGGTAGCCAGTTCTTCGTGATAGCGGAATCGAAGGGTTTGTCGTCGAAGTCCGACGACGGATACCGAATGAAGTACCAGCCGGAATCCAGGAAGGTGTCGGACACATCGGTCTCACGTCGTGCCTCGGCGCTGCACTCGGGGCACGTCGTGCGGTACCACTCCTCTGCGCGCGCGAGCGGGCTGACACCGGAATCATCGGGCTTGAAGTCTTCTACGCGAGGCAGCACGACCGGCAGGTCCGCCTCAGGAACCGCGACCGGACCACACGCCTCACAGTGCACGATTGGAATCGGGGGACCCCAATACCGCTGACGTGAAATACACCAGTCATGCAGCCGGAAGTTGATCTTCCCGTCACCCCATCCCTGCCCCGATACCCAGTCGGTCACGGCCTCGACCGACTCGGCAACGTCCATGCCCGTGAAGTCGCCCGAGTTCACCAAGCGACCAGGGCCCACATAGGCTTCCTCGAGCGGTGTATCCGCATTATCTCCGGCCGCGGCCACGACACGCAGGATCGGGAGATCAAACTGCTCAGCGAATTCAAAGTCGCGAGTGTCGTGCCCTGGCACGGCCATGATCGCGCCAGTCCCGTAATCCATCAGCACGTAGTCGGCTACCCATATCGGGATCAGCTCTCCCGTTGCGGGATTGCGACAGAAACCGCCAGTGGAGACACCCGTCTTCGTCTTATCCGTCTTCTGACGTGCGACCAGGTCCTTCTTGGACGCTGTGTCGACGTAGGCATACACGGGCGGGCGCCGTCGGGCGTCGGTTACAGATTCGACCAGGGGGTGCTCCGGGGACAGCACTACGTACGTCGCCCCGAACACGGTGTCCGGTCGAGTCGTGTAGACCTCAATCTTTGTGCCAGTCTCGGCACCGTCTTTGTTTACGACCGGAAAATGCAGTTGCGCGCCTGTGCTCCGCCCGATCCAGTTCTTCTGAGCTTTGAGCGTGGTATCGGACCAGTCGATGTGGTCCAGATTGTCCAGCAGGCGTTGCGCATAATCAGTGATCCGGAAGAACCACTGCGCGATCCGACGCTGCTCGACGGGCGTTGCGCATCGCTCGCATTCACCGCCGATCACCTGTTCGTTGGCGAGCACGGTCATACACGACGGGCACCAGTTGACGGGTGCTTCCTTTCGCTCGGCCAGCCCTGCCTTGAAGAACTGCAGGAAGATCCACTGGGTCCACTTGTAATACGATGGATCCGTTGTATCGACCGAGTGCTCCCAGTCGAACATCCCACCAATGCGGCGCAGCTGTCGTGTGAAATTCTTCACGTTGGATGGAATCAGATCCATCGGGTGCGTACCGATCTTCAGTGCGAAGTTCTCGGAGTGGATTCCGAACGCATCAAAGCCCATCGGCTCGAACACGGTCTTGCCCCGCAGTCGCTGATACCGCCCGTGGACATCGGCACCCGTAAACGCGTAGATGTTGCCAACGTGCAACCCCTCCGCAGAGGGGTACGGGAACATCATGAGGTTGTAGAACGGGTCTTCCGCGTTCTCCAACTCTTCGCGTGTGTACGTGTTCGTGCCGCGCGCCTCCCAGAGGCGCTGCCACTTCTGCTCCACCGCGGACGGGACGTACCCGTCCATCTCTTCGTTCGCCATGACTGCTGAGCGGAAATTCGCCGGCTGACCAATGTTGCCGAGGGCGCAGCGCTCGTGTAAAACCGCTGAAGAGCTGCGCAGGGAAGGGCAAAAGCTACATGGGCCAGGAAGCCCGCCCAAGGGGCGCGGGCAGGCTCAAACCTGCCTGCGTATCAGACGCGATCGAGGCTGATCACAACCGTGGCGGGCTCGATCCCGCTTCCGAAATCAAATCCGACACTTTCATTCGTGAGTGTCATCTGGTCGTTTTCGTGCACGACCACATACGTCTCCAGACCAAGAGTCAGCAGACCCTGACGAATGTCGACCTCCCCAGAGCGATTCGAGTTCCCACCGAGACCATCGTCCAGCGTCGAACCGACGACCGGGGGCTGCACGGAGTCATCCACGGAAAGAGTGAACAAGGCTCGGTCACGCACCACGATGTCGACTCGCAGCGATGGGTTTGCGGTGCTCACGTATTCGTAGCTGGAGGCAATCCACAGCCCACCGATGTCACCGATCTTGAACCCGAGCAGGGTGTCACCGGCGCACGCGGCCAGGAACGGGATCAAAAGGACGGCGTACCTGCGACGTACAGCGCGCACAGACTCTCCAGCTAGTCAGAAAACGGTGAAGTCAACGCCGTTACCCCGATGCACCCGCAAAGGGCCGTCGATCATGTATCTTCTGCGATCATGTCAAAACCCATGAAGAAGATCTCGGGCGCGAGCCTCCGTCACGCGTTCGAGGAGATCGTCTGGCCTCGCAAGAAATTGATTGGGCTCGGACTCGTCCTGATCCTGGCCAACCGGCTGTCCGCGCTGGTCCTGCCCGCCGCGTCGAAGTACCTGATTGACGGCGCTCTCGCGATTACGCCCAACGCGGGCACCGATCCCCTTGGACTGGAAGCGCTCCCGGACCCCAGCATCGTACTCGGCGCTGTAGCCTTCGCAATCCTGCTTCAGGCATCCACATCGTACGCGCTCACGATGCTGCTCAGTGTCGAGGCGCAGCACCTGATCGCGAGTCTTCGCGCTCAAGTGCAGAAGCACGTTCTCGAGCTTCCGGTCCACGTCTTCGACAACACCAAGTCCGGTGAGCTCGTATCACGGATCATGGACGATGTGGAAGGCGTTAGAAATCTCGTCGGCACAGGCCTGGTTCAGCTCGTAGGCGGCACGGTGACGGCGATCGTCGCGTTCTCCTTCCTCGTGCGCATCAACCCGATCATGACGGTGATCGCTCTGGTTCCCCTGGCTGCGTTCGGCTTCGTGTCGACCCGGGCCTTCCAGACGCTGCGCCCCGCGTTCCGCGAACGAGGTAAGATCCGCGCCGAAGTGACCGGTCGTCTGACCGAGGCCCTCGGGGGCATCCGAGTGATCAAAGGCTTCCACGCTATCGACAAGGAAGGAGAGATCTTCCTCGAAGGTGTCATGCGCATCTTCAACAACGTGAAGACGACGCTCACAACGTCGAGCATGGTCACCAGCCTGGGGACCTTCTTCATGGGGATGGCGAGTGTGCTCATCCTCGGGTACGGAAGCTGGCTGATCGGACAGGGAGTCCTCACCGCTGGAGACCTCGTCTCCTTCATCCTCTTCCTCGGATTCATGATCGCCCCGGTCATCCAGATGGCGAACATCGGCACCCAGATGACCGAAGCTTTTGCCGGTCTCGACCGGACATCCGAGCTTCTCAGCTGGCCTCGGGAGGACGATGATCCCGAGCGCACGGAGATTATGCCCGCCGTCAAAGGGCATATCGTCTTCGACGATGTCCACTTCCAATACGAGGAGGACAAGACGGTCCTGCAGGGCGTCTCGTTCGAAGCGAAACCTGGGATGGTTGTCGCACTCGTCGGGAGCTCTGGTTCAGGAAAATCGACTATGGCGGGACTCGCTGCCTCGTTCCTGACACCGGTATCCGGAGAGGTCACCGTCGACGGCGTGGACCTTCGGAGGGTGAAGCTTGCTAGCTATCGCAAGCAGTTGGGACTCGTCTTCCAGGACGACTTTCTCTTCGACGGGACCATCCGGGAAAACCTTCGTTTTGCCCGGCCGTCAGCCACGGATATCGAGATCGACGACGCGGCTGAGAAGGCGTACGTGACCGAATTCACTGATCGGTTCCCGGATAAGCTGGAGACGGTCATCGGAGAGCGTGGCGTGAAGCTGTCCGGTGGACAGCGTCAGCGCGTTACTATCGCTCGCGCACTGCTCGCCAATCCGAGAATCCTGCTTCTGGACGAGGCGACATCATCACTGGATACGGAGAGCGAGGCGCTCATTCAGGCTAGTCTCGACGATCTCCTGCGTGACCGAACCACGATCGTCATCGCGCACCGCCTCACCACAATTCAACGGGCGGATCTGATCCTCGTCCTGGAAGGCGGCGAGATCGTCGAACGGGGGCGCCACGACGTGCTGATGGGGATGAAGGGCAGATACCACCAGCTCTACACGGTCCAAGCGCGAATCTAGTCTGGGTTCATCGGCGGACCTAGCCGCAGGTCAACCGCCCAGAAGGTACCCGACCGAGAAGGTCACATATTCCCGTTCAAGCCCCTTCGTCTCGAAGGCACGCTGGTACCTCGCACTGAGCGTGATCGTCGCGCCGCTGTCGCGGGGGATGCGCAGCCCTGCCTCTCCCATCGCGATCCGATGCCAGTTGGTGTCCTCGGCCGCCAGGGCGCCTGATTCCGTTCGGCTCTCAATCCAGACGGTGCCTCCGCCGACGCCGAACCAGGGCTGGATACCGTCCCTTGAGCCCAGTGCGATCTTGCCCGTGACCATGAGCGGGACTGAGTTCACATGGCGAAGCGCCCTGCCACTGATGGCCCCATCGGGGAAGACACTGGTTTTAGTGTTCTCCTCAGACAGCACATGCCAACCGAATGAGGCCCCGATCGCGATGTAATCCGTAGCACCGCGCTCGATATCGATGGTCCCGCCGCGCCAGGAGAATCCATCGACGAACTCCCTCGTTTCGTCACTCATCGGAAGCACCATCGAGTACTGCGGGTGGAACGTCCACCTGCCAGCGCGCTGCGCGCTTACCGGGGACACGCTGAGACCCAAGATGAGAAGAACCACGATTACCCGCCCACACCTTGTCATCATCCCTGAGCCCACCCTAGAGGTACGGCGACTGATCGAAGGCCTGTCGGACCAGTGACTGAAAACGCGAGATCACGCTGGCCTCGGCACCCGTGAAGAGACCATCGATGGCAGCCGCCCAGACCGCGGGAATCGCCCGTGCCTCTGCGGTCGGCTGATCTGAATCGATCATAGTGATCTGAAGCGTGCCCGGTCCGCGGACTCCTGCGTACTTATGAGCCCATGGGTACCATGGCGCCCAGCCTGCATCCCAAGAGGGAGACCACTGGCTCCAGCCCTCAAACCAGCCCCAGTAACTCCACCAGAACCCGTCGGTCCAGTGAGGGACCTCCCGCACGTTGACCGTGAGTACGACCACCACATCCGGAGCAGCCAGCGACGAAGGCTCCAGCCGCACATAGCCCAAGGCAGCAAGCTCGGTCGCGACGGCATCCAGAACCTGTTGATCGAGGTCCGGAGCCGGAGGCAAATCGGTCCCGGCCGCGTCGACACGGATGATCGTGTCTGGCATCACATAGGTGGCAAAGGATCGGAATGAAGCACCGGGATCGTATGCGGTCATGACGAGATCGACCTCGCCTACACCCTCGATCTCACCCGGATAGCACGCCGCCCCCGCAACCAGCGCGATCGCGGTGCCCCAGAGCAGAGCGCGTCTACCGCACCACCACGGTCGCGCCATCAGTGGGTGCCCGAGCCTGCGTCGTCGGCTGCGAAGTGGAGCACTCCACCTCCGAAGTCGATCCAGAGGCCAGAATCGTCAATGGTGTAGGTACGGGTGCTTTTCAGGCCAGTCAGGAAGAACTGCTCGATCCGCATTACCTCGTCGGGACAAGCCATGCGCGTAGTGATCGCGCGGCCGACTACCAGTCGGCCGCCACGGCCTGCGTCGTACGTAGCGTTAAAGCCGCTGCAGCCCGTCGACCCCATCATGAGACGAGAGCCCGCAGGATTGGCTTCCTCCAAGAAGATCACCGTGGGCTCCGAACCAGCCGGCGCGTTGAAGTCCTCGCCATCCAGCATGTCGATGGCGACGAGCCGCCACGGATGATCGGAAAGAGCCATCCCTTGCGAGGCCAGGACCGCCGAAGCGGCTGCGTTTGCGGGCTCACTGGAGCCCGATGCCTCTTCTCGGCCTCCGCAGGCCGCGGTCACAAGCGCCGAGACGAGGACAACCCCGTAGCAGTATATCTGCGTCATCCCTGAAGCTCCCCCCGGTTCATAATTCGCCGTTGCGGCTTCACCTTCTGCCGGGAGCGAGTTCCCCTTCCCAACCGCAGCCACGCCTCACCTCGCCTCCGATGTCCAGCGTCGCGATCCACGTATACACCGAGCCGGTCATCGCGTCCGAACACCGCTCCCGAGTCAGGTCCAAACGAAGCTGTACCGTTTCCGGCCCCGTGGACAGGGATTCGAAGCGCCATCCGCTCTCCAACGGCGTGGGCCGAACCCCCAGGAAGATGGTCTGGGGAATATCGGGTGTCGCAAGCATGATCTGCTCCGTGAACACGCGCAGGTGCCAGAACGGCGCCTGACCGCTGGCCTTGAAAAGGACGTCAGTAAGCTCCTCACCACAACCGAACCCCTCTTCAGCAGACTCCGCCCGCAAGAGCGCCACAAGCCTCAGCTGGCCCGAGTAGTCCGCTCCGAATCCGGCGGCGGGAGACGCTTCACGGACACCCTCGACCTCCACGAAGACCGGTTGGTACGCTTCCTCAGCGACCTCGTCGTATGCTCGCTGAACGGACTCCACAGGAATCACCCACAACTCTGTTTGCTCAGTGCACGGTTTGAGCGTGCGAACCTCGGGACCCATCACGAGCATGCCGCTCAGCACCCTCTCCTGAGGCGGTGAGAGGCGGCCAGCATCGCCCTCGGAATCTGCGGAAAACTCGGGCTGATCCTCAACGGCGGTGGAGCAAGAGACCAGAACGAGGACTGCGGCTACGGCCAGTAGTGAACGTATGGCGTTCAAGACAGAAGCGGTGATCGTCTGACCTCCAACGGTTATCGGCAGTTGCCAGCGAACGCGACCAGCTGGCTTGGAATGATGGCGTCGACGTCATCGCCGGGACCGAGCGATACCCCCGGGGTGATGCACCGTGGCCCGAGAATCACATCGAATTCCATCTGAACGGCCCGGATCGCGTCTATTGGGTGATGGAAAACCTCGGACGCGTTCGAACGAACGGAGCCGAGTCGTTCTCGCTGCCCGTCCACCCACAGGTAGACACGCGCCTCCTCAAGCTGCTGATTGCGAACGGTAATCGTGAGGATCTCGTCGTTATCACCGGATAAATCCCGAGTTGAACCTGCGAAGCCTGAGGACGCGCACCCAGACGTAACGCCGCCAATCAGAAGTAAGGCCAGAATCGAGCGAGACAACAGTCTGTGGGTCATGGTCGGCTCCTTGAGATCATGAACAGCGCTCAGTTATTCGTCGTACCGTATGACGTCCAAGACGATGCCTATTACACCGCGTTCTCGCCCGTTGAGGCGCAGGAGTCAGTTCCCCGCCAGCGGATTGTAGGAGCGGGTCATCAGGTCCAGGGGGGTCCCGTACCAGCGACTGCGTTCGACCTGGGGCGGCCACGAGAGACGATCGAGCAAGCCGAACAACTCGGTAGACACCCGGAAGATGACGCCGGAAGGACGGCGGTCCTGGTCCGCGACCGGATTCAAAACAGCACCTCCCACAAGCGCAATCACCAGGCCATTCGCGATCAGTGGTGTCCGCACCATGACTTCCCCTCGCTGGCTCGAGGAAGTGCACTGAAACGACAAGGGCGGGAGACAGCCACAGCCGCCTCCCGCCGGAAAGATGCCGCGAAAAGCGGCTACCTCATGTCGTCACTACCCGATGATGAATCCACCCTTCAGAACAATGGGGCTGTTGTTCACATCCGGAATCTCTTCATCGATGAAATCCATCGCACCCTCGATGAAGATAGAGCTGAGCTGGACACCGATACCGGCAAAGAAGCCACTGTCGGACTCCGACAGTCCGCTAGCGCTGGACGCACGGCGCCGAATGCCGAGGAGCGCGTACGGCTGCAAGATCGGGAGCGGCAAACCGAGCTTACCGAAGACCGAGCCGGTCCAGTAGTTGAGTTCCGTCCCGTCGGCGAAGAAATACGTAACCGACCCATACACGCCAACCGGTATCAACGGCGGCTCGAAACCCACACGACCGCCCAAGCCGAACGTTCCGTCGAGCGGATTCTTGACGTCGGTCGCGATCTCATCGAGACCCGTGATCATGGCCGCATGGCCACCGAACCTCAGCTGCGCATCCGCAGGCACCGCCATGATGGCGAGCGCGGAGACCGCACTGAGGGCAGACCCAAAACGACGCATGAAACGTCTCCCTTCGATTAGAAGCAATTGTTCCCAGAAAGAAGAGCCCATCCGATATCGGACGCAACGAAAACATCTGCGGAGTGCCTGCGGCGCTGTGCGAGCAGATTCCGGCGTCGGCCAGATGACGTACTTTTCACATACCGTGTCAGCGGGGTCAGGCACCTTCCGGTGTCGATCACGTCTGACCGCGGCACGACGATCCCGGATGCGGCACTGATTGCCGGACTGCGACGGGACCAACGCGTACGCATCCGGCTCAAGCGGAGACCATAGCCAGCATGGCCAAGAAGCAATCCTTCGATATCACGACCTCAGTCGATTTTCAGGAAGTAGACAATGCCGTGAACCAGGCGATCAAGGAGACGCAGACGCGCTACGATTTCAAAGGCACGGACTGCGAGCTGACCTTCGATCGAGACGCCGGCTCGGTGAAGCTTGAAGCGGATGATCAGTTTCGTCTGGATCAGCTGGTGAAGGTCCTCCGGGAGAAACTCAGCCGCCGTCAGGTGCCCCTGAAGAACATCGACGAGGGCGACCCGGACATCGGTTCCCTCGGGCGCGCTCGTATGACCATGGGCTTCAAGGCGGGGATCGATCAGGAAACGGCCAAGAAGATCTCCAAGGACATCAAGGAAAACGGATTCAAGAAGGTCCAGGTCCAGATCCAGGGCGAGGAGCTCCGCGTCACCTCGGGGTCCCGTGACGAGCTGCAGGACGTGATCGCATTCCTGAAGCCACGTGACTACGGCGTCGAACTGATGTTCGGTAACTACCGGTAAGTGCAGCACATGGACGCCGACCGTGTCCTGCGAGGATCACTCCGTGCCGCCGTGGTCGCACTACGCCAGAGAGACATCGCGGCCGTCGACCTGGTTGGCGCAGGGATTGAGAGGCATGCCCAGCTGGACGTCCAATTGGGCGCCTACCGGAGCTTTGACGCAACCAGCGCAATAGAGCAGGCCAGGGTGGCCGACATGATACTGGATGAGGCGGCCAGCCATCCTAAGGTCGTCCTCCCGCCCCTCTGCGGCATCCCGGTGTCCGTGAAGGACATCTACGGCACAGCGGGATTCCCGACGTACGCCGGGTCCACTCGGCAACTTCCTGCGGATCCATGGTCTCACGATGCCTGGCTGGTCAAGCGGGTACGGGAGGCAGGCGCAGTGATCATGGGCAAGACACACACGGTCGAGTTCGCCTATGGCGGCGTGGGCATCAACCCACACTGGGGTACACCATGGAATCCGTGGGATTCGGACACTGCACGCATCCCGGGCGGGTCGTCGTGTGGCGCCGGGGTGAGCCTCTGGGAACGCTCGGCCATGGTCGCGCTTGGGACGGATACGGGCGGATCCATCCGGATACCGGCCGCGTTCACGGGAGTGGTCGGCCACAAGACCACGATAGGACGCTGGCCGACTGAGGGCGTTGTGCAGCTGAGCAGTACATTCGACACGGTCGGCGCACTCACCCGAAGTGTGGAGGACAGCATCTGGTTCTTTGCCTCAGCTGACCCGAATTCAGGGGATCCAGCCGACGTGTTAGAGCGCCTCGAGGTCTCGTCCCTCGATGAAATTAAGATCGGAATTCCCGAGTGTGCGCTCTGGGGAGCGTGTCAGGCCAACATCCGGGAGGTCCTCGAAGGAGCGCTGGCAGAGATCGCGGAAGCGGGTGCGGAACTAAACCGATTTGTTGCGACCATTCTTGACGACGCCGTTGATCTCTACATGTCATCCGGCATCGGAAAGTCTGAAGTATTCGCCTTCCTGCAAGACCGACTGCCGGGAGCGATCGAGCTCCTGCATCCGACGGTCGGGAACCGGCTCGCTGATCCGCTGTCGCTGGGTGAGACCAGGTACAAGGACTCGCTAGCTAGCCAGCAGCACCTCGCCGGGCTCGCCGAAACGGCCTTCGGCGACAGCGACGTCATCGTCCTGCCGGCGAATCTGATCACACCTCCCCCGATCGATGGCCTGGCAGACGATCTCCAGGCCTACGGAGAGGTGAACTACGCCACGCTCCGCCCGACCTGCCCCATCAACCTGCTCGAGCTTTGTGCGGTCAGCGTTCCCGTCGGGCTGGACCCATTCGGGATGCCGGTCGGACTTCAGGTCGTGGGCCGAAACGGCCAGGACGACGTGTTGCTCAGGGTCGCGCTCGCCATCGAACGCACATTGGGGACCGCTGAAGAGCGAATGGGCACCCCGCCCATGGTGCGGTAAACCGCTCGGTCCAGAGACGGGGGCGCACTCGACATCAACCGATCGGCCGCCTGGTCTTGAGGCGGTCTTTCTGCGTGATGTAAGGCACTCCTGTCGAGATCCAGTCCGGAGCGGGCTCACCCTTCAGGTAGTGGCCGAACCACTGCATGATGCGTCGCTGGTAATCGAGCTGGTTGGGCTCACCAGCCAGTCCGTGGTTTTCGCCGTCGTAGGAGAGCATCACCATCTGCTTCCCGAGTCGGCGGGCGGCATTGTAGAACTCAACGCCTTGGTTGTACTCCACGGCTCCGTCATTCGTCCCGAACATCATGAGGAGAGGCGTCTCCATGTCCTGAATGTTGTGGAGCGGAGAGTTCGCTTCGTACGAGTCCCAATCCTCCCACCAGGGCACCTGCATGCGTCCCTGGCTGATCTCGAAGATCCGCGCGTCGGTCCCACCGCTGTTCCAGTAGAACGACAGATACATGCTCATGAGGTTCGTGAGCGGTGCGCCGGCGACAGCTGACGCGAACATGTCGTCCTGTGTGACGAAGTACGTGGTCTGGTACCCACCCCACGAGTGGCCAATGAGCCCGAGCTTCTCCTCATCCACCGCAGGTGCCTGAGCCAATGCGGCCGCGACCGCTGGACGAAGCGTCTCCACGTTAGACTGCCCGGGCCTGCGATCCCGATAGACGACATCAGGCCGAAGCACGAAGTAGCCGTTCTGGCTCCAGATCTGCTGGTTGTAGTACTGGGTCGGGTCCGGGACCTGATACTGGTGCATACCCGAAGAAAGCAGCTCGTAGTGGTACACGATCATCGGGTATGACTGCGACGGATCGTAGTTGGCCGGATACGTCAACACGCCCTGGAGGCGACGACCCCACTCATTCTCGTAGTCGACGAGTTCCACCCTTCCCCACGCGTAGTCTCCATGGAACGGGTTCGTCTTCGTCACCTGCCTAGGATCGTCGAGGTCGGGGCCTGCCACGAAGTAATCAGGCGAATCATCGAACCCTTCCATCCGGAACGCGAAGATGTCCGCCTCCTCAGCCTTCATGAAGGCTGTCGAGAAACCGCCAAACCTCTTGTCCTCCCAGACCAGCATTTCAGAGCTGTCCCCAGCTTCTGCACCTGCGAACCCTGCCTTTTTGGTCCACTCGCTGTACACCGAGTAGTAGATGGTCTCGTCAGATCCAATGCCGTCATCATCCCCGTCGAGGTCGTCCGCTGCGACGCGATACCGAATGCGCTCAGAGGCTCCGCTCGTCAACGCTTCGCCTCCCGAACCGTCCAGGGAGACCCGCCAGACGTCCCACTGGTCGTTGAGCAGAACACTCCGCCCGTCTTCCATCCAGCCGGCAAGTCCGAACGACGGCATCTGTTCGCGGGTCGGGGTCACGTCGAGGTTCAGGAACTCCGTCCCGACGCCTTCGGTGATGTTGCTCGTCTGACCGCGCTCGAGGTCATGGGCGTACCAGTCCTTGCCCGAGAACCAGACGATGTACCGTCCGTCAGGGCTCGGTGACCCTCCGCCGAACATGCGGTCGGTGATCTTCGACTTGGCTCCCGTCTCCACGTCGATCGAGTACAGGTCCGAGAACTGCTGACGGAACATGCCGTTCTCGTCGTACGGCGTTTCGTCACGACCAATCACGTGGCGCCCACCGTCAACCATCGTCGTCAGTTCGGTGAGTTCGTCTCCCAGTTGCACGAATCCAGCGGACTCCACATTCCATGCTGACAGGTAGTTCACACGTCGTAGTTGCTGCTCGCGAACACGCTGCTGAGGAACGGGATCCCGGTCGAGCGTGTGCCAGATCTCGACGCCGGCCGCTTCATCGTCGTCGTCCCCACACCCTTCACCATTCTCGTTCTGACCATCCCCTTCTTCGTTGCTCTCAAGCTCTTCAACACCACAGGACAGGGGTGCCGGACGGCGTTCCTGAATGCCAACGAAGAGCGTCTGCCCGTCACCAGACCACGTCGGCGTCCGGAACTCGACGATCCGCATGGATGCGGGAAATGCGTTGTTCGCCTCGGTGGAAAGCGCATACCGGCGCAGCTCATCCTGCTCCAGATCACGCCACACCATCGCCACATGGGCCGTGTCCTCGTAGGCCTCGTCGATCGAGGTCTTGTAGACCACCAGATCCGACGAGTCCTCACGCCAGGCGAGCTGTCGATAAACAGCCTGCTCAGCGTCCAGTGAGCGGATACGCCCGCTCGCTGGATCGTAGACGGTGACCCCGTTACCGACCTGCCCGTCCGCGTCGGTCGTCATCGCGAGGAGGGTGCCATCGTCCTGCCATGCCATTTCTGAGACGTTGCCGAAGCTCATATCAGTGCCGGCCGCCAGGTCATGGACGACAACGTCCACGCCATCACTGTCCTTGTCCGCTGGCTTGTACCGTCTCAACCCCAGGTAGCGACCGTCGTAGGAGAATACGAAGGAGGCGAAGTCGTCCCGCGTGGCCTGCTCCCCGGTTTCGAGGTTCAGCAGCCCGAGCTTGTTGTAGACATCTTCGTCCCGCTCCTCAGCGACCTCCCGCTCATCCGGCGACACACCGATGGAGTACGCTACCCACCGGCTATCCGGGCTGAACGCGGCTCTGGTGCCGAAGGGTACGACGACGACCGAGTCGGAAGACGTGCTATGAATGCGCAGCTCGCCTTCCTCGCTGACACGGCCGATAGACACAGCCATCCACGCCCCGTCCGGTGACAACTCCGTGCCACCGAGACGTTCCCACTGGTCGTAGTCATCTACGGTGAGGGTAGGTCGCTCCTGCGCGTTGAGCGGCTGAACAGCCAACGCCAACGCCACTACCGTCACCCCGAACCATTTCGTCATCGTCATCAATCTTCCTTCCTCTTGCCTGACCGCCTACGCAGCCCGAAGTCAGCTCCCGAGCCGCTCTTCGAGAATGCTGAAGAAATTCTGTACAACGATGAGTTCGCGCAGGCCTGGTGCGCGGCCATCGCCACCCCGCCCTTCCCGTTCATCGCCCGGTTATCCGCACCGAACGCCTTCTACTGGATACCCATATCGACAGCAGTCTGAGCACGCACATGCTCCGGCACGCCGACGAACGGCAGCAACAGAGCTGTCAGGGCACCGACGATCGCGGTACGTACAGCAGGGTGCATCAGCCCGTCGCCTGGATCTCGGCTGCTACCGCCTGCACCTCGTCGAGCACGCGGAGAAGATTCCCGCTCCACAGCATGCCGACCTCCTCTTCGGTGTACCCGCGGCGTACGAGCTCGAGCGTGACATTGAAGGTCTCGGAGGCGTCATTCCAGCCGGTTACGCCACCACCGCCATCGAAGTCCGAGCTGATGCCCACGTGCTCGAGACCGATGAGCTCGACCAGGTAGTCGATGTGATCCACGAGATCGCTGACGCTCACCGGCTCAGGCATGTCGTCCATCTCGGCCATGCGGGCGTCGGCTGCAGCCTGCACCGCCTCGTACTCCTGCATGAAGGCTTGCTGCTCGGCCTCACCCATCGCCTGCATCTGGCGGAACATCGCGCGCTGCCCACCCTCCGGCATATCGAAGTCCATCTCGGCAGCGACCTCTGCGATCACGGTCTGGGAGGCCTCGTTGTACGCCGAGTTCTTGTCCGGACGGAGGTAGCTCCGGAAGGCGACCGTCTGGATCACACCCCCGTTCTCCGCGAGTGCGAGCAGTTGCTCGTCATCCATATTACGGGAGTGCTCTCCGAGCGTGCGCGCGGCCGAGTGCGACGCAATGACCGGCGCCTGGCTGAGCTGCATCATCTCGAGATTGGCTTCCTTGGACGGGTGTGAGAGATCGATCATGATGCCCCAACGGTTCATCTCGCCGATCACCTCGCGACCCAGGTCACTGAGCCCACCGTGGAGCCACACCCCGTCGCGTTCCCCGGTGTTGGAGTCAGAGAGCTGACTGTGGCCGTTGTGAGCCAGGGACATGTAACGGCCGCCGCGCTCGGCGAACTCACGCACCCGGCCGGCGTCCATGCCCACCGGATAGCCATTCTCGATCCCGATCATCGCGACCTTCTTGCCCTCAGCCACAAGCCGACGAACGTCGTCGGACGTGAGTGCGAGACCAATCTGGTCCGGAGCGATCTGCTCCGTCAGTCGGTGGATCGCGTCGAACTTCGCGACCGCCTGCGCGTACGCGTCGTCGAAGCCCGCCTCGGTCAGGTCTCCCTGCCCCACATACACGATCATCCACGCCACGTCGAGCCCACCCGCGTTCATCTTGGGCAGGTTCACCTGATTCCCGAGGTCCGTCGTATAATTCCGCTCGGCGGTGAAGTTCGCTGCGCTGATATCGTCGTGCGTGTCGAGCGTGATTACGCGCTCATGAATGCCTTGGGCATGAGCCAGGAGATCTGCTTCAGACTCGACGGACGGCGAATCGGATGCTCCGCCGCACGCCGCGAGAAGTGCCATGGCCGCAAGCGTGAAGGTTCGCGTGTGGTGCCGAAGGGCCACGTGTGCGGATTGGATCGTGGTATTCATGTCTGCGCTGCATCCGGGGTTGGTGCGAAAACCATGACAGTCGAGGCTGTCAACGTACGGGTGGCTTCCTGATCAGCCCAGCGTCGGGGCGAACGTCGGTGGCCGGCGATGATTCGTAGCCTGCTCGAACGCGTACGCGATCCGCAGGAGTGTCGGCTCGGTCCACGCCCCTCCAAAGAAGGAGAGCCCCACCGGAAGGCCCGACACGAAGCCCATCGGCACACTGATGTCGGGATAGCCAGCGATGGCCGCAGGCCCCGCGCTGCTGCCTCCATCGATTCGATCACCTGCGATGTGATCCGTGACCCATGGGATGTCGCGTGTCGGAGCCACGATCGCATCCAGACGGTGTTCGCGGATGAGCCGGTCGATGCCATCCTCACGCGTGGCGCGCTGAACACTCTGCTTTGCCTGTAGGTACTCGGAATCGGTGAGCGGACCCCGGGCCTGCGAATCATGCAGACGCTCCTGTCCAAAGTACGGCATCTCGAGATCGGCGTTCGCCTCGTTGAAGGCGATCACATCAGCGAGCGTCTTCACGGGCGCGTCGGGACCCAGACTCGCCAGGTAGGCGTTAAGGTCATGCTTGAACTCGTACTCGAGGAGCACGAGTGACTGCGGATCGTTCCACGCCGATGCATCAAGGTTCGTGGGATCCACCAGAACCGCACCAGCGTCCTGCATCGCCGCGAGTGCGTCCTCGAAGAGATCGTGCACGCGCGGCTCCTGAAATGTGAAACTCCGTGCGACACCGATTCGGGTACCACGGAGTCCGTCCGGATCGAGGAACTGCGCGTAATTCGTGAATCCGTTCCCCGCGCTGGCGGCTGTCGCCTCATCGCGCGGATCGACGCCCGTGAGTGGACCGAGCAGAAGTGCCGCATCGCGCACCGTTCTCGCCATTGGGCCGGCAGAATCTTGTGAATGGGAAATGGGGATCACGCCCGACCGACTCCAGAGTCCAACGGTCGGCTTGATGCCCACGACGCCGTTGATCGACGATGGGCACATGATCGACCCTCCCGTCTCCGTGCCGATCGTCAGCGGTACCAGGTTCGCAGAAACGGCGACACCGGAGCCGGAGCTGGAGCCGCACGGATTCCGGTTCAGTGCATACGGATTCCGGCACTGGCCCCCTCGAGCGCTCCACCCACTCGTCGCACGGTATCCCCGGAAGTATGCCCACTCACTCATGTTCGCCTTGGCGAGGATGATGGCGCCCGCCTCGCGGAGCTTCGCCGCGAGGAAAGAGTCCTCGAGAGGAATCGATCCTTCCAGCGCCAGCGAGCCAGCGGTCGTGGTCATCCCGTCATGGGTATCGATGTTGTCCTTGATCGCCACCGGGATGCCGTGAAGGGGGCCACGCACGTTCCCCGCGGCGCGCTCGGCATCCAGCTGGTCCGCGAGTTCGAGCGCGTCCGGATTCAGCTCGATGATCGAGCGCAGCTCGGGCCCCTGCCTGTCCAGTGCCTCGATCCGACCGAGGTACAGCTCCGTGATCGACCGGGCCGTCCGCTCTCCCGACGCCATCGCGGCCTGGAGCTCGGTTACGGTTGTCTCGTCGAGTTCGAAGGGAGGCACATCGCCCCCCTCGCCCCACCCGGGCGAAGATCCTTCATCTGCTGAGTTCGACGGGGCGCACGCCCCACTACCCAACGCGAACCCGGCACCTGCGACGGCACTGGTCCCAAGAAAACGACGACGATTGATCATGCTCTTACTCCTGTCTCTTCGCTGAGGCTCACACCCGGCTGCTGATTCCTGTATCCCGGACCACGGAGAATGGCACCCGGCCGCTCCCCCGTGACCTTCCCCGCGCGGACCACGGCCTGACCCGCTACAAAAACGTGCGGAATGCCGACGGGGTACTGATGCGGGTCGTCAAATGTGGCTCGGGCGAGCACAGTCACGATCCCGGGATTCACTTGACCAGTGAGGGTCCCGGACGGAGCATCCATCGTCTGATTTTCCACGGCGCGCCTCAGGGTGAAGTCATCACTGACCGCTTCGGAAGCGTAGCACCCGAAGCAGCGGACAAGGTGAGGGTTCCGAAGCGCGATGACCACCAGGTGAGAGACTTGCACAATCTCCGCATCCTCGCCGACGTAGTCGCATTTCATCATATAGTCCCGAACGTGTTCCAAGCATGTTCCGAACGCCTGCCCCTCAAGTGGTCATGGCCGTCTTCGTCGTCTCAGCTACGCTCATGAGTCTTCATCCATGAGCGGCTTTTGGGCGGGAGTCGCCTCGCACAGCTATGGTGGCAGAGTGCCCGCGTGGCGGGGGGGGCGCTGTGGTCACATAGAACGCCGAACGATGGTGCGACCCTTGGCATGGTAACAGAGCGCCTGTTCAACCGGTGGTGAGTTCACAAAGGTCAAGATCGGGAACACCACCCAGCAGAAAATCGACCTCGATCTGGAATCGACCCGGCTCAATATCGTTGTCGCCTGGTGGCTCTAGTCGCTTGCCGACCAGACCGTGTCAGGCCTCTCGTATTCGGGCTTGGGGGGCTTGGTCACCCCGCGAACGACCCGTACGTTGCCAACCTGTCTGAAACCGGTCCTGAGGGCCGGATGATGCACTCTCGTGATCACCCACGACCAAGGTACGACTGATGAGGCTTTTTGCCGCGATCCTCCTCGCGGGCTTCGTGTCCGTGCAAACCACTCCCCTGACCGCCCAGACCGCTGACGTCCCGTCTATCTCGGACCGGACCGCCGGGATGGAGCGAATCGAAGGCTACTTCAACCTGTACTGGGACGCCTCCACGGGATCGCTGTTGTGGGAGATCGCTCAGCTGGACACCGAGTTTCTGTACCAGATCTCGATGGGTTCGGGTCTGGGCAGCAATCCGATTGGAATCGATCGCGGACAACTACGCGGTACGCACGTCCTGAGCGCGCAGCGCGTCGGACCTCGCTTGCTCCTGGTCGAACCGAACTACCAGTACGTCGCTCAAAGCGAGAACCAGACAGAGGTCCAGGCGGTCCGTGACGCGTTCGCGCCATCGGTGCACTGGGGCTTCGATATCGCAGCGGAGACGGACGGGCGGGTCCTCGTCGATGCGACGGCGTTCTTCCTGCGGGACGCCCGGGGCGTGATCGATCAGATCGCTGCCCGAGGGCAGGGCAACTTCACCCTCGACACCTCGCGCAGTGTAATCCACATGCCGGCCGTCGCCTCCTTCCCGGAGAACACCGAGGTCGAGGCGATGCTGACCTTCACGAGCCGCAACCCGGGTGGGCTCGTAAACGGAGTGGCCGCAAGTGGAAATGCGATCACCCTCCGCCAGCACCACTCATTCATCGAGTTGCCAGGATCGGGCTACGAGACCCGAATCGCGGACCCTCGGGTCGGCGTGAACGGACCGACGGTATACGACTACGCGACACCCATCGATGAGGACCGCACTGTCCGGCTCGCGGCGCGGCACCGTCTCGAACGCACCGATCCCAACGCAGAGCGGTCCACCGCGGTCGAGCCGATCGTCTACTACGTCGATCCGGGTACGCCCGAGCCTGTCCGTTCCGCACTGGTCGACGGGGCCGCCTGGTGGAACCAGGCGTTCGAGGCGGCCGGGTACGTCGACGCATTTCAGGTCGAAGTGCTCCCCGAAGGCATCGACCCGCAGGACATGCGGTACAACATGATCCACTGGACTCACCGGAGGACGCGCGGATACTCCTACGGTAACACGGTCATCGATCCGCGGACCGGTGAAATCATCCGCGGTGTCGTGAATCTGGGAAGCCTGCGACTCCGACAGGACTACATGCATGGCCAGGGGATGGTACCACCCTTCCCGACCGGCATCTCGGAGCAGCAGCAGGATTCTGAGCTCGGCGAATTCGCTGACGCGCCGAACTACGAGTACCTCGCTCAAGTCGCGCCGAACTCGGATGCGGTGGAGATGGCGCTCGACCGTGTGAGGCAGCTTTCGGCGCACGAGGTCGGGCACACCATCGGGCTTCCGCATAACTACATGTCGAGCGCCTACGGGCGGGAAAGCGTCATGGATTATCCGGCACCGTACGCGGACATCGATGACAACGGCGATATCGACCTTTCGAACGCATACGTACAGCGGATCGGCACGTACGATGAGCTCTCGATCAACTGGTTGTACCGCGAGTTCCCTGCGGGCACCGATGAAGTCTCTGCGCTGCGAGCCATCGCGGACGAGGGCGTGCGTGATGGTCTCATCTACATGGGCCACACAAACAACAACTTCATCGGCGCGGCACATCAGTATGCAGGCGTATGGGACAATGGCAGCAACCTGGTCGACCACTTGAAGCTCGAGCTTCGCATCAGAAACATCGGCCTCGAGCGGTTTGGAACCGACGTGATCCGAGCAGGCGAACCGCTCTCCAATCTCGAGTACGTACTCTTGCCGCTCTACATGCACCACCGCTTCCAGCTCCGTGCTGCAGTCCAGAGCCTGGGAGGAGCGGATTATCGTTATGCGCTGAAGGGTGACGGCCAGACTCCCTTTACCATCATCGACGGTGACGAACAGCGGGACGCGCTCGAGACCGTGCTTTCCACGCTCGACGTCGACTTCTTGGCGTTGTCTGACGACATCATCTCGATGATCCCACCGCCGGCCTACCGGCACTCGGAGGGTGAGGTTTTCATCGGGTACACCGAGCAGATCTTTGATCCTCTGGCAGTGGCCGAAGCCTCGGCCGCGTTTTCGGTGGGCGAGGTTTTGCAACCTCAGCGCATGGCCCGCCTGGTCCTGTACGGTAGCATGGGCGATTACCCGGGCCTCGAAGAGGTCGTGGACCGACTCATGGAGGTCACGTGGGGTGCGGCGGAACGGAACGACGAATACCACCAGCGCGTCCTGCATACGACGCAGCGGACGGTCATCGACCAGATGATGCAGCAGGCCGCGATGGCGGAGAGCGCAACGGACGTGAGAGCCATCCTCGCCGATCGCTTGGAAACGCTGGCGACCCAGCTCGAATCGCTCGGGTCACCGTCTCCTCACGAGCGTCTGGCTGCGGCCGATATCCGGCGGTGGCAGGCACGCATCGACAACACAACACCGGGGCCCGTCATCCAGCTGCCGGCTGGCGACCCGATCGGCAGCCCTCGTGGTGGAAGCCCGCGTGGCGGAAGTCCACGATGAGCTGAGGCTGCCGAGCGGCACCGATCACACATGAATACAGAGGCCCCCGCGGACATCCACCGCGGGGGTCTCGTGCTATTCCACGACATCCATGTCAGGCTGGCGGAGCCCGCGCGACACCACGAGCAGGTCGACCCGCTCATCGCGAAATACCTCCATGGTGTCGTTCACGCCGAAAATACTCTGTGATCGCGCGTCGGGGGCTCCCCTGAATGCAAAATCCCCCGGCGCAAAGTCGCGCCGGGGGATTCTCGTCCGCTGAACGAACGACGAACTCAGACCTGGCAGCTCATGTCCTGACCGCAGCAGAGCGGCGACTTAATCATGCCGTGGCCGTCAGGGCACTTCGAAACTTGGACTTCAACACCGGTGTCGGTCGTGATCGTGTCGTTCACGAGCGCAGCATTGCACGTCGCACAGGTCATGTTCACACCCATACCGCACTCGTCACATGCATAGGTCGCCATGGAGACCTCCGCCTTGAACAGGTTCGACTGAAGAGACGGGCGCACGTTAGCCGATTTATGCGGTCCGTCAACGACACCTCGGGTACTCCATTAGCGCACACCAACCCAACCGGTCACCGACTGGAAGAGACGTGCCGAGTCGTATCCAACACCATCCTTGAACACGACCGTCATCGCGCGGAAAGCGTCCAGGTTCGACGATGGGTCGCCGCGCATGAGCACCAGATCGGCACGTTTACCCACCTCGATCGTCCCGATCTCCGAACTCTGATCGAGATACTGCGCGCCGTTCCTTGTCGCGACTTCGATCGCCTGCTCGACCGTCAATCCCATCTCTACCAGAATCTGGAGAGCACGCTGGTTGGCGTAGCCCGGTACGACATCTCCGCCGCCGGTGGGATCCGTGCCAACGACGAGCATGCCACCTGCGTCATAAAACGCCTTCTCCATCGCCATGTACTTGTCGAGCAGCGCCTGACCATCAGATCCACCACGGACGAGACGTGCCATCACCTGCTCGTGGAGCTGAGGCAGCATCGCGTCCTGCGCGCCCTGCGGTGGGACAGGACGGTCCGCTCCACGCCGCTCAACCACTGTCAGCGTGCTAGTGAGCGCGACGTCATTCGCGATGAGGTGCTGTACGAGATCCTTGAACGCCGGGCTTTCCAGGTCCAGGTCCAGGTACGTCTGATTCGCTCCGGTTGGGCACTGATCCGGCGGCTTGTTCGCAACCCAGTCGGTAGCCGCAAAGAAGCCATGCTCGAGGTTGTCGATACCAAGATCAGCAGCCTCCCGGTAGGTAATCGAGCACAGATGTCCGGTCACCTTTGCCCCACGCGCATGCGCAGCATCGATGGCCGCGCCGAGAGTCTCCCGGTCAATCAGGTTGTACGCCTTGAATGAGGTGGCACCCTGGTCCATCCAGAAGTTCACATGGGCGCGCGCCTCCTCCGGACTGGAGAGCTGAGGCATCGCGCGCACGAAGCCGTTCGGACCCTCGAGATATGGTCCGGTGACGTCCATGTGCGGCCCGGGAATGCGACCCTCCTCGACATGCTGTGCGACTCGGAGATCCGTGTATGTATCGACACTGCCACCCGTCCGCATCGTGGTCACGCCACCCGCGAGGTACAGCGGCGGAAACGAGATCTCGTTGGTGTTGTAGCGGGCCTGACCAGAAGGATAGAAGAGGTGCTCATGCAGCATGACGAGACCGGGAATTACCGTATGGTCCGCCGCCTCGATGATCTCCGCGCCCTCTGGCGTACCGACTTCAGCCACCGTCCCGACCGAGGCGATTCGTCCGTCACGGATCTCGATGGACATACCGTCGCGCGCTGGCACACCCGTCCCGTCAATCAGACGCACGCCACGAATCAGGACATGATCCGCCGACACAGACACGAATTCGCGGACGGGTGGCGAAAGCCTCTCCAGTGACTGAGCCGCACTCGGGGCAGCAGAAACGAGGGCGAAGAAGAAACCCAGCACCATCATCAATCGAGTCGATGCAGTGCTCCAGTGTCGCGTGTGCGTCATACGTACCTCATCTGGCTGTGAACTACAGGCATCTGTGCCCCGCTCCTCCAGAGGATCCTGACCCCTGAACAAAAAACGGGGCCCCCGGCGCGAGCCAGGAGCCCCGATCTTGAGGCCTGAATGTCGCGAGCGCGACCGCCCGTCAGCCGGGCAGGGCCATCGCGAAGTTTCCACCGTTCGTCGAGATGACGATGTACTGCCTTCCTTCGTGCATGTACGTCATCATCTGGTAGCGATTGTCCGACGGGATCTCGGCGCGCGCGATTTCCTCTCCCGAGGCCTTGTCGACCGCGAAGATGTGGGGAGTCCGATCGCTATCGTGTCCCGCATACACCAACATTTCCGGCGTCGCGAACATGGAAGCCTGGCGACCGGAACCGGTGTTCGGGTCGTCCCGTCCGGCCAGCGCAGGGTGGTCGAGTACATTCCGCGGTGTGTCGCCGATCGGAGACCACCAAAGGTGGTCACCGGTGTTCAGATCGATCGCCGTGATCTTGCTGTAGGGAGCCTTCCACAGCGGCAGCCCGTCGATCCTGCCCGGCGAGGCGGCTGGCCCCGGAACCCAGTCCGTGATCGTCGTGCCCGTCGGCTGATCCGTCAGATCCTCGGCTACGCCCCCATCGTCCTCTTCAAGACCCGGGACGATGATACGAGCGCTGCAGCCCTTCTGAGACGGAACGTAGATGATGCCCGTTTCCGGATCGTAGGCAGGCGTACCATCGATGTTCGTGCCACCGACGTCCGCCGGGCACCAGAAGGCAGCCCGCTTCCCGAGCGGATTGTCGCGCTGGAGCGGCGGCAGGAAGAGCGGACCGATCTGGAAGTCCTCAAGGGCTTCGATCGCACGCTGCCGGAGTTCCGGCGAGTAGTCAATGAGATCGTCCTCGGTCATTCCCTGCATGTCGTACGGAGCAGGACGGGTCGGGAACGGCTGCGTTTCAGCGAGGTGTTCACCGGGAATCATCGAGCGCGGAACCTCTCGCTCTTCGATCGGCCACACCGGCTCACCCGTCTCACGGTTGAGCACATAAAGGAACGCCTGCTTCGTCGCTTGAGCCAGGACCGGCGTTTCGACTCCGTCGATCACGACGTCGGCAAGCACGGGAACCTGAGGGGTGTCGTAGTTCCAGATGTCGTGCTTCACGAACTGGAAGTGCCAGGCCCGCTCACCCGTCTCGACGTCGAGCGCGATCAGGCTCGTTGAGAACAGGTTGTCGCCAGGGCGGAAGCCCCCGTAGTAGTCCTGCGTCGCCCCATTCGTCGGAACGTAGACAAGGCCCAAATCCGGATCCGCGGAGAGAGGGGCCCACGACGAGATGTCTCCGGTCCACTCCCATGCATCGTTTTCCCACGTTTCATGACCGAACTCACCTGGCCCGGGAAGAACGTCGAACTTCCAGAGGTGCTCACCCGTACGGGCGTCGTAACCCAGGATGTCGCCCGGAATGTTCTCGCGACGCGTCTGGTTGTAGCCCTGCTCCGCCGAGTTACCGACCACCACGACGCCGTTTACCACGAGAGCTGGAGACGAGCTGGTGATGTAGCCCTGCTCGAGGGAGATGCCGTCTCCGGCATCCTCGTACGCGTAGCCGAGACCGTGCTCACCCAGGAGATCGACCACACCCGTCGAAGGGAACCCCTCGATGTCGACTGGCTGACCGAAGCCTTCGATATGCTCGCCCGTTTGGGCGTCGAGCGCATGCAGGAAGAATGCGGGCGAGATCAGGTAGATCACGTCCTGACCGTCCACGTTGGCGTAGGCAACGCCCTTTCCGTGGTTCTTCCGCATGGAGTACTCCCAGCGGAACGTCTCCGGTTCGGTGTAGGTCCATACCTCTTCACCCGTTCCGGCGTCGGTCGCGACGACCGTGCGGAACTGGGAGTGGACGTTGACCAGCAGGCCGTCGACGTAGATCGGGATCGACCGGGCGTTTACCGAACCCAGGTGGGACGCGTCGTACTCCCACGCGACTTCGAGATCGGCAAAGTTACCCGGGTTGATCTGGGTCAGCCCGGAATAGCGCTGACCCATCAGGTTCCCAGTGATGACAGGCCAATCGCTGTCTACCGTCACTCCGTCGGCACGATCGCCACCCGAAGTATCCCCGCCGCATGCGCCAAACAGCACGGCGGTCCCGAGTGCAAGCCACCGAGTCGTTACGTACCTCATGTTCAACTCTCTCAATCCACTGGAAACGCTTGGGCAAACAGCGCCGCGCCTGTATCCCTTCGGATACCGACTTCTGGAAGCTTGGCATAATGCCGGCCCCCTCTGAATCGCGCCAGAGGGGCCATGATGCGTGACAACACGTGGTTCGGCGGAGCCCGGAGAGCGGTCGAAGCTGCCTCCTGATGGCCCGGCAGGTCATCACATCCGACTCTGCTCGCCCCCGATATTGATGTCGAGATCGCGCGCCACTCCAAACCAATCCTCGGATCGGACTTGCACATGAGCCCCCGGGAGCCGAGCATGTTCCGCCATTGATTCATCTCTTCGCCTGGACTCCACCATGACGCTTCGTGCGGCCCCAATCGTCCTGCTTCTCGCTACTGTCGCCTGCACCGGTGCTGATGAGCATGCCGCCATGATGGACATGAACATGTCTGCTCCGGGTACGGATGAGCTCGCCGCCTACCGCCCGTCCGCGCAGCAGGCGGCCGAGGTTGAGGCGACACTTCAGTCACTCTTCGACGCGCTAGAGACGGGGGACGAGGACCTACTACGATCCGTAACGGACCCCTCGCTTGTCATGCACTTCTCCGAGACGCGCGACGGAGAGACGAGCTTCGGCTCCTCGACTCTCGACGGGCTGGCCTCTCGGATCACGTCGAGCGAGACGCCCCTCATCGAACGCATGTGGGACCCCGTCGTCATGGTGAACGGATCGCTCGCGACCATCTGGACACCGTACGACTTCTACGTCGGTGAGACGTTCAGCCACTGCGGCGTCGACGCGGCAAATCTCATGTCGGGCCCGGACGGATGGCGCATCGTCGCTTTGTCGTGGACCCGGCTTCAGCCGCCCGAATGCGACCTGCATCCGGATGGTCCGCCCTCCATCTAAAGCTGCTGTATTTAAGGGCACTTCGAACGACCACCTCTGCTCCCGACTTGGACATGGCTGAAGATCCGAACCACTGGCTCAAAGACGTTGCGTCTCATGCCGGCATGCAGCTGAACTTCCCACGCTGACAGGACATCTCAGCCACCCGCGCGGCATGGCCGAACGTCGTCAAGGCCGTCAAAATCGAGGATGATCGGTTCACACAGAAGGTCGCAGGTCACTTCCGTATCGGTGTCGCAGACGTCAGCGCGTAAGATCCGCAGTCGGTCAAACTCATCTCGGAGTCCGTCGCGAGGCGTTATGGCATCTTTCCGCTCTCTGCAAACGGGACGTCGATCCTCATCGCTACATCGGACCCATCCAACCGATCGGCCCATAAGGAGATCGTGTCCCTTACGAGTCGGCAGTCGGTCTTCATGTTGGTAAGCCCGACGGCTCTGGCCTAGGCCACCGACGGTGCATACGCACCTGCCCGAGCGCCGAAAAACGCACTCCAGACTCTCGTGGCACGTGTGGCGCAGAGCGACTTCCAGATCGTTACGAACCAGGGAGAGAGACTGCTCACGAGCCTGGGATTAGAGGACCCCGCCGTCATCAAGCTGGCAGACGTGATGCTCCACGAGGCGGTCCGGTACCGTACGATGCAGATCCAAACTGAGCCCAGCACAATCCAGGGTCGGGTCCGATACCGCGTCGACCGGGGTCTTCAGCACGTCGTAGATCTGCCAGCGTCCGGGTGTGCGGATCGGGTCGCCAGGAGACTAAGCGCCCAGTCCCTTCCGGAGCGTGTCTCGGGTCATCGTAAACGACCTGAGCCCTGAAAGCGGATCGTAGGCGACCAGCATCGCACCACGATAGCCTAACCGATCCGGACTCCCCCGCGAGAAGGCCATAAGGTTTCGAGCCAGGCGTTCCTGTGTCTCCTCGACACCCGTCTCGAACTCGGGTACGAAGAGGTCGTTCAGGGTCAGCGGCTGGGGCCGCCCCTCCAGCAGTGCCATGGTCACGACAGCGACGAGCGTGTTGTGCGGAAAATTGAAGTGGAGGGCCAGCGGCGCATATCGAGTCTTTTCCGGTTTCTGCGCGTCAAACTCGCCGAGAACCGCATCAAGATGCGAGCGGAGGATGTCGAGCAACTCGGCATACTCGTCAGCATACTCCACGAGCGAAGGCGGCGGTGAGCCAGTGAATGCATACGGATCAGCCGCCAGCCCCTGAAGCAGGGACTGCGTGACAGGACCGCGCACTTCAGCGCTTTCACCTGCCTGAAGAGAGGACGCGAACGCGCGAGCCAACGTCAGGACAGAGTTCAGTAACCAGGGATAATCACCGACGTTGTCTCGTCTCATCTTCACGGGGTCTCGCTCGTACATGAGCCAGAATCCCCATCGCAGATGGGCACTCAGGACAGCCGCGCTCACCCGGGCGAATTCGACCTGATGATCGCCTTCGAGACGGCGTACCTTGTGAATGACCTGATCGTACGCTCGCTCCTCGGGGTGGAATTGCGATAAGGCGTAGATCAGCAGCGTCTCGGCATCGGCAACGAAATGGTGCCCGCTACCATCCTCCCCCTGCAGGTGCGCGACCAGACCTGTCAGCCGCTTCAGTGTCCCGGTGGGGCTGTCCGAATCCCACACCCGCATCGCACACAGCGCGAGTAGGTGCAGGAGGTAGTAGTCCAGCAGGATGGCGATCGTGGTCCGCCCAGCCTCATCATCGCCCGCCAAAGCGGGTGCTTCGACGCGATCGAGAAAGTCGATCATCAGGACAGGCACGATATCATCAGTGAAGCGATGCGTCTGATGGTTCCACGCATGGAGCACCTTGAATCCGTCATCCCAGGTCCGGTCGTCAAGGCGAGCCACCAGCTGGCCGAGGTCGTGGATCTCATCTCCAGCGCGAAGCGTATGTAACTCCATCTGAGACTTGAGACGCGTCAGCCAGTCCCGAGCAATCCCTCGTTCGGTTGCGGCATGGACGATCCTGCGGCGCGCGTCCCCCTTCAACACGGCGCCCAGTGCGTCGATCAGTCGATCGACGTCTTGCACCGAGCCGCTCACCGGTTGAAATACGCTCGCAGCTGTTCTACGTCCTTGGTCCGCGTCATCGCCACCATGAGAAGTACACGTGCCTTCCACGGAGAGAGGTTGTCCGCCTGGACCGCTCCGATGTCGAGCAGATCGATGTTGTTGCCGTAAAGGGGTACGATCCGCCCCGTCGGTACTCGCGACGCGACCACGACCGGGAGATCCGCGGCCCGGACTTTCCTCAGGACCTCGAGTGTCGGTGAGCTCACATGTGCCAGCCCCAGCCCGGCCACGACCACACCATCTACCTCGCCTTCCTCCAGCAGAAGCTCGAGCATACGGCCGTCTGAGCCGGCGTATTCCGACAGGATGACCACATTGGGAAGCTTCGCCTCAGACGGCAGGCTGATCGTCTGCCGCCGCATAGGTGCTCGATAGAAGCGGACCGCTTCCACGTCAGCTACGCCCAGCAGGCCAAAGTCGAGCGTCTGGAAGGTTTCGACGTCCAGAGTGTTCGTCTTCGTCACTTCACGAGCTGCGTTGATCTGTCCGTTCATGACGACCATGGTGCCCATCCCGACCGCCTCCTCCGACACCACCACCCGTACCGCATTCAGCATGTTCCTCGGTCCGTCGGTGTCGGAATTGGTCGGTGCTCTTTGCGCACCCACGACGACGATCGGCTTAACACTCTCCACGACGAGGTCGAGGAAGTAGGCCGTCTCCTCCAGAGTATCTGTCCCGTGGGTTACCACGATGCCAGCGACATCCGATTCCGCCAGCAGCGTATTCGCCCTTGCTGCCAGATCGAGCCAGATCACAGGTGTCATGTCGCGGCTGTTCACGTTGGCGACCTGCTCCACCGAGACGCGCGCAATCTCGGACAAGCCCTCCACCGCTGCGACGACCTCTTCCCCTGTGAGCGCGGCACGAAGCGCTCCGGTCGCCTCATCGTACGTGCTCGCGATCGTCCCACCAGTTGCGAGCACGACGACACGAGGGAGTTGCTGTGCCTGCGCCGGTGGGGCGAGGGCGAGCGAGAGGAGGCATAGGAGCGAGACGTATAGGAGTGTGTGTCGAGTCATGAGAGGTCCACAACTCCGTTAGGCGTATCCAATGTCGCGATGAGGCGCGCTTCGTTGCCGGGTGCGACATCGACGTCGAGTCCGAGAATCCTGCAGCACTCACCCACACGCTCAGCATCGGGGTGCTCGGCACGAATCTTCCGAAAAGAGCACGACGCAGGCAGGATCGTTCCAGGATGAGGCGTGTTGCCCCAGTCGATGAAGAAGGGAATAACACCACCAGCGCGTTCAGCCCACGGATCGGTCATGCGCCAAGCCAGTCGACTGCCGTCCTCCCGACGTCGACTCCCGCTCATCGGCTCGCCAAGGTCGACACCCACTGCCCGCGCTCGTGCCACGAGATCGTCGAGATCGGTGACGGCGGCACACCATGTCACCAGACGCGGTGTCTCCAGGGTATCAAGCCCGAACCACCGTGGGCGATCCGGGGCCGGCTGATCCGGATCGAAGCTGACGACCTCCATATAGTTATGAGGCCCGAATCCGATGAGGCGGTTTCTTGTTCCGAAGCCGGCGTGACGTCCCCCGAGGGACATCTCGACGCCCAGGAGTGTCTCAACGTGACGCACCCCCTCCTCGAGATCGGGGGCAGCGAAGACTAGATGATCCAACGTGGGTCTCCTTCTTTGACGACATCGATGTCCGACAACGGTTCGGAGCTGGCGACCGCGCCAACGTAGCGATCCTCCGTAAGGAGTCGAACGAGCCGGCTTTGGTTTCGCTCTCGTTCCACGTCGAGCTCACTGTGTACCTCAGGCGCATCGGCCTGTCCATGCATCAGCCTCAGTCCGGCTCCGTGGCGCTTGGCCAACGCTTCCTTGTCCGTCCAGAGCTCCATGAACGCCCGATCCAGCTCATCACCATCGAGCGACTGCAGCCTGGCCGCTTCGTCTCGCCCGAACCACCGATCTGCGATCGCGATCGCACGGGGTACAGATCGGAGATGCTCGATGTCCAGACCGAGACTCGAACAGCGTCCAATCGCGACGGCGTACAGGTCGCCGGAATGACCGACCGAAAACGCATAAGTCGATGAACCAAGTGACCTTGGAAGCAGAACGGGCTTACCGCCCGGCGCTGTGACGATGCCCACGTCGGCTGCACCGCACTCAAGGTATTGCCCGAGGATCATGCGAAGGATCACCCGACGAGCACGCAGCTTCGTGCCGCTTGTCGCATCGAGAAAGCCCGCCGCTCGAGCCTCGTCTTCCGCGGACACCAGACCCTCGGCGACCAGATCCGAACGAGCACCCAGATCAAGGAATGCTGGCGACTCGACTTGCACTAACCACACGTGCGGAGATCCAGGATTGATGTCGTACGACAGCCCTGAAGCCCGCGTGCCGGTCACTTCCGGATCCGTCAGTCCCCTGCCCGCACGCGGACGGCGAACGAGGGCACTTCATAGATCCGGAGTCCATCGACCCACTGGGTACCGAAAATCTCGACCGTGACCGACTCGCCTTCGACGATGTCGACCTTCAGCACCTCGACCTCCGTAGTGACCTCATCACGCTTTGGTACCACCTGGCCACGGTACTTCCATGCCAGCGGAAAGCCGACGATTGGATGCTCCCACACCGGGTTCTGGAGGCCATCCAGCCACCCCTTCATGTGGACCAGCGCCCGCGCCGACTGGATCAATGCTTCGAGACCGAGTGACCCCGGCTGCACCGGATCTTCGTAGAAGTGGGCCTTGAAGTACCACGCATCGTAGTGGATCTGCTGCCACGTCCGGATACTGCCAAGACCGGCCTCTCCCCCATCTTCCCAGAATCCCGTGACCTTATCGAGCATCCGCATGGCGCCGCTCTCCATGCCCGGCAGATGCGCGAGTTCGCCCCCGCCATCCAGCAGCGACATCTCGGGGACAGGCGATTTTGCATCCCTCCGTGTCCGCATTTCGTCCGTCATGGGCAAGCCTCGCTGATCTTCGAGGATCAGTGGGTCGAAGAACCCGAAGGCGGTCTCCAACGTCATGACCGGGCCATCTTCATTTTCGCACAGGACATCGAAGAAGACGATGCTCGTACCACCCGCTTTCGCGAAGCGGGTGAGCTTCGTGGTCAGGGTCAGCGTGCCCATATCCCGCGTGATGGGCCGGTGCAGGATGCAGTTCTCTCCGTCCAGGTTCCGGAAGGCGACATCGCCTTCCGTGTCCTTGAAGAAGTTGCAGTACGATGCGAACCAGCCACACGGTTGAAGAAGACCCTCGACGATGATCGCGAAGGGCATAAGCCCCTGGCCCTCCTCGAAATACCATGCGTCCGGCTCAACCTCGAACGTCGAGACCAGAATCCCTTCGTTGGGCGCAGAGCCCGGCGCAACATCGACAGACACCACGCTGCTTACGAAGTGGTACGGAGGACCTGGAAGGCGCGGGCACTGCGTGGGGCCATCGTACTTCGTGAACATCTTTCCGAAGGCGTCGCTCGGACGGCCCCAAGCGCAGGAAAGCATCGCCTCGTAGTCGCCACGTACGTCAGACCCCTCCGGGCCGACCAACCGGACCGGATCGTCCTTCAGAAACTCCTGCTTCGTCGT
>DGOW01000061.1:0-8280 GCA_002390225.1 Gemmatimonadales bacterium UBA4456 | reverse complement strand
TCGACGACATCCTCGATGAAGATCTCATATTCGAGCAGGTGTGGACCGTCCGGAATCACCTGACCCCTGCAGAGAAAACGCGCCAGTTCGCCAGGAACGGGCTCGAAGCGCCATCCATCGCGCGGAATCGTGAAGCCCATGGCGGCCATTGCGAAGGACATGGCCTGCGTGGCCGCATCGGCCATCAGGGTACCCGGCATGCAAGAGTCGTTCTTGAAGTGCCCCTCATAGAACCAGGCGTCGACGGGCACCTGAGCCTCGGCGCGCAGATATCCGCGTCCCCACGGCCCGCCCTTCGGATCCCACTCAGGCACATGGTCGATCAGACTCAGCAAGCCGCCCGGCGTGTTCGGTGTCCGCGTGTGCGGGCACGTCATCTCGAACCCTTCACCGAAGCAGGTGAACGCATCGCCATTGACCCAGGCCTGCACCTCGTCGGCGGTAAAGCTCGACTTGCGGCTGACCTGAGGCATCGGGTCGAGCACCGCATCCGGATCAGGCTCGTCGTCCTCAGCGGCCCACAATACGCCACCGGAGCCAGTGAGTTCTTCCTCGGTGAAGAAGCCGGCTTGCCCGTTCCGAACGGAAATGAGCAGCCGATCACCGATGTAGCAGTCGTAATGGAAGAAGAAGAGCCGCACATCGCCGGTTTTTGCGTGCCCATCGACGTAGATGTCGTACGTCATGGTGTCGCCGGGCGCCGGTAGGTCTCCATGGAACGTCAGGTCGCACCCAAGTAGACGGTAGACGCGATCCGATTTGTTGAGAAAATCGGCACCGAGCCAGGAGATGAGCAGCAGATCTGCCTGACCGGACTCGATCACGACACCCGGCGCCATACGTCCGGTGTGCAGGTACCACTCGTCGTGCTTCACGTCTGTCTCGGTGACCACCCGACCCTTCTTCATGCTGCCGGGCTCACCCTCGATCATGAGGGCCCGGTCTGCGAAGAGAAGCGGAGGCTCCGGCATACGCACCTGACGCTCGTAACCGTCCTGCTGTTCGAAGAGCTCCCCAAAGATCTCGGAGATCTTGCCACCCGCATGCACCTCGAGCTGCTCACGCGTCAGAAAAACCGTCTCCGGCATTTCGTCGCGATTGATCGGTGGATGCGTCGGAATGAGCGGAGAAGGAGGGCCATCCGATTTCTTGTCGGACTTCCGCGCCGGCGCCGAAGCCTCGGGTACGGCCGGTATCACCGGAGCGGCGGGCGCCACAGGGGTCACCGGGGCAGCGGGTACGGCCAAGACAGCGGGTGGCGACGGAGTCACTGGAGCAGCTGGTGCCACCGGAGCAGGAGTTGGCACCGGAGCGGCATCGGGCTCGACAACTACTCGAAGGTCCGGAGCACGCGGCGGAGCCACAACAGGGGCTGCAGAGGGCATCGCCGGGGCACCATCCGAGATCAGTCCCATGCCCATGGCAAGAAACGCCTCATGCGTCTCTTTCTGTTCGCGCAGGAACTCCGCATGCGCTTCGGCTACAGCGCTGAAAAGCTCCAGAGACGGATCTGCTGCGGCCACTGATCGGGTGACAGGAGCGGCCGGAGTGCCGGGCACCGGCGGCGTCACCGGGGCGCTGGCCGAGACGGAAGCAGCTGCTGCGATGCTGCGTCCCGAAGGGGCTGAGTCGATCGACGGCGTTATGAAGTGTCCACCGACGTCGTAACCGAACCCTCCGGACGGAGGAGGAGCCATCGCATGCCCATCGGGCGTCGGCGCGGAGTTCGGCGGTGTCGTCTTTACGTCCATGTGCTTTTTGGTCGGTTCATACGAAGAAGCGTGTCCGAAGGACTCCGGCCACACGACGTCCGGTGGATGCGCTGAGAGTCGAAGGAGAGCGCCATCAGGCGCGTCGAGCGGTTCAGCACCCGTTCGGAGTCCGTTGATTCTTGAAAGGAACTGGGTCAGATCCATCGGAATGCCTGCCGCCCAGAGCCGCGCGACAGAGCGCGTGAGAGCTTCGAGCCCTGCACCTTCATGAGGGTCCAACGCGACGACGAGGTGAGGACGATCCCCAAGGATTCTGCCGATCGCATTGGTGAGGATGGCACGGGGGCCGTGCTCGACAAAGATGCGTACGCCGTCCCGATACGCAGCCTCCAGCGTCTTCGGAAAGTCGACCGGATCGATCGCCTGCTGCGTAATCGCGTCGGCTGCCGACTTGCGAGTGGGGACGTATGCACGATTCCCGGCGTTCGTGTAGAACCGGACCTCCGGCACGTGCGCAGTGGCCCGCAAATGGATGTCGTGCCATCGCTTCTCGAACGGAGCGAGTGGAGCACAGTGAACCACCATGTCGAGTCCGAGGTCGATCGCCCTGCCCCGGCCGACCTTCTCGATGACGCGGTCACATCCATCCGCATCTCCGCCGATCACCACATCCTCGTAGTGGTGAATGACCGTGACGTAGACCCGGTCCTCACCCTTCATTGCGTCCTCGATCGCCTCGAGCGGAGCCGCGATCCGGTAGTTCTTCCATTCGGGCATCTCACCCTCGGGAAGACCCCAGTACTCCGCTGCCGACCGGCACTCCGCGGTCAGCTCTCCCACGTACATCTCTGAGTCGTCGATCTCTGCGATCATGTCGTCGAGGTCACTCCAGACGCCGAAAGCCATCAGGGAGTTGGTCTCACCCGACGACAGTCCGATCGCGGCCTCCGGCTTCATACCGAGGACCTCGCGCGTGAAGATCGAGTGGACCTGACACACGAACGACGAGCCCGTCAACTGCGTGGCGGGGGAGAAACCCGTGACGTCCGCACCATAGAGATCCGTGGCCAGCCTGGGCGTCCCGACGAAACGGTCGGTGAGGTCGTGACCGATCTCCGGGAAGGCCATGAGCAGATCCCTGGCAGCGCCGGGGTATGCCGCGGCGGCTCCTGTATAGCAGAATGCCACCTCGCCTTCGTGCTCTCCAGAGCCGAAGAAGATCCCGGGAGCATGGGGCTCTCTTCCCGCGGACAGTTCCTGTGCCGCATGTGCCTCCAGGCGAACGAGGTCCCCCGCGTTACGTCCGACCAGTGCGACTCGCACGTCACCTACCTGTGACTCCCCACCCGCGGCGACTGCAGCGCCGAGATCTGTGAGCGAGGCCGCCGCATAGAATCGGGCAACCGGCGCATCCACCGGGCTGACTAAGTCGGTCGTCGATACCGGAGCGCGCAAAGAGACGGTGCCGTCGAGACCAAGGAAGGAGCGCACGGTCACCTGAGTGTGGACCGAGTCGAGCTGCCGGGGCGCCGGCCAGGCGCCCTCCCGATCCAGCGTGACACCGAGTTGGGCAGTGATCGCACCGGACGCCACGTGCAGGAGTCCAGACGCTCCATGTGCGTGACCGAAACGAGCAGTCACCTCCGACTCACCGGCCTCGGGTGTGAGCGAGAGCTGGACTGCTCCCGCCGCAGAGGGCTCAACGTCTTCCACGATGGACGCGAAGACAGGGTACCCCTTGTCGATCGCATCCTGCTCCCGCATCACGACCAGTGCGATGGCCGCATCGCCAGGTCGATGACGATCTTCCGGAAGGATACGTGCCGCCGCGTCACGGTGGGCAGATTCATGCGAAAAGTCCGAGGCCCCCACTAGCGCATAATCAATCTCACCAGCCTGCAGAGCCCGTGCGGCAAGCTTGAGCGCGTCGATGCCGGAGAGCTCCTCAGACGCCACGGTGAAGCCAGGTGCCCGCCAGTCCTGCTGGGCGTGGATCCGATTCGCCGGGATGTTCGGCATGCACCCAATGACTCCGGCTGCCGTCAGGTGACGAGCGGAGCGGGAGTTCACTTTCCGCCACCCCGTCATGTCCGCGTCCTCGGACAGGAGCTCCTGCAACCGCACCCGCAGCCCGTGTCGGGCTGCCTGTGGATCGACGCACATTCCGATGTAGACACCGGTGCGGTCGGGGTTTAGTCCCCCGACCTGACGCAGCGCCTCTTCGACCACCGCGAGGATCGACGTCTGCTGAGCCAGGCTCTCCTGGAGGTCGTTCGGAGGGAACCCCAGTTTTGTCATCGACAGGACAATCTCCGAGGTCTTCGTCCCGGTGTCGTCCCTCGGCCCCACGAGGCGCCGCACGAAGTCCGGCAGCCCTACGGTCTCGCCGGCGATGACGCCGATGCCTGCGATCGCGATCGGCCCACGCGATCCCGCCGGCCGGCCATACTCTTTAGCGTCCGCCACACCCGCGCCGGATCGAGCGCCTGGATCAATCCATTCTTCGACGATCAGGTGCGCGTTGTTGCCACCGAATCCAAAGTTCGAGATGGCAGCCCGGCGCGGTCCCTCACTCTCCCAAGGCTCGGCTTCAGAGAGGAGTCGGAATCCGTGGCCCCCGATGGCGTCGAGAGGATCATCGCACGGCGTCGGAGGAAGCAGCTTCGCCTCGAACGAGCTCAGGACCTTCAACAGGCTCGCCACGCCCGACGCGGTGATGGGGTGCCCAATGTTGCCCTTGAGCGAACCGATCGCCGGCTTGGGACCATCTCCCCACACCTGCGCCAACGACTCGAGCTCGACCGTGTCACCACGCGGAGTCCCTGTCGCATGGCACTCGATGAAGTCGATATCGCTGGGGGAGAGACCAGCCTGCTCATACGCCGACTCCATGGCACGGATCTGACCGTCCATGGCCGGTGCAAGAAAGCCACTCTGGCGTCCATCGTTGGATAGCCCGACGCTGCGGATTACACCGAAAATTCGATCTCCATCCTTCTGGGCGTCGGATAGCCGCTTAAGCACGACGAGTCCTGCACCCTCTGCAGGGAGCAGGCCGTCCGCGTCTTTGTGCAGCGGCCTCGAGCGGCCACTGGGGCTTAGCGCCTGAAGGGCCGTAAAGCCCAGATGAATAAAGAGCGGATCGGCCCGGGCAACGCCACCCGCGAGCATCAAATCCGCTTCCTGATCCTGGAGACGGCGACACGCGATCTCGAGTGCGTAGAGCGAGGAGGCGCAGGCGGCGTCGAGAGCGAAGACGTCTCCATTCAAGCCAAACGCGTGCGCGACCAGCTGGGTCGGGCCACCCGACGAGAATCGATTGCGGGGGTCGGACGAGGAACCGACGAGCCTGTCGCCTGGCGCGTGGTCTCCAGTTTCGAGCCAGTGATCCTGCACGAAGCGAGTGTGCTCGACCGTGGGATACGAGAGGTTGCCGATGATTAACCCGGTTCCCGAAGGCGCCTGTTGAACGCCTGCCTCGGCGAGCGCGGTCCGCGTGCAGTGAAGGAGCCACCGGGTCAGTGGGTCGAGGCGCTCGACTTCCGAGATCCGCTCAGCGAAGTAGTCCCCGTCGAAGATCTCGTCGAAACCGGTGACGTAGCCGCCCCGGTTGCTGACGACGTACTCCTGCGATGGACCCGGTGCATGGTCATGGAGCAACTGCCTCGCATCCAGTCCCCACGCGCCTGCAGGCGCCTCATCAATCAGGACCCGAGCGTTCCGGACTGCCTCGAACAACGCCTCCGGGCTTAACGCCCCCGGAAGGACGCACGCACGCCCAACGATGGCGATGGGCTCAAACCTACCACTCATGTACGACTCCGTCTGCGCCGATCAGGCACCGTGAGCGTCGAACTGCACCTCGCGCAGTTCAGCCACCAGGTCACCGTCCTCGGTTGCGAGAATGAAGTCAAACAGCGTGCCCTTTTCTGTCTTTCGAGCGCGGAACGCTGAGCGCATTTGCTCGGGGATAGCTTCCAGGCTGTGCACCACCATCTGCCCCATGCTGGCCAGGCGCTGCATGGCACCCGACTTCTGGTGGGTCCAGAGTTCCGCCAGCTGCACCAAGCCTTCGAACGCGGCCGGGTCAAACCCCTTCGTGAAACCCTTCATCGGCCAACCGAGGCTCGCCGCGCTGCGAAGCATGGCCATGCCACCCTCCTCGGACACACCCTCCAGATTCAAGATCGCACGACGGTCAGTCGCGGTCCCGAGCACGTTGTCGTAGGCCGCCGTGGCCTCGAACGGCCAAGGCTCCAAGCCGGCTGACGGCACGGTCGGCGGCGCTCCAGCACCGTTCGAGGAATAACGGATGGTCGTTTCGTGATGGACGTCCCCAGCGCCGTCTCGGAAAACGAGGTGATAACTCGGGACCGAGTCCTCGATCGGTTGCACATCCACCGAGTGCACTCCACCTGAAAGCTCCTGGCCAGGCATCGCAATGACGAAGTCCTCAAGGTAGGTGCGCATCGTCCGTACTGGCTTGAGCGCCTCGCCAAGGCGCAGTGCAAAACCCGCCACCTGGGGTGACCCGATCGCGTCTTCGTCGACTCCGCCTAGCGTGAAGCTTTGCGTGATCGCCGGAAAGGACGGTGCCGCAAGCACGACCCGCTCGACACCCTCACCCGAGAGCTCGAGCTCATCAGCGAAGAACTGCGCGCCCGAATCAACGCCTAGCAAAGCGATGCCCTGCTTTTCGAAGTGAGCGGCGAGGCCTGCATCGACCATTCCACCGGCCCACGGGCCCCAATTGTACGAGCGCACACGGCACCACTCGCCGCGTCGTGCTGCTTCGTTGGCAGCAACCTTGTTCAGAATCTCGTTGGCCGCTGAGTACGCCGCCTGCCCTGCATTTCCGGCTCGAGCCGCAATCGACGAGAAAAGTGCGATCACCTGGATCGGATCTTTCTTCGTTGCCTCCAGCAGAACGGCGAGCCCGCCGACCTTTGGTGCGAATACATCGGCAACCCGATCGGGCGTCATGTCCACGATCGCCTTGTCTCTGAGGACGCCGGCGCCATGAACGATTCCGTCTATCGAGCCCCATGTGTCCCTCACTTGATCCAGCGCCGTCGAGACTCCCTCGACGCTTGTCACGTCAGCGCTCAGGTACATCGCCTCGATCCCGCGCGCGTCGAGGTCCGCAAGCGACATCCGCACCTCAGCGCTGGCCGCGAGAGACTGCGCCCGCCGCTGGATGCCGGAGAAGTCCACCGTCTCGCCCCGGGCCTTCGCCCCTGCAGCCAGTGCACCGGTGATCTGAACAGAGTCCGTGGTGAGCGGAACACCTTCTGGCCACTCCGCGAGCTTCGATCGACCGAGCAGGGCCAGCTTCACCTTCCACGCCTCTGCCAGCTTCGTGACAGAACTCGCCGTGACACCGCGAGCCCCGCCCGATACTACCACTACAGAACCCGGCTCCAGGGCCGCTCCCCGGTTTCCATCGGTCGGCAGAGGCTCGATCTGGACGATCGAGCGAGCACCGTCCTCGCCGAATCCGACCTCTATGGCAGGACCCCCGAAGAAGAGCTCGTCGAGAATCAAGTCCGCGGATCCGTCCGGATCCGCCACGTCGATCGCCTTGAGCGACGCACCGGGCCACTCCCGTGCGGCAGTCTTCACGACACCCGCGAGCCCTGCAGTCCACGCTCCGTCTCCCGGGTCGCCCGCAAGGCCAAAGTGGCCACCCGTGGACTGAACGGTGACGAACAGCCGCTCGGTTGGCTCCGGATGCCGACCCACGAGTCCCGCCGCGTGAATCGCGGACTGATGCACGGTGAGTGCGCCAGCTGGATCAGGGGACGTAGCAGAGAGACCGGCGAGGCAGATCACAGCCGAAACCGACGCCGAGGGTTCCTCGACAACCATCGCCGAGACACCGCGGGCAGACAGTCCATCGGCAAGGGCCTGGGCGAGAGACGAATGCTCGTTCGTGATCTCGATCGTGTGATCACCGGACAGAGGAGGAAGTCCAAAGCCCGGTCGGACGTCGGCTACGAGCCTCGGCACGAAGGCAGTGATCTTCGTTGGATCGACGACGGTGCTGGCCTCGACCAGCTCTTCGGCAGGAGCAACCTGTACCACTACCTCTGAAGGTGCTTCGACGACCGGCTCTGGCGTTGCGACAGGTTCAGGAATCGCAACCGGAGCACCACCGCCGGAAAGCTTGTCCGCCACGTCACGCAGCGTACGCAGAGATGCGAGCTCGGAAGGGGCGATCTCCGGAATGCCGGGAAGTCGTTCCTGCAACTCGGACAGGATCTCGACCTGCTTGATCGAGTCGATCCCAAGCCCTGCCTCCATCTCCATATCCAGATCCAGCATCTCGACCGGATAGCCGGTCTTTTCAGCTACGACCTCAAGAGCCAGCGCCGTCACATCGATGCCATCTGTCGGATCTGCAGCACTTACCTCCGCGGGCGCAGCGCTCGATGCCTCGACTACCGGAGGCAGACCCGTCGAAAGCTTGTCCGCTACGTCCCGCAACGTGCGCATGTTCGCAAGCTCGGACGGCGCAATCTCCGGGATACCGGGGAGTCGTTCTTGCAACTCGGACAGGATCTCGACC
>DGOW01000043.1 GCA_002390225.1 Gemmatimonadales bacterium UBA4456 | reverse complement strand
ATCGTCTAGGTGGTCGTCCATCTCACCGAGCGCATCCTCGGCGGCATCGACCACATGGGAGAGTCTGTACGACTCCATCATCGACTGATGCCGGACCATGAGGTCCCGCCTCCCCAGACTGATGCGTGGGTCCATGCGCACGGAGACCTCGCTCTGCACGACGTCGGCGCCAGTCGTCATTTCGACGATGTACGCACCCGGCAGCACGCGCGGCCCGGTCCCTGCCGCCTCACCATCGGCCCCCGTCGCCTCGATGCGCAGATCCCAGATCACCTCGTGCATCCCGGCAGTGCTCGGTGCGTCGAGCGCTCGCACCAGAGCGCCCGTGGCGTCCGTGACCCGGAGCTCGAGGTCCTCGGTGTCCGCCGTCAGGTGATACCGTATGCGCGCACCCGCAGGAGGATTGGGAGCTGCAAAGATGCCCGGCGTCCATCCCTGCGGCGTGTAAAGATTGTAGGAGGTAGCCCGCCGGATCGGAAAGATGTGCACGTTCGACGCTACAACGCCCGCGTTGAGGTGCTCCAGCGGGCTGATGTCGTCGAGAATCCAAATGCCACGACCGTGTGTGCCGATGACCAGGTCGTTCTCACGCGGGTGGATCTTGATATCGTCCACTGGGACTGTGGGTAGACCGTTGTGCAGCCGAACCCAGTTGGCGCCGGCATCGGCCGACGCGTAGACCCCGATTTCGTTCCCCGCGAAGAGCAGGTTCGCGTTGTCCGGATGCTGCGCCAGCGCACTCATCGAGCTGACGGGGAGGCCGTTCGTGATCCTGATCCAGTCCTGCCCGAAGTTCTCACTTCGGTAGATGTACGCGTTGAAGTCGTCATTGCGATGGTTGTCGAACGCAGCGAAGACGGTACCGGGCGCGCCGTGCGAAGCCACGATGCGCGTCACGTAGCTGTGTGCCGGGAGTTCATCCACACGCTCCGTGACGTCGGTCCACGTCGCACCGCCGTCCTGCGTCACGTGGAGACGGCCGTCGTCGGCACCGGTGTAGACCACATTCGCGTCGCGCGGAGATTCAGCGATGGCGGTCAGGTTGCCGTATGACGACTGACCGTCATTGCGCGACATCTGCGCCTCACCGCCGGGCACGCCCATGATCATCAGTGTGTCACGATCGATCGCCCACGTGAGATCGTCACTGATCGCCTCGAAGCTCTGCCCCAGATCAATAGACCGAAAAAGCACGTTCGATCCTGCGTAGATGGTGTTGTCGTCGTGGGCCGAGAGCACCATCGGGGTGTCCCAGTTCCAGCGCAGATCGGGCATCTCTTCGTCAGCACCCGGGCGCCCGATTGGCCGCATACGGGTGCGCTCCATCGTCTCCAGGTTTACGCGGGTCAGATTGCCACCCTGCGATTCGGCAAACATCAGCCCCGGGTTGCTCGGGTGCATGACCGTGAAGAATCCGTCACCGCCATTCACGTTGTACCAGTCGCGAGTTCGGATTCCCTGGTTGGACCACGTATCACTCGGCGCGCACCACGAGCCGTTGTCCTGTAATCCTCCGCACACGTGATAAGGGTCACGCATGTCGACGCCGATCTCATAAAACTGTCCGAGCGGCAAGTTACGGAACTGGTACCAGTTGTCGGATCGATCCCAGCTAATCGAGACACCTCCATCGCTGCCCAAGATCAGATGATCCGAGTTCTCCGGGTTGATCCAGAGCGCATGGTGGTCGAGATGAACCCCGTCCGCTGCATCGTTCGTGAACGTGCGACCACCGTCCGACGTCCGAAACAGGTCCGAGCCGCCGAGATACATCCGCTCCGGATCATTGGGGTCGATCCGTATCTGGGAGTAGTACATGGGGCGGTTGTTCGTAGTAGACCGGTGCTCCCACGTATCCCCGCGATCCGTCGAGCAATAGACGCCGTTCTCGACATCGTCCTCGCTCCGTCCACCGAACCCCTGACCGGGGCCGCGCGCATCCGCCTCAACCAGAGCGCAGATCAGATTCCCGTCACCGCGGTAGATATCCAGCCCGATGCGCCCTTTGTCGCCCTCCGGCAAACCTTCAGTCAGTTCGACCCATGTATGCCCACCGTCCGTGCTCCGGTAGATCCCGCTGCCGGGCCCACCGCCGTTGTATCCCCATGCCTTACGCTGCCGCTGATACATCGCCGCAAAGAGCGTCTGTGGATCATTGGGGTCCATCGCCAAGTCGATGGCGCCGGTATGTGCATCGACGAACAGCACCTGATCCCAACTCTGGCCACCGTCCATCGTGCGATAGACGCCACGCTCCGCGTTCGAACCCCAGAGGTGACCCATCGCCGCCACGTAGGCCACATCGGGATTTTCGGGATGCACCTGAATTCGAGAGATGTGATGCGTATTCTCGAGCCCGAGGTGCGTCCAGCTCTGACCAGCGTCCGTGGAGCGGTACACTCCATTACCCCACGGTGAGCTTTGACGGTTCTGAGGCTCCCCGGTTCCCACCCAGACCACATTCGAGTTCGACGGAGCGACGGTTACATCGCCCACCGAGGCGGTCACCTCACCGTCGAAAACGGGTTTGAAGGTGACCCCCGCGTTCTCGGTCTTCCAGATGCCGGCCGTCGCCGTGCCTACGAAGAAGACCGACGGATCGCTCTCAACCACCGCTAGGTCCGAGACCCGCCCACCCATGATGGTGGGTCCGATCTCACGCCATTCCAGCGCGTTGGCGACGGTCGACAGCTGATCGGGTGTCTGAGCGGCGACACCGGCCGGCAGGAATGCCACGGCGGTGGCGAGGGGAGCAAGGCGCAGTAGGGAACGCATGGAAAAGACCCTTGAAGGCAGTTTGCTACGGGATTGGTATCGTCATCCTAGGTGCTGCGAGATGTGTCCGCACGGGTGCTTCGGTGACATGCACTGCCCTGCGCTCGCCACGATTTTTCAACCGCCGTGACGAACGGGTCCCTGACACGGAAGTCCAGATCGCTGTGGAGGTGCCCGACGTGCGAGTCGCTCCGTGACGCGGACCGCCATCCCGTCTCTTCGTCGGTGACCTGATCGAACACCTGCTCGGGCAGCCCGCGGTCGCGGCACTACGAGTCCGATCGAGGTGTCGGGTAATGGTCCCGTGGGCGTCTCGGACCTAGAATGACGCCCTTGTGAAGTGTAGTTCCCTAGCCCCGATCAAAACGCCATGAAGAAGCTCCTTCTGCTGCTCTGCCTGACATTCGTCGCCTGCACGCCGACTGACCCGGAAGTCGCCGCATGGCAATCCATGGCGGACGAGATCACGATCACACGCGATGATTGGGGGATTGCCCACGTTTACGGGCCGACCGATGCCCATGCCGTGTTCGGCGCGATTTTCGCTCAAGCCGAGGATGATTTTAACCGGATCGAGCGCAACTTCCTCTTCTCGCAGGGACGTCTCGCAGAGGCGTTTGGCGAAGACGAAGTCTGGGGTGACCTCCGTATGAAGCTTTTCATCGACCCGGTCGAGATGCAGGCGCTCTACGCTGAGAGCCCGCAGTGGTTACAAGACCTCATGGACGCATGGGCGGACGGGCTCAACTACTACCTCCATACGCATCCCGGGACCGATCCCTTGGTTCTCGACAGGTTCGAGCCCTGGATGGCGCTGAGCTTCAGCGAGGGCTCCATCGGGGGTGACATCGAGCGCGTGAACACACGCCAGCTCGAGGCCTTCTACCAGGATGGCCCCATGGGCATGGCGATGGCGCAACTCGACATCGAGCAGCCGCTGATTGACTGGGAAGAGCCGCGCGGCTCGAACGGGATCGCGATCTCTCCCGAGAACACGGTGAACGGAAATGCTCTGCTCCTGATCAACCCGCATACTTCGTTCTTCTTCCGCTCCGAGCTGCACATGCGCAGCGACGAGGGGCTGAACGCCTACGGCGCATCGACGTGGGGACAATTCTTCATCTATCAGGGCTTCAACGAGGACGCTGGCTGGATGCACACCTCCAGTGGGGTCGACAACATCGACGAGTATCTCGAGACCGTCGTTGAGCGCGACGAGCAGTATTTCTACATAGTCGATGGCGAAGAGCGCTCTATGGAGACCAGGGAGATCACAGTCCCCTACCGTACTGATGCCGGAATGCAGGAGCGCACCTTCACCACCTTCCGCACCCATCATGGTCCGATCGTGAAGGCCCAGGACGGGAAATGGGTCGCGACAGCGCTCATGGAAGAGCCGCTGTCCGCACTCATTCAGTCGTGGGACCGCACCAAGCGCCAAGACCTCGCGGGCTATCGCGAGAACATGGAGATGCACACCAACTCGTCGAACAACACGCTGTTCGCGGACTCCGAAGGAAATATCGCGTACTGGCACTCGAACTTCGTCCCGCAACGGCGGACGGACATCGACTGGACTCAGCCCGTCGATGGCAGCGTCTCGGCGAACGACTGGGGTGAGCCGCACTCGATCGATGACACGCCGAACGTCTTCAATCCGTCGGTTGGGTGGCTGCAGAATACCAATAACTGGCCTTACAGCTCCGCCGGCCCGGACAGCCCGCGAGAATCCGACTATCCTCGCTACTTCCAGCGCAGTGGCGAGAACGCCCGAGGGATCCACGCCGTCCGCGTGCTGGAAAACCGCACTGACTTCACGCTGGAGACATTGCTCACCGACGTGGCGTACAGTAGTCAGATGCCAGGCTTCGAGCCGATCGTACCCGCACTGATCAGAGCCTATGATGCCGCACCGTCCTCGAACCCTCTGAAGGCCCAGCTCTACGAACAGGCCGAGATGCTCCGCTCATGGGACTACCGCTGGAGCGCCGAGTCCGTAGCGACGTCGCTTGCGACGTACTGGGCCGAGGACATGATGGAGCGTGTTGCTCAGGCGGCTCAGAGCATGAGCCTGTCGACCAACGAATACATCGCACAGCGCGCATCCACTGACGAGCACCTCCAGTCGCTCGCCGAAGCGTCTGATCTGCTGGTGACCGAGTTCGGCGACTGGCGTACCCCTTGGGGTGAGATCAACCGCTTCCAGCG
>DGOW01000079.1 GCA_002390225.1 Gemmatimonadales bacterium UBA4456 | reverse complement strand
GGTCTCGTGTTGTGCAGCCAGCGGGAAGAGTGGCAGCAGGAATCGAAGGAAGCCGTAGGTGCCCATCTTCAGAAGCACCGCAGCCAGGATCACCGAGCCGGGAGTCGGAGCCTCGACGTGAGCGTCCGGCAGCCAGGTGTGCAACGGGAAGACCGGCACCTTCACGCTGAACGCGAGGGCGAAGGCTGTGAAGAGCCAGAGCTGTTCGGTGCTCGATAGCCCCACGATGAGGAAGTCGGCGTACGCGAACGTCGGCATCCCCATGAAGGTCTTGGCCTTCCAAAAGAGATACAGGATGCCGACCAGCATGAGGAGCGAGCCGAACGCTGTGTAGAGGAAGAACTTGATCGCGGCGTAGATCCGGCGTTCTCCGCCCCAGATCCCGACGATGAAGTACATCGGGACGAGCGTGAGCTCGAAGAAGACGTAGAAGAGGAAGACGTCAGTCGCGAGGAAGACCCCGATCACGGCCGCTTCCAGCAGGAGCATAAGCGCGTAGAACGCGCGCTGCTTTGTCTTGATGTAGTTGAACGACCCCAGAATCGCGATCGAGGTCGAAAACGTCGAGAGCAGCACCATGAAGAGACTGATGCCGTCGATCCCCAGCGAGTAGTTCACCCCCCAGGACGGAATCCATGGTGTCGTGGTCTCCATCTGCATGGAGCCGGAGGCCGGATCGAATGCCCACCAGAGTCCGAGGCTCAGAGCGAACACGAACACAGACCACCAGAAGGCGACGGTCTTGGCACGCTCTTCTTCTGCCCAGAGGACGAGGCCGATGCCGAGAACCGGTAGCCAGATCAGCGCGTGAAGCGCCCAGCCGGCGTATCCGATCGAATCGAGTAGTGCAGTCATGATCAGCGCCTCCTAGAACAGGCTGGCGCCGAGGATGAACAGCACCCCGACGGTAAGGATGAACGCATACGTATTCACGGTGCCGGTCTGGAGCATGCTGACGATCCAGCCTGACCCTTTGGAGATCCATCCCACCGAGTTCACGACACCATCAATGAAGCCGGCGTCGATGACCTTCCAGCAGAAGCGGGAGGCCCGGATGATCGGTTGGACGATGACACGGTCGTAGAACTCGTCGACGTAGTACTTGTTGTAGAGCAACCTGGAGAAGCCGGTCAGCTGCGTCTTATCTTCCTTCACAGCCACGACCGTCTGGCCGCCAACCACGCGTATGGTTATCGCTACCACGGCAAGCGCGGCGAGGGTGGAGATCGCGGCCCACAGCGCTTCGCCTCCTCCGACCAATGGCGCCGAGTGGGAGAGTTCCCCGAGGTTCACTTCCTGGATGTGGTGCGCCTGTGCCGTGAGGGGCTCCAGCCAGTGGTGGAGCCACTCTCCCATGGGTAGGAGGCCACCCAATCCGGCCCACCCGGAGCTCAGGGCCTCAGGCACATTCACCCAGCCCCCGAATACCGAGAGGAACGCCAACACGGCGAGGGGCACCCACATCACGGCCGGAGCCTCATGGAGGTTCCTGGCCTCTTCTTCTCCGGTCCGGTTCGTCCCGTGGAAGGTCATGACCATCATGCGAGTCATGTAGAACGCTGTGAGCATGGCAGCGGCGAGTGCGATGATCCAGATGACGGCGTAGACGCCGCTGTAGGCCGCGTTCTCTGCCCCACCGAACTCACCAATCTTCCAGATGATCTCGTCCTTCGAAAAGAATCCGGCGAAGGGCCAGATCCCTGCGATTGCGAGCGTGGCCAGCCACATGGTTACCCAGGTGATCGGCATGAAGGCCTTCAGCCCACCCATGTTTCGCATGTCCTGCGCGTCTTCGTGGCTGTGCGTGCTGTGATACGCCTCGTGCATGGAGTGAATCACGGCACCGGCGCCCATGAAGAGCAGCGCCTTGAAGAAGGCGTGCGTCATGAGGTGAAACACGCCCGCGGCATACGCGCCCACGCCCACTCCGATGAACATGTAGCCCAGCTGTGAAACGGTCGAGTACGCCAGGACCTTCTTGATATCGTTCTGCTTGAGAGCGATGGTCGCAGCGAAGAGCGCGGTGATGGCCCCCACCCCGGCAACGATCGCACTCGTCAGCGGTGACAGCGCGAAGAGCACAGATGAGCGCGCGACCAGATACACACCTGCCGTGACCATCGTCGCCGCGTGGATGAGCGCCGACACCGGCGTCGGGCCGGCCATGGCGTCTGGAAGCCAGACGTAGAGAGGCATCTGCGCGCTCTTGCCGACGGCCCCCAGGAAGAAAAAGAGGGTGATCGCCGTGACGAGCCCGCCACCATAAATCAGGGCCTCCGCGTCATGGAAGACCGGCACGAAATCAACGGTCCCGAAGTTCTTGTAGAGCAGGAACATCGCGATCAGGAAGCCCACGTCACCGATACGATTGACGATGAACGCCTTCTTGCCTGCGTCAGCCTTCTCTCGATCGCTGAACCAGTACCCGATGAGGAGATACGAGCAGAGCCCGACGCCTTCCCATCCGACGAACATCAGGGCGTAGCTCGACCCCATGACGAGGACGAGCATGAAGAAGACGAAGAGGTTCAGGTATGCGAAGTAGCGCGGATACCCGGGGTCATCCCTCATATAGCCGACGCTGAACACATGGATCAGCGTCCCGACGCCCGTGATGATCATCATCATGATCATCGAGAGCTGATCGAGCTGGAGTGCGGCTTCGACCGTGAAGGTCCCCGTCGCGATCCACGTCCAGTAGTGGACGATCACCGGCTCTTCGAGGTGAGCCCCGAACATGCGCGTGAAGTTCACGAGCGTGATCAGGAACGCGAGACCCATCACGCCCGGGCCAATCCATGTCGGAAGGGTGTGCGTGACGGGACGAGACGAGGAGTCACCCAGGTCGAGCTCGGATCCGCCCCTGACGGCATCCGCGGACGCACGCGCGTGCTGAAGCGCAAGAATGCCGTTTAGCAGGAATCCCAGCAGTGGCAGGATGACGACGAGCCCGGGGAAGAAGGGCTCGAAATGCCCGCCGTCCGCCGTCTGTCCTCCGCCCTGCAGGAGGGCCGCAAGCGATGCCATCACGCCGGTCACCACTTGAGGAGGTTGAAGGAGTCCACGTTCACCGTCTCATAGTGGCGGAAAATCGAGATAATGATTGCCAGTCCGACGGCAGCTTCCGCGGCAGCGACGGTCATAACGAAGAATACGAAGAGCTGTCCCTCGATTCCGTAGAGACGGCTGAACGCCACAAAGCTCAGGTTGACCGCATTAAGCTGAAGCTCGATACAGAGGAACATGATGATGGCGTTGCGGCGCACGAGGACGCCGAAGGTGCCGATCACGAAGAGGATGGCGCTGAGTACGAGCGCTTCGGTGATCATCAGACCTCCCGCTTCGCGAGTACGAGGGCGCCGACGATGGCGACGAGAAGGAGAATCCCTGTGATTTCGAAGGGCACCACGTACGTAGTGTAGAGTTCGGTCGCGATGGCACCGACGGCTCCGTGCTCTGCCATCGCAGCGTCGATCGCGGCGCCGCCCGGTCCGTCCTCCAGCCCCGTCGAGCCCAGTTGCTGCGCCATGAGCCCGGCGATCCCGCCGATGACGCCGAACGACAGAACCGCGAATGCGCCGCCCTTCAGATCCTTCTGATAATCGTGCCCGAGGTTCAGCAGCATGATTACGAACAGGAAGAGCACCATGATGGCGCCCGCATACACGATGATCTGAATCGCGGCCAGGAAATGAGCCTCAAGGAGCACGAACGTGCCTGCCATGGCCCCCAACGCGGTGACCATGAAAAGAAGGCTGCCGATCGGGCTCTTCGACATGACGACGCCGATCGCGCCGCCGATCGCGAGCCCTGCGAACAGGTAGAAGAGAATTGTGGCCACTACTCGGAACTCGGGTCCGAAGGGTCCCAAAGGAGCGTGCTCGGGTGATCCTGCTCCATCAGTCGATCGAGATCGTAGACGAAGCGGTCACGGGTATACTCGGCATTCTCGAAGTGCCGCCCGACGTGGATCGCCTCCACGGGGCAAACTTCTTGGCACATTCCGCAAAAAATGCAGCGGAACTCGTCGATCTCGTACACGATCGGATAACGGTTCCCTTGATCGTCCTCACCACCCACGAGCCGAATGCAATTCGCGGGGCAGACGGTTGGGCACAGGCCACACGCCACACATTTCGGGCGTCCGTCCGCGTGCTGTTCCATGACGTGTGTCCCACGCCAACGGGGGCTCAGGTCCGTCATTTCTTCGGGATATTGCTGCGTGACCTTGGTCGGATTGACCATATGCTTGAAGGTCAGCGCCATCCCGCTCAGCGCCGCACGGAGGTAGGAGGTCGACTCCGGCTCCGGCCGATGCATCAATTTGACTGAGATCGCCATATCGGTTCGCTAGTCTCCCGCCGGGGCCGGCTCGGCTCTGCCGGACACGACCGCAGTGGGGGTTGTTTTGACCTCGACCTTCTGGGTGCGCTGCGCGCCAGCACCCGCAATCGTCCGGCCACGATCGAGGAAGAACATGAAGGAAAGCGTTGCTGCGCCGCTGACCGCCGTGAGGACGAGCCCGAACAGGAAGCCATACTGCACCCCGAGCTCGTCCAGAACGAGGATCGTCATCGCCACGAGCATCACGTATCCGAGTGACGTCGGTAGCATGACCTTCCAGCCCAGCGCCATCACCTGGTCGTAGCGGAAGCGTGGAAGCGTCCAGCGGATCCAGATGTAAACCAGGAGGAAGAAGCCCGTCTTGGCGGCGAAGCCGCCGAAGGTCAGGAGCGTCTTCCATACCGCGGGCTGCGCGGCGATCGGTGTGCCGTTCTCTGCAAACCCGCTGATCAGCTGCCCGTTATACCAGAACGCGTTATCCCAAGTCCCGGGCAGGTCCCACCCACCCAAGAAAATGGTTGCCATGAGCGCTGAGGCGGTCACCATGTGGCCGAACTCGGAAATCATGAACGCCGAGAACTTCATGGCCGAGTATTCGGTGTGGTACCCGGTCACCAGCTCCGACTCCGCTTCAGGCATATCGAAAGGAAGCCGGTTCGTTTCAGCGAACGCTGAGATGACGAAGAGGATGAAGGCCAGCGACAGTGGGAAGGCAAACCACATTCCGAGCTGCTGCTGCTGCCACACCATCTCCGTCAGTGTCACGTTGCCGGCCAACATCAGGACCGCGATGAGCGAAAGCCCCAGGGCAACTTCGTAACTCACCATCTGGGCCGAAGCGCGGAGGCCACCCAGGAACGCGTATTTGTTGTTCGATGCCCAGCCCCCGAGCACAACGCCGTATACGGCTAGTGAGCTGAAAGCGAGCACGTACAGGATCCCGATCGGCACGTCGGCGATGATCATGTCGACCACCCCCCAGCGCGTCGGTAGCGGAGCCGCAATCGGGATGACCGCGAAGGTCACGAGAGACGGTACCAGCACCAGGATTGGCGCGAGGATGAAGAAGAAGCGTGACGCCGTTCCCGGCAACGTCTCTTCCTTGAGGATGTTCTTGATGCCGTCCGCGATCGGCTGGAGCAGCCCGAACGGACCGACGCGATTGGGGCCGCGGCGATCCTGAATGAAGGCCGACACGCGGCGCTCGGCATACGTGGCGTACGCGACCACCAGAATGACCAGAGTGAAGATGCCCAGATTCTTCAGGGCCATCGCGACGATCGCGGGAATTCCGGAGATCGGCTCCATGATCAGTCTCCCGTCACCGAAACGGACTCGTTCAACACCGCACCACGCGTCCCGAGGTCATCCCACGTGATGCCTGCAAAAGCAGCAACGGAGGAACTCATGGCAGCAAAGGCGTCGGCGGCAGAGCGTGGAGCCGGCCCCTCACCCTTCTCCGCGACGAGCGCACCCAGAACCAGCCAGGCCGGCCGAGCCATCCCCGGGGCGTCCAGCGCCTTGGCGAACCGCTGCACGCGACGCTCGTGATTCGTGAAGGTGCCTTCACCCTCTGCATGACTGGTCACCGGAAGCACCAGATCTGCCTTCGCAGCCCCCGGCGAGTCATGCGTGCCCAGGTAGACGAAGAGCGACGCGTTGTTGCCGAAATCTTCTTTCTGGTCCGCAAGGTCGTCATTCAAGACGAGGACGATACCGTCGTGGTTCGAGACTTCGTCCAGTCCGCCCGTTCCGTCATCCGCCCCAACGCGGTTTGCCCCGATGAGGTCGGCCGCGGTCGAGTTAGCTGAGAGGTCCTTGCGGCGGGCGAGCAAGGGGAAGCCCCTGAGCGGAACTTCGTCCTCGGCCCGAGCAGAGCGGTAGAGGATCTCACCACCCCCCATTGCATCGACGAGCGCCTTGAGCGCACCAAGGTCTTCGTTCGATGACATGGCCGACGCAACGGCCTTCACGGAGCCTCCGCCATCGCTCTTTTCCAGAAGGGCGCGGAGCGCGTCCCCCCATCCCATCGCCTGAGACCCGGAGTCTGAGCGCATCACCGGCGCCTCAAGACGGTCCCCACGATTCATCCACTCGTAATTGTGCCGTCCGTGATCGCAAATCCACCACGCGTTCACGTCGAGATTCTCACGTGGCTTGATCCGCTGGACGAGGTTGTCCCGGGTATGCAGGTCGATGTTGCATCCCTGGGAGCAGCTTGTGCAGACCGACGGCGTATGGGTCAGATCCCACGCCCGTGCCTTGTGCAGAAAGTCTTTGGAGACAAGCGCGCCAACAGGGCAGATGTCGACGATGTTGCCGTGCCAGTTCGTGCCGTCCAAACCTTCATCGTAGAAGGTGTCGATCACGGAACGGTTCCCACGCTCCACCACGGTCAGGCGGTGGTCCTGCTCGACTTCGCTCATGAAGCGCACACAGCGTGTACACATGACACAGCGGTCGCCATAGAAGAGCACATCACCGCCGAAATCGTCACGACCGAAGATGCGCTTCGGCTCGCGACCACGACCGTGCTCGCGTCCTTCGTCGTGCACATAGTCCTGGAGATTGCACTCACCGGACATGTCGCAGATTGGACAGTCGAGCGGATGGTTCACGAGGTAGAACTCGAGCACCCCGCGTCGGTTGCTGAGGGCCTGCTCCGACTGTGTGTTGACCACCTGCCCTTCCATGACAGTAGTTACACAGCCAGGCATCGGCTTTGGCGCACCCTCGACCTCGACCAGACAGAGGCGGCACATCGCTGGAGACGACATGCCGGGGTGGTAGCAATAGTGTGGAACCTCCGAACCGATCGTCTTGGCCGCTTCCAGAATCGTTGTCCCTCTGGGAACAGCGACCTCGTGACCGTCGATCGTGAGGTTGACCATCTCGGCCATCAGGCTGCCCCCACTCTCTCGCCGCGCCTTATCAGCGCAAGGTATTCGTCTCGGAATTTCTCGATCGAGGACTGAACAGGAGCCGCCACCGAGTCGGAAAGAACACAGATGGTCGTGCCGACCATTTGCTGAGTCATCTCCATCAGAGTCTCGAGATCCTCCTCGGTGCCTCGACCGTCTTCTATGCGCTTCAGGATCTGAGCGGTCCAGGCAGAGCCTTCCCGGCACGGCGTGCACTGTCCGCACGATTCATGGGCGTAGAAATCGACCATGCGGCGGACCTGTTTCACGATGTCCGCAGTCTCATCCATGACGATCACCGAGGCACAGCCGAGCATGGTGCCGACGTCGACACAGCCCTCGTAGTCCAGCGTGCAGCGACTCGACTCTTCAGCGTTGATGATCGGCACCGACGAACCCCCGGGGATCACGGCCTTGAGCGCGTTACCGTCACGGACGCCCCCACAGACCTCTTCGATCAGGGTCATGAGCGGAAAGCCCAGTGGGAGTTCGTAGTTACCGGGTTTGTTCACATGACCACTGACGCAGAAAAGCTTCGTACCCGGGCTCTGCTCCGTGCCGAAGCCGCGGTACCAATCCCCGCCGTTTCCGATGATGTGCGGCACCGCACAGAGGGTCTCGACGTTGTTGATCGTCGAAGGCATGCCGAACGCTCCGACCGCGGCGGGGAACGGCGGCTTGACCCGTGGCTGACCTCGGCGGCCCTCCAACGAGTTCATCAGGCCGGTCTCTTCTCCGCAGATGTAGGCCCCCGCACCCTGATGCACCGTGAGGTCGAGGTCATTCCCCGAGCCCATGATGTCCTTGCCGATGTAGCCCTGCGCGTATGCGTCCTCGACCGCCCTGGCAAGGACCTGATTGGTCTCGAAGAATTCGCCACGGCAGTAGATGTAGACGTGTTTCGCGCCAATGGCATAGGCGCCAATCAGGCATCCTTCGATGAGCTGGTGAGGGTCCCAGCGGATCAGTTCACGGTCCTTGAACGTACCCGGCTCGGATTCGTCAGCATTACACAGGAGATAATGCGGCCGGCCGGACTCCTTCGGCATGAAGGACCACTTAACACCCGTCGGGAACCCGGCGCCTCCCCGTCCCCTCAGGCCCGAGGCCTTAACCTCGTCGACTACTTTCTCCGGGCCCATGTCGAAGGACTTCTTCAGAGCTTGGTAGCCGCCTCGTTCAACGTAGGTGTCGACCTGGCGCTGCTTCGGGTCGCCGAAATACTTACTGAGTACCCGAACCTCATGGTCCGAAACGTAAGGATAAGCCATCTGTTATTCCCCCTGCCCTTTCAGGTGCTCACAGATCTTCGGCACCTCGGTGGGGGTCACGTTCTCGTAGTAGCGGGAGTTGATCTGCACGCAGGTCGGGAACCCGCATGCAGCCAGACATTCGGCCTCGATCACCGTGAAGTTGCCGTCCTCTGACGTCTCACCGAGTCCGGTGTCCGTGTACTTGAGAAAGGCATCGACCACGTCATCGGCCCCGGCAAGGTTGCACGAAATGTTGGTGCAGACCTGGATCAGATGCCGACCGACCGGTCGCTTGTTGTACATGGTGTAGAAGGTTGCCACACCGCGTACATAGGCCGGAGACAGCCCGAGTGCCTCGGCCACCTCGTCCATCGACTCGGGGCTGATATGCCCCCGGATTTCCTGGGCAAGGCCGAGGGCAGGCAGCAATGCTGCCTGCTTCGTCGGATAGCGCGAAAGAACCTTGTCCAGACGTTCACGGTACTCGCCTTCGAACAGCGGCGCGTCGGGCTGCTTTTCTGAAAGCATGTACGGCATGGTGCCGGCGCCCGACGCGTGCCCACCGTGAGCGGGCCGCTCTCCGACGAAGTCGTCACCGCGAATCTGGTTCTCGGTGAGATCGAACTCGCCGGTGTTGCCGGCCCACCCCGGGTTCTTGAACGGGACGTTGCTCATCTGTCGATCTCCCCCAGAACGATATCGAGGCTGGCGTTGATCATGATCAGGTCAGAGACCATGTGCCCCTCCGCGAGCTTCGGAATCACCGAGAGGTTCACGAAGGACGGCGGGCGGACACGCCACCGAACCGGCTTGGTGTCACCCTCTTCCGCCACCACGTACATGCCGAGTTCTCCTTTGGAGGCCTCGATCGCCATGTAGCAGTCACCCTCCGGGGCGGGAATACCGTCGGTGATGAGCTTGAAGTGGTGAATCATGCTCTCCATATCCGACATCGCATCGGTCTTGGATGGCAGTGAAATGTTCGGATCGTCCACGTTGATCGGACCATCAGGAAGCCGTGCCATCGCCTGACGAATGATCGAGACGGATTGCTCCATTTCCTCCATCCGGCAGAGGTAGCGGTCATAGCAGTCGCCGTGTTCGCCGACCGGGACCTGGAATTCGTAGGTCTCGTAGTCGTAGTACGGCCGGTCCTTGCGCACGTCATAAGGAACACCGGTCGCGCGGAGATTGGGCCCGGTGAAGCCGTAGTTGATGGCATCCTCGGCGCTGATCACACCGACCCCCTGCGTCCGACCAATGTGGATCTGATTCCCGGTCAGGAGATGGTGCACCTCCTCCAGCGTCTTCGGGAAGTTGTCCAGAAACTCGAGCAGCTGGTCAAGCCAGCCCTCGGGAAGGTCCGCCATCATGCCACCCACTCGGGTGGCCGAGGTCGTGATCCGGGCCCCCGTGAGCGCCTCATGCAGGGTGTAGATTTTCTCACGCTGCTGGAAGCTGTACAGGAACGGCGTGAACGCCCCCACGTCGATCGCGGTCGTGCCCAGCCACAACAGATGACCAAAAATGCGGTCGAGCTCCATGAGGATGACGCGTACGATCTTGCACCGCTCCGTCACCTCGATGCCCATGAGCTTTTCTACGGACATCACGTACGCGCAGTTGTAGATCAGCGGCGCGAGATAGTCCATTCGGTCCGTAAGCGGGACGATCTGATTCCACGTCCGGTACTCACCGAGCTTCTCGAAGGACGAGTGCAGGTAGCCGATGTGAGGGACGACGCTTGTCACCGTTTCGCCATCGAGCTCACAGACAAGCCGAAGAACGCCATGCGTCGCCGGGTGCTGCGGGCCAATGTTGATGAGCATCTGCTCGGTGCCGAGCTTCGGCTCCGGAATGTCGAAGGGCGCCAGGGGGCTAGGCGCGCCTGAGCCGCCAACGCCCATCTCCCGACTTTGTCCGATGTTGAACTCGACCGTCTTCGTGGCCATCAGTCGTCCTCTCGGGATTGGGCCGGCGTCGCTTCGGTCTCCCCATCGGCGATCGCGCCAACCGCTGACGCATCCATCTCCTGGGGGGCACCAGCCTGCAAATCGTCCGCCAGGTAAAAGCGCTCGACATCCTGTTCCAGTGCCCGTCTTGTCTGTTCGGCTCGAGAGAAACGCCCGCGGAGCGGGAAGTCCTTCCGAAGCGGGTGACCCTCAGCGTAGTCATCCGGCATGAGGATCCGGCGCAGGTCGGGGTGCCCCTTGAAGGTCACGCCGAAGAGGTCGAAGACTTCTCGCTCGAGCCAATCCGCCGACTTCCACAAATCGCAGACGGAATCGATCTCCATCGCGTCGAGGGGAACCGGGCACCGGAGACGCAGGGCCCGACTGTGGGCTGTCGAGAACATCTGATAGACAACCTCGACCGGTCGGCCTGCCCCGTAATCGATGCCGGTCACGTCCGACATCATGTCGTATGCGTGATCGGGGTCATTCTTGAGCCAGTCGAGGATCTCGTGGCTACGCGTCGGCGCAAGCCACGCCACCCACTGATCCCCCGCTGCCACACGGTGTCCCTGAACCTCGTCCCCGAAGCGCTCGAGGAGCGCTGCAATGGTTGGATGCTCAGAGGGGTCGCCGCTGAATGTCCGTTGAGTCGCCTCGCGGGCGTCAGACCCGATCGGCCCCTCATCGACTGCGTCGAGGCCGGATTTCTGTTCGTCAGCCATGAGGTCAGGTGAGAGAATCGTCGGTCGTGGCAGGCGCCACGAGCTGGCCGGTCGAGATCTGCTCTTGCTGCGTCGAGTTTCCGAACGGACCGGTGAGCCCAACGACCTCCGCAGCGTTCGCCCGCGGCCTCGCTACCAGCAGCGGATCCTCGGCGCGGTGCTCGAAATGCTTCGAGAGACTTTCCTGTCGGATCTTCTCCTGAATCATCATGAGGCCGTAGATCAGCCCTTCAGGTCGCGGAGGGCAGCCTGGGATGTACACGTCGACCGGAATGATGGTGTCGATGCCCTGCACCATCGAGTAGACGTCGAAGACGCCCCCGGATGACGCACAGGCGCCCATGGAGATCGACCACTTGGGTTGGGGCATCTGATCCCAGATACGGCGGAGCACCGGAGCGAGCTTGTACGGCACACGGCCGGCGCAGATCAGTACGTCGGCCTGGCGGGGACTGAACGACATACGCTCCATGCCAAATCGGGCGAGATCGTAGTTCGACGCCGCCGAGGCCATCATTTCGATGGCGCAGCAGGCGGTCCCGAACGGCATCGGCCAAAGCGAGTTGAGTCGTCCCCAGTTGATCAGGGCATCGACCTTGCTCGTAAGAAATGTCGGACTTCCGGCCCCGAACATACCCCCTTCAGTAGGGGCCGCTCCGCCACGGGGAAGTTTATCGCTTAATCCCACTCCAGCCCTCCTTTCTTCCACTCATACACGAGGCCGATCGCCAAAACGCTGACGAACATGGTCATCGCAAGGAACGCGCTCCAACCCAGCTCACGCATCTGAACCGCCCACGGGATCAAAAAAATTGTCTCCAGGTCGAACACGATGAAGCTGATCGCCACCATGTAGAACTTGACGGAAAAGCGAGCCTTCGTGTTGCCGAGCGGGATCATGCCCGACTCGTAGGGCATCAGCTTCTGGGAGGTGTCACGTCGCGGATTGAGAATGTGCGAAGTGACGACAATACCCAGGGCATTGATCACAGAGACGCCGAGCAACAGAAGGATGGGGAGATAGGCTCCCGACATGAGCGTCCGTGGGGTTTGTGAAATTGTTCACGAGCATGATTGCAGGCGAAAAGGTACCCGAGCGTGCGTTCGAGTGTCAACCGATCCTCGGGTGCCGTTTCGTGCGGAAATTCCATGATTTTCGCTGGTTTGACCGACACTCGCGCAGGCATCTATCTTGGAGGTCCTCCAGGGGCACCGGTGGACGGGGCATCCGCGTCCACTCGGGCCTGAACAGACTCACCACCAAGCACCCAACCCGCATGCCTATCAAGAGTGACAAGTGGATCCGTCGCATGTGCGAAGAGCACAGAATGATTGAGCCCTTCGAAACCGGTCAGGTGCGTGATGGAAAGATCTCCTACGGGATCTCTTCATACGGCTACGACATCCGAGTGTCCCCGGAGTTCAAGGTTTTCACCAACGTTCACAACTCGATCGTCGACCCGAAGAACTTCGATGACCGGTCCTTCGTGGACATCGTGGGGCCGGAGTGCATCATCCCTCCGAATTCGTTCGCGCTGGCGCGCACCGAGGAATACTTCCGGATCCCTCGAGACGTGCTGGTCATCTGCGTCGGAAAGTCGACGTACGCCCGGTGTGGGCTGATTGTGAACGTCACGCCGCTGGAGCCCACGTGGGAGGGCTATCTCACGCTCGAGATCTCCAACACGACACCACTGCCGGCCAAGGTCTACGGCAGTGAGGGCATCGCACAGCTCCTGTTCTTCGAAGGCGACGAGGAACCCGAGGTTGCGTATGCGGATCGGAAGGGCAAATACATGAACCAGCACGGAGTCACGCTTCCGAAGATGTAGTGTCGCACCTTTACGAGCGCGGTCTCGTAGGTTTCAAAAGCCGCGCGTGAGCGCGGTTCCGCTCACAGGGCAGATTCGCTGGCGCTTAGATCAGATGAACGCACGGATGTCAACCGCTCAGACCCTCCGCCGGTCTATCGTTTTGCGACGGAGGATCCTGTTCACGATGTTTGCGTTCCTGACCTGCGCCTCTGGCCTGGCAGCTCAGCGCACTCCAAGTCCCGATCAGAACCGGCTGAGGACGCTGTTCAGCGGCCTCCCTGTCGGCGAGAACATTCAGTTGGTTACGCCGGAGATCATTCTCGAGGACGCACGCCTGATCTCGCTCGAGGGCTCGACGGTCCAACTCGAACAAGTCGGCACGGGTATTCCGATCGTGGTTGACTTGACGGCGATCCGTGGAGTCTCCGTCCAGCGGCGACACTGGCTACAGGGCACGCTCTGGGGCACCAGCACTGGTCTCCTGGCCGGTTCGATCTTCGGGCTGATGATCGGTTCGTTCAACTGCACTACCGTCGACCGATGCCGCGCTGACGAGCGCGCTGGAGCTGTACGGCTGGGCACCACCCTCGCGCTCGTGGGCGGGGGCATCGGTTTTGCGCTCGGACGCCGCGACGTCTACTGGTATCCCATCTTTCCCTGAACCCGGTCACGCGCAGGCCGGGGTGACACCGGTATTCGGGTTGCCGGTGCCCTTGGAAACCCGTAGCACCGTCCCTGGATCAAGTCGACCAGGGAATCAGCCGTCGCTGAGTCTACCCAGGACCAGCGCGTACAATTCGTCAGGGTCCGTCATCCACTGATCCACGACCAGGCCTGCGCCGCTGAAGAGGTGCTCAACAGTACGTCGATCGTACTTGGCGCTGATCTCGCTGCGGATCGCTTCCCCTTCGGCGATGAAGATGGGATCCTCATCCGGGAAGCGGACAACCTGCTCGCGCAGGGACACCAGGCTGGTCTCGATACGACTCAGCTCCCGATTGTACTTGGACCTGTGGTGAAAGCCGTCCAGGTCGAAGTCCGAGCCGAAAGACTCGTTGAGCACACTGAGGAGGTTCAGGCTGAACTGCGCCGTGGTACCGCGGGAGTCGTTGTACGCGGCCTCAACCCGGTCGACCGACTTCTCGGGACCGGCACAAAGGTCCACCCCGAGCAGGAAGCGATCGTCGACTGCCATGGCGGCCGACACGTGTCTCAGGAGCCCCACGTCATGCGGTGTCTCGAAGTTCCCCAGCGTACTCCCGAGAAGTGCCAAGCACATTGGGTGCGGTAGAGCCTCGTCCAGCGCGATAGGATCCAGGATGTCCGCCACGACGGGATAGACGTCGAGGGAGTCGTATTCAGCCCGCAGCGCCTCCGCTGTCCCTCGCAGGAAGTCTCCAGATACGTCAACGGGGACGAATACGGCGTGCTCGCGAGCGGCGATCATCGCACTCAGGATGATGCGTGACTTTTCAGCGCTCCCGGCACCCAGCTCGACAAGCGTGGCGGGACGAAGCTCGGAGATCAGCGCGGGGATGAGTTCCTCGAGCATCGCATGCTCGGTCCGAGTCAGATAGTACTCCTCGAGCTCTGTAATCTCCTCAAAAAGCTGCGAGCCACGTTCGTCGTAGTGGTACTTAGACGAGACATACTTGTCCGGCCCGCGAAGGCCACGGATGACCTTCATCCGCTCCTCGTCCATGACATTAACCATCCTGGGCGCAACGAATTCCGCTAAAGATCTGACGCCGGATGGGATAGTCCCAGTTGCGGAACGTGTTCCGAACCGCCCCGAAGCGTGTCGCCCACGATCCGCCTCGCAGGACCTTGTACTCGTCTCCGAAGAAGACCTCCGAGTATTCGGGATAAGGGAACGTCTCATAGCCCGGATAACCGTGGAAGCTGGTCGACGTCCACTCCCACACGTTCCCGATCATGTCCCAGCAACCGATGGGTGACCGGCCCGCGGGATATGCGCCGACTGGAGTCGTCTCGAACAAGAGTGCATCCAGATTGGTGTGCATGGGGGTCGGCTCATCCTCCCCCCAGGGGTACGGTCTGGCATGGCCCTGCTCGGGGTCCCAGGCCGCCGCGACCTCCCACTCGAACTCCGTGGGGAGTCTCTTGCCCGCCCAACGGGCATACGCTTCGGCCTCGTAGTAGCAGACGTGGACGACGGGTCGGTCGGCATCCAGAGGCACGATTCGGTCCATGAAGCGCTCCTGCCATCCGTGTGGTCCGTCCTCCCAGTGCTTCGGGGCGACGAGTCTCCCCTGATCTCGCCATGCCCAGCCAGCCCTGGACCAGTACGCGGGGTCATCGTACCCGCCGGCTTCCATGAAGCGCAGATACGCACCATTGGTCGTGGGGTGCACATCGATCTCGAACGGGGGCAGCTCCACGACATGCCCGGGGCGCTCGTTATCGTATGCAGCCGAACGATCGTCCGTCCCGATCGTCACACTGCCGCCCGGGAAACGAACAGTCGCATCAGCCGGGGGTGCGTCGGGCGCCACGGCTGGAGGCCCCAGTTGCCGGGGCGCGGCGTACCGGTCGCCCTGCTTGAGCTGCAGCGTCTGCAGGATCGTCTCGTTGTGCTGGTACTCATGCTGGAGGACCATGCGGAAGACGAATCCGTTGTCCAGGAGGCGGGTGCCTCCGGACAGCTTCACGTTCCCCAGCTCATCCAACACCGCGCGCCTCACATCCCCGAGATACGCGCGGCACTCCGGAAGCGAAGGAAGTGGGAGCGAGTCCCGCACTGCCCTGGGGTTCTCGAAGGGATTGTAGATCCCCCGCAAGCCTTCGGATCCGGTGTCCCCGCTGCGGATGTTCTCTCGCAGCCAAACGTCCTCGAAATGACCGATGTGCCCGAGATCCCAGACGATAGGACTCATGAGCGCGTCATGCTGCAGTCGCAGATCTTCGTCTGACAGCGCAGCCGTCAGAAGAAGCGTTCTTTCGCGCGCCTCTCCGAGAAGAGATGAGATCTCCGACGCCGACAGAGGGCGTCCGACCTTGAGGTCCATTCTGGGCGAGGGTTGAAGTATGAGGCCCGGAAACGTATCCGACCCTTACGGTTCGATCTACCGACCGGTACCTGCGAACGCGTTCGAGAGATCCGAGCCAGCCAGTTCCTGGAACGCTTTGAGTCCGAACTCCGGAAGGATCGCGATCAGGTGGTCGAAAATATCGGCCTGGACCCCCTCGTAATTCCCCCACGCCGTATCGTTGGTGAAGCAGTATATCTCGATGGGCAGACCTTTCGGGTTCGGAGCCAGTTGGCGCACGAGCAGTGTCATTTCGCCATGTACGTCGGGGTGCGCTTCGAGGTACCTGACGATGTACGCGCGGAACGTGCCTACGTTCGTCAGACGCTTCGGTTCCGGAATCACATCGTCGGGAACGGACCGGCCCTGATGTTCCGCCAGATGCTCCTGCTTCTGTTGCATATAGGCCCGGAGCAGCTCGTATCGCGACAGGCGCTCGATCTCGTCATCGGAGAGAAAGTGAACGCTGGAAAGATCAAGGTGGAGGGAGCGCTTGATTCGACGCCCACCAGACTCGCTCATCCCCCGCCAGTTCTTGAACGACTCGCTGATAAACTTGTGTGTCGGGATGGTCGAGATCGTCTTATCCCAGTTCTGCACTTTCACGATGTGCAGGGCAATGTCGATCACGTCGCCGTCCGCGTTGGCCTGGGGCATCTCGACCCAGTCGCCGATCCGAATCATGTCGTTTGACATGATTTGCAGGCTCGCCACCAGCGACAGGATGGTATCGCGGAAGACCAGCATCAGGACCGCGGTTAGTGCACCGAGTCCGGACAGAAAGACGATCGGTGAACGGTCCGCCAGAATGGAGACCACGACGACACCAGCCCCGATGTAGATCACGATGCCAACGACCTGCAGGTACCCCTTAATCGGTCGGCTCTTCGCCTCGGAGAAGTTCTCCTGATAGATGTCGTTGATCGCGTCGAGCAACGCGTTGGCCGACAAGACGGCGCTGAGCACGATCACCGACAGCGCCAATCGCTGCACCAGGAGCTCGATCAGCGCGAGGGTCGTATCGGCACCCTGGATCTCCGACGTCGGAAGCCCAAGTGCCGGCCCGATGCCGTAGTAAACAATGACCGCGGGGACCATGTTCACGAGCCGCGCGAACACCTTCCGTTCGATAATACGGTCGTCCCACGTCGCCTTGGTGCCTGCGGCGGCACGACGAATGACACCCCGGGCCATGCGGAGGGTGAAGCGATACGCGACGGTGGCAACCAGTATGAGAGCGACGCTCAGACCGAGCGCGTTCGCCCATCCGGGAAGCATGGACATCGGACTACATCCCCCCCAGTTCTTCGGCCATCAGATCTATCGCCAGATTGCTGATTCGCACGAGGTGAGGGTGAGCGCGATTCCCGTTCGTGAGCAGGGCCACTCCGTGGCCTCGCCCTCGATTCCCCATCACGAAGGCCGTATAGCCCGCCAAGCTGCCGGAGTGTCCGAAGAATGCGTCTTCACCGCGCGTTGTCGTCCACCAGGTGAGACCGTAGCCGGGCTTCTCGTAGCCCCAACCACCCCCCATCGGCTCACCGGCCATCTCCTCGAACTGGAGCGTCTGCATATCGCTGATCGTCTCGGAGCGGAGAACACGCCTGTCACCGACCATGCCGTCACCGAGATTGAAACTCAGCCAGCGCGCCTGATCATGGATTGTTCCATAGACTATCCCCGCGGGCCACACGTTCGCCTTCAGGCGGAAGGTTGCCACGTTTCTACCCGTGGCCTCGTCCGGCACATACGGCACTGAGAGACGCTCCTCCATTTCGGGCGTGAGGTCGAACTCCGTACTCGACATGCCGAGCGCGCCCCACACATGATCCCGGACGTATTCCTTGTAAGGCACCCCGCTGAACCGCTCGACGAGATGTGCGACGAGGGAATACGCCATGTTCGAATACACGACGCCCTCCAGTGGCGGTGTTGCGACACGGAGCGAATCGCTCAGGTAGTCGGCCAGCGCGAGTGGTGACGTCTCACCCCACAACAGATGCGGACCAAAATCGACAGGCATTCCACTGGTGTGGGTCAGCAGGTGCCGGAACAGCACCGGATTGCCCGAGTCCTCACCCCGAATCTCCATGCCGTCGAGGTAGTCTCTGACCGCATCGTCGAGTTCGAACTTCCCCTGCTCCATCTGTTGAAGGAGCGCCACGGTCGATTGCGCCTTGAATGTGGACCCGATGAGATACACCGTCTCCGTAGACGCCGGTGTGCCCGCCCACAGGTTCGATTCTCCCCACGCGCCACTCCAAACCTCTCCGTCACGGTTCGCGAGTGCCAGCGTGATGGACGGGATATTTCCGTCGAGCATGGCACGCCGGACCTCCGGCTCAAGCTTCGCCACCACGCGAGCGATCGCCTGAGCGTGCTCTGAACCCGACTGCCCCAGGAGAGGTGTCGTCCATGGCCCTGACGCCCCCAGGCTGAGGAACAATGCCGCACCCAGGACACAGGTGCGCTGTCGTGTGAGTCTCATGTCTTATCTCTCAGCGGTTGATGTGGCCGGGACCATAGAGGACCTGACCAGGCCGTGCTCCGGTGTGGGTGCCACCGTGTTCGATGACAACCACGCCGTTTACGAGCACGTATTCTATGCCCTCTGGGAACAGCACCGGTTCCTCGTAGGTCGCCCGGTCCGAGATGCGATCCAGGTCGAAGATCGTAATGTCAGCCCACGCCCCCTCGCGTATGACACCCCGGCGCTCCAGTCGCATTCGCGTGGCAGGCCATGAGGTCATCTTCCGCACGGCCTCCTCCAGTGAGAGCGTGCCGGTCTCGCGGACGTATCGGGCGAGAACGCGCGCAAAGGTGCCGTAGCTGCGTGGATGTGGGAGGCCGAGGCCGTCCATGAGGCCCGGGGTGAGCGCGGCGCCCGCATCGGATCCGATGCTCGTCCAGGGTCTCTGAAGGGCCCATTGGACATCGTCCTCACTCATCATGTGGTAGATCGCCATGACCCGCCCCTCACCCTCGGAGACCAGGTCCCATGCCGCATCTGCCGGGTCGGCACCCGTCGTCTGCGCAACCTCCGCGATCGTCATCCCCTCCAAATGAGCGTTGTTCCCGTTTCTGGCATTTACCAGCACAATGTTGTCCCAACCGCCAGAAGCCTCGACGATGTTCCACCATCCATCGGAGCCGGTCTCGACCTCCTGCTTCAGCCGCTCACGCACCTCGGGCCGGGCAATCCGGGCGCGGAGTGAATCCGTCCCACCATCCGCAGCCCAGCTTGGGATGGTCGCCTCCAGTCCCGTTCCGCCTGCCGTGTACGGGTACACGTCAGCGGCCACGTCGACCCCTCTCTCCCGTGCTGCCTCGATCTCGGCGGCGGCTTCCCTGATGATGCGCCCCCACCCGGGCTCGTAAGCGCCTTTGTAGTGAAAGATCTCGACCGGCATGCCAGCACGCTCGCCGACTTCGATCGCTTCGCGCACCGCTGACACCAGTCCCGCACCCTCGTCGCGGATGTGGCTGGCGTAGATGCCACCGAACTCTGCGGCCGCGCTGCCGACCGCTACCAGTTCGTCCGTGGAAGCGAACGAGGACGGCGGGTAGATCAGCGCGGTTGTCATGCCCATCGCACCCTGGCGCATAGCCGAACGCATCATTTGCTGCATGCGTGCGAGCTCCGCCGCATCCGGGGCGCGAGCCGAGTTGCCGAGCACTGCGACCCGCGTCTGCGTCTCGGAGAAGTAGCTCCCGAAGTTGATCGAGATGCCACTCTCCTCAAGACCGCGGAAATACTCGTCGATCTGGTCGACCGGCACGGGCGTACCGCCCTCGCCCCCGATCGCCGAGGTGACGCCCATGCGCAGCTTGTTCTCCGCGAGTCCATTCCGGGGCAGCACGCCCCCGGACTGATCCATCATGTCGATGAAGCCGGGCGACACGTACAGCCCGGTGGCGTCGATCTCGCGGCGCCCCTGCCCTGCAATTCGACCGATCCGGACGATGCGCCCAGATCGGACAGCGACATCAGCCCGAATCCAGGGGTTGCCCGCCCCATCCAGCACACGACCACCGCGGATAACTATGTCGTACCCGGGAGGCTCCTGGGCCGCGAGGGGGAACACGCACGCCCCGAAAACGGCGAGAACGAGGCCGGCCCCGCGAAGACGGAATGCGGAGTGAGCGATCATGGAGTGCAGAGTCGTACGCATGGCGCGGTCCAGGCTCGAGGCGATGCGACGTTCTACGGTCTTGGACCTGCGGTCAAGGTACCGGTGGAATTGCGTTTGCCGCGGGTTCCGGGGCCGCCTATTCTCGGCACTATGATTCAATCCACGCTTTTTCGGCGCTACCTGCTCCCTGGGTTCCTTTTTCAGTCGGTGGTCATCGCCGGCGGGTACGGGACCGGCCGCGAGCTCGTCGAGTTCTTTCTGGGCCAGGGGCCGCTCGGTGGGCTTCTGGCGCTCGCCACGTCGACGCTCGTGTTCAGCGCCGTCGCCATGGCTACGTACGAGCTCGCACGGATCTGGGGCGCCTTCGACTACCGGAACTTCTTCAAGGAGTTGCTTGGGCCCGGCTGGTGGCTCTTTGAGGTCTGCTACATCGGACTGATGCTTCTCGTCCTCGCGGTGGTGGCCTCGGCTTCGGGTGAGATCATGCGCGACACGTTCGGCCTCAACTACTGGATCGGTGTCAGCGCCGTGATGATCGCGGTCGGGGCACTCGTGCTGGGCGGCAACGAGACGATCGAGCGTTTCTTCTCGGCGTGGTCTTTCGTTCTCTATGGCCTGTACCTGACGTTCTTCATCTGGTGCTTCCGGGAGCTGGGCGCTGACATCAGCGCGAACATGACGGCTGAGCCGGCGGGCTCCGGGTGGGCGTGGGAGGGACTGCGCTACGCGGGCTACAATCTGGCTGTGATTCCGCCGGTACTGGCAGCGCTGCGTCTGCACGAAACACGAAAGGAGACGCTCATTGCCGGCGCACTGACGGGGCCCATCGCGATGATTCCCGGACTGCTCTTCTTTTTACCGATGATCGGGATGTACCCTGAGATCGTAGACGCCGCGGTGCCGTCCACGGTGCTGCTCGAACGCCTCGGCTCACGCGGATTCCAGATTGCGTTCCAGCTCGTGCTGTTCGGGACGCTCATCGAGACCGGAGCGGGGCTCATCCATGCCTTCAATGAACGAATCGCGGGTCTGCAGTCAGATCGGCAGGGGGAGATGCCTGCGTGGCTGCGTCCCGTCGTCGCCGTCGGCCTTCTGAGCGTCGGAGCATTCCTGAGCGGCTTCGGGCTGATTGACCTCATCGCTCGCGGTTACGGGACGATGACGGTCGGCTTCATCCTGATCTATGTGATTCCGGTACTGACCCTTGGTGTCTGGAAAATCATACAGACACCGACGAGCAGAGAACCTATGGCCTAGGCGGTGGAATCACCCTCAGGTGTGACGGCTGCCTCGCCACCTACCCACTCGTCTACCACGACCGCGGTTGTCATCTGCCCCATCAGGTTGACCGACGTGCGGAACATGTCGGGAATTCGGTCAATGCCCAGCAGGATCGAGAGTCCAGCCAGCGGGACCCCCACGGCGTCGAGCGCGGGTGCCAGCGTCACGACACTGGACGACGGGACCGGGGCGACGGTCAGCGACACCAGGAACGTGGCGAGGACGGCTCCCCCGAGCGCCGCCGCCGGTATGGGCACGTCGTAGAGGTGGGCCAGGAAGACGATCGCGGCTCCCTGGAAAAGCGCGGAGCCTGCGCGATACATGGAGGCGCCCAGAGGCACGACGAGGTCCGTCACGGTTTCTGAGACGCCGAGATTATGGTGGACTTCCTCGAGCGTCACCGGCAGCGCAGCAGCCGTGCTCGTCGTCGAGAAGGCGACCGAGGTCGCGCCAAAAGTCCCACCCAGAAACTTCATGGGGCTGATGCCCCCGACCAATCTGAGAATCGGAAGGTAGACCACGACCACATAGATACTTAGCGCTAGAACCACCGACACAACGAAGACCGCCAGGCTCTGTATCAAGTCCCACCCGAGTTGAGCCGTCACGGGAGCTGCGAGGCCGAAGATGCCGATCGGGGCGGTCCAGAGGATCCACCACACGAGCTTGACCAGCGCATCACCCGCCGCCTCCGCAAAGCCCACGAGTCGTTGCCGCGGCTGTTCATCGAGGGTGCCGGCCGCAGCCGCGAACAACGCGGTGAAGACGATGAGCGGAAGCAGTGATCCGGAGGACGCTGCCGCGAATGGGTTGCTCGGAATGAGATTCACCAGGAAATCGACAAGGCCGGGGAGTTCTGGTGCCTGCCCCGCAGCTGCGGCAGGAACCACCACCTCTGGCGCGAACCTCAGACCCAGGAACATGGTCCCCATGCCGATCACGATGGCTGGCGGGATCGTTGCCCAGAAGAAGCCCAGCGTCGTGCCTCCGAGGCGACCCAGCTTCCGGGGATCACCGAGGTTCGCCACGCCCGAGAAGATCACGGCCATGACGAGGGGGATCACGACCATCCGGATTGCGTTCATGAACGCTGTCCCGAACGGAGCCGAGCCCAGGGCGATGACCATGAACAGATCGAAGCCCGAGGCGGCCAGCAGGCCGGTGATCAGACCGAGCGCGAGCCCGGCAGCAATGGAGATGTGCAGCATGCGGCGGAGAACTCAGAGGGTGTTGGCTGCCGCCGAAGTTACCGCGCGGAGTCGGGCAAGGCGACGGATACTCGCGATCCCCGCAGCCGGCCCCAGCGCCAGGAACAGGAAGCCCCATCTCCACCCCACCGCTTCGACAGCGATCGGTACAGCCTGAATGGTCACCATGGTCAGCAGGAAGCCCATGGAGGTTTGAAGCATCAGTGCGGTCCCGACCGAGTCCGACGGTGCAACCTCGGTCACCAACGCGCTGAACTGGGCGGAGTCCGCAACCACGAAGAAGCCCCATACGCTCGTGACGCATGCGAGGACCCAGAAGGGCGCCGAAACGAGCAGGCCGATCGTGAGACAGCAAACCCCACTCGCGGCCATGGCGAGGTTCACCACGGGACCGCGACCCATCCGATCCGCAGCGATTCCTCCCCAGACGCACCCCAGACCGCCCGCGGCGATCGTGGCGAAGGCGGCCCCATCGATGGCAGCTGCGCCAACCTGCCCCGCAGCCGAGAAGACGAGAAAGGACGGCACCCATGTCCACATGGCGTAAAGCTCCCACATATGACCCAGATACCCACCCGTCGCGAGCATGGTCTCACGATGCCTGAGGATCCGCCCGACGCGGGCCCACTCGAAGGGGCGACGCGCAAACGGGAACGGTCCGTCCCGGTACCCGGCGAGGATGATCAATGCGGCCACGACGCCAGCCACGGACGCCCCTGAGACCACCGTCGAAAGCGTGGCGCCACCGAGCGCCTTTATCAGGTAGGGAAGTGCCTTGCCTACCGTCAGGGCACCAACCAGAGTGCCGATAGCGAGGCCGCGCGCAGACCGGAACCACGTCGAGATCATCTTCATGCCGGGCGGATACACGCCGGCGAGAAACAATCCGGTCAGGAAACGGGCGAGCAGCGCGGTTCGGTATCCCGGAACAATGAGGAGCATCGCGTTGACTGCCGCAGCGAGGCCCGCCGAGCCAGCGAAGAGCACGCGGGACGGCAGGATATCCGCCAGATTCAGGAGGGCGGCCAATGCCGTCCCCGTGACGAAACCGAGCTGTACCGTCGTAGTGAGCAGACCGACCTGCCCGGACCCTAGCCCCCAGCGCGCCTGGAGTTCAGGCGACACCGCCGTGGCCGTCATCCATGCGGAGAGACTAAGGAGCATGGACACCGATACGAGGAAGAGGGCCCTCCATCGTTTCGGATCGGAGTCGGCCTCTCGTGGACCGACAGCGACAGGTGGCGACGTCGCTATCTGACCAGCTGCTTCGCGACGAACCAGAGATTGGCGGGCCGCTCGGCCAGGCGTCGCATGTACCAGGGGAACCACGCCGAGCCGTAGCTCACGAGCACCCGGACGTTGTGTCCCTGGCGCACCAGGCGTTCCTGTTCTTCACGCTGGATGCCGAAGAGCATGGCGAACTCGTACTGCTCCTTGCCCAGTCCCAACTCGAACGCGATGCGCGTCGTTTCTCCGATCATCCGAGGGTCGTGCGTTCCCAGGACAACACGTCCCCGGCCGCCGTTGAGACGGGCTCGCAAGAGGGTCTGCGTGAGCGTAACGAAGCCGCGGTCCACATCTCCCTTTCCGGGGAAGGCGACGGCCTCGGATTCGTTGTACGCGCCCTTTACGATCCGGATGGCGGGATCGAGCGGCAGGAGCGCTTCGATATCGGCCTCCGTTCGGCGCAGGTAGGACTGGACGCACAGTCCGACGTTGCCCTTCTCTTCTTTCACGCTGCGGAAGATGTCGAGGGTTCGGTCGACGTACTCTGACGCCTCCATGTCGACCCAGACCAGCGAATCGGTGGAGTTGGCGAGTTGCGCGAGACGGTCGCGAGCTTCGTCTACTCCGAAATCAAGCCCGATCTGGGTCGGCTTGACCGAAATCTCCATATCCAGCCCGACTTCCTTGATACGGCGCAGATTCTCCTGGTATTGGCTCACGACCAAGTCGGCCTCATCCAGGGAGTTCAGATTCTCCCCTAGCAGGGTCGTCGTCGTCGCAATCCCTTTTGCCTGGAGCGCTTGCGCCACCCCTGCGGCGTCGTCAAAGGTTTCACCCGGCATGAAGCGCTTGGTGGCTTTCTGCACGAACCGGTACCGGGGCAGACGCTCAGCCAGGAAGGGGTTGGTGGACACCCAGAGGAGCGAGTTGCGAAGCATACTGTGGCGGGCTGCGGGTCAGATGGAAATGAAGCGGTACATCAAGCGAATAAGACGGTACGCCTCGTCGGCGTTCCGGGCCGTGTACGCGACCGTGAAACCATCCACCTTCGATACTCCCGGAATCGCCATCAAGATGTCGACATGCGTAGTCGAAGCGAACCGCATGCGGATGCGTACCGGAGAGCCGAGGTCGTAGGCCTGGAACCCGCCGTCCTCGAGACGGTCGAGCGCCCGCCCAACGCCATCGGCGAGCATCGCTCGAACGCGCTCGGGATGGATCAGCCGCGCCGATGAGGGAGTTTCCGCGGTCTTCGTGGTCACCGTCTCCGTGTCGAGGAGGTCGGCCAGCTCCGCAGTCGCTGCAGAGTCACCCGAGGCGAGGATCACCGGCACCCCGTGAGACCCGGCGAAGACGGCGTTCATTCCGCCCTCTCCGACCTCCACGTCGTTCAGCCAGAGTCCCTTCACGGAACCGCTGCCTGTGTGGGCGAGGAACCCGTCAGGATCTCCCGCCTTGGCGTGATACCCCACGAGGATCGCGCCGTCGAAGCCCCTATCGAGTCCCTGCACCATACCCAGGGGCTTGATGGAGCCCTGGATGTACACGACCCGCGGGTCCAGGAGCGTATGGAGCGCGTTCTGGTGATCGCCGTGGGAATCGTTTATAAGGATCTCGGCGTCCGAATGCCGAGCGAAGATCGCCTCGACGATCGTATTGACCTCGGCCGTCAGAAGCTCGCGTGCGGTGGCGTAGTCCTTCCCTCCTGTCGACGTCATGCTCGGGCTGCCGACTCCGCCGATGCCTTCCATGTCTACGGAGATGAAGAGGCGGACTGGGTCCTGTGCGGATGAGGGGCTTGCCAGCAACGCCAACATGCCGAGCGTCGCACATGACATGACCCAACGCGATACTGTACGGCCCATTATCGGTCACCTCCGAAGGGTGTGGATCCGGCCGCGCGAAGCGCGGTTCGGTATGCGCTCATGTCCGCGTCCGTCACCACGCGCACGTCCGACAGACTCGTTTCCGAGGCGGAATTCGCTTACCCCATCATGACTCTGGTGTTCGAGGAGGGGGCACCGTCTTCCGACGCACTGCGTCCGACCGGCGCCCCGACCATCTGGCCCAGAAGAATTCCTCTGCAGTTCCCCTGACACTCCGGCCCGGTGAAGTGCCGCTCAACCACGGGTCGATGGCCGAACCAGGAATCAGAGAGGCGCGCAGTCCGAGGTTCAGCCCCGTGACGACGTAGCCGTCAGGATCGCCGCATCCGAACCGGTGCTGCGTGAAGCCAAGGCTCAGCGCCACACGGTCGGATCGTGGCGAGACGACGGACACACCAAGACTTGGACCGGAGGACAACGACGGCGAAAACAACAGAGCGGATCGGGTCGATGGAGGACCCTTGCACTGAGGGAATCCGGCGTGTTCTGGGTGGTGACGCCAATCCTACCGTGCGCCACTGCGTGCGCCAACGGGCAGATCACCCGTTTGAACCCGTTGCCCCACACCCGCGATGTGCACATCATCTCGCGCCCTCCAGCCCTTCAAGCGCTCCATGGCTGCCCAAACATGACGACCGGCCTTCACCGCACCGCACGCCGCACCCATTCGTTCACCGAGTCCGTAATCCGCGAGATGACACGGGTCGCGAGAGAACACGAGGCCGTGAACCTCGCTCAGGGCTTTCCGGACTTCCCGGCCCCCGAACTCCTCAAGGAGGCCGCCGCCGCCGCCATTCGCGCGGACATCAATCAGTACGCCATCACGTGGGGCGCACCGAATCTGCGGCACGCGCTCGCTCGGAAGTACCTCGAGCACTACGGCATGGAGGTCGATACCGAAACCGAGATCACGATCACGTGCGGCGGCACGGAGGCGATGGCCTCCGTCATGCTCGCCGTGGTCGATCCGGGCGATGAGGTGATCGTCATGGAGCCGTTCTACGAAAACTATGGCCCCGATGCGGTTCTGTGTGAGGCGAAGCCCGTCTTCCTCACCCTCGAGGCGCCGGAGTACCGACTCGAAAAGGCGATGCTTGAAGAAGCCGTCTCGTCGAAAACCCGCGCCATCGTGATCAACACCCCCAACAATCCTACCGGGCGCGTATTCGACCGCGAAGAAATGCAGGCGATCGCCGACGTCTGCATCAAACACGACATTCTCGCGATCACGGACGAGATCTACGAGCACATCTACTATGAGGGTGAACACCTGCCGCTCGCGACCTTCGAGGGCATGCGTGACCGGACCATCACCATCTCCGGACTCTCGAAGACGTTCAGTGTGACGGGCTGGCGGATCGGGACGATCATCGCACCACCGCAACTGAGCGGTGCGATCCGGAAGGTGCACGACTTCCTCACCGTAGGTGCCCCGGCGCCGCTGCAGGAGGCCTGTGCTGTTGGGCTGAACGAGCTCCCGCAGGAGTACTACACTGACATGGTCGCCGGCTACAAGGCGCGTGGTGAGGTCCTCGTGAAAGGGCTGCAGGACGCAGGGTTCAAGTGCCAGTACCCGCAGGGGGCGTACTACGTGCTTGCCGACTTCAGCGACCTCAGCGACGAGGATTCGATGACGTTCGGGCGTCGGCTCGCCAGCGAAGGCGGCGTGGCACCCGTCCCCGGGGGCAGCTTCTTCTCGGATCCTTCACGTGGCCATTCACTCGCCCGTTTTGTCTTCTGCAAGCAGATCCAAACCCTCCATGAGGCCAGTGAGCGGCTGAAGGCGTTCGCCACCCGCGGCTAGGACGCGCGCCGACCCGTGAGCAAGCCTGGGCTACCGTTCGACGCGATCGCGGAGGGCACGCTGTTCGGCTTCGACGCGACGTCCGTCAAGGTCCGAATCCGACCTCGGAGCCGAGGATGGCGGGTCGGTGGCGCGCTGGGCACGTTTGTCGGTGTGGTTGCCGTCGCTGCACCCCTTGTGGTGTTCCCCCCGCACGCGGTCTGGCTGATCGGTGGATTGGCAACTGGGGCCTTTCTCGCAAATCGGCGCTACGTCGAACGGTTCACCCTGCTCTCGGCGACCGGTGAGTGTCCGAAGTGCGGGCACGGGTTCTCGCTGAAACAGACCCGTCTCAGAGCCCCACACCCACTCCCGTGCGAAGGCTGTCATCACCAGAGCACCCTGCGGCTCCCGGACGGGCTGCTCCAGCAGCACGCGCTCGATTGAGCGCTATTCGGATGCCTCACGCAGAACGGGTAGTGGTGGTCGCCGAAGAAGGTCACGTGAGCTGACCAGTCCGGTCAGGACCGTGAGGCACACGACGACGCCCCAGATCGTCAGGATGGGAAGCGGACGCAACGTGTAGTCGATCTCGAAGACGTTCGGCATGAGGAGCGCGGCTGCGACTACGGCGAGGATCAATCCGCTCGCGGTCGCGATTGAACCCAGCGCCAGGTATTCGGCAAACAGGACGGTCATCACCTGACTCTGACGGGCACCGAGCGTCCTGAGCAGCGCGCCTTCCCGCAGCCGCTGCATTCGGGACGTAGCCAGGGCGCCTATGAGTACGATGATCCCCGCGAGTGCGCTGAATCCCCCCAGGAAGGCCACGGCCTGTCGGACCTTCGATAGCACGGCGTCGATAGCCTCCTGCACCCGCGAAAAGTCGAGCGCGGAGACGTTCGGAAACGCCCCGACCAACGCGCGCTGCACACGGGCTCTCGCCTGAGGATCCTCGATCCGGGCGACCATCACGATGTTCTGAGGCGCACTCTCGAGTACACCCGGCTCAAGGATGGCGAAAAAGTTGGGCTCGAGCTGGCCCCAATCGACACTTCGCAGGCTCGTGATCACGGTCGGGATCCGCGCCCCGCTCACGTTCCAGGTGATAGTGTCCCCGAGCCCGACTCGAAGGCTCTCTGCCACGTCGATCTCGAGCGAGACGCGCGGGAGTTCCCCCGCATCCACCTCGATGCCGTCTTCTGATCCCGCAGTGCCGTCCCACCAGCGCCCGGAGACAAGCTCTTCGGCGCGTCCGACATAGGAGCGATACGTATTGCGATACTCGCGCCGGAGCGCCCACGCCTCCGGCCGGGCTGCGGGGTCAGGGTTACTTCGAAGGCTGTCAGGCTCGATTCCGTTGATGGATGCGATCCTCGACGTCACAATCGGCGAAGTCTCTGACTCCCCGCGGACGTCCAGCGGCAGCAGACTGCGGATACCCTCAAGCTGATCGGTCTGGATATCGAAAAGGAGCAGGTTGGGCCTTCCCGATCCGAACGAAACAGTCAGATCGTCCCTCAGCGCTCCCTCCACCTGCACGATCGTTCCGATCACGAAGGCCCCGAAACCGAGCGCGAGCGTCACCGAGATGGTCTGATTCTGCGGCCGGAAGAGGTTTGAGACGCCCTGGCGCACCGGGTAGGACGCGCGCGATGGGAAGTACCGGCGGGTCACGAACATCAACCCCACGCCCACGCTTGCAATCGCGGCACCGGCCACAGCCAGGGAAAGGGCAAAAGCCAAACCGAGTTCCACGTTCGGCGCCTCGTACGCACAAAGGCTGAGAACACTCGCACCGAGCAGCGTCCACGCACCGAGCCGGAGCGGGTCGAAGCGACGCCGGGGTGGTTCGAAATCCTGACGTAGTGCAGCGAGCGGTGGTACGTCCCGGACTTGGAGAAGGGGAATGAGTGCGAAGACCACGGCAACCCAGATTCCGATTCCCAGACCCGCACCGACGGACGTAACCGAGATTCTTGTGGTCACCTCCACCGGGAGCACACCGCGCAGGACGATCGGCATGACCTCCTGGAGGGCGACCCCCAGAACCACGCCAGACGCCGCTCCGATCAGACCGAGAAGGGCGGCCTGGCTCAGGTACGCAAGGAACGCAGTTCCCTGGCCTGCGCCCAGACAGCGAAGTACGGCAATGCTGGCCCGCTTCTCCCGGATGTAGACGTGGATCGCGCTGGCAACACCCACGCCGCCAAGGAGGAGTGCTGCGAGCCCTACAAGCGCGAGGAAACGGCCCAGGAACCGAACGCCGTTGGACAGGCTCTGGGCCTGTTCCTCGGCTGTTCGAAATGTGACGTCGCTCGTCTGGAAGAGCTCATCGTACCGGTCCCGGATCGCCCTGCGCTCATTCTCGTCCGGGATCTCGAGAAATACCTCGTGGCGAGCAAGGCTGCCGAAGCCGATCAGCTCCGCCGCCTCCAGTGTCTCCTGCGACATGTGGACTCGCGGACCGATCGCGGTCTGGAATGCCACATCGGTAGGCAGGTCGTCCACCGTGCCCGCGATCTGTAATGTGAGTGTACCCACCGTCAGGCTATCACCGATGTCCACACCGAACTGGGTGAGCACAGCCGGATCCACCAGTACCTGCCCGGGTTCGAGGTGCTGCCCCCAGGCGCCTTCCGGCTCGGTCACGACATCACCGTAGAACGGATACCCCGGGTCGATACCGCGGACCTGGAGCAGCCGGACCGACTCCGTGGACGGAGCCAGAATCATCGAGGACGCCGTGGTCACGCGGGCGACCCCCGCCCCGGCATCGCGCAGCGAGTCGAGCACCTCCTCGATCTCGGGCCCGGGTACGACATCCCCTGAGAGACGCGCATTAGCGCCCATGAGGACGTCGGCCTCTTCCTGAACGGAGCGCGCGAAGTCGTCCCTGAACGAGTGGATCGAGACCAGCGCGCCGACGCCGAGGGTGATGGAGGCCACGTACACGCCGATGCGGCGCAATCCGTGACGACTCTCCCGCATCGCCAGCCGGAACGCAAAGCCGGGTCGGAGGGGTGCGCCGATGGTCCGTCGCTGGCGGGTTTTGTGGCCTGAGTCGCTCAACCCGAACCCTCGCCCGGGCGATCCTCGACAACGCGGCCACCGCCCAGGGTGAGTATACGGTCCGCACGCTCAGCCAGCGCCAGATCATGTGTCACGAGGACGAGCGTGGTGTTCGCCTCCTGATTCAAATGCTCGAGCATCTCGACGATCGATGCACCGGTCTCATGATCCAGGTTCCCGGTCGGCTCGTCGGCAAAGAGGATCTTGGGCCGGTTCGAAAAGGCGCGGGCCAGCGCCACTCGCTGTTGCTCCCCGCCCGACAGCTGCGACGGAAAGTGATCAAGCCGTCCGCCCAGGCCGACGCGCTCCAGGAGGGACACTGCAGAGCCTCGGGCTTCGTTCCCTTCACCCCGGAGTTCGAGTGGCACGAGTACGTTTTCGAGTGCTGTCAGCGTCGGCAGGAGATGGAAGGTCTGAAAAACGAAGCCCACACGCTCGGCACGGAACGCCGCCCGCCCGTCTTCCGAAAAGCTGAAGATGTCCTCCCCGTCGAGCAGGACCCGGCCTGAGGTAGGTTCGTCGAGTCCGGCGAGCAATCCGAGGAGTGTCGTCTTTCCGCTACCTGACGGTCCGACGATAGAAACGAACGAGTCGGCTTCAATGGACAGGTCCAATGACTGGAGCACGGGTAGAGGTCTGCCTCCGCTCGTGTAGCTTTTCTTGAGACCCTCGGCCACGATCATCATGACGTTTCGCGTCCTCTCCACCCTGGCTTTTGCCCTCACCGCTGCCTGCTCGCAGCCGGACGTGTCGCCGCATGCGGATACCTCAGCGGCTTCGGATTCTCCCATGGTGGTCGGCTCCGAGGCACAGGTTCCCTCCGACGACCGTCCCGTGGTCGTATTCCTGGGGACCAGTCTGACTGCTGGGTTGGGGCTCGAGCGCGAACAGGACAGCTATGTCGCGAGACTCGAGGTCATGGGGCGGGATGGCGGCCTTTCCTTCCGGGCTGTGAACGCCGGCGTTTCTGGAGAAACGAGCGCAGGGGGCCTGCGCCGCGTCGACTGGATTCTGCGAGAACGCCTGGACGTACTCGTGATCGAACTCGGTGCGAACGATGGTCTCCGAGGTCAGGCTCCTGATGCGATGCGCGAAAACCTGACGGAGGTCATTCGTCGGACCCGGACCCGCTACCCGGAAGCTCGCGTGCTCCTGGCCGGGATGGAGGCTCCCCCCAACCTCGGTGTCGGCTACACATCGGCATTTCGTGCGATCTTCTTGGAGGTAGCTACCACGGAGGACGCCATACTTATTCCTTTCCTGCTCGACGGTGTGGCGGGTGTGCCAGAACTGAATCAGGCGGATCGGATTCACCCGACACCGGATGGGCATCAACGTGTGGCAGAGAACGTTTGGCCCATCCTGAGAGCTGTACTTGAGGATCTAACGTCATGAAAGGCAGTCTTTTCGGCCCGGGAACCATCGTGCTGGGGGGTGGTGCGGTTCTCCTCATCTTGGTGCTTCTGATCGGGTTTTTCCTTCCTACCGAGTGGTCCGTGTCCGCCGAGGTCCGCATCGAGGTGTCATCCGACGAATTGATGCCATACCTGGATTCCCCAGAAGGCTGGGCACGCTGGACGGCATGGCCCGACTCAGGCCTGACGCGTTCCGGTCCCGGGCGAGGGGCCGGCGCCTCCATATCCTGGCAAGATCAGGAACTCGGTGCTGGTTCCTTCACAATCGGTGAGGTCGCGGAAACCTCCGTGCTTTATGACGTCGAGGTCGACGGGGCCGCAAACACGCTCATGATCACGAACGGCGAGATCGACCTCGAACCGCTCGGCTCCGCCACGCTGATGCGCTGGACCGAGTCAGGGGACCTCGGAAGGAACCCCCTCATGGGATTCTGGGGCCTCACCATGGAGCGCGCCCAAGCTCGTGAACTTCAAAAAAGCCTGGACCAGCTGGCCGAACTCGTCGTCAGGTCCGATTCCGTACCCATTCGATGAGATCGCGGTTCGAGCTTGTCTTCCGCATCGCGCCGAGCAACTCCAGCATCCCGTCCGACGCTCCGACACCGTGCAGCTGACGGCGCATCGCGTGTGACACTCGAAGCTCGTCGTCCCCAAGAAGGAGTTCCTCCTTACGGGTCGCCGACGCGGTGAGATCAATGGCCGGGTAGATCCGCTTGTCGGCCAGTTCACGCGACAGCACGAGTTCGCTGTTTCCGGTGCCTTTGAACTCCTCGAAGATTACCTGATCCATGCGGGATCCAGTGTCAACGAGCGCCGTTCCGACGATCGTGAGCGACCCACCGCCCTGGTTCGGAGCGATCTTCCGCGCGCTGCCGAGGAACCGCTTCGGCTTTTCGAGCGCATTCGTGTCGAGACCACCGCTCATCGTGCGACCACTGCCACCCTTCAGAGCGTTGTAGGCCCGCGCGAGACGCGTGATCGAGTCGAGAATGATGACAACATCACTGCCCTGCTCGACCCGTCGGTGGGCCCGCTCGAGAGTCATCTCCGCCACCTGCACATGGCGTTCGGGTGGGCGATCAAAGGTTGAAGCAATGACCTCACCGAAGCCGCACTGCTCCATCTCCGTGACTTCCTCTGGACGCTCATCGACCAGAAGGATCATGAGGTGACACTCGGGATGGTTCTTCACGATGCCTTCGGCGATCGCCTGCATGACGGTCGTCTTACCGGCTTTCGCCGGTGCGACGATCATCGCGCGCTGCCCCTTCCCGATCGGGCAGAATATATCGATCACGCGGTTGGTCAGCTCGGGCTCACCACGCCAGGTGCGCCCGCACTCCAGAATCAACTGTTCATCAGGATGCATCGCGCTGAGCTTACTGAACTCGGGGCGGCGCTGAGCGTCCTCGGGCGGCTGGTCGTTGACCCGGGCCAGGTACGCGAGGGGCGGGCTCTTGCCGCTGCGCACGTTGTCTGCGGCGATGCCCATAAGCTCGTCGCCCGAGCGGAGTGCATACCTCCGGATGAGGCGCGACGGCACGTAGATATCGTCGTCGCCCGGCGCGTAGCCCGCGTCACGCTGCCGCACAAAGCCGGATCCACTCGAAAGAACCTCGAGCAAGCCAAGCGGGCGTGACATGGCGACGCGCTCTTCCGGATCCTCGGGGAGGCCGGCCAAGAGTTCTTCTTCACTGGGGACATTTCTCTCACCCCCACCGCCCCCTTGAGCGACACCCCGGCGGCGCCGACCGCGGCGACGTCGACGATTTCGACCGCGATTACGGTCCTTGCCGTCCCGGCTCTTACCCTTATTCGGGTTACGATCTCCGGACCGTGCGCCGGAGTTTCCTTCGCCGCTGGACGGCTCGGAGGAAGGTGCGTCGGAGGTCTTTGCATCGACCTTCGGCGCCTGATTTTGATCTGCTTCTGGCGATTCGGGCACGTCTTTACCCAAGTTGACGGACATGGAAGGGGAGCGACGGGGCTCACCTTGGACCGTCGGGAGGTGATTCCAGGAACCAGCTTTCGCAGTTCTTGGGGGGCGTCCTCTTCAGCGAGCCGATCGGCCACACTGGCGCCGGCGCTACAATCGCGTCGGCCGGACAGATAAAATCTTTAACGAAACCCGTGGCGGAGCAAGGTCGCCGTTCATCATGACGAAAATCAGCCACTCGCGCCGGAGCTTCCTCCGGGTCCTGGGAGCCGCTGGCGCAGGAGCGCCGATCCTCGCTCGAGCGGAGCGCCTGGAGGCCGCGTTGCCCCCACCCCTAGACCCTGACGGGTTCGATGCTGCCAACCCCGTTTCCGTGCGGCGCCTGAGGGATTCCTACTTCCTTTCGCCCGACCTGGTCTACCTGAATCACGCTTCGATCGGGACCGTGCCGCGCCCGGTACATGAGGCTCACGCAGGGTACCTGGAGCTCTGTGAAACGCATCCATCGCTCTACGTCTGGGGCGGCGTCTGGCGAGAGGTCACCGAGGACACACGGGTGGCGGCAGCTCGCCTCCTGAACTGCCGGCCCGACGACCTCGCGATTACTCACAACACCACCGAGGGCTTCAGCATCCTCGCTCAGGGCCTCGAGCTCGACCCGGGCGACGAGGTGCTCTTCTCGTCCCTCAACCATGCCGGGGCTGCTGTCGCATGGGACGAATTGGGGCGGCGGCGAGGCTTCACAGTTCGACGCTTCGACTTCCCCCTGGAACGAGCTCCGGAGCTGTCCGTGGATGAGGTCGTGGCCCTGCACCTGGACGCGGTGCGGCCGGAAACCCGAGTCCTCGTTATTCCTCATGTCGACAACATGATCGGGATGACACACCCGATTCGCGAGATTGCGGAGGCCGCCAGAGCCCGAGGTGTGGAGTTCGTCTTCGTGGACGGGGCACAGTCCGCAGGCATGATCTCGGTTGACCTTGCTGCTGCCCGAGTCGATGCCTACGCAATGAGCGGGCACAAATGGCTCCAGTCTCCCAAAGGGCTCGGGCTCTTCTGGGCGTCCGAGCGCCTCCAGGCCGCGGTACCACGCATGTGGTTCAAGACCGGCGGCGATCGCGTCGGCATGACGGCCCGTAAGTACGAGGATTACTCGACGCGTGCGTGGCCAGCGGTCGTAGCGTTTGGGGACGCCCTCGACTTTCAGGCCAGTATCGGTGTCGAGGAGAAGGAGCGGCGGTACCGGGCGCTCTGGACGCGGGTCTATGGCCGTACGACCGAGGATTCTCGACTCCACTGGGGGTCGCCGGTGGACCCCGCGCTTCGGTCCGTGATCATGGCTGTGGGCGTACAGGGTCGCGCGGCACCGGAGCTCGGCCCGATGCTGCTCGAGCGGCATGGAGCGGTACTGCGCGCCTTTGGCGGACGTCTGAATACGTTGAGGGTGTCTCCCAACCTGATGACCGAGGACGAGTCGCTGGACCGGATTCTCGACGTGCTCGCGTCGCAGGGAGCGTGATGCGGCCCGAAATGGTTGGGATTCGGCAGGAAATCAGGTGTCCTGCTGAGTGTCCTCCCGGCGCAACGCTTGTCACCCGGAACGGACAGTACCCTTACTTATATATCGCATCATACTATGCATGCTAACGCATTATATGACATAATGTTCTGACTCTTTCGCACGCGCGGCACATCTTGTGCATTTGTCCCTGGACAGATTCACACGAAGGAGGTCTCGGTGCGCAACTCAGCACGTTCGGCTCTGATTCTGACACTTCTGCTCACGATTGGGGCGACGGGAATCCAGGCTCAGGCTTCGATCGGTTTCACGCTTTCCGCCGGCCCACTCTTCACCGGCGCGTCCTTCGGCGTGGGCGGTCCCATTCACGATTACGCGTCGGTCTCCTACGGGTCCTCCTTCGGCTATGCGAATCCGCAGTACTCCGGATACGGCGTCTACAGCCCGCCTACTCACTATTCGGCAAGCTGCTACGACCCGTATTGGTACTCCTACGACCACTGCGTCGTGACGACCTCCTACTATCCGACCTACACGCGGGGTTACGACCACTGGGGCGCGGACTACGGCCGCTACGCGTGGAGCGGCTCCCGGTATGCGTACGTAGCGGATCCCTTCTTCGACCCTTGGGGCCCTTACTGGTCGTATGACCCTTGGGGCTCGTACTGGGACGGGTACTGGGACGGGTATGTGTCCGGTACGCACTGGAACGGCTACGGAGGCCGGAGGCTCTACGCCAATCCGCACCGGTACGCCAGCCGCGGCTACTACGTCGGACGCCCATCCTCTGCAGACACAATGATTCCGTACTATGCCGGGAATGCGCGTTTCAAGGAAAACCCGAGTCGGCGCAGCGCGACCGCCAGCGGACGTCGAGCCCAGCCCCGTCCCGCACCACAGCCCGCTGCGGCCCAGCCTCGTACCTCAGTGGCATCCTCACCACGACCTGCTGCAACCGCAGGCGGTCGCGGTTCGGCGTCTGCAGAACGTGGCAGAGTCGCCTCGGTAAACCGAAGGACGCCTAGGGTCGGCGCAGCGGTGACCGGCTCGTCCACCCGAGCTCCTGGCACGAACACAGCCGCCCGCAGTGGCAGGGCCCGGGCTACAGCCCCGACCTCGGAGGCCACCGGTCGTGCGACGCGGGTGCCCACGGTCGGTCGGAGACCCGTCGCCGCAGAGCGGACAACTCGTGGGGGTCCAATCAGCCGGCCGGGCGCCACGCGGGCGCGTACCTCCGCGGGCTCAGGGTCCGCGGCAACGGGGGTGCGTCGCACGGACAACGTGAGCGGCGGGGATGCGCGCAGAACCCGTGCCGCGACCAAGACGCGCCGGGGGGTGAAGGCCACGCCCGGTTCGGGTGCCCGCTCGAACGTGACGCAGCC
>DGOW01000036.1 GCA_002390225.1 Gemmatimonadales bacterium UBA4456 | reverse complement strand
CGCAGCTCGGTTCGCCGGTGCGGCACTCGGGATTCTGGTGGTGCTAGCCGGTTCGATGGCGCTCGGGGGGATCGCGCTGGCACCGATCCTGGTGGGGGCGTTCTTCCCTGCGTGGACCCCCGAAACCCGGGACCTCACCGTACTGCTCGTGAGGATTCTCTTCCCCATGACCGGACTCTTCGTGATATCGGCGTGGGCGCTTGGAATTCTGAACAGTCACCGGACGTTCTTCATTTCGTTTGTGGCACCGGTGTTCTGGAACATTGCCATGATTACGGCCATGGTCGGAGGCGCCCTGTATTGGGGGCTCGACGGCCGTCCGCTGGTGGTGACGCTGGCCTGGGGTGCTCTGATCGGGGGTGTGCTCACGCTACTCGTTCAGGTGCCATTCCTCATACGTCATGTGCGGGGCATGCGTCTCTCGCTGGGGCGAGGGGTACCGGGCGTGGCCGAGGCTGTGCGCAACTTCATACCGGTCGTCAGCGCTCGCGGAATCGTGAACATCAGCGGCTGGATCGACATGATTCTTGCGGGGCGTCTTATGCCGGGTGCGGTTGCGGTGATGGGGTATGCCCAGACGTTCAGCAATCTGCCGATCTCGCTCTTCGGAACGGGTGTGGCCGCTGCCGAGCTTCCCGAGCTGTCACGCATGCGCAGGCAAGACCGGGCCGTTTTGGCCGAACGGATCGCGCAGTCGCTCGAACGGGCGCTCTTCTTCCTGATCCCGTCGGCGATCGGATACCTCGCACTGGGCGATCTCGTGGTAGGGGCGCTTTACCAGACGGGAGCCTTCGGGGAGGCGCAAATGCTGATCACTTGGGGCGTGCTCTCGATGTACGCGCTCGGGTTGCCGGCTTCGGCGTCGTCACGAGTGCTCTCGTCCGCCTTTTATGCGCTTCGCGATACGAGAACGCCTGCGAACCTGGCGTATCTGCGCGTGTTCATCTCGATCAGCGTGGGGTTCGCAGCCATGGTTCCAGCCGATCAATTTGGCTTCTCGACGCTGCGTCTCGGAGCGGCTGGGCTAGCGCTCGGATCCAGTTCAGGGGCGTGGATCGAGTACCTGATGCTGCGCCGGGCCCTCAACCGCCGAATCGGCCCCCACAGTGCTGCGGGGGCGAGCGTTATCCGTATGACTCTGGCCGCCGCGTGCGCGGCGCTCGCCGGTGTCGGCGTCCAGTTGCTGCTTCCCTCCTGGCATCCCGCGGTTGTGGCCATCGCCTCGTTCGTGCCGTTCGGGGTCGTGTACTTCGGGGCAGGGGTCGCACTTGGGTTGAAGATGCCGATCCGTCTGGCGAAAGGCTGACGTGAAGGTCACCAAGGAGCGGCTGGCGCAGCTGTCGACGAGACCAGGTGTCTACCTCTTCCGCGACGATCGAAATCAGGTGTTGTACGTCGGGAAGGCGAAGGTGCTACGCCCGCGTGTGCGCAGCTACTTCCAGCGCGAGGCGGACCTCTCGGCGAAGAACCGCAAGCTGGTGAAGCTCATAGATGATGTGGAGACGATTGTCGTAGGGAGTGAGAGCGAGGCGCTGATCCTCGAGGCCAACCTCATTAAAGAGCACCGACCGCGCTTCAACATTCTGCTGCGGGATGACAAGAAGTACCCCTACATCAAGGTGACCGTCCACGAGCCGTTCCCTCGGGTCTTTGTCACACGCAGGGTCGTCAACGACCGGAGTCGCTACTTCGGGCCGTATACGTCGGTCGGGCCGATGCGGCAGGCGCTCGAGCTGATCAAAAGACTCCACACGGTTCGGTCCTGTCGCTACGACCTCCCGAAGGATGCTCCCGAGCGGGCCTGCCTGGACTACCACATCGGGCGTTGCAAGGCGCCGTGTGTGGGCTTGCAGAGCGAGGCCGAGTACCGGGAGATGATCGACGAGATCCTGAGGATTCTCGAAGGTGAGACGGAGGAATTACGGGCCGAGATCGAGGACCGGATGCAGGAGGCCTCGGCTGCCCTCGACTTCGAGCGTGCGGCGACCATGCGGGATGTGCTCGCCGGCCTCGACAGTCTGGCCAGCCAGCAACGAGTCCATAAGGCACAGGGCGGCAATTTTGACGTTGTGGCGATCGCTCGAGACGGTGATCTCGGTGCCGGGGTCGTGCTGAAGGTCCGCGCTGGCCTCTTGCTGGGAAGGGAATCGCAGCGCTTCGGGAAGATCATGGAGGAGTCCGACGCTGACGTGATCAGTTCCCTGGTGTCTCGGCATTACCTGAGCGCCGGCGATGTGACCATGGGCGATCTCCCCAGGCAGGTCCTGCTCTCCGACGATTTCGAGGATCGCTCGTTGCTGGAGGAGATTCTCACGGATGCCGCAGGGCGGACCGTGCAGGTATCCGTGCCGTTACGAGGCGAGAAGGCCAGACTGATCGAGCTGGCACAGCAAAACGCCCGTCAGATTCTCGAGGACCGGGTGACTGCGCTGGCGTACGCATCGGACCGTGCGGAGGAGGCACTCTTCCGCTTGCAGGACGAACTCGATCTCAAAGTCGTCCCCCGGCTCATGGTGTGCTTCGACATCTCGCATATTCAGGGAACCGAGGTTGTAGGTAGCGCGGTCGTGTTCGAGAACGGAGAGCCTCGGCGGGCGATGTACCGTCACATGCGTGTCAAAGGGGGGTGGGGTAACGACGACTTCCGTTCGATGGGAGAAGTGGTCGGCCGGTATTTCCGACGCGCAGTGGATGACGGCAAGCCCATCCCGGATCTGGCGGTCATCGACGGTGGCAAGGGCCAGCTTTCGGCGTCTGTTGCCGCGCTCGAGGCACTCGGTCTCTCTGATGTCGCAGTCATCGCCCTCGCTAAGAAAGAGGAGGAGGTATTCATGCCGGGTCGCCGTGACCCCGTGCGACTCGACCGAAGACATCGTGCGCTACACCTCCTGCAGCGTGCCCGTGACGAGGCGCACCGCTTCGCTGTCCGTTACAACAGAAAGCTGCGTAGCAAACGAACCCTCAGATCGGACCTCGGTGACATCCCGGGTGTTGGGCCAAAGAAGCAGCAGGTTCTGCTCCGCCGGTTTGGCTCCCTGCGCGGGGTGAAAGAGGCCACACGAGAGGAAATCGCACGTGTGCCAGGCTTTTCAGAAGCGCTCGCGAGCCGAATCCTTACGTATCTGGGCCGCTGACACGCACCTCGGGTTCCGTGAGCGCGGTGCTCAGGTGGCAGCGCGGTTCTGGCAGGAACCTTGCAACAAATACGTCTCGCAATATGTACCACGTCTGAATGTCTGGAAGCCCTGAAACACGGGGTCTTGGCGCTCTTTTCGGCCCTCCCTAGGTTATTCCGTCTACCCAGCAAATGACTCCAATGGAGGGAACCCGGATGAAGATCCGTTTCGGACTCGTCCTGGCGATGGTGTTCGGTTTCGCCCTGACCGGCTGCGCATCGGGTGGTGGCGGCGGTGGTGGTGGCATGTCGAGCATCGGTGGCGGTTCGGCTGGGCTGAACCCGCGCAACACGGACAACACGCGTTCTGCTGAAGACGCCATTGAGGCAGCCGAAGAGGCCACTGATCCCGCCGAAGCCGCGCAGCTGTACGCGCAGGCCAGGCAGTTCGCCGAGCTCGCGATTCAGGAAGACACGCTCAACCCGCTGGCTTACCGGCTGGCCGGTGTCGCGTCGATCGGCACCGACGAGTATACGGATGCCGGTGAGTACTTCGATCAGGCGATCGAGTTACGGCCGTTGTACGAGTTCGACCTCGTCTCGGTTCGCGAGCGAGCGTGGATCGATCTGTATCAGGAAGCGACGCCGTATGTGCAGTCCGGTGACTACGAATCGGCAGCTCAGTACTTCGAATATGCGAACGATATCTACCAGGGCCGTCCGGAAGTCATGGTGACTCTGGGTCAGATCTACGCGCAACTTCGCGAGCACGACGCGGCCATCGAGAACCTCAATGCCGCGCTCGCGTTCGCCGGCTCCGAGACGATGATGCAGGCCGACTCGGCGACGGCAGCGAGCTGGGAGGAGCAGCTTGAGCCGCTCCCATTGCTTCGGGCACAGGTACTGGCGGATGCCGGACGGTTCGAAGAGGCAGTGGGCACCTATCGTCAAATGTCCGCCGCCAACCCTGATGACGTCGAACTGAAGCGGGGCCTCGCCGCCATTCTCATGGAGATGGGGAGCGAGACCGAGGCGACCTCCGTGTACCTCGAGATGATGGACATGCCCGGCCTCGATTCCGAGACACTGTTCTCCATCGGCGTCGGCTTTTACCAGTCGAACGACTACGGGAACGCGGCCAGGGCCTTCGGGAACGCGGCGACCGCGAGCGTAAACGACCGTGATGCCATCGAGATGTGGGCTCGTTCGCTCCAGCTGGATTCGGCTTACACCGAACTGCCGGTAGTTGCGGAGCGCTGGATCGATCTCGACCCCTCAGGGCAAAACGGCTGGCTGATTCTCGCGCAGTCTGCCAACCAGAATGGTGACGCGGAGACGACTCAGGAGGCCATCCAGGCCGTTGAAGCGCTCGAGTTCATCGTCAACGACCTCCAGCTGATGCGCTTCGGCAACGGTGGTGCAGAGGTCAACGGCTCAGTCGTGAACAAGACGATGGATCAGGGCGAGAGGGTGACCCTTCGTTTCACATTCTACGCGAGTGACGGCACCCCGATCGGCTCGGTTACCGAGACCGTGACAATGGGTGGGGCCGATATGGCTCAGGTCTTCAGTATCCAGTTCGACTCCGCAGAGCAGGTCGGTGGGTATGGTTATCGGGTCAACTGACCTGAGCCAAACCGGAAGAAAGAGACGGGCGGTTCGGCCTTGGCCGGGCCGCCCGGTTTCTTGTTGACCACCCTACGGCCCTCGCTACATTTGTCGGCCGCGCGGGAGTAGCTCAGTTGGTAGAGCATCAGCTTCCCAAGCTGAGGGTCGCCGGTTCGAGCCCGGTCTCCCGCTCTGTGGTAAGCGAAGGCCCCGGTTGGACTTAGCGTCCTTCCGGGGCTTTTTGCTGCCTGTCTTGTGACAAACTCTGTGACAAACGCCTAAACGCGCACCTGTTTTGGCTGCTCGTTGAGGTTCGGCAAGAACTCCACGACAGCCTTCCGGTCCCTCACTGTGGCTAGGTGTCCGTACCTCTTCTCGATCATGGCCGTCAGGCCCCGGCAGGACCTTGTTGGCGCTGGCGCTCAGGCCCGCGTGGCAACCTATCCGGTCGAGATTGATCTGCCATGAATCCGACTCCTCAAGATCTGATCGATCAGGTGGTTGCAGCGGTACATGGTCGGGGGCAACCTCTAAGTCGCGATCGCACAATGTGGGCAGGCCGATGACGAGGCTAGCAAGCGCGCCCACGTCCACACCGACGAGAACGTTCCCGCCCATTCCTGATGCAAACAGCCCGTCCGGAGCAATTGGCACTCGGGTGAGGCGAGATAGTGAGTACGTTAGGAACCGATTGAGAAAAATATCGGCTGGTATCCAAGATGCAGATATGTCTTAAGGAGGGAGGGTATTATGTCTAGCGGAACGAGGACGGCAAGAGTAATTGCGCTTGCAGATATAACCAATATGCTGGGTATGCTAGGTATTATTGGGTCTTTAATTTTTGTGGGTATTGAAGTCCAACAATCTCAAACTATAGCGATAGCCAGTCAGCTTCAATCTAGAAATGACGCTCTTATGTCATTTTATTCAACTGCTTTAGAGGGTAATGATATAGCACTGAAGCTGTTTGAAGGCGGCTTGATACCCGATATAGATTGGTCGAACGATGATGAGCGAGTGGTGTTTTTTGCCATAACGAGAGTCCGTATAATAAGCTATCTCAATGCCTATGATCAGTACCGCCTAGGACTCATTCCGGAGGACACTTTTGAGTTCACTAAGAATAGGGCGATGGTGTTTTATGATGATTGTCGGACAAGGCCGTTAATGATACAAAGAGTTACCGTAGATTTTGCCGAGTTCTTAGAAGGCCACTCAATTGTAGATTGTTCGGGAAGCGGAACTCGAAGCGCTCCGCGCTGAGATCGTGAAGGCCACGCGGTAGCAACGCTAGATGTTAGGTCGCCATCTTGGGCTCCGCAGCGGTCGCGGCAAAGCAAGTGGACTCGGGGGCGACGGGGTCTTTCTTTGACAGCCTGCATAGCCGTCTGTCATTTACCCTGACCACGATATCGGGCGACTCCGCCTCAAACAGAGAAAGCCGCCTCCCAATTAGGAGAAAGTAAGTGAATCAGTTGCACACCTATCTCGAAAGCGGCACGTATGTAGGCCTCGATCGGTACCTCATCCTGCAAAGAAAAATCGATGGAGCGATTGCAGCTAGATTGGGTCTGACCGCTCTGGCACCAATGGGTGCCTTGGTGGGGCTGATCATCGGATATCTGGTGTTCGCCTAAATTATTGCGGGGGTTGGTCTTGCTGGGATACGACCCCTCGATCCTGACCGATCCGCGCCTGTTGGAGCTGATGCCTGCGATGTACCTCCAGCGGGTCTTCGGCCAGGCATCCCGTCGACCAACGGAGAGCGGGCGACAGGGCTTTTCAGACAACGTAGCCACGCCGTTCATTCTGGCCGGCGACCCCAGTGCCGCCTCGTCGGACGATTTCCGGCAGCCGCAGCGCCAGATCCATATTATAAATATCCTCGTATACCTTCAGCGCCCGGCCCCCAATTGAAGCCTTCGAGATCCCGATCCTGCATCGTCATCGATGATGTGAGTCAGTTCACTATTGGCTTCACAGAGGCACGACGACCATGACAGCCTCAGATCAGCCCTCGCGGGACATTGGGGAAAGGCTGGGAGCCTGGCTCGGGGCTCGGTGGCAGTGGTTGGTAGTCGCGGTGGTGTTGCTGTTCGCGCTCAACAACCTCGTGGGTATTGTGGCTGGAGCGGTGGGCCTGATCGCGTTTGCTCACCAAATCTCGGGGCGGCTTCTTGGCGCACGGCGGGTCGTTGAACAGGTCCAGCACATGGTCAGTGATCCTGATGATTCGGAAGACGGGGACTGACCGAGTAGCCTGGCATCGAGGGCGATGAGAAGGGGCCCTTGATCCTGCGTATGTATCTCAGGGCTGCCTGGTGATGATGAATGCTGACATAGGATGACCGGGAGCGCGGCGGAATTCGCCCCAGGGATGGCGCGTGTATGATTCAGGTCACCCTGTCAGGTCACCGTGGGAGTCTCAACATTCGGCCGCGGCAGGATGTACCATTCAGGTGGCACACCCTGGTGGCGCGGCAACATGCGCGTCGGGTTTTGTGTAGCAAGCTCGTGGGTGAGAGAGAGGCGCTGCGCATATTGCTCAGGCGGCCCACCTCAACGAGAATCACCCTGACCGAAATGGACTAAGGGAGCGGAGTGCATGAAAAGGGTAGCTACTGGACTTGGACTAATTGCCTTTTTGATGATGCTGGCAGGGGGTTCTCTGTCGGCACAGGTGGGCGAGCGTCCCCGAGACACCGACTACACTGAGGACGCGGAAGACAGGCTCGAGGATGCTGAGGACTCGGATGACGAGAGTGAAAAGCAGGCCTACTTCCGGATGGCACTCGAGCACGCTCAGGCAGAGATCGCGGAGAATCCCATCAACCCGCTCGGCCACCGTCTAGCTGCCCTAGCCGCCCTCGGGTTGGGACAATATCCCGAGGCTGGAGCTTATTTCGACAAGGCGATGGAGCTGTACCCGCTCTACGAGTTCGAAGACCAGTCGATTCGTCAGTCGGCGTGGGTCGATCTGTATCAGGAAGCCTCTCCGCTCGTAGGAGCCGGAGATTATGAGGGTGCGGTTTCCCTCTTCGAAGATGCGCACGCCATCTTCAAGGAGCGCCCTGAGGTAATGATTACAGTCGCCCAGCTCTACGGCTCACTCGGTGAGTTCGACAAGGCGATCGACTTCATCGGGCAGGTCGATGCCTTCATGGAGTCGGAAACGGCTGCTGTCGCAGACTCGGTGACGATGGCGGGCTGGCAGGAGCAGGCCTCGGTGCTGCCGCTCCTCGAAGCTCAGGTTCTGGCCGCCAATGGTCAGTACGATGAGGCTGCAGACGCCTATCGTGGTCTGATGGCCGCAGAGCCGGACAACATCGATCACATCCGGAGCCTCGGCACCGTCCTGATGGACGCCGGCAGGGAAGAGGATGCGCTCGAGGTATACGAGCAGCTGATCTCGCAGCCGGGCCTCGACGGCGAGACAATGTTCGCGATCGGTGTCGGGTTTTACTCGGCCAACGACTACGTCAACGCAGTCCGGGCCTTCAGCGCCGCGGTGAACCTGCACAACACGGATCGGGATGCGCTGGAGATGTGGGCGCGCTCCCTGCTGCTCGACGAGGCCTTCGCGGACATCCCGCCGGTGGCAGAGCAGTGGGTCGGACTCGACCCTTACAGCCAAAACGGCTGGCTCATCTGGGCTCAGTCGGCAAACCGGGTTGAGGATGTCGAGGCGACTCAGCTGGCGATGGGGACTGCGCAAGAACTGGAAGTCAGCTTGGATCAGCTGCAAATGCAGCGCTTCGGCGGTGGTGGGGCCAGGGTCAGCGGGTCGGTGATCAACAAGACTCTTGAAGAGGGCGCATCGGTCTCCATAGTGTTCACCTTCTTCGGGGAAGGGGACGCACCACTCGGCACGGTGAGTACGTCGGTCGTCGTCGGTGCAACCGATATGGCCGAACTCGTCGACGCCCAGTTCGATTCAGCAGAGATGGTCTGGGGCTACAGCTACGAGCTCACGATCGGTTAACGAGCGACGCTGGCGGCTTGCCGCTGCCGCATATACGGAGTCCCGGCTGGACATGCGGTCCAGCTGGGGCTTCGTCGCTTCCCTTTCACCGGCAGACATTTCGAACTCGCCCGAGCCCAGAGGGTTACATTGTATGATTCTGGTGCAATGCGCGCACGATCGATGTCCTGGACAGGGTTCCTTTTCGCGTGAATGACACCTTCGTCGTCGGACTAGTCTCCGTAGCTGTCCTCGGCGGTGCCGCCCAGTGGCTCGGATGGCGCCTCAAGCTCCCTGCCATTCTGTTGCTCCTACTGTTCGGTATGGCGGCAGGGCCAGACGGCATCGGGCTCGTCCCGACTGAGGCGATGTTCGGGGATCTGTTGCTCCCTCTCGTCGCGATTGCGGTTGCGATCCTCTTGTTCGAGGGCGCGCTGACGCTGCATCTGCCAGAGCTGGGCGATCAGCTCCGCGTAGTGGGCCGACTCGTGACTCTGGGTGCGGCGGTTACCTGGGGGCTGTCTGCCGTGGCTGCACACTACGTGCTTGAGCTCTCATGGCCGCTCGCGATCCTGATCGGATCGATCCTCACTGTAACCGGGCCAACTGTCGTGCTCCCGCTGTTGCGACAGATCCGGCCCACGGGGCCGGGAGGCGCGATTCTGAAGTGGGAAGGCATCCTGATCGATCCGATCGGAGCCGTCCTCGCAGTGCTCGTCTTTGAAGCCCTCATAGACGGCGCCTTTGCTACGGCGTTCATCGGGATCGGAAAAACGCTCGTCTTCGGCTCACTCTTTGGGCTGCTGCCCGCGGCGCTTCTTGTGGTCTGCCTCGAGCGCTACTGGATCCCGGACCATCTTCATTCCGCCGCTGCTCTCGCACTGACGCTTCTGGGTTTCGGGCTTTCCAACGCATTCCAGCACGAGTCGGGGCTGCTCGCGGTGACCGTGATGGGCGTCGCTCTGGCGAACCAGCGTCGCGTCGATATCAGCCACATCACTGAGTTCAAGGAGAACCTGCAGGTCCTCATCATCTCGGCGCTGTTCATCGTTCTCGCGGCACGGGTCGAGTGGAGTGACCTCCAGGCGATCATCGGTCCGCGTTTCATCCTCTTTCTTCTGTTGTTGGTCGTCGTCGTCCGCCCGATCACGGTCGCCCTGTGCACCATGGATGGCCGCCTTGGCCGACGGGACCGCATCTTCGTCTCAGCGATGGCGCCGCGTGGTGTTGTCGCGGCTGCCGTGACCGCCGTGTTTGCGCTGCGGTTGGAGGAAGAGGGATTTGTCGGTGCCGAAGAGCTGGTCCCGATCATGTTCCTGATCATCGCGGGATCGGTAGCTATCTACGGACTCGTGGGCCGACCCCTCGCCCTCCGTCTGGGGCTCGCCGACCGCAATCCGAACGGCTTCGTGATCATCGGCGCACATTCCTTCGCGCGTGGTCTGGCACAGGCGCTGCAGCGAGCCGACCTGCCGGTTCTGGTTGTAGACACAAACATCGGCCTGGTCGGGAACGCCCGGGAGGAGGGGCTTCCCGTCTATCACGGGAGCGTACTGAGCGACCAGGTGGACGATGAGCTGGAACTTCCCGGAATGGGAAAGCTCCTTGCGCTCACGGCAAACGACGAAGTCAATGCGTTATCGGCGCGCCACTACGTCCATCTGTTCGGTCGCCAGAATCTGTACCAGCTGGCGCCGACAGGCGCGGCGGGTCAGGGGGCATGGGCACTCTCATCGGAGCTACGCGCGCGGGTGCTCGGTTCGAGCGAGCTGACGTATGAGGAGCTTCAGCGAAGGGTGGGTGAGGGCGCCCACTTCACGTCCTCGGCGATCACCGATCAGTTCGGTCTGCCAGGTTGGCATTCCGAGCACGGAACGGATGCGGTGCCGCTGATCGTCGTGCGCCCGTCGGGCGACGTTGTCGTGGGATCGCCCGGCCGGAGTCTGGATCCCAAGCCCGGGGACACGCTGATCGGGATTGCCGGTGGGTCAGCGGGCTGACAGCCGGTTTTCGTGAATCGCGACCGCAACTGAGCGCCGATCCCGTAAGTTTGGCTCGGTCGATGGGCGCGCTCCATGTCAGTCGGTCGCCCGTTTGTGTCGTGTGGCGCGCTTCTTCCACAGATTGCGGTGTGACCCACGAATGAGGAGACGCATGTGCGCCATCGGTCCTGGCTCGGGTAACATCCGGACGTGGGGCGTGGTCGCGGGTGAACTCATGGCAGCGACGATCAGCGTACCCGTTGCCCGCGATGTGCGGGCGCTGAGGGAGTGACAAGATGACCCAGATGATTGGATTACTCGGCCCGTGGCTCTACCCCCTGGCGGTTGTAGGACTCGGCCTGCTCGTGACGATCATTCGTGCCTGCATGGTCATCTCGGAGCTGACTGATCGTCTGCCCGCGAGCGGCGCTCCACATCATGCGGTGCTGGCGTGGGGCGTCCTGGCCGCGGTCGTCGGACTGCTGGGGACGGTGGTCGGGTTTGGTCGCGTCGCCCTGGGCGCCCGGGCCGCGACGGGCGCAGAGCGAGCCGAACTCGAGGCGATGCTCGCTGTGATGTGGGACGGTGCCCTGGTCATTGTGACACCTGTCACGATGGGGCTGTGGCTGTTCACGACCTCGTTGGCCGTGTGGCTGGCCCTTCAGTTCTGGATCAACCGACGGCTGTCCTGAGCCCGGACCGGACTCGCCGCTACTGCTGCTGCTGCGCGTCCTCGACCCAACCCGGGCTCCCATCGGGGCCAACCACGTAGACGAACCCATCGAATCGCCCCAGGATCGGCACCCGAGTTCCCTGATTCAGGCGTGCGACGGCAGGTGCGCCTGGTGTCGGAGCAGCCCGCACGGTCTCGGCCCCCGCCACGATGGCCTGCTGTCCGAGGGGCTGGCTCGCATCTTCCGTCAGTCGCGCAGCGATGTATCCCTGGATACCGTCCGGGAGACGCACTCGGTAGTAGTCACCGGATCCCCCGAGGACCCGCAGGAGCGTGTGCTCGGAGAGTTGCCGAATGACCGGCGAGCGCAGACCGGGAGCGGAGCGAAGCCGTATGCCGTCATTTCGCAGGCGTAGCGTGCCGCCCAGGTGGTTCAGGTCAACAGTGAGTTCCGCCAGCTCTCCTGCAGGCCGCCTGATGAATGGCGCTGGATTCACAGCGCCCTGACCGCGTCGGTAGACTCCGAAGTGCAGGTGCGGCGGGGTCGTACGTGCGTTCCC
>DGOW01000087.1 GCA_002390225.1 Gemmatimonadales bacterium UBA4456 | reverse complement strand
GTCCTTCTTCCCCGCGTGAGTCTCAAAGCCTTATTAGGCGAGTCGCGATCGGAAGAAAGGAAACGGAGGGCTGTGCGCTAGGTGCCTGAAGAAGCTTGAGGATGTTGATCCGTCTATTCGTCCTTTACATGTAGTAGGGCTCGAAGCCCTGTATTCATTTAGCCGCGAGGCGGGAGATTCCGCGAAACACTCTGAATCGTGTATTTCGCTTTAATTGTCGTTGGCTTAGGCATTTGCCTAACGGCTTTAGCCCAAGGCGAATTCGACTGCAGTGTAAGGCTTTGAGCTTCTGTTAGTGCGACAGGTCCAGGCTGTGCATCGGAGCTGGCGAGGGGACTCGAACCCTTAACCTTCGGATTACAAATCCGATGCTCTACCAGTTGAGCTACGCCAGCGCGCGGTACAAGCTATCTTCGGGTGCTTTCGCGGTGAAGAGAGCCGTGTGCACCACCCCGGAGGGAGCGGCGCCGCAGTTCCAGCGGGCCAGTCTGCACGAGACCCGTTAGCCCACAATCTTCCAGCGTGTCTCACCTGCCCCGTCCTCGAGCACGATGTTCTTCGCCGATAGTGAGTCCCGGATCTCGTCTGCGCGCCCGAAGTCTTTCGCTGCGCGCGCAGCGGCTCGCTCTTCGATCATCCGCTCGACCCAAGAGACGAGATCGTCGTCGACGGTCCGCGACGCGTGAGCCACCTCCAGTAAGCCGAGCACCTGATCCATCGAACGGAGCCCGTCCAACGCGGCGTCGCGATCACCGGAGGGGACGGTTCCCCGCTCATCGAGCTCGGCGTTCACCTTCGTGACGAAGCCGAACACGGACCCGAGTGCATCTGCCGAGTTGAAGTCATCGTCCATCGCGGTACGGAACCCGACCACCATAGTTGTGGCCAGCTCGGGGAGCGTCGATGGCTCCACCGAGTCGTCCGTTGCCACATCCGTCAGACGGGCTTCGAAGTCGAGCAGACGCTGCACCGCCGACGACGACGCCTTCAGACCATCGCGCGTGAAGTTGAGATCACCCCGATAGTGCGACGAGATCAGCAGGTGCCGAATTGCCGCTGGATCATATCCCTCCTCGAGCAGCTCTCGCACGCGAATGAAATTGCCCAGAGACTTGGACATCTTCCGCCCCTCGACGAAGAGATGCTTCACATGCATCCAGTAACGCACGAATGGATGACCTGTCGCGCATTCAGACTGGGCGATCTCGTTCTCATGGTGGGGGAAGATCAGATCCTCCCCGCCGAGGTGCATGTCGAGGGTGTCACCGAGTTCGGCCATGCTCATGACCGAGCATTCGAGGTGCCAGCCCGGACGTCCCCGGCCCCACGGTGAATCCCACGCCGCACCAACCGCTTCGTCCTCGGCCGTGGTTGCCTTCCAGAGGGCGAAGTCACGAGCGTCCTCCTTCTCGTATTCATCGTGTGCGACACGCGATCCGGCGATCAGGGTCGAGGTGTCGATCCCTTTAAGTTTGCCGTATTCGGGGAAGCTCGTGATCGAGAAGTACACGGCGCCGTCGTCAGCCGCGTACGCATGTCCGTTGTCGATCAGCGTGCCGATGAAGTCGACCATACGCTCGATATACTCGGTCGCCCGCGGGTAGCGGTCCACGGTCCGGACACCGAGCGTCAAGCAGTCGGCCTGGAATGTCTCGCCGAAGGGTTCGGTGTGCTCTTCGATCGACATGCCCGCTGCATATGCCGCCTCGATCACTTTGTCGTCCACGTCCGTGAGGTTCATGACGAACCGGACGTCGTATCCGCTCCACTCAAGGTGCCGGTGGACGAGATCGAAGAAGAGGAAGGCCCGGAAGTTTCCTATGTGGGCGTGATTGTAGATGGTGGGGCCACAGGCGTAGACCCCCACCTCACTTTCCCGGAGTGGGACGAATTCCTCAAGCGAGCGCGTCGCGGTGTTGTAGACCTTCAGTGACATAGGTCGCGGCGTTGGCGGGCATGCAGTCGATCTGCGATTACGTTCGCCGGACCAGCGGAGAACGAACAGAGGTGACTAGGCCTCGGACTCGGCCTCGTCGATCTCCTGGAGCACTGAGGCAAAGGCGGCGACCGGATCATCCGCCTGGGTGATCGGGCGACCAATGACGAGGTAGTCCGCTCCATTTCGCACGGCGTCCCCCGGGGTCGTAACCCGATTCTGATCGCCTACATCCGAGCCGGCGGGTCGGATGCCGGGCGTCACGATGAGAAAATCTGGGCCAACCTGTTGACGGATCCAGCTAGCCTCGAGGGCCGAAGCGACGATCCCATCGACGCCGGCGTCCCTGCCCATCAGCGCAAGGCGACCGACATCATCGCGCACAGAGCGAATATCCCTGCCCCACACTGCACTCATTTCGTCCGGCGTAAGCGACGTGAGCACTGTCACCGCCAGAAGCCTGAGGTCTCCGGAACGGGCAGCCGCAGCCGACTCCAGCATCCGCGGCCCTCCTGATGCGTGAAGCGTCAGCAGGTCGACCCCGAGATCAGACGCCGCGACCACCGCACCGGCAACCGTATTCGGGATGTCGTGGAGCTTGATATCGAGGAAGACTCGTTTGCCCCGGGCGACCAATTCGCGCACGACATCCGGCCCACCTCGCGTGTAGAGCTCGAAGCC
>DGOW01000056.1 GCA_002390225.1 Gemmatimonadales bacterium UBA4456 | reverse complement strand
ACCGCCATCGGGAGTGAAAGCGCAATCGTATGGGGTAGCGACAGGATCAGGAATTCGACGATGACCTGCCAAGGCAGCCCCTTGCCCACCAGCGAATCAACGCGCTGTGCCACTGCGTTGACGAACAGGAGGCCGGTGATCGCCGCGAGCGCGAACAGAAACGGGCCCAGATGGGCGCGTATCAGGTATAAGGCGAGCACTCCCTTGCGCACTACAGCGTTCTCTCTGTCGAATAAGAATCCCAGCTCCCAATCACCGCGCCCTCCCTACACCGACTTTCGCAGTGTGTTCGCAGAGCGACCATGGTCTGACTCTGTTCGCCCACACTCGCGTTCGGACCCGCATCGACCCACAGCGTGATCCCACAACTCCTGACCCTTCTCGCAGCCCTGATCGCCCCCGTCATCGCGGGGCACGAACTGGTGCGTGTAGATGTCGGGCAGAATGTAATCGACGCTCGCCTCGACGTCCCCGCCGACACGATCCTCAGAGCGGCTCTCGATCAGCGGGCCGCGTCGGTCGGCCTGGGGCTATCCGCTGACCAGGACGAACCGCATGTCACGCTGGGCATGCGGCGGATTCGAGTTTCGTCAGCCGGGCTCGGGCGCCCGAGGCGCGAGGACCGGGCCGCTCCGTTTGGTAGAGGACTTCGCTACAGAACCGTTCGTGGCGTCCTGGTGCATGACAGACTTCAGGCAGATGTCGGAATCAGGGATCGGCTGTCGGTGCCGTCGCCGCTCGATATCGCCCTGCAGTCACGACCCTACGAGCTGGAGATCCTGGGCAGCGCCCGATACCTACCTCCCGCCGCACTGGCTGGGCCAGTGACTTCGCCGGGAGATGGTAGCCGGTTTGTCACCGAATATGCGGACCTGGCCCTGAACGTCCGCAGTCGCATGGAACTGGGTGGTGACTGGACGCGATTCCAACCGTGCGATGCACAGTTTGGAGCGGGGTGTAATCCGTCCATTCTACCTCAGCTAAGCCCGGACCTGCAGTTCGGGATCCAAGTCAGCGGAACGATCCTGGATCGGGTGACGGTCGACGTCGACTTTGATCAGGCCCGTGAGTTCGACGCGGCGAACCGGATCAACTTCTTCTACCAAGGCGGTGAGGACGACGTACTCCGCCAGCTGGAGGTCGGCGATGTCACCTTCCGGCTTCCCCAGTCGAGGTTTCTGACCGAGGGGCTTCCTGCGGGCAACTTCGGCTTTCAGGCGGAAGGCCAGGTGGGCCCCGTCGATTTCCAGACCGTGTGGGCGCAACAGCGCGGTGACCTGAACTCTCGCTCTTTTCAGTTGACCGGGTTCGGTGATCAGCGTGCGTTCGTCCAGGAGGACACGCTGGTACTGGACGACGCCGACTACGTCCGCGGGCAGTTCTTCTTCCTCGTCGATCCTCGGGAGATCGACGATTACCCACATGTCGACGCCCTCGAGCTGGACCCAGCCTCCGCGCCGCCTGCCGTCGCTCCGGGCGACCAGCTCATCCAGCTTTACCGCTTCGAGGACGATCCGGTCTTTCAGCAGCAGGTTGAGGGATTCATTCAGCTCGACGCGGTAGCGGACGACGGCACCAACCCGCCCGTCCGTGAGTCAGGATGGTTTCGGAATCTCCAGCAGGGGACCGATTTCTTCGTCCATCCCAGCGGACTCTGGATCGCCCTGCGCCAACCGCTGAGCCGGGAGGAGATGCTGGCCGTCACCTACGTGACTGCGGCCGGTGACACCATTGGTGACTACAACCCCGAGATCATCTACAACCAGGGCGGCCGGCCCGAACTCCAGCTCCTGAGAGCGTCGGGCGCGAACCATCAGCCCGGTCGGCCTACATGGGATCGCGAAATGCATCAGATCTACCGCGTTTCTGGATCGGCAGACGTCGAACCGGGCTCCGTCTCGCTCTCGGTCTCACTCGGTGAACTCTCGGCCGGGCGCACCTTCAAACGCCGTTTGTCGGGGGCTGATATCACCTTCCTTCGGCTCTTCGGACTCGACGAAGAGGCGCCGGTTGACGGACTCGATCCGGCGTTCGTGTATTCACCGAGTCAGGAGTTCTTCCAGGATCAGCCGCCGGTGCAGGGATCATTCATCGTCTTTCCGACTTTGCGGCCGTTCGCGCAGCCTCCCCCTGTTCCGTCCCTCGGGCTGACCGAGGGCGTGACGCAGACCATCTTGGGCGAGGACGCCAATGAAGCCATCTACGAGGAAGAGGATCCTTTCGAGCGTGACAACGCCGGCCGCTTTCGCCTGACGCTGTCGTACCGTCTCCGATCGGAAGGACTGATCTCCTCCTTCTCGCTCGGGGCCTTCGGGATTCGTGATGGCAGTGAACGGATTTTTCTGGGTGAGCGGATTCTGACCCGCGGAGCGGACTACGAGATCGATTATGACGTCGGTCAGGTTCAGCTTCTCGAGCCGGACATCCTCTTCGCATCGTCGCCGAACGCGAGCGTTCGAGCGACGTGGGAGCAGCGCAGCCTTTTTCAGGTTTCGCCGACTCAGGTGTTTGGACTGCGCACGAGCAGCACGCTGGGAAGTCGAGGCGGTATCGATCTGCTCGGTCTGTATCAGTCCGAGCGCACGGTGGTCACCAGACCGATTCTCGGGACCGAGCCGGGAGCGGCACTCCTGGGTGGGCTGAGCGGCCGATATGACGCGCCGGTCGGGTGGTTCGATCGGTTCCTCGAGCGGGTACCGGGCCTCAACTTCGCCGGCACGTCGTCGTTCTCGGCCGACGGCGAGGTGGCGTTGTCTGTGCCGAATCCCAACACGCTCGACCAGGCGTTCGTGGACGACTTCGACGGGACTGCACAGATCCCGATCGGCCTAACATCACAGAACTGGCAACTCGCCAGTGCTCCGGCTGCACGAGATGGGGCGGAGATGATTCTTCCGGCTGTCTTGAATGGCACGACGGCAGGGCCTCTCGTCTGGCAGCACAGATGGATCCTCGAGGCACCGAACGGAGACAGTCTGGGCGTCCGGGAAGGTCTCTTCCCGAGAACGGACATCGACAACCAGATCCGCCTAGCTGGCTCCGAACTTCGTGAACCCGGATTGCGCATGAGCCTCGGGCAGGCGCGTGCGTCAGGTCAGTCGGGATGGCGTTCAACCATGACGCCCCTATCCACCAACGGACTGGATCTGACGAAGACCGACTTCCTCGAGTTCTATGCCGCCGGTGACGGCGCCCTGAATCTGATCATCGATCTCGGCACGGTGAGTGAAGACGCATTCTTTCTGGGACCGGATAATGCGACCAACGGGACCCGAATCGACGGTCGTCTGTGGGGATTGGGCCAGCTCGACCAGGAGGCTGATCCGCGGCTCGGGGAAATCTGGAGCGACGTGCGTGACGAACTGGGCGTCTGGGCCGAGTCCTGTAAGGCGGCGCGTGGTGTGATCTATCCGCTCGGGGATCCTCGAGCAGTATGTACGCGTGGGAACGGTCGTCCCGACTCAGAAGACCTGGATGCGGACGGCAATCTGGATGTAGCTGAACGTCACCTCCGTTACGTGATCTCGCTCGATGGGCTTTCCCCCTTCCTGGCAAGAACGCGCGCAGAGACAGGGACTGACTTCCAGTTGTATCGCGTGCCCCTTCGCGGTGCGGGTGCGATCGAGGTAGGTGGGCCGATCTCCGAGGCTGATTTGCGGGCGATCCGCCACCTGAGGGTGACCGCCACGGGTCCGTCCGGCGAGGTCGAACTCGCTCGTATGCGCCTGGTTGGCTCTCGATGGATCAAACGCGCAGGGGAGGGTGTGCTCGATGGCATTGTGGGCGACACGCTGTCAGAGATCGGCCGTGTCGAGGTGACGACTGTCTCCAGGGTTACGGAGGGGCAGGAGTACGTCTCACCGCCTGGCGTTCTGGAGGAGCTGACAGACCCCACACAAGCCTTCTCGGGGCAGGGCATCGAATTCAATGAGAAATCGCTCAGCATCGCGTTTCAGGACGTGCCCGACGGTGGGCGGGCCGAGGTTTACTACCGCTTCCCCCAGCGGCCGCGCGACTTCCTGTCGTATCGGGAAGCCCGCTTGTGGGCCATCGCCAAGGAAGGGGACTTCGGGACTACCCGGGCGAATCGATTCTTTCTGAAGGTCGGGAGCGACGCCGAAAATTTCTACATCTACCGGACGCCGTTGAGCCCGCCGGTGGGGTCGGGGCTGACTGCTGCGGACTGGCTTCCCGAGATCCGCGTCGACTTCGGGGTCTGGTTGAATCTGCGCCGTCAGGCTGAGGAGTTACTGACCTCCGCGCCTCCAGCTCCGGGCGATCCACCGGTCGAGATCTGGTCCGCGGACTCCACGTATGCCGTTGTCCTTGCCGACCGTGGGCGCGCCCCGAACCTGGCCGCTGTGCGCGAGATCTC
>DGOW01000032.1 GCA_002390225.1 Gemmatimonadales bacterium UBA4456 | reverse complement strand
GGATCGCGAGCTCTTCTACCTGACTGGTCTCACCGAAGCTGGTTGCGTCGCGGTGCTGGTGGGTGGTTCCAAGCCGCGGCTCGAGGGGTTTGCACCTCGCCGCGACTCAAACGCGGAACTGTGGGCTGGCCCACGGCTTGGTCCGGACGGCGCGCAGGTCGTGTCCGGTGCGGACGAGGTTCATCCGATCGATGAGTTGAGCACGAGGCTGCCCACACTACTCAGTGGCGCTGATCGCATCTACGTCCGCCTCGGCCGGGGCGACCGGGTCGAGAATCTTGTGTTGGGCGCTCTTACGACCGGGCGTGCTCGGGGACCGCGGCACGGGACTGGACCCAGAGGTGTGATTGATCCGGGTGAGATCCTGGACGACCTGCGACTGGTGAAGTCGAGCCACGAGCTGAGCGTGATCCGGGAGGCGTGCCGGATTACGCTTGAGGGGCACCGGGCTGCTGCGTATGCGATCGGTGAAGGTGTGGGCGAGTGGGCCGTCGAGGCGGAGTTGGAGCGAGCTTTTCGTGCTTCTGGTGCTACGGGGCCGGGCTTTGACTCGATCGTCGGAGGTGGAGAAAATACGTGTGTGCTGCACTACGTCTCGAATGACAGGATTATTCCGGATGGTGGACTTGTCCTGATCGACGCGGGTGCTGAGTTCGGCCTCTATCATGGAGATGTGACACGCACACTGCCCGCCAGCGGACGGTTTTCGGATGAGCAGCGTACCGTCTACGAGGTGGTCGACGAAGCACGTCGATCTGCGATTGCGGTGGTTCGGCCCGGGGCCACGATACGGGACGTTCACAACGCCTCTACTCGTGTCCTGACGCAGGGCCTCCTCGACCTGGGCGTTCTGTCCGGGGATCTCGATGCCGCACTCGGTGAAGGCACCTTTCGGGATTTCTTTCCCCACCAGACGTCACACTGGCTCGGACTCGACGTACACGATCCGGGTGACTACGCGCGCGCAGGCGAAGCGCGGATTCTGGAGCCCGGGATGGTCTTCACGGTCGAGCCCGGTCTCTACTTCCGACCGCCACTGAGCGAGGGACGAGCCGACCGGTGGTCGGGTATCGGCATACGAATCGAAGACGACGTGGTGGTGACGGCCGACGGGGTCGAGGTGCTGACGAGTGCACTGCCTACCGCGGCCGATGAGGTCGAGGGGCTCGTCGGCTCGTGAGCATGCTCATGGATGCGCTTTGCAAGCCCGGATCCCTGGTGACAGTCGAGCTACGTCCGCCCCGCATCGACTTGAGCGGCACCGAGGGAATATCGGCCTGGATCGATCTGCATCACACGCTGGGACGGCTTACGCGACAGGAACTCTTCGTCTTCCTCACGGACAACGCGGTCGGTGCCGCAGAGGAGGAGAACCTCGCTCATGTGGGCGGGAATGTGGGGGACTCGGTCGAACTCTCGCGGATTGTCCCCATCCTGACGTGCAAGCACACCCTGCAGTATTGCGAGACGTTCGCGGTGCGAGCTGCCTCGGATGGCTTCGAGTCTCTCACCGTCCTCGGTGGGGACGTCTCGGTCCCGCCTCCGCGCTGTGTTCCCCACGGTCGCGATCTTCGGGAGATTCTCTCGAGCCGCGTACCCTCGCTCACGCTGGGCGGATGGGTGAATCCGCACCGCTCCGCAGAGGAGCAGGTCGCATTCATCAACGCTCCAGACGCAAACGCGGACTACGCGCTCAGCCAGATTGTCTCGCACCACTCGACCGACGCAGTGGAGCGCTTCTTGGAGGAATCAGGCCGGGTCGAGTCCACTAAGCCGGTTGTGTTCGGAGTTTTCTACTACCGGTCCGCGAACCCCCTTACTCTGGCGACGCTCGGAGACTTTTTCCCGGTGCCCGCCAAAGAGATTGTCGCCGAGTTCGACGCTGGAGCCACGCCTGAGGAGATCTGCGCCAGCAGCATCCGTGAGCTTCGAGCGGTAGGCGCGGAAAAGATCTACATCAGTAACCTCGGTGAGCGCACGGCCGGACGTACTTTGGGCCGAATTCTCGACCTGGTGTAGCGCCGGGGCCCCTACGCCGTCGCCCGTATCCCGCTTTCGCGCAGCACTCTGAGGGCGATCTCCACGTTCCGATGGGGCGCTGTGAGGTGGAATCCGCGGACCAGGTGGCGGGTGGACTCGATCATCTCCAGAGCGATGGCAACGCCCTCCTCAAGGGCTGCATCGGGCCCGGAGTTCTGCGCTCTTCGCATGCGCTCCACGAATTCCGGTGGAACGTCCACGCCCGGCATCTCGTTCGCGAGAAACTCGGCGTTCCGCAGGCTCAAGAAGGGCCAGATACCAGCCACGACGGGGATGTCCGGCGTCATCGCATCCAGGAAGCGTTCGAGAGCTTCCGGGTTGAATACCGGCTGCGTGATTGCGAAGTCCGCACCCGCCTCCACCTTGTAACCGAAGCGTGTCCGCTCACGTTCCTGGTCGACAGCCGCCTGGTTCAGTGCCACGCCCTGCACGAATTCGGTCGGTGCGCCGATGGCGTTTCCACCGGGATCCACACCGCGGTTCAGACCCTGAACGACGTTGGTGAGACCAATCGAGTCGATATCGAAGACCGCGGTCGCATCTGGGTACGGGCCCATCGCAGGCAGGTCTCCGGAAACCACGAGCACGTTCCGAATACCGGCTGCCGCGGCGCCTAGCAAGTCGGAGATCATGCCGAGCATGTTCTTGTCGCGACATGTGTAATGGACGATCGACTCAAGGCCGACATCCCGCTCGATGATCAGTGCCGCCGACAGCGCGCCCATGCGACTACGGGATCCCGGACTCTCGACGATACTCACTGCGTCCACCCCCGAGACCTTGAGCTCTCTGGCTGGTGTCGTGACCTCAGACGCGTCCCAGCTGTGGGGGGGAATGATCTCGACGGAGGCGACGATCTCACCGCGCGCGAGCTTCCTGCCCCAGGCTGAGCGACGGTCGAGTGGGACCGGATCGGTGATCGACTCAGGCCCGGATCGTGGCTCGCCAATGGAAACAATCGGGTGCCTTGGCTGGAGCGCAGCGACCGCGTCCCGCATCCTCCTGACGTGGTCCGGCGTGGTCCCGCAGCACCCTCCAACGAAGCGAACGCCGACATCGATCATGCGACGCGCGTACTGTGCCATGTACTCGGGGCTCGCCAGGTAGATCTTTCTGTCTCGAACGGTCCGGGGAAGTCCGGCATTCGGCTGAGCACTCAGCGGAAGCGCCGTGGCCTCCGCCATCTCTTCGATCGCATCGAGCATGACCGCTGGGCCGACCGAGCAGTTCAGGCCGATGACGTCCGCTCCTGCTTCCTGGAGCGCTCGAGCCAGATGCGCCGGATCAGTACCCAGGGATGTCTTTCCGTCTGTCCCCACCGTCATCTGCGCGAAGGCTGGCAGGTCGCACGCAGAGCGAATCGCGCGTAGGGCGCACTCCAGCTCTGACAGATCGGAGAAGGTCTCCATGATGAAGCCGTCCACACCGCCTGCGAGGAGGCCAGAGATCTGTCGTGCGAAGTACGCCTCGGCTTCGGCGAGCGAGGTGGGTCCCCATGGTTCGATGCGAATGCCAAGGGGGCCGATCGCCCCAGTGACGGCCACCGCACGACCATCGTCCGTGACCGACGCACCCTGTCCGCTTTCCTGCGAGGTCTCTGCCTTCCACGCTGCTTCGATCGCGAGTCGAGCAGCCTGCTCGTTGATTTCCTCCGTACGCTCGGCGAGGCCGTAAGAGGATAGCTTCACAGGGTTGGCGCCAAAGGTATTCGTCTCGAGGATCTCCGCCCCGGCGTTCACGTATTCCTCGTGGATGCCACGGACGAGTTCGGGCCGACTGAGGTTGAGCTCGTCGTAGCAGACGTTCACGAAGACACCACGACTGTAGAGCAAGGTGCCCATCGCTCCATCGAAGATGTGAACGCGATCATCGCTTATGAGCGATCTCATGCCGTTCACCTCGGGCGATAGCCAAGATTCGGCGCGAGCCAGCGCTCGGCCTCTTCGACGCTCCAGCCCTTACGTACGGCGTAGTCCTCGATCTGGTCGCGACCCAGTCGCCCTACACCGAAGTAACGAGCCTTGGGGTGGGAGAAGTACCAGCCGCTCACCGATGCGCCCGGCGTCATCGCCCAGCTCTCGGTAAGTGTGATCCCGATTGCCTCTTCGACGCCGAGGAGTGTGAAGAGCGTCTGTTTCTCCGTGTGGTCCGGGCACGCCGGGTATCCCGGAGCGGGTCGGATACCACGGTACTGCTCCTTGATCAGTCCACGATTTCCCAACTTCTCGTCGGCTGCGTAGCCCCAGAGATCTCGGCGGACGCGCTCGTGTACGTACTCGGCCAACGCCTCCGCAATACGGTCCGCGAGCGCCTTGGCCATGATCGCATGATAGTCGTCGTGAGCGGCTTCGAATTGCTTGGCGAGCTCTTCCACACGGCCGCCTGCCGTCACTGCGAAGGCACCCATCCAGTCCTGTCTCGCTCCGGCCGGGGCGACGAAGTCCGACAGGGCGAGGTTGGCTCTCCCGTCCTTGGCGAACTGCTGCCGAAGGGTGTGGATCGTGGCATCCGGCGCCTCACCAGAGGGTGATGTCGAGAATACGTGCACGTCATCGCCGTCGCTGCAGGCACGGAAGAGACCCACAATGGCTCGAGGATCCAGGACCTCGTCCTCGGCCATCTGATCGAGCAGGAGTGCCGCGTCGTCCAGGAGTATTCGGGCCTGCTCTCCGACCACGGAATCGTCAAGGATCGCCGGGTACTGCCCATGCAGCTCCCATGTCTTCAGGAACGGCGTCCAGTCGATGTATGGGCGCAGATCGGTGACCGTGACGTCGTCGATCAGATGTATTCCGGGCGATCGGGGGTCAGAGGGCACGTACTCGGACCACTGGCCGTCGAAGCGCTGGCTGCGGGCTGCCTCGAGCGAGAGCAGGTCGGTACGCTTCTCTCGATTGGCGCGACGTTCGCGTAGCTCCACGTAGTCCCGCCGGGTCTCCTCCATGAAGGCGGGTCGCCGATCGTCGTCGAGGAGCGTCGAGACGACCCCGACGGCTCGGGACGCATCGAGTACGTGTACCGTGGGTCCAGAGTAACGCTCCTCGATCTTGACCGCGGTATGGGCCCGGGAGGTGGTCGCACCACCGATCAGGAGCGGGACATCGAGATCGAGCCGCTCCATCTCAGCCGCCATGTGGACCATGTGTTCGAGCGACGGCGTGATGAGACCCGATAGTCCGATCACGTCGACCTGATGCTCGCGGGCCGCCTCGAGAATGCGTTCCGACGGGACCATGACGCCCAGGTCGACGACCTCGTAGCCGTTACACTGCAGCACGACGCCGACGATGTTCTTTCCGATGTCGTGGACGTCTCCTTTCACCGTGGCGAGGAGCACCTTGCCCTTGCCGGCCGAGTCGGTTTGCTCGGCCTCCAGGTAGGGGACCAGGTGCGCGACGGCCTTCTTCATGACGCGGGCGCTCTTGACTACCTGCGGCAGGAACATACGCCCGCTGCCGAAACGGTCTCCAACGACGTTCATCCCGTCCATGAGCGGACCCTCGATGACGTCGAGAGCGCGAGGGAGCGATTGCCGGGCCGCTTCCGCGTCTTCTTCGACCCACGCGTCGATACCGTTCACCAGCGCGTGCACAAGACGTTCACGTACGGGCTTCTCTCGCCAGGACAGATCCTCCTCGACGCGGCGCTTGGTATTGCCCGTCCGTTCGCCTGCGATCTGGGTGAGCGTGTCAGTGGCGTCGGGATCCCGAGCGAAGATCACGTCCTCCACGGGGCCGATGAGATCGTCCGGTATATCGTCATAGACCGGGAGCGCTCCGGCGTTGACGATCCCCATGTCGAGACCTGCATCGATCGCATGGTAGAGGAAGACCGCGTGCATGGCCTCCCGGACCTCAGGACTGCCGCGGAACGAGAATGAGACGTTGCTGATGCCACCGCTCGTCAGAACGTGCGGGCACGCTTCCTTGATCCGGCGGACCGCGTCGATAAACCACATCGCGTAGTGATCGTGCTCTTCGATTCCTGTCGCGACGGCGAAGACGTTTGCATCGAAGATCACGTCCTCGGGGGGGAAGCCCTCTTCGTCGACTAGGATGTGGTAGGCGCGCGAGCAGATCTCGACCCGCCGGTCGAGTGTGTCCGCCTGTCCGTCTTCATCGAACGCCATCACAACAGCTGCGGCTCCGAACCGACGCACCTCACGGGCCCGTTCACGGAACGTCTGCTCGCCATCCTTCATGGAGATCGAGTTCACGACGCCTTTGCCTTGAAGCGTCTTGAGGCCGGCTTCGATGACCGCCCAGTCCGAGGAGTCGACCATCACCGGGATTCTGGAGATCTCCGGCTCGGACGCGAGAAGATTCAGGTAGCGCGTCATGGCGGCGACGGCGTCGAGGAGGCCTTCGTCCATGTTCACGTCCAGAATCTGCGCTCCCCCTTTCACCTGGTCGAGCGCGACCTCAACTGCAGTCTCGTAGTCGTCCTCGCGGATGAGGCGTGCAAAGCGGCGTGAGCCGGTCACGTTCGTCCGTTCACCCACGTTCACGAAGAGGGAATCTGGTCCGATCGTGACGGGTTCGAGGCCGGAGAGTCGCGTACGTACGGGGAGGTCCGGGAGTACACGCGGCTGGAGGTCGACTACGGCGTCGGCGATTGCAGCAATGTGGTCGGGCGTTGTACCACAGCATCCGCCGACGATGTTCAGGAAGCCCGCTTCCGCGAATTCCCGCGTTACGGCGGCCATGTGCTCCGGCGTGTCGTCATATTCGCCGAATTCGTTAGGCAGCCCGGCGTTCGGATAGCAGCTGACAGGGACAGCCGCTGCGTCCGACAGTTCCTCCAGAAAGGGACGCAACTGGTCGATGCCAAGAGCGCAGTTCAGGCCTACAGACAGGAGACCACGCCGACGTCCCGGGCCAGGTTGTGCGCCGTGTGAGACAGAGTTGTAGAACGCTTCCGGTGTCTGTCCGGACAGAGTCCGTCCGCTCTGGTCTGTGATCGTTCCGGACACCATGACCGGCACGTCCTCACCTACCTCCTCGAGCACCTTGGAGACGGCGAACAGTGCGGCCTTTGCGTTGAGCGTGTCGAAGGCCGTCTCGACGAGCAGCACGTCGGCCCCGCCGCTGAGCAGGCCGCGGGTTTGCTCCGCGTAGGCGTGCACGAGTTCGTCGAAGGTGACGTTGCGTGCTCCGGGATCACCGACGTCCGGAGAGAGCGAGGCCGTCCGGTTCGTTGGCCCGAGGGCTCCAGCGACCCAGCATGTACGGCCGGGCTGTTCAGCTTCGACGGCATCAGCGGCCTCACGCGCCAGGGACGCTGCCGTATGGTTCAGCTCTTGGGCGACACCCGCGAGTTCGTAATCCTCGAGTGAGATCCGGTTGGCGCTGAAGGTATTTGTCTCGATCAGGTCTGCGCCCGCGAGGAGATAATCACGGTGGATTGACCGGATCATGTCGGGGCAGGTTAGACAGAGCAGGTCATTTGCTCCGGTCAGCGGCACTTTGTTGTCCGCGAAGCGATCACCTCGGAAGTCCTCCTCCGACGGTGCATGCCTCTGGATCATCGTACCCATCGCGCCGTCAAGGACGAGGATCCGCTCTGCGAGCGCGCGATCAAGAGCCGCGACGCGCTCAACGCGCGAGCGGGGGGTATTCAGGTCCTTCACTGGACGCTCCTCCAACGACGAAACTCCGAGCGCGATGCGCCGCGAGGTCTCGGCTTTTTAGCTGGTTCGCTCGTATGTCAGCATCGACACACCGTGCGGGCCGCAATACGCCTCAAATCGCCCCTGCAAAGACTCTCTACGCTACATCCGTTTCCGTCTGGATTCAACGACCAATCATCGAGGCCGCAGGGCGGTCACTCCCAGCGGAGTGCCGCGCTGGAGTGGAACTGGGTGCACTCGACCTAACGGTTCCTGTTCGATTCTTCCGTCCTAGCGCCACTCAGCTCGGCGCGGTAGCGAGCGCAGCCGCACCCGCGCACAATGCGTGGGACATCAGGGCGTGGGGCATCAGGGCCGATCGACTGGGCGGCAGGGGGCGTACCTGCCGCCGCCGCCCACCCCCGCATCTTCGTCATCGTCGCGCAGATCCTCGATTCACTTGAATCCCACACCACCCCCCATAAATCACTCGGGACGCCCGAAGTGATATATCGGCTGCGACCTGTCTGACCACGTGGGCTGCCTCCGGGAAAGTTTCACTGTGGTGGGGCGCTCTGGACGAGGTGCGCTCTCCGACCTGGTGCCGCACCTTCTCATCGCTTCCACGGACCTCTACGCACGTGCCATGACGCACCCTTACGACTCGGAGCCCCGGCTGCCTAGGCCCACGGTGTTGAGCCGCTTTTACAAGGCCCACGGGCTCGGAAACGACTACATCGTGTTTGAAGCCGCGCGCGGCTCGAGGGTGGAGCAGGCTGAGCCCCGAGGGTGCGCTGAGTCTGACACTTGGATCGCGACGCCGAAAAACATCGCTCTTGTCTGTGATCCACATCGGGGCGTGGGCTCAGACGGTATTGTCGTCGTCGACCGGAGAAGTACCGGCGGAGAGGGAGATCAGTCGACACATATGGACGTGTCGTTGCGTATGTTCAACCCGGACGGCGGTGAGTTCGAACGCAGCGGGAATGGACTTCGCGTTCTGGCATCGTATCTGGCGACGTGGATTCAGGGCCTCGAGGTGATTGACGCACAGGTCGCCGGGGACGTGGTGCGCATGCGGGTGCACGGCATCCGGAACGGTGTCTTCGACGTCTCGGTAGACATGGGGCAGGCGCGGTCCGGCCCGGCCGCCATCGGGGCCGATCCTGGTCTGATCGACGGTGAGCAGGTCCCGTTCTCGCTGAACGGTCCGGAAGGCGAGGAACTCGAGGTCGTTCCGGTTTCAGTAGGGAATCCTCACCTAGTGGTTCTCAGCGACGGCGCTGATGGGGACGACTTTTCGGAAGAAAGGCTGTCTGTGCTCGGACCGTTCCTTGCGACCCACCCGGGAATTCCTGGTGGAACGAACGTGCAGCTGGCTCGCGCCGTCGACGGCAGGATCGAAGCCTTCATCTGGGAACGGGGTGTAGGGCGCACGTCGGCGTCGGGCACGAGTTCGTGCGCTGTCGCCGTCGCACTTGTTCTGGCCGGTCGGGTGCCGCCGGGTGAGCTCCACGTCCATATGCCCGGAGGGACGCTCCAGGTGAAGGTGAGCGAGTCGCTGGACGCGGTGCTTCGGGGCCCGGTCGAGTCGGTCATGACGGGCAGCCTCGAACCGGGACTGCTCGCTAGGTTCGAACCCGGATCATGAGTGCGATCCCTGCCGCGGCGAAGGCCACGTTCGGGATCCATGCGGCGGCCAGCGGAGACACGGCGCCGGCTTCGCCGAGCGCACCTGCGACGCGCAGCAGCATCATGAAGACGAGCACGGTCGCCAGGGAAAGCCCGATTCCGAACGCAGCGCCACCCCGCTTGCTGCTGGTCGCGAGCGGGGCGCCAAACAGAATGATGATGAGTGTGGTGACGGGGATCGAGATCTTTTGCTCACGCTTCACGAGTAATTCATTCGCGTTTCCGCCGGTTCGCTGAATGATCCCCGCCATGTGATTGATCTCGGCGTATGTCATCTCTTCCGGCTCTGGCGGTACCTCGAGAAGCTCTTCCGGTCGTTCCACTAGATCCGCCATCACCAGCCGGTCGAACTCGATCACCATCTCCGTGCTGTCGGTGTTCAGCGTGCGCAGGAATCCCTGGGCCAGCAGCCAGCCCTCGTCCTCGTCGAACCGTGCGCCATCGGCGATCACGTGAAGGCCGTAGGCGTCTTTCGTACGCGGTCGTTCAATCACGACATCCGTCATGCGGCCATCCGACGCGGTCAGCCGGTTCACTTGCCAGGACAGCCCTTCCTCCGACCGGTATACGAAGTCCGATCGCCATGAACGCCCTGGCGTTTCCGAACGCAGGATCTGCGCCGAAATCTTGTTCGTCCGAGGTACGACCTCGGTCAACGCGAGCGCAACACCGGTGAGCATGACCCCTGCCAACAGTAGAGGCGCGATCAGGCGGTGGAATGAGATGCCGCCAGCTTTCGCCGCTACGATCTCCCGGTGCATCGTCATCCGGTGCACGGTGAAGACCGTCCCGAGTAGAGCGGCGATCGGGAAGCACCACTGAATGAAGAGCGGGTAGAGGTATGCTAACCCCAGCGTGACCTCTTGAAGAGAGAGCCCGCGGTCGATGTAATCGTCCAGGTGCTCAGCGAGATCGCCCAGCACGAAGAGCGCTGGGGCGCAGAGCAGGAAGAGGCAGAAGAGCACGAGGAAGTTCTTCACGACCAGTCGATCGAGGATCCTCATCGGGTCTCAGCTTCCGTTCTTGCTGCGGATCCGCCAAAGAAGCCTGCGATCGCCTCTCCCAGGCCAGTGCGACTGGTTCCGGACGTGTGGCCCATCCGGCGGAGCAGCCCTACACCCAGCAGGAAGAAGAGCACATTACCCAGCCACATCGTGATCACTGGACTCGCGACCCGTCGGTCGGCCAGTGCCTCGCCGCCGAGAAGACCGACGTAGTAGACGAAGAAGATCACGCCGGAGGCGACCACAACGAAGCCGATGCCGGCACTGGGAAAGCGAAGCGCCAGAGGTGGACCCATGAGGACAAAGACCAGACACGCGATCGCGATGGCCAGTTTCTTGTGGATCTCCACCTCGAAGCGGTTCACGGACTGCTGCAGCGCCGCGCCGCGCGCGGCGCGCGCCCGCGACCCGGAGACGATCTGCTGAGACATCGCGTCTCGCTGGATGTATCGCGCGCGGAGCCCGGCGCCCAGCGCGTTTCGCCTGTTGAGCCCCCCGATGACGGCCGAGTCTGCGTCGATGGGTCGATTCAGGGCGATCCTGACGGCCTGCATCGTCTGGCTGTGGCTTTCGGCAGCGATCGTATCGAGTTGTGCCTGCCGTTCGGTCGCATTGGTGAAAAGCATACTGAAGCCCATTTCGCGATCCGAACGATCGGTGCCGCCGAAGCGGCGTTCCAGTTCATTGCCAACGTTTCTCAGCGGCACTACCTGCTCATTGAAATAGAGTCGCTGAAAGGCTCCGACCCGGTCGTTCTGTACCTCGTGCACCACACCGTTGTACAGCGTGAGATAGAGGTCCGTACGCGTGTCGTTAAATGCCATTTCGCCCGACTCGGCATAGGTCGTCCTATGCAGCGTCGGATCATTGGAGTCGAAAATGGCAACATTCTCAAGCTGATTACTGTCGTGATCGATTCGGTC
>DGOW01000034.1 GCA_002390225.1 Gemmatimonadales bacterium UBA4456 | reverse complement strand
CCACGAGAAACCAGAGTCCGTGCGCGGTCGCACTCACCAGCGAGCTGAAGAGATTGATCTTCACCGCGACGGAGAGGCCGAGAGGCGCCAGCAGGATCGACCATGCCCGGGCGAGGACCACGAAGAGTGGGTTTCCCGGCGGGTGGGGGATCCCCATGATCTCGCCCGTGGCAATGTATTCGCTCGTATCCCAGAAGGCGGTGGTCGGCGCCAGCGTGATGGCATACAGCGCGAATACCGCGAGTCCGGCGATCAGGGCAGCCGTGTAGGGCGGCTTCAGATCTTCGGCTTCGTGGCGTCCCATAGCGGTATCCGACGCAGATCGTTTCGTGGCGTCGAGTCCGTCGGGCCGGGAGGGTTTCGTGGCGTCTCGGCTCATGCTGGTTGGATGCGTGCGGATGCTCGTGCTTTTGGACGAAGCCCCAAAGATAGGGGTTGCCGGGGCCTCAGTCTGCCGTCAAGCGTAACGTGCCCCAGGCGTCCACCGTCAGCGTCCAACCAGGGGGGACCCACGCTGTGCCGCTGTACTCCTGAACGACGAGCGGTCCGGGGAGGGTGACGCCGGGTCCCAGGTCACTCCGCCAGATGCTCATCGCCTCATGAGGCACTCCGTCGTATACGACCGTGACAGGGCGGGCCTCGACCGTTCCGGATTTGCTATCAAGCTGAGTAGCACCCAGGTCGCTTGGTGGTGCTGAGGCGATCACACGAAGGGTTACGGCCTCGATCGGCGCCTCGTCGCGCCGGTATCCGTAGCGTTCGTGGTGGGCTGTATGGAAGGCTTCGACCCAGCCGTCGGCCGGGACGGCCAACTCAAAGCTCTGGCCGTGGTACCGGGCATCGATCCATCGCTCAACGGTGAGCGTCTCCGGAGCGACCCCCTCGTCTACCATCGACTCTCGTGCACCCGTTTCCAGCTTGTCCAGTCCGTCCGCCAGCTCCGCTTCGATGTCGTCCATTCCGTCGTGCAGGAGGACCGTGCGTGAGACTTCCTGAGTCACGGGTGAGGCAAGCATGCCGTAGGCGGAGAGTAGCCCGGGGTCCGGTGGGATCAGAGCGGTCCGGGCACCAAGTCGATGCGTGAGTTCTGCGACGTGGAGAGCTCCTGCCCCACCGAAGGCGACGACTGCGAAGTCGACGGGGTCGTAGCCACGCTCCACAGAGATGACGCGCAAGGCTCGCTCCATCGCGGTGTCTGCGACCGCCAGCACACCTTCGGCGGCCTCCTCGAGACTCATGCTGAGCGCCTCCGCGATGCTGCGCAGGGGAGGCTCGATTGCGTCGCGGTCGAGCGTCCGGGCCCCGCCTAGGAAAGCGTCGGCAGGAAGCCGGCCGAGCCATACATGCGCGTCTGTGACCGTGACGTTCGTGCCGCCGTTCCCATAGCAGATGGGGCCAGGTTGGGCTCCGGCACTGCGTGGACCGACCCGCAGGGCCCCGCCAGCGTCGACTCGAGCGATCGACCCTCCGCCTGCCCCGACTGTATGGATATCAATTACCGGAATCGCAGCCGGCTGCCCACCGATCGAAAACTCCCGAGTACGAAGAGGTCGGCCGGGGCAGAGCGACACGTCAGTCGAGGTTCCGCCCATGTCGAACGAGAGCACCGACTCGAAGCCCGACCGTCGCGCCCATGTCAGCGCGCCAACTACACCCCCGGCTGGGCCTGAGAGCACGGTGTGAACAGGCTCGCGTCGCGCGCGTTCGATCGGGAGTGCGCCACCGTTGGACCCCATGATCGAGACCCGTATTGCGCCTGCTTCCTCAGCGAGTCGGCCCAGGTACCGATCCATAATCGGCGCGACGTACGCGTTCAACACGGTCGTAGAGGTTCGCTCGTATTCACGGAACTCCGGCACAATCTCGCTGGAGACAGAAACGGGTAGTCCAGGCTCACCCAGCCCCTCGACGATCGCCTTGGCGACTGCACGTTCGTGGGCAGGGTTTGCGTACGAGTGGAGCAGAGAGACAGTGACAGATTCTGCTCCGCGTTCACGAATGTTGTCAGCCAATTCAGCGAGACGGTTGCTGTCGAGTGGGGAGAGTTCTTCTCCCTGGGGGCCAAGGCGCCCGGGTATACCGATCCGGTCGTCACGATCGACGAGTGGGGGAAGCCGGTGCCCGACGAGTGCGTACAGCTGCGGTCGATCCTGCCGTCCGATCTCGATGACATCTTCGAAGCCCTCGTTCGTCACCAGAACGACTCGTGCGCCTCTGCGTTCGAGCAGGGCGTTCGTCGCGACGGTCGAGCCGTGCAGCAGGGCGAACTCCTGAGACTCACCGAGGATCTCACGGATGCCGTCGAGCACGGCCTGCGATGGGTCATGCGGCGTGGACGGCACCTTCAGCGTCCGGATCGTACCATCGACGAGCAGGACCAGGTCGGTGAAGGTTCCGCCCGTATCGACCGCCAGAAGCGGCGTTGACGTCTCTTCTGGGCTCGTGAACATTGGTGTGCTCATCGTCCCACTCTGTTTGTGGTGCTCATGCAGCCCTTTCCGTCCTTCGAGCGCTTTCGCGAGCTCGCCTCCGCTGCCGGCGTAGTCCCAGTCTGGCGCGAGTTCCTGTTCGATGTCGATACCGCGGTTACCGCGTATGCGAAGCTAGCAGAACCCCCCTTTGGATTCCTACTCGAATCGGTGGTCGGGGGAGAGCAGTGGGCACGGTACTCGTTCCTCGGCACCCGGCCGCGCAGTGCGTGGAGGCTCCAGGATGGGCAGGTATCCCTGTGGACACCCGAGGACGGTTGGGCGGACGTCGAGGTGGACGATCCACTGGCCGACTTCGACGCCCGGCTCCGGGCTGAGCAACCTGCTCAGGTCGAGGGCCTTCCGCGATTCTGGGGCGGTGCCGTTGGCTACTTTTCGTACGACATCGTGCGGGCGATTGAGTATCTGCCTGATCCACCCGCTGATGACCTGGAGCTCCCGGACGGACTCTTCGTATTCACCGATATCGTTCTCGCGATCGACAACCTCAAGGGGCGCGCAATGGCGATCTCGGCGGTGCCCGTCCGGAAGGGCGCGGACGAGGCCGAGCTCCGGTCAGCCTATGATTCAGCGGCCGAACGAACAGCCGACGTAGTCAGCCGCCTCGAAAATACGCAGGCGCCCTCGCCCCTGTTCCTGGCTCCTGAACCGGACGTCGATCCCCCGTTCGAGTCATCTATGCCTCGCACCGACTTCGAGGCGGGCGTCGAGCGTATTCGTGAGCATGTCCGCGCGGGTGATGCGTTCCAGGTGGTCCTGAGCCAGCGGCTTTCTGTTCCGCTGCGATCGACACCGTTCGACCTGTATCGGGGGCTACGTAGCCTGAACCCCTCGCCGTACCTGTATTTCCTGGAGCTCGATGGAGTGAACCTCGTCGGTAGCTCGCCGGAGGTTCTGGTTCGGGTGGAAGACGGCATCGTGACGGTTCGCCCGATCGCAGGCACCCGCCCGCGTGGAGCAACGCCGGAGGCGGAGCGTGCCTTCGCCGAGGATCTGCTGTCGGATCAGAAAGAGCTCGCCGAGCATCGCATGCTGGTCGACCTCGGTCGCAACGACGTCGGCCGTGTAGCGGAGTACGGCTCCGTGCATGTGCCCGATCTGATGGTGGTCGAGCGGTACTCGCACGTCATGCACATCGTCAGTCAGGTCGAGGGTCGGCTGCGTGACGGACTGGGCGCTATTGATGTATTCAAGGCGTGCTTCCCCGCAGGCACCGTGTCAGGTGCGCCCAAGGTGCGGGCGATGGAGATCATCGATGAGCTCGAATCCGTACGTCGGGGGCCGTACGCTGGAGCCGTGGGTCACTTCAATTACGGGGGTGCGTCGATGGACACCGCGATCACGATCCGTACGGTCCTCGCGAAGGACGGCATCGCTCACGTTCAGGCCGGAGCCGGTATCGTGCTGGACTCGGATCCATCAGCCGAGTTCGAGGAGACGCTCAACAAAGCTCGGGCGTTACTGCGGGCCACGTCGATGGTGCAGGGTCGGGTCAAAAGCTTGATGTGACGGTTGGTTAGCCAACCCGAGCGAGCTTCTCGTACAGGAGCGCCAGTGCACCGATCCCCTTTTCGAAATTATCGATCGGCAGCCATTCGTTTGGCGCATGGAGGTTGCAGCCCGGCAGTGAGAAGCCGACGAGGAGTGCCGTGGCGTCGAGCTTTTCCTCGAACTCGACGACGATGGGGATCGACCCTCCACCCCCCATAGGGACAGGACGGGTCCCGAACGCTTCCTCGAGCGCCTCGGAGGCTGCTTCGAACGCAGGCCCCTCGACGCTCGCTCTCCACGGCCTGCCCCCATGAAGCTCCTGGACTTCGATAGTCACGCCACGGAGGTCGAGGGTTTCGATGTGGGCTTCGAGCAGGTCTTTGATGCGTCCCGGGTTCTGATCCGGCACAAGGCGGAAGCTGACCTTGGCCATAGCGTGGTTCGGGAGCACCGTCTTGGCGCCCTCGCCCGTATACCCGCAGAGGATACCACAGACGTCACACGTGGGCCTGATCCAGAGACGCTCGAGCGTACCGTAGCCTTGCTCCCCCGTCAGTTCGCCGACGCTAAGAGTAGATGCGAAGTCCTGGTCAGAATGGGGCAGAGAGGCGATTTGAGCGCGGGTCGCCTCGTCCCAATCGAGGACTTCGTCGTAGAACCCGTCGATGGCGACCGAGCCATCCGGGGCATGCAGCGAGGCGACCAGACGCGAGAGCACGTTGCCAGGATTGGCCACAGCCCCTCCGTATTCGCCCGAGTGAAGGTCGCTGACCGCGCCGTGCACGTGGATCTCGAAATACGCCAGCCCCCGCAGCGAGAAGCCCACGGAGGGAAGCCCCTCGGCATACATGCCTGTGTCCGAGATCAGAATCACGTCACACGCGAGGCGTCTGGAGTACTCGACGACGAAGGGGACGAGATTCGGAGAGCCGATCTCTTCCTCACCTTCCGCGATCATTACGATGTTGATCGGCAGGGACGATCCCGTGGCGAGGTGCGCCTCGAGCGCCTTCACGTGCATGTACAGCTGTCCCTTGTCGTCTGCTGAGCCACGGGCGTAGATGCGGCCGTCGCGCTCTGTGGCTTCGAATGGTGGCGAGTCCCAAAGACTTAGGGGCTCCGGCGGCTGCACGTCGTAGTGGCCATAGATCAGGACCGTAGGGGCGTCCGGTCCGGCGCCACGCCATTCTCCGACTACGATCGGGTGGCCTGGCGTTTCGATGATCTCCGCGTCGAGTCCGGCCGACGTCAGCTTCTCGCGGAACCACTCCGCGGCGGCTCTCGTGTCATCGTCGTGCTCGGACTTCGCGCTGATCGAAGGGATGCGCAGGAAGTCGTACAGCTCGGAGCGGAAGCGTCCGAGGTTTTCATCGATGAAGCCCTGGACATCCGACATGGAGCTGTCCTTCTGCCGGATCCTGGAGCTCTAGATGAGCGTACGCAGGCCCCAGCGATAAATGAACGTCATGAGCGTCGCGAAAAACACTGCGCCAGCCATTCCGCCGGTACTGAGCGCGAGTGGATCGAACAGGTGGAAGATCCCGACTCCGAGCATGCCGCCGATCACAGAGGCGAATGCACCGAGCGCCATAATGACCTGGGCGTGACCCGGCTGCTCCTCCGGGCGACTGATGGCGGCTCTCATCATGAGGCCGATGGCGGCGCCCATGATGATCCAGATGGCAATGCCGATCCAGTTCTGCATAGCTGTTTCGGAGTTTTTGGGTCGTTCGAGCGGCTGAAATACGCGCGGAAAAAGTTATCGGAAGGACTTGAAGGGAGCCACCCCGCCGCCGTGGTTTGACTCGACTCCCCAGCGGCGGTTCATTCCGGGATGGCGGACGAGATCATCGACATCAGCCGGTACTTCAACCGAAAACCGGCGAGCGACCTTCCTCGCGGATCGATCGCACTGTGGGAAGGTGACGGCGAGCGGTCTCGTTTTGCGCTGCCGTTGTGGAGGATTCTTCACTTGGCCCGGGCCGAGCGGGGCATGATCGTCTCGTGTGAACCCGGAATGCACCACCTTGCCGAGCCGTTCGTCGTCCTCGACCTGGGTTCGGAGCCCGCTCGCACAGGGGTCGAACCGGACGCAATGCCCGGGTACGGGGAAGATGATGCACCATCCCTCCTCGATCGGGAAGCGGAAGGCCTTGCTATTTTCCTCGGGGCGGGGGAAGGTCGGGTCTGGGCACTCCTCGTCGACGTCGGCGCAGCGCGTAGTGCCCCGCTGCCGGCGACGCTACGCGAGGATATCCTGTTCCTGGCTGGGGAGTGCGCCGGGCTGCTCTTCTTGCGGGAACTGTCCGAAGATCGCGATTCGGTGGAGTAGTCGACCTGGCGGTGTCTGCGACGCCTCGCGTCAATCCTCGCCCATTCTCCGCTTGAGCTCTTCCAATGCCGCATCGGTATCCAGCTCGTTGGTGCGCGGTGGCTCACTCAGGTCCACGCGGAACTCCGAACCTCGGTCCAGATCGAGCGAGTCGAAGGCCTGAGCTGCCTTAGCCTGGGCGTCAGTCCCCTCGATTTTCTCCGCCATACGGTCGAGCTGGTCAAATAGATCGTCCGCTGCTGAGATGGACTCGCGTGCCTCCGAGCGACCGGATGTGGCCGAGAGCGCATCGCGCTGGCTTTTCGCCTCGTGGAAGCGGTTGAGCATCTCTTCCACGGTGCGAGACCTGAATTCGAACTCCTCCTTGAGCGCCCCTGCTTTCTTGATCAGGATCGCCCTCTGGCCTTCGGCTTTCGTCGCCCACTCCGCCGCGAGATTGACCGTCTCTTCATCGTCGATGACGCTCGCCATCTCCTGTCGGCGGCGTGCGGTCTTGATGTCCTTCTCCAGACGATCGATCTGCTCGAGCGTCTTCCTGAGCTGATCGTCCAGACCGGCGACCTGAGCCTTCTCGTCAGCGATCTCGTTTTTCATGCCGACCATGAGCTTGTCGGCCGTTTCCGAGACCTGATCCCGACTCAGCTCTTTGTTGAAGTTGTCGAGCGCCTCTTTGAAGGCTTCGCGAAGATCGTCGAACATCGAGAAACTCCTTCAGGCACTGACGGACGGGCCCGCTCGCGGACCCGTCCGACCATGGTGACATACCCACTCTCTACGAGGAGAGTGGCCTCGAAGCTTCAGTTCAGGAAGGGCTCGATGCGCTGGGCAAAGGAGTTGCGTGCCCGGTGCAGGCGGCTCTTCACGGTGCCGAGGTTCACTCCGGTGATTTCGGAGATCTCTTCGTAGCTCTTCCCTTCCAGCTCACGGAGTCGGAACACGAGCTGGTGGTGCTCCGGGAGCGTCTGAACGGTGTCCTCGACCAGCCGGCGAAGGTACCGTTTGCGGTACAAATCGTCGGGCTTCATCGAGAAGTCCTCGAACTGAATCGGACGGTGATCGTCGTCCCAGTTGTTGGTGAGACGCTGGAACAGGACAAGAGGACTACGTGAACGGTTCCTCAATTCATTCTTCGACAGGTTGCCCGCAATGGTGTACACCCATGTCGAGAACTTCTTAGACGTATCGAACCGGTGCAGGTGTCGAGTGACACGAATGAAGGCTTCCTGGACCAGATCCTGCGCTCGGTCGGAGTCTCCGGTCTTGCGCGTGATGAAGTGGATCAGACGGTCACGATATCGATTGTACAGCCGCTGGAAGGCGCCAGGCCGTCCCTCGAGATGAGCCGTCACGAGTTCTTCATCGGTCAGGTCTTCGAGCGGTCGTTCGAACAGAGTTTGGCTCACAACAGCAGGAGTTGTGTTTACCATTGGTCTAAGTCCTAGTTGAAACTAAGCGAACAGATCCGTCAAGTGACCAATAAGATATCGGTAACAGGCGTTCCCTCAAGGGCACCTGCGCCCCGGACGAGTCAGATCGGGCGGCCTTCGAGACCAATGAGTGTGCCTCCCTCGGAGAAACCGTCGAAGAGTGCCTGCTCCGGAGGTGGAATCCGATCCCGGGACGCCAGTGCCTGCTCGGCGGCCTGGTCCATTTCCGCGGTCACTTCGGCCTCGATCGCTTCCAGCAGCGATGCCGCGACCCCCTTTCGGTCCAGCCAGGCCTCAAAGAGCCCCACGGGATCCCGACGACCCCAGTGGGCGAAGAGGTCGGGCGCGAACGTGTCACGAGCCTCCCGCTCATCGTGGGTCGCGTGCCCGCCCATACGAAAGGTATCCGCGACGATCGCGGCCGGCCCGCGGCCATCTCGGCACTGAGCGACCGCAAGTCGTGTGGCCGCGTACACATCGAGAACGTTGTTCCCGTCGCAACTCCACGAGTCGATGCCGTACATCGCCGGCCAGAGGTGGAGGTCCCCTACACCATGGGCGGTAGATGGCGTGCCCAAGGCGACCTGGTTGTTTTGAATAACGAAGATGGCCGGCAGGTTTTGAACTGCAGCCAGGTTCAACCCCTCGTGACATGCTGCACACTTCGTTGCCCCGTCACCAACCCAGGTCACGGCGACCCGATCCTCTCCGCGATTGCGGAAGGAGAGAGCCACGCCGGTAACGATCGTCACGCTCGTGCCCATGTGGCTGATGGGCTGGAGGATACCTGCGTCCAAGTCGCCGATGTGGAGGTCTCGCCCCTCGCTCGGGGAGTCGGAGGTCGCTAGATATCCTCGGAACATGTCCGAAAGGGGCATCCCCATCATGTGGAGGGCGCCTGCGTTTCGAATCATTGGTGACACGACGTCACGATCGGGATCGAGCGCCCGCACGTTCCCTACGGTCACCGCCTCTTCTCCCGTACCGAGCCAGGCCTTGGAAATGACTCCAGTTCGGACCCAGCGCTTGAGACCGATGTCATGCAGCCGGGTGCGGAGCAGATCCCGATAGAGGGACAGGAGCTGGGCTTGAGACAGTCCATTGACGATCGCCGCTCGCTGCGGGTCCGACGCAAGCGTGCTGTCGAACTGGTCGACGAGCTGGGGGTCGGGCTCCCATTCCAGGTACTCGGGCGGATCGAATGCAGGGTATCTTTTCATACCGTGAATCTAACCTGCGCCGTTGTCGATTCGGAGGTAGCCATTCCCCGTTACGAGATCGGGAAATGTCAGGTAATCCTGAACACGAATGACTAGGGCAGCTGATCGCGCCCTCCTCGTGTGACGTTCAGATGCACAATCTTGCTATTTGTTGCCTACGCACGGCCCCGGCTCGACCTTATCGGGTCGTGTTCTCCCTCGATCTTGAGCCTTGTTGACGGACCTCGCACCCACGTCCCCGGCTGACCCCGGCCCGCGTCGCGTTCAGGCTGTCGTGGCGCTCAGGCTACTCGAGGTCATGCGGGACATGGATCTTCCTGTGGAGCTTCTCGAAGCTGAAGTTCCCGCACAGACGATCCCCAGACGCTTCGGGCTCAGTGATGTGGTGGAGCGCCAGATCCGCACGCACCGCGAAGACGTAAGGCGTCGGGTCCGTCTGACTGACGAGGAAATCCATGGCCTGTTTCGCTTCGTGATTCGCCGTCCCGACAGCCCCCAGGTCTTTCAGGCGGTAGGCCGACTGCTCGTGGAGGGTGAGCGGATGCCACGCTGGGTCCGGCGCTTGCCTGGTGGGCTCCGTTATCGGGCAACACGCCGGGAAGCGCGTAAGCTGCTCGCAAAATTGTTCGGACGTCCGGTCGGGGGCTTCGGTCGCGGGACATTCGTGATTGAGGGACGCTCCCTTCTCTTCGTAGAGGCTGACCCGGGTGGAGACGCATGCCACCTGCTCAGTGGCTTTTCGGAGGAGCTGATCTCGCGCATGCTCGGGGGTTCTGTGCGTGTGGAGCACACGCTTTGTCAGGGCCGTGGCGATGACCTGTGCCGGTGGGAGGCCGAACTCGAGCAGGAAACAGCGACCCGTGCCCCGGTGTCCGAGGGCGATGAACCCTTGAGCGGGCCGAGGGACGCGTAGGTTAGTCCAACAGGGTGCGATGTACTCTGAAGATGCACAGGTCCTGGATAATCGTGCGTCCTGCACGCCGGGCTGACGCGACCTCGTCCGGTGCCCGGATACCTGTCTGAAGCCAGATGGTGGGTTCGCCCGGCCGCTTCATGGCCTTCGCGACGAGGGGGCCTGCGTCGGCACTCGGCCGGAAGATGAGCACGAGATCGATAGTCTCGGGGACTTCTTCCAGATCCCCGTAGCTCACCCGTCCGAGCAAGCGCTGGGCGTTCGGATTCACGGGGATCACGTCGTAGCCTTTCGCGGCTAGATACGACGGCACGCGGCGCGCAGCTTTTTCGAGATTACGCGATAGTCCGACGACGGCGATGTGCTTTGCTTCGTCGAGGAGTTGGGCAAGCACCTCGGCCGACGGATTGTCGGGGTCGGAGGAGGCGCTCAACACATGTCGGAGTTGGGCAAGTCTGTCCACGGGAGGCGAGCATACCCGCACCGTCGCTGGCCCGCAACACGATAGACCGGGAGGACCTGGCGTCCATCAGGACCGGTGGAGTCAGTCGGCTACGACGGTTCCAGACCTCCCTTTGCGGGCTGTCGCACCGACGCCCGCGACGCCCGTAACGACGATCGCGATGCCTGTCCAACCGAGTGGAGACAGGCCTTGACCCAGTAGAACGGTAGCGAGGGATGCGGCTACGACCGGCTCGATCGCTGTCGCGATAGAGGCCCGGCTCGCATCGATCCGTGCTAGTGCATCGAAGAAAAGGAAGTGCGCCACCGCGACCGTAAGCACGCTGAACGTGAGCAGGACCAGCCAGGCTGCTGTCGAACCGGGCCACACAATGGGACCACTCGTTACGGGCACGGTTATGGCGAGGAAGAGCACACACCCGAGGGTGCTGTACACAACGGTCGGAATCGAGCCGTACGTGGGAGCCGCGTACCTGCCGAACAGGGTGTAGCCTCCATAGGCGACACCCGCCATCACACCCCAGCCGAGGCCACTCGAGCCAAACGTCGCCGTGACCGAGTCGGCACCAAGTACGCTGAGCCATACTCCGGTCAGAGTCACCACGAGGAGCGCGATGCGGGTCCTGTCTGGCCACTCGTTCAGGAGCGGCCCCGAGGCTAACGCCACGACAGCGGGGGCCAGGTAGAGCATCGCCACCGTAGATGGCACGCCGACAGCATCAGTCGATAGCTGATAGGCAATCTGGAAGAACCCGATGGAGATGCCTCCGCCCGCCATCAGAATGAGAAGGCCCCGGCGGTCGATGCGCAGGCCTCCGCGGTCGCGAAGACACAACACGATCAGAAGGATCATCGCCCCGACCAAAGGACGAAGAAAAGCCAGGCTTTCGGGCGGCACTCCCAACCGGAAGAGGTTGACCGCGAAGATCCCGGACGAGCCCCACAGCGAAGCCGCTACTACCGCCTCGGCGTATCCCAGCAGACTGTCACGCGCAGCAGCGCTGGAGTTCACGCTCGACGGGATCAAATGTATCCGTAGATCTGATAGAGAAGGAGGTAGACCATAAGACCCGTCACTGACACGTATGCCCAGACAGGGAAGACGAAGCGGGCAAGCCGCTTGTGATCCTCGAAGCGTTCGGCACGCGCCAGCCACACGAGACGGAGCACGAATGGGAGCACCAGGACCGCGAGGGCCATATGGCTGAAGAGGATCGAAAAGTACACGGTCCGGGCGAGGCCCTCACCGGCGAATTCGTGTGTGCCGGTAAGCAGGATGCGCACTACGTAGAAGACAAGGAAGAGCGCGGATGCGCCGACCGCCGTCAGCATTGCCCGTTTGTGCTTGTCGACAACTTTCTGACGAATGAAGACGAAGCCTGTGATCAGTGCGATCGCGCTCGTCGCGTTCAGGCTGGCGTTGATGAGGGCAAGAAGATCCCCCGCTTCATTGGTATTCATCGGGCAGGCAACAACTCCGGTTCTTGGATGTAGACGCTGGCTCGTGAACCCAGCGTGGCGAGCGCCACGAGCAGACTCAGAAGCGCGGCAGCGACGAGGGTGTGGATGGACACTGGTGGAATGGCCAGGAATGTAAGGACCGAGATGACGCCGAGCGCCACCTGGACAAGGACGAGTCCGACGGCTGCCATGGCCCAGCGTTTTACACGCGTGGGAACCTCGGCACGCACGGCCCAGGCGTACAGCCATAGCACCGCCACGGTCGCGACGATGGCCATGAGCCGGTGCAGGAAGTGTGAGGTGATCTGAACGTTCACCAGGGGTGGCACGACCTGACCGAGACAGAGCGGCACGTCCGGGCAGGACATCCCGCCGTCCGTGTGGCGGACCAGGGCGCCAAGGACAGATTGTATGAACACCGATCCGGCGGCTACGCCCGCATAGATCGTGAGCTTGCGCCCGTTACCGTGTCCGAAGCCCTCGATCTTCGGGGGCCCTCCGGGCCCGGTCGTACCATTGGTCGCCACCGCGAGAACGGTCGCGAGAGACAGAAAAATGAACGCGAGGCTCAGGTGCGTCGTCGACACGAGGTCCGGCAGTTGGTAGATCACCGTGAGTCCACCGAATACGGACTGGACGAGGAGCAGCCCGACACCCGCGAGTGATGCCCGGAAGATCCAGGGCCGTTCAGACGTCTCTCTCTTCGCGAGCCACGTGCCGAGGGCGAACATCAAGACGAGCCCACCTGCGACGAGCCGGTGAAGGTGCTCCCAGAACACGCCTCCCGTCATTTCCGGCACCATCGTGCCGAAGCAGGTTGGCCAATCCGGGCAAGCTAGACTGGACTCCGTCGCGTGAACGATACTGCCCAGGAATAGCAGACCCAGGGTCCAGATAACCGTGACCGTGTAGGCCCGGGGGTGTAGTACCGTCATTACGCTGTGACAGGCTCGGGCGCTTTAGTGGTTTCGTGGGTCGGCTCGTCGGCTGCTGCATGCTTGACGTCACGGTAGCTGGCGACGGAGATGATCCCACGCTCGAGCCACTTCATTTCGCCTTCGAGGTAGCGGCGCGCCACCTTGTGGGTCGCGACATCATCGTTCCGAAAGATGGATCGGAAGCTCGCCGAGATGCGCCGGCGAGACTGACGGCAGAACGCGTCAGCGAGAGCCTCTGCGCCACGCTCATCGCCCCCACGCTGCTGAAGCGTCTTGGCGTGGAGGACTGTAGCCGTCATGACGAGCAGTTCGGCTCCGATGTCCACTACGCGGCCGAGTACGGCCTGACGCTTCTCGAGGCCCGGTCCAAAGCGAACCATTGAGTAGAACGTGGCGCGCGCGAGTCGACGGGATGTGCGTTCGACGTAGCGCAGGTGCTTGGCGAGTGATCCGAACTCGGAGTAGCGCGGCCACGCGCTCCAGCCCAGGAAGCGTGTCGGGTACCACCAGGCGTAGAAGAGACCGGCCTTCACCAGAGCCTTCAGCTTGGCGCCCACCGGGGCCTTCGGGTTTACCAGGTCGCCAGCGATGGAGAAGTGTCGATCGACCGCTTCGCGTGCGATGAAAAGGCGCATGATCTCCGAGGAGCCCTCGAAGATCGTATTGATCCGCATGTCCCGAAGCCATCTCTCGACCGGGTAAGAGACTTCACCTCGGGCCTTCAACGAATCGTATGTCTCGTAGCCGCGACCTCCTCGGACCTGCAGGGCGTCGTTCACGAGATCCCAGCCGGTCTCCGTGCCCCACATCTTTGCGACGGCGGCTTCGAGACGAATGTCGAACTTGCCCGAATCTGCCATCGCGCCGATCAGTTCGACCAGAGCCTCCAGCGCGAACGTATCCGCCGCCATCTTACCGATCATCTGAGCGACGGCGTCATGATGCCCTACCGGGAGTCCCCATTGTACTCGGCTGCCGGCCCAGTCGCGGACCATCTCGAGGCTGCCTTTTCCGGCGGCAGCGCAGAAGGCGGGCAGTGCCAGACGTCCGGTGTTGAGCGTGATGAGCGCCAGCTTGAGGCCCTTACCCTCACCCCAGAGCAAGTTCTCCCTCGGCACCTTCACGTCGGTGAAGCGAAGGGCTCCGTTGGACAGAGCACGGAGTCCCATGAAGGAGCACTCATCCAGGGTCTCGACACCATCCCAGGCGGTTTCGACGATGAACGCGGTGATCGGCTTCCGCTTGGATCCCTCCGGTCCCGGAGTACGGGCCATGACCACGATGATCTCGGCGCGCGGTCCGTTCGTGGTCCACAACTTCTCGCCATTGAGAACCCAGTGAGATCCGTCTTCGGAAAGGACGGCTGTCGTAGACAGGTTGGCCGGGTCGGAGCCCACATCGTGTTCGGTGAGCGCGAAGGCTGACAGCGCCCCCTTGGCGAGCCTCGGCAGGTACCGGCTTTTCTGCTCGTCGGTGCCGAACTTCAGGAGAGGTCCGGGCACCCCGATGCTCTGGTGGGCCGAGAGGAAGGCCCCGGTCGCGCTGCAACGGGACGAGATGATTGCGAGAGCCCGGTTATAGGAGACCTGGGACAGCTCAAGCCCTCCATACTTCCTTGGCGTTTTGACGCCAAAGGCGCCGAGCTCGGCGAGGCCGTCGAGGACCTCCTGCGGTACCCACCCCTCGGTGTCGTGCTTGTCCCCATCGATGTGGTCGCGCGCGAACGCCTCGATCTTTTTGAGGAACTCGGCTGCCCGCTCCTGCTCATCGGGGTCCGGGGTGGGCGCGGGGTATACTAGATCGAGGTCGAGTTTTCCTTCGAACAGTGCTTTGGCGAAGCTGCTCTTCTCCCACTGCTGCTCGCGTGCCTGTTCGGCGACTTCTCGGGATTCTAGCTCGCTGGATAGCTTCTTTTCTTCGGCCATGGAGTCCTTCTGGCTGGGCCTGCGTTCGGTGGTCAGAAAACTCCCCGAAAACTAACGTCCGGAGGTACTCGGAGTGTTCGGGCGAAACTTTACCCCGATGCCTTTCAGGGGAGCCCTCAATCAGCGAGAAATTCCATGATCTCGTCGTGGCGCGCTGCGGCGTCGGCCTCACCGACCTCCATGAGCGCTCGCATATAGTCCGGTTGAAAAAGGATCAGGCTCAGGATATCCGGAGACTCAGTCTCTTTGGTCCCCAGTCCGCGCGTCAGGAAGCGGATCGACCGAGGGAGCTGCGCCTCGAATTGGGAGGAAAGTCGACCGAGATCGATCGAGGGGCGCATGACTAGCAGTTTCACCGGCTCCAGTCCGTGACGCTTGTCCTCTGGGAGCGTCTCGAGGAGTCGATTCAGCCGCTCCAGTCGAAGCGCGTCGTTATCGAGCAGATCTAGAAAGACGGCGTTAAAGAGCACACCAGCGACCTGAGCCGGGGGTGGGTACCCTTTGATGCTCGCGTGGGAGATCTCTCCTTGGTCTCGGTCGTAGCGGTTGGAAATCGCCATGATCCGTCTCGCCCCGAGATGTAGCACCGGCGACAGGGGAGCTGTCAGCCTGACGCCACCATCCCCGTACCAGCTATTCCCGAGCTGGATCGCCGGGAAGAGCAGGGGGAGCGCCGAGGATGCCATGATGTGGTCGACTGTGATGGTCGTACGTTCCGTGACCCGCTGCGGTCGCTGCCAGGTCTCGATATCCCGGCCCTGTACCCATGTGACCGACGCACCGGTCGAGTAGCTCGTGGTGCTGACGGCAAAGGCCTTCAGGCCACGGTGCTCGAGGTTGTATTGGATGCCGGTCAGTTCTCGGTCGACGGCGTGGAGTGTCTCGGTCAGGTAGGCGTCTAGCGGGGACGTGTCCACCAGGCCTCGCACCTGAAGCCGGCCACCCCGAAGCCCGCCTCCACCCAACTGCCGAAGCCAGCGCACACTGTTCATCGCGAGAGAGCGCGGGTCGACGCGGAAGACATGGTCGACCGTCAGGTCCCCCCACAAATGAGATAGCTCTTCGACGGCCTGCAGAAAGGTCCCGTGGTGAGACGCCAGCCCAGCCGCATTGATGGCCCCGGCGGAGATCCCGTGGATGTACGGAAGTTGGAGATCCGGAAGGTGGCGAGCGACATGGCGCAGGAAGCCGACTTGGTATGCCGCACGCGCCCCGCCGCCACCCATGACAAGACCGAGATCACGCGGGCCGTGGCCCGCAATGGCATCGGGGGAGGCCTCAAGCGCGTCCATAGGTTTAAGTTCGCTCACATGGATCTGAGGCGCGTCAACCGACGATGGGTCTGCCGATTGCGAGAATGCCCCCGACAATGCAAACGAGTACGACCAGCGTGCCGACGAGGTGAGGCATGAAGGTCTGGGCTTCCGCCGGGCGACGCTTCATCACCCCGTGAATGACGTGGGCGAGCACGGCGGCCAGCGTCATCATCACGATGTGTCCGCCCAGCTGGGGGTAGAAGCCCCGACCCACGAACAGGTTGACGAAGCCCAGGAGCACGGTCAGGTCGAGGACGCCCGTAAAGATGGCTGAGAGGACGCGCATCTGCTTTCCGTACTCGGCCTTGGTCATGAGGCCGTAGGCGGCATAGGCGATCATGACGATGCCCATGAGGAGAACGAGGTAGCGGAATCCGGAGTGGGCATGAAGCAGCATGATGGACTGTTGAGTTCGATGGGCAGGGCAAAGACTGACCTCGGTGGGTCCCCGAGGAGCGGTTCCGGAAACTACCCCGGCGTTGTGAGATCGATGCCGGTACTGCCGACGGTGATCTCGATTGATCGTGCGTCATGGAAGCCGCCATCAGCGGTCCACAACTGGACGGTATACGTGCCTGGCGGCACGCTGTCGAGGAGGAATGTGCCGTCCGTCTCCGCGAACACGGACTGGCCAGTGTCCGACGCGAATATGAAGGCCGTCATGCCGGGGTGCATGTCGCAGAGGACGTCGTAGCCGCCCGTGGTCGGCAACGTCACCGTGATTCGCTCACCGGGATTGGCGTCTGCGTCGAGTATGTCGACTCCGTCCGAGAGCGCGCGGATGCGCACGTTATGCGCAACTGCGGACTCGCTGTTAGAGAAGACGGTGGTGTCGCCGAGGTGCGTGAGTAGCCGTGTCGGTGAAAATGTGAGACCGAATTGATCGATTCTGGCTGGTGACCCCGTCTCTGTCCGTACGGCCGTGACTCCCACCCGCTTCAGCATGATCACGCTGGGAACGCCACCGGCGGCCGCGGGCGCCATACCGTAGATGCCCTGCTCAGGCTGGATCGGGGCGCCGCCCTCCTCGACCGCAGCCTGGGAGGACGGCTCATCCGACGCACAGGCGCCGGCCGAAAGGGCCAGCAAGGCGGTGACCAGCCGTAGACGCATCATCGACTTCCTCTGTTGGTCTACCCTATTTCGGCAATTGCGTCGGCGAGCAGCGCACGAGCTCGTTCGAGTTGCTCCCGCTGCGTCTGTGTCGGTGGGTATAGAGAACCCGGGCGCACGCTACCTCCGTTCAGTGCGCCGTAGACCTGTTGCACCATCCGTCGGGCAACCTGGAGCATGTCTGCCGGTGACCTCGGTGGTCCCGCCCGTCCGCGGAATCCGGATCCTCCGCCACCGGCGTTCATGCCGTTGTCACGCATGGCATCAGTGATCCGGGTGGTGAGGGCAATCGCGTCGAGCATGAACTCTTCGCGACTCTCGTACATGTCCTGCGTGATTGGACTTTCCGGGTCACCGCGCACGTCGACGATGGTCTCTCCACGCTGGCCACCTGCTTCGACAGTGACCGTATAGGCTCCAGGTGAAACCCAGGGCCCCCAGGTTTCGATCGAGCGTGCCAGGACCGGACTGTCATGGCGGGCCCACTCGGCGGAGACGCCCGGGCCGCCGTGTCGGAGATCCCAGTTCACACGATGTGTTCCGGTCACACCCGGAACGGTCAGCTCCCGCACCACAACACCGTCTGCGTTTTCGACGCGCATGATCGCGCTACCGGAGCCGTTCATGAGTCGATACGTGATCTCGACACCGTCAACCGGATTCGTGCCTGAATATTTGTCCTGCCCCCGATACGACGTGTCCTTTTTCCAGAGCTTTATGGTGCCGACGGGCGCGGAGAAGACGGTGACGGGGGCTGTAGCTTCTGCCCATTCTGCGATCGCACGCGTGTCATCGAGTACCCAGACGCCTTGTCCGTGAGACCCAATGACGAGGTCCTTCTCCCGCGGGTGGATGACCATATCGTCGTAGTTCGTGGTCGGCAGGTTCGGCACTCTCGCCCAGTTTGATCCCGCGTCCGTGCTCGCGAAGATGTGATGTTCGGTCCCGAGGAAGAGGGTATTGGGATTATCCGGATGCTCCACGAGGACGTTCACAGAGCCCATGTCCGGCAGCGTCGCGTGGAGAGGCTGCCAAGAGGAGCCGAAGTCGCGGGTACGGTAGACGTAGGGACGGAAATCGCCGTCGCGGTGCGCATCGAAGGTCGCATAGGCAGTTCCAGCTGCCGTGACGGACGCGACGATACGACTCACGTAGGTAGCGCTGGCGATGCCGGGCACATTACCCGAGACCTCGCCCCACGTCGTTCCACCGTTTCGACTGACCTGCAGATTGCCGTCGTCGAATCCGACCCAGAGAACGGCGGGGTCGAGGGGTGACTCATCGAGCGTGACCGCCTCACCAAACGAACTCGTACCGTCATTGCGTGAGATCGAAATGTCAGCTCCGGCCACACCCATGATCTGGAGCGTATCGCGATCGACCTGACGGCTCATGTCCTCGGTCATTGTCCACGATCCACCCCGGTCACGCGAGATGAAGAGATGGTTGCCCGCGACGTAAAGCCGATCCGAATCGTGCTCAGAGAGCATCATCGGTGACGTCCAGTCGAAGCGGTACTGTTGACCCACCGGTTCCGCCGGTGAGATGTCGAGCATGTCGCCTGTCTGGGTGTCGTACCGGAAGTAGTTGCCGCCGTTGGAACTGCCGTAGCTGTAGCGGGCATCGTCCGGGTCGGCCTGCCAGTACATGCCGTCGCCAAAGCCGTTCTGCATCCAGTCGTCATTCAGGATGCCTGCCCAGCGACGCGTTTCCGACGGGCCGAAAAAGGAGTGATTGTCCTGCAGCCCACCGTACACCCAGTACGGGTCACGCATGTCCACGCCGATCGCGTAGAATTGCGAGATTGGAAAGTTGTTGAGTTTCCGGAAGTTGATCCCGCGGTCGTAGCTCTCGTGCAATCCCGCATCGCCAGCAAGTAAGAGGTGGTCCGGGTCGGACGGATTGATCCAGAGCGAGTGATGGTCGGCGTGGATCCCGACGTCGTAGGTCGGAGCGAGCGCGATCTGGCTGAAGGTGCGTCCGCCGTCGTCGCTCACGTACGAGCGTGTCGCGAGCGTGTAGACGCGCTCGTCGTTGTTCGGGTCAATAAAAATGTGTGAGTAGTACATCGGCCGGATGTTCTGTTCGCTGACCCGTTCCCAGGAGAGCCCGCCATCTTCCGAACGGTAGACACCGGACTGGTCATCCTCGGCCTCGACGAGCGCCATCACCACCTGCGGGTTCGACTGTGCGACGGCGATGCCGATGCGGCCGAGATCACCCCCGGGAAGCCCTGCTCCCAGACGGTTCCAGGTCTCGCCGCTATCGGTCGACTTCCAGATGCCGCTGCCTGGACCGCCTCCGTTGAATCCCCATGCCTGCCGAAGCCGCTGGTAGGTCGCGGCGTACACGGTGCTCGGATTTTCAGGGTCGATCGCCATGTCGATGACACCCGAATACTCATCAACGAAGAGAACCTTGGTCCAGTTCTGCCCACCGTCGGTGCTTTTAAATACCCCACGTTCCTCGGATCCGGCCCACAGATTCCCGACGGCGCCGAAGTACACGATGTCCGGGTCAGTGGGGTGGATCACGATCCGACCCGTGTGCCGTGTCTCTTCGAGCCCGAGGTGTGTCCACGTATCACCACCGTCGTCGGACCGGTAGATACCGTTGCCGTAGGAACTCGACTGTCGGTTCTGCTGCTCGCCGGTGCCCGCATACATGATGTTTGGGTTCGAGCGCGAGATCGCTATGTCACCGAAGGTGCTCACCGGCTTGTCGAAGAAGACGTTCACCCACGTCTGGCCCCGATTCGTGGATTTCCATAGCCCCCCGGATGCTGTGCCTACAAAGACCGTAGAGGGGTCGTTCGGAAGCGCCTCGACATCGTGGATGCGTCCCCCGGTGACGGCCGGCCCGATGGACCGGGGATACATGGAGGACATCGCCTCGGTGGTGATCGCTGTCTGGCCGCTCGCGGGTGATACCGAGAGGGCCGTGAGGAGAGCGAGCCCGAGCGCGCAGGTGGCTCGAGTGAGCGTCCGCTGAGTCATCTGTCGAGATACGACCATGGGTGTGTCCTTCGTCACAGGGTTGTCCTTCATCCGTTCGCGGGGCCCGTCTCGGGTTCTTTCCGGCCGAGCGCCGCGCGTACCACGTCAATTACCTCGGCGTCCATGTCATCGGCGCCGATCATCCACATCAGATAGTCTGGCGCCTCGGCCGCCACCTCGGCGAGCGGGCGTCCTTTGTGCTTCCCTCTCTGGAAGACACGCCCCGCATCCTCAGGGCTGAACCAGCGATCCAGTTCGGTCCGAGTGGGGGAATACTCCTCGCAGTACGCATGCAGCCCGTCGATGTCGCGGGGCAGGTCAGGATAGCGCTCGAGCTGCCCCCCGAGCACGGCTGCCGACGTGCGGATGTCACCGAGTGCGGTGTGTGCTTCTTCGTGCTCGCGCCCCAGATAGAAGCGCGCAGCTGCCGAGAGATCGCGACGCTCTTCTCGGTGGAAGATGTTCTGCATGTCCACGACCCGCCGACCCTCCATCGAGAAGTCCACGCCGCATCGCTTGAACTCCTCTACGAGCATGGGGATGTCGAAGCGACGCACGTTGAAGCCGGCGAGATCACAGCCTTCGAGCATGTCCTCGAGAGAACGCGCCACGCGGCAGAACTCGACTTCGTCAGCCACGTCTGCGTCGGTGATCCCATGCACCGCCGTTGCCTCGGCGGGAATCGGCATCTCGGGATTGAACCGTCGTTCGCGCTCCAGGATGTCACCGTGCGGCGTCCACTTGATGAACGCGATCTCGATGATGCGATCGTTCTTCAAGTCGAGACCTGTGGTCTCGAGGTCGAAGAAGATCAGGGGGCGGTCTAGCTGGAACGGTAGTTTCATGGGCCGAACAAGATAGTCGGGAGCGCGGAGCGGTACTACCGCGGCCTCCGTTCGAGGAGGTCCGCGAGGCGTTTTGAGGAGCGAAGTTCGGTGAGTGGCAGCCAGGTGGTGCCCGCCAGGAGCGCGAGTGGCTCGCGTGCGTCGATCCCCGCTTCGACCCATGAGACCCCTTCGTCATGGCGGCCTAGCGCGGTGAGAAGAGCGCCGAGACTCGTGGCGACAGGGGTGCCTCGCCGAGCCTTGCGAAGGAGGTCGTGGGCGATCTGTTCGGCTTCTTCCCGCTCGCCCGCACTTACCAGCGCTGTGCCGAGGAATGCCGTCAGGAACGGCTCGCGCCCCGACAGCTCGACCGCTGCCCGGTAGTAGGTCAGCGATTCACCTCGCCGATCACTCTGCTCGGCGTATCGGCCGAGATGCATGTAGGAGAGCACGTGTTCGGGGTCGAGATGGATCGCCCGTCGCGACCGTTCTATGGCTTCGTCGGTTCGCCCGGCCAGCGCATGCGACCAACCCGACTCGTTGACTGTGGTCGGGTCGAGTGGTTCGAGGGCCATGGCGCGATCCGCGGATATACAGGCTGCTTCGTAGTCGCCGCGGTAGAGCAACGTGCGGGCGAGCCACCGATGGGCCTCGGGCAGACAGGGGGCCAGCTGCAGCGCGAGTCGGAGGTTGGCTTCGGCGGTATCGAAGGACCAGTCGAGAAGGTCGGCGTATCCGAGTGCAGCGTGAGCCCTGGGGATCGAATCGTCGAGGTCGAGCGCGCGTTCGGCGCCCTGCCGTACGGCACGCGCTGTGCTCTCCAGATCGGTACCGCTGCGCAGGGCCACGTGAGCCTCCCAGGCATCCCGCCAGGATTCCGCCATTCCTGCCCACGCGTCCGCGAAGATCGAGTCGCCCTCGATGGCGGCCTCGAAGTGCCTCAGGGCCGCGGTCGGATCGGAGGCCAGCAGAGCTGTGCGCCCGTGGACATAGTGCTCCCACGCGACCGGGTCCGAGGTCGGGGCCCTGTGCATCAGATCAGGGGTTGAAGCCGGTGTGTCGCAGCCTAGCGCACTCGCGATCCCAGTGACGATCTGGCTTTGGACATCGAAGAGAGTCTCGGTCTCGCAGCGCCATGCGCCGGACCATAACTCCGCCCCGTCGGGGGCACGCACCAGCTGCACGATCACGTGGTCGCGGCCACCGTCGGACTCGACCTGTCCTCGCACCAGGAACTCGACCCCGAGCTCGTCCAGTGCTGATTCGAGGTCAGTCGTACGGTGACTGAAGGCGAGAGATGAGGACAGCCCGACGACCGAGAGGCCGTCGAGCGAGCCGAGTCGGGTTGTGATGCCATCGAGTGCACCGGCCCCGAAGAGCCATGACCTGTCGGGGAACGGAATAACTGCGAGACGACTGCCCCGTCGACGACGGAGTGACCCGCGGATTCGGGCGAGGACGGACACCGCCGCCCGACCCTACTCGGTGGACTGGGGCTCGAAGCCGAGGGCCTCGAGGATCACGGCTTCCTGCGACTTTGCGTGAGTCGACGCCTTCCCTTCGGCCGGGCTCGCGCGTTCAGGTCGCGCCGCATACGACAGCGGGACCTTTCGCGGCACCACCGAGCGCAGGCGAGGACCGACGAAGGTCAGCCCTCCCATATTCCGCGGTTCCTCCTGCGCCCAGACGACCTCGCGCAGGTTCGGGTAGTGCTCGAGAAGTTCGTTGAGCGCCTCGGTCGGGAACGGATAGAGAAGCTCCACTCGTCCTACGGCGACGTGGTTTGCCTCATCCCGGCGAGGATACCCCTGGATGTCGTAATAGACCTTGCCCGAGCAGAGCACGAGGCGCGTGATCGCAGACGGATCGTTTACCGTGGGATCCGCGATGACGTGTCGGAATCCACCTTCCGTCAGCTCGGAGACTTTGGAGGTTGCCTGCGGGTGGCGGAGCAGACTCTTCGGCGTCATCACGATCATCGGACGTTCGGGCCGACGGAGTGCCTGCCGGCGAAGCATGTGGAAGTACTGCGCCGGCGTTGTCGGGTATGTGACCCGCATGTTGCCCTCTGCGCAGAGCTGGAGGAATCGCTCCAGACGTGCACTCGAGTGCTCAGGCCCCTGCCCCTCGTACCCGTGCGGAAGGAGGAGCGAGAGCCGTGAATGCTGACCCCACTTGGTCAGGCCCGATGCCAGGAACTGGTCGATCATCACCTGGGCAACGTTCACAAAGTCGCCGAACTGGGCCTCCCAGAGCACGACATCGTCGTCGGACGCGACTGAGTATCCATACTCGAACCCGATGACTGCGGTCTCTGTCAGCGGTGAGTTGTACGTCTCGAAGCGAGCGTCGGACAACCCATCGAGGGGCACAAACTCATCGCCATTCTCTGCATCGTGAAGGACGACGTGCCGATGACTGAATGTTCCACGCTCTACGTCCTGTCCGGTGAACCGGATGGGAAGGTCTGCCTTGAGAAGGCTTCCGAAGGCGAGTGCCTCCGCGTAGCCCCAGTCAAGAGACCGGTCCATCGAGAAGCTGTCGGCACGTTTCCCCAATTGCCGCCAGAGCTTCGGATGGGGCGTGAAACCGTCCGGAAGGTCGGTCGTCGCTGCATTGATCTCTTCGAGCATCTCTAACGGCACGCCCGTCGTCTCGGGTATGACCACGAGCTCGGGCTCCTCGTCCGGCAGCTGGTCACCAACCGGATCGTACTCCCGCACACGGTCTTGAACGTCGCGAAGCGTCTGGATGACCTCGTCGCGCAGTTCGGCGACGTAATCATCGGTGACCACACCTTCTGCGATGAGCCGGTCGGAGTACACCCGCTGCACCGTGGGGTGTGCACTGATCGCCTTGTACTTGACTGGCTGGGTGTAGGCCGGCTCGTCACCCTCGTTGTGGCCATGGCGGCGGTACCCGACGAGGTCGATCACGAAGTCCTCGTTGAACTCCCTGCGGTACTTCATGGCAAGGCGAATCGCCGCAAGACATGCCTCGGGATCGTCCGCGTTCACGTGGACAATCGGGATGCCGTACCCCTTGGCGAGATCGCTCGAGTACAGCGTTGACCTAGCTTCGACAGGATCGGTCGTGAATCCGACCTGATTGTTCACGATGATGTGAACAGTGCCTCCGACCTTGTACCCCTCGAGTCGGGCCATGTTTAGGGTTTCGGCGACGACGCCCTCGGCGGCGAACGCGGCATCGCCGTGCATCAACACGGGGACGACTGCGTCGTGCTCTGCTGTGGCGCCGTCGGCGAGAGCTGCGTGCTGCTTAGCTCGGGCCATGCCGATGACAACAGGGTTCACGAACTCGAGGTGACTCGGGTTGGGTGCCAGAGTTACGTGCACGGCGCCGACTCCGTCCACGTTCCGGACGCCGCGCGCTCCGTGGTGGTACTTCACATCACCTGTTCCAGCGACGTCGAGTTGTCCGCCTTTGAACGACGGGCCTTCGAACTCCGCGAGAAGTTCACCGTACGACACACCGACCGTGTGGGTTAGGACGTTGAGTCGGCCACGGTGTGCCATGCCCAGAACGACATCCTTCCCACCGGCCTTCCCAGCCTCCTCGATCACGAGATCGAGCATGGGGACCAGAACGTCATTTCCCTCGAGGCTGAATCTCTTCTGGCCCAGGTACGTCTTGTGCAGGAACTGCTCGAGACCCTCTGACTCGGCGATGCGTCGCAGCAGCTTGCGACGCTCCTCGACGGAGAGGTCTGGGAAGTGTGATCCAGCTTCGACCTGGTCCCAGAGCCAATCGACCTTCACATGATCGTCGAGATGCTCGAATTCGTATCCGATCGACCCGGCATAGATATCGCTGAGGTCCGCGAGGGCATCGGCGACCGATCGCTCGCCTCCTTCGTCGGCGATGATGAGCGCCGCGGGAAGCTTTCCGAGCTCCTCGGAGGAGGTGCCGAAGAACGCAGGTGACAGCTGTGGGTGTCCCGGTGGCTCACTTCCGAGCGGGTCAATACTCGCCAGCCGATGACCATGATCCCGGAACGCCTGAATCAGAGCGGTCGCACGGGATACGGCGGGCAGCAATTCGAGCAGGGCTCGCCCATCCTCGTCAGCCTGGATGGGATCCACCGGCGATGCAGCCGCCGAGACAGGGGCTGCACCAATGGGCTCCGTCGGGGCTGCCGTCCCGGCTGGGGCGGTGGGAGCGGATGGAGGCGTTACCGGACGTGAGTCGACCAAGTGATCCGGTACCAGAAGGCCTTCGGAGATCGCGAGGCTGGCACCGTTCTCGAAGAGCTTGTGCCACTCGGACGGGACAGCGTCAGGATTCCGGGCGTATTCGTCGAACATCGCCTGAGCGTAGGCGGCGTTCTGGCTATCGAAGAGAGAGTCGTCCTGCACGATCGCTGGGCCCTGAATTGGGTGAGGAGCGCACCACTCCTCGGCGACGATTAAGCTATCGCATTTTGCTCAGAGTATGGAGGCGGCTGAGCCTTTTCTCTACGTTCGCGTTCATGAGAAACGTATCCCGCCACACGTCACCCTTCTCGTTTGTACGGGAGGTGACCGGACCCGGAATTGCCGCGCTCGTCCATCCCGAGTGGGCGGAGGCGTTCCCGTGGCTGATACAGGGAACGACGACACGGGAGTCCGGAAGCGATCATCCATTCGACCTGGGCCTCTTTGCAGATCGAAGTGAGCCGCTGTCCGCGCGGGGTCGATGGCAGACCCTCCGCCGACAAGTCGGAGCGGACTCGGTCGTTCACGCGCGACAGGTCCACGGAGCCCACGTCCGGGTCTGTGAGGCGCCGTCTGCCGAGCGTCGTGATGATCCACATCTGGTGGATGCATGTGATGGGCATGCCACCGCGACGCCCGGGATCGTAGTGGCAGTCACGGTCGCGGACTGCGTGCCCGTGTTCTTCGTCGATCCGGGACGCCGAGCCGTTGCCGCCGTGCACGCTGGTTGGCGTGGGGTCGCGACCGGTATCCTCGAGCGTGGCCTGGAGGCGATGGCTGCGAGTTTTGCGAGTCGTCCCCAAGACCTCCATGTGCATCTCGGGCCGGCGATATGCGGGAGGTGCTACGAGGTCGGTCCGGAGGTTTTCGAAGCGCTCGACCAATCGGTGCCGAATGGCCCGACACCGATCGACCTTCGCCGTGTTCTTGCGGAGCGCGCCGTCCGTGCCGGAGTTCTCGGCGGCACCATTACGGTCTCTGAGCATTGCACCATGTGCACGGATTCCGAACTGTTCTCACATCGAGCTGGTGATGGTGAACGGCAGGCAGGATACATTGGGGTCCGTCAATGATGTTTCACGCATCACGTGTGGGTCTGTGTGTTCGATGCGTTCACCATCGAGTGACGGGTAACCGACGCGGCTCGCAGTTCTACCTGTGCAGCCTTGCCGCGACCGACCCACGTTTTCGTAAATATCCGGGGCTTCCAGTTCTCAGATGTGAGGGCTTTGAGCTGAACGACCGATCCATTGAACAAGGGAGAGATGACGAGTCTCATGAATGACACAGAACCGCTGTATGTTGCTCGCGCGAAGGTCGACAAGGTCGACGGGCTGCACCGCCGGGGGACGCTGGAGGACGGGACCATGTTGGAATTCGGCGTGCATGGACCGATCAAGGCGCATTACCGCCTCGACTCCCAGCCCGATCTTCCGCTGCCGGTCGACTATCTGGTCGCAGCAGCCGCCGGCTGACTACTCGGGACACTCAATGGCGCACTGGAGGTGCGCGAGATCGCAGTGCCGAGCGGAGATATCAGCTGCACGGCGGAAGGCAGGAACGAGGTGGTAGATCGGATCATCCTCCTGAGGCGCATCGACGTGCATTACTCGATACGGCTTCCGGAAGGTGCCGATCGGGAGAAGGTCGACCGGGCTCTGGCCACCCACGTAGACAAGTGCCCGACCGCGCGGAGCCTCAAGAACTCGGTTGAGGTCAACTGGTCGGTGGAGTTCGTCGAGGGCTAGGCCGGGAGCACATCCTCGATTGCCTCGATGAGCGTTGCACGAAGGGTCGCTGCACGCTCACTGAGGTCTCTCTGGCGACGCTGGTAGTCTTGTCGGCCTTTTGGCGTCTCGACCTGAACGGGCTCGAAGCCGAGGTCTCGCAGATCGTAGGGGCTGGCCTGCATGTCGAGCACCCTCAGCGCCGTAGCCAGTTCGAAGCAGTCCATCAGAAGATCGCTCCCGATCCAGGGCATCGAGGTGTACGCCCAGCGATATAGGTCCATGTTGGCGTGGATGCAGCCGGGTTGCTCCAACTCGTGGCGGGTGGACCAGTCGAGTTCGATGCGGTTCATCGGCTTCGCATCGGGGGCAAAAAAGCGATACGCATCGAAGTGGCTGCATGCCACGGGTCGGCTCTCGACAAAGCTGTCGACCTCTGCCTGGGACAGCCGGAGTGGGGTGGTCTCGACGTGGCGCAGGTCATGGCCGCCGTAGACCATCGCCCACTCGTGCACCCCGTAACATCCGAAGTTTGCGGTTCGACTCTGCGTCACACCAAGAACGGTCACGACCGACGTCAACCGATCGTGCATCTCGCTTGACAGCATGCCTGGGTCTCTCGTGATCGCGCCGTCAGCGGCGCTGTACTCCGGTGGACCGAACTGCTCTCGAGCGGCTGGCGAGTCCGCGATGGATTCCGACGGAGCAGGGTGCCAGGTCTCGAGCTTCCTCGGCGAGTACATGTAGTACGTGAACAGGAAGTCGAGCACCGGGTGCAGTTCGCGGCGAGAGCGACGCTCCTTGTGGGGGAGCGTCCACTGCTGCACGCGTTCGAGATGGGCCTCGGCACGCGCTTGCCACTCGGTCGAGGTCAGGATTTGCGTTTCAGGTGTCACCGAGCCCCCGCTACCGAGACACTCGAATGGAGAAGAGGGGGGCCGTGCCCGATTCGGCGATCCCGTCGAGCGTGACCGCTCCGATGAGTCCTCCGGCGAGCACACCGAGCCCGGCCCCAATCAGGGAGGACGACAGTCGGGTAGCGTGCGTGCTCTCGCCGATGGCGGACTCCAGTGCCAGGCCAATCAGCCCACCCGCGGCACCGCCGAGCGCGCCGCCATAGATCGCTCTTCGTTGGCGGTCGCCGTTGCCTTGTAGCGCCAGGCCTGCGGCCGTGGTCATCGTGAAGCCTGACCCCCATGAGATCAGGCCTTGGCTGACCCGCGAGAAGCCACCTATGGAACGTCCAGCGGCGGCGGCTGTGCCCGAGGCTACTACGTAGCTGTCGAGGGCCAGAGTGGCGCCACAGACCCAGTCGCAAGGATGGCTGAACTGCGCGCCCACCGGGGCAGGGTTTAGCAGCACAGCAACCGCAAGGACCGTCCCCCATGCTCCAACCCTCGTGCCGGGAACAGTCATCGCTCGACTACCAGAGGAGCCTCGGGGCAGGCCGTGCTCGATGCCGCGTTCCGTGGCAGTTCGCACGAGAATACAGCACGGATCGAGGTCTCCGGACCCGTTTGAGAATAGACCGTCAGGTGGCTCGTCGATCGCGTGAAATCGATCCGCATGTACCCATGGTATTCGGTCGCGTATCGGGTCCCGTCGACCCGCTTGGCCCGGTTGGACTTCGATGCGGATCCGCTGACGAGCTGCCAGACGGGAGCTCCGTCGCCGGTCATCCCAATGACCTGGAGCGAATGATCATGCCCCGCCGCGAACCCAAGTGGACGCACTCCGCTTGTACGGATTGCGTGGCTGAGCCTGGACAGCATATGCGTGTACCGAGCGGATGCGAGATCCTGTACGCTGAGCCCGGCTTTGATTGCCAGATACTGAATGAAGGGCCCTCGCTGAAGCCCCGAGACGTTGCCGCCGTGCGGTCCCCCGGTTGTGGCGGGATGATGTGCGGCCAGAATGACGCGGTCGCCTGCATGAGCCCGCAGCAGGTCGGTCAGTCGCTCGTAGAAGCGGTCCTCGCCACCGCAGTCGTCGTCCGGAACTCGGAGCAGCCACTCCGTGTCGATGAGGAGCACGGTGACCCCGGCGACGACGTCGACCCGCTCGGGGCCGGGGCAACCATGCGCAGGAAGGAGACGTGCGCTGGAGTCGGGTGCTAGCTCGTAGAGCCACGCCTGCTGCAGACGTATCGACTCACGCGCTCGAGCGTCGTCCGCGCCCTTGGCCCAGTCGTGATTCCCGGGCAGGAAGAAGGCCCGTGAATTGGACGCCCCCCGGGTGGCCTCGAGTTGAGGCGAGAGCTTTGCAAGGTCCTCTTCGCGGAAGGCTTCGCGGGCTCCGAGGTCGTAGATGTTGTCGCCCAGGAAGAGAACGACGCGAGATGCGTCCGGTGCCTCTGTTTCTTGGCGAGCCAGGTCTCGCTCCAGGTGGGCGAGAACAGAGTCTCGGCCCGGGCTCTGGATGCCGGCGTCCCCGACCAGATATACCGACGCCTGAATGCCCGCCGGAAGAGTGGGCACGACCGAAATCGACTCGTACCGTACCTGAGTCGCACATGCCGCCAGAACGATGGTGAAGGCAAGCGCGATGAGGCGAACTGCAGACATCGAGGTCGGTGGCGTTGAGCCCGTCAGTGTGGTAGAGACGCTGGAATAGATGCTACGGCCTCGTCTGATTCCGAACTGGTCAGCTGTGAGCCGCCTGAGGCCCGTTCAGGACGGCGTTGCGAACGTGATCGATGATCAGATCGACTTCCGCCGAGGTCACCTTGAAGTGTGGTGTGAATCGGAGCGAGTTCTCACCACCGTGGATCACGCCGATCCCCTGCATCCGCATGAACTCCTCGGAGCTGTCCGTACCGTACGCTTTGAAACGCGGATCGAGTTCACAGGAGAACAGGAGGCCCGTGCCCTCGACCTTGGTGATGGCACCGTCCAACTCCTCACCGAGCGCCTCGAATTTTTCGACGAACTCGTGTCCACGATCCACGATGTTCTGGCGGATCTCTGGTGTGACCATCTTGAGCACCGCGGTACCGATGTCCATGGCACGTGGGTTCGCGGTCATCGTGTTGCCGTAGATGCCTTTCCGGTACAGGTCGGCCGTGGCCGGGGTCATCGCCAGGATCGAAAGCGGATACTGTCCGGCGTTGAGCGCCTTGGAGTACGTCTCCATGTCCGGGGCCTCGAGGTCCTGGAACCCCGGGGTGTCGATGGCCGACAGGTATCCCGTGGACCTCAGTCCTGCCTGGATCGAGTCGACGAGCAAGATCGTTCCATGGACCTTCGTCAGCTCGCGGGCCGTCCCGTAGAACTCGGGAGTGATCGCCACGCCCGGGTTGCCTTCACCCATGACGGGCTCGATGAAGAAGGCCTCGATGAAGTAACCCTCGGCATCCGCTCGCTTGAAGTGCTCGCGGAGCCCCTCGACGTCGTTGGGCTCGACGGTCAGCAGGCATTCGTTGCGGAAGGTTGCTAGGTACTTGTGGTACGAGCCGCCGGTCGAGTCCGAGAACGCAGCCGGTCGACCCGTACGGCCGTGAAAGCCTCCGGCGAGCGACATCTTGGCGACATGCTTTCCAGCGTGACGACCACCTTCGTCGGTCATCAGCTTTGCGTTCACGTCGGAGATGCGCGCGGCCACTGACACCGACTCGGAACCCGAGTTCATCGCGACGAAATGCGAGAAAGGACAACCGCCCTCGCGGGTCTGGCCAATTTCGCGGCTCAACGCCTCCGAGAGACGCAGCTGCGAGAAGCTCGGTGTCATGACGTTGGCCATGACCTGCGGCTTCGTCATCGCATCTACAATGGGCTGGGGCAGGTGCCCGAAGCCCAGCATCCCGTACCCGCCGTTGTCGTGCAGAACTGCACCCTTGGTTGTCACGACCCATGGCCCCCGAGCGGCCATCGACACATACGGGTTCACCGTGTCGTCGGCGTAGAAGTTCACGAGGTGCTCTTCGATCGCCTCGACCTGTTCGACTTCACCCAGCTTCATGAGCTCGGGGAATTCACGGTTCAGGACCTCGAACTCCTCGGTCGCGGCATTGATCGCCTCCATGAGCTCGGGGTCGCGTGACACGAAATTACAAACGGTATCGTTGTCGAGGCCTGTCGTACGAATCGCACCTGCCTGAGCACGGATGGCTTCGAGCTGATCAAGGACACCGGCCACGGGACACCTCTCAAGGGTCAGGAATGGTCATGAATGGGCCTGCAATGTCGCAGGGAAGTAGTGGATTTGGGGAGGGGTTGCGTACCGTGGTGGCTCGCGTCTTTCGCGAGGGCATGGTTTACGCTCTCCTTCCTCAGACGTCCGAGACAGCGAAGACCAGGTCTTTCCAGATTTGATGATCCTCCGACCGACCCGTCCACGTCACCGGTACCGCCGGTCCAAAGGAAGGGTCGGGGGGATATATGTCTGAGTCCATCGCCGTTCTCGTCATAGCGCTGACGGCGCTGATCTTTGCCTTCCTCATCCCGTTCGCCGCTCATCGGACGCACCTTCTCCTGCTCGCTCGGAGGCGGCGCGAGGAGATTCGGGCACCATGGCCGGAAGCGTCGCTGCCGGCGGTCACCGTGCAGTTGCCGATGTACAACGAGTACGCGGTTGCGGGCCAAGCCATCGATGCTGCCTGCTCGCTCGACTATCCGTCGGAGCTGCTCGAGATCCAGGTCCTCGACGACTCGGACGACGAAACGTTGGGGCTCGTCGAGCAGCGGGTTCTCGCCTGGAGAGATCGAGGGCTCAACGTCAAGCACGTGCGGAGAGAAGGCCGGAACGGTTTCAAGGCAGGAGCCCTGCGTGCCGGGACCAGAGACGCCAACGGTGACTTCCTTCTGATCTTCGATGCTGATTTCGTGCCGGGCCCGCATGTCCTTCGTGAGCTCCTCTCACCGATGCAGGATCCGACAGTGGGCATGGTTCAGGCGGCATGGAGTCACCTCAACCGCGAAGAGAACTGGCTCACCGAGGCCCAGTCGTATCTGCTCGACGGGCACTTCCTGTACGAACAGGGAGGGCGTTATCGGGGTGGCCGCTTCTTCAACTTCAATGGAACGGCCGGGCTCTGGCGACGGAGCTGTATGAATGAGGCGGGCGGATGGGAGGCGGACACGCTCACGGAGGACCTGGACCTGAGCTACCGGGCGCAGCTCGCCGGCTGGCGGTTCGTCTACCTGGACGACGTCGCCGTACCCGCAGAGATCCCGGCGACGGTGTCGGCGCTCGAGGTCCAGCAGCGTCGATGGGCACAGGGCGGGGTGCAGACGGGACGGAAGATTCTGCCCCGGCTGCTGCGATCCCGGCTGCCGGTGCCGGTAAAGCTCGAGGCCCTCGTGCACCTCTTCGGCCATTTTGCACATCCGCTCACCTGGGGGCTCGCCTTCCTCCTGTTCCCATCGGCCGTTGCCCGTCGGGCGCTCGAACTGGACCACCTGCTCGGACTAGATCTCCTGCTTTTTGCCGCAGCGACAATGCCCTTCGGTGTGTTCTACTGGGCCGCGGGTGAGCGTCGAGGCCGGCTTCGGCAGGGTCGGTTCCGTAGCGTACTGAAGACGCTAGCGCTGGGGATCGGCCTCTCGGTGCCGGTCTCTCGCGCCGTATTTCGCGGTCTGGGCCGGACGGGTGACCCGTTCGAGCGCACGCCTAAGCGAGGTGATCGCAGGCGCGACCGCTACGCGGCCGTTCGCGTCCCCCTGGACGCCCTTCTCAAGGGGGCCATGGCGGTCCTCATGACCGCCTACCTCGTTGCAGCGATTCGGGGTGCGTACTGGGGGCAGATCCCGTTCATTCTCCTCTTCCTGTCCGGCTATACGGGGCTTGGCATACCCGCGCTACGAGGTGCCCTCATGGGATTCGCTGGATCGGGTACGCCAGGCTTCGTAAAGCATCAGTGCGAAGAACGGGAGCCAGAGTACCGCGCGCGCGAGCAGGGGCTGAGCCCACTCGCCGGTGTCCTGGTAGCTCCCGAGCCCGAAGTAGCCGGTGAATGCGAGGCCGCTTAGGAGCAGCCATGGACGGCTTCGGCGCAGGACTGCCATCGGGAGCATCCAGAGGACGTACCACGGGTGCAGTGTGGGCGTGAGCACCATCCCCACACCCAGGACCCAGAGCAGCGCCTGGTCCAACTCCATGGACTTCCAGGTCGTCCACCCGATGACGCTCAAGACGATGACGGCGGCCATGCGCCTCGCGTTGACGGGGTCACCTGCGATCCACTCGAGCACGCCAAATGCTCCCTTCATGAACCACCAGTGCTCGTTGTAGGTGCGCAGTCCGGTGAAGAGCGCCTGGCCCGCGCTTGCGTAGGGGAGGTAGAGGAGTGCGACCGTTGCGAGGAAGCCGATCGCGGCGGGCAGGCCCTGTCGTCGGACCAGAGCCGGAAGTGCGGCTGCGGGGGCGAACTTGGTGAGCGTAGCGATCGCCAGCGCCACACCGGCCGAGGCCCCTCGGACGCGTCCTTGCCCGGCGAACCGGATCGTAAGGGCCAGCGCCAGCAGACCGAGCGATTCCAGGTGACCGCTCCACGCAACTTCGACGAGGAGCAGGGGCGACCAGAGCCAGAGCAGGAGGACCGGCATCTCGTCTCCTCCGCGGTCGCGCACGGTTCGGGCGAGGACCCACGCGGTTGCAAGATCACATCCGATCCACACCGCCTTCATCAAGAACACGCTCGACCCTGCCAGCGCGATCAGCAGGAAGACGAGCTGGGCGGCTGGTGGGTAGATGGTGGAGACGGAGGGGTTGTTGATAGCTGGGTGATAGCCCGTTCTCAACCCCGAGACCTCGAAGGCATCGGGCGCATGTTCATACGGGTTTACACCCGCCGCCTGGACGTGCCCGTCCCAGAGGTAACGATTGACGTCATCGGAGAGTTCTGGGGCAAGTGGCAGGAGTGCGAGGCGCACGACGACGGCGAGCCCCCAGATCACACGTCCTGGCCAAGGGTCGGTACCACCTGGCGCGGCGGTCGCGTCGTCCCTACGTCCTCGAATGAGGAGCCCGGCCGCAGCCGCGTACGCCGCGAAGGCCATGCCCAGGAGGAGGAGCCCCGGCCACGGGAAGCGATGTGCCACGGGGGTCCAGGCGAAGGCGATCAGCAGGCCAATTTCGACCAGACCCAGCCCCAACCAGAAGCGCATCACCTGTGGGAGGCCGTGTGAACAGTCACGACCAGATCTCCGTTGCGGTTTTCATGCCAGCGCTGAACGAGGAGGACGCGTTGCCTCCGATTCTTAGCACGATCCCCGACTGGGTCTCGGTCGTGATTGTCGCCGACAATGGATCGACCGATCGGACAGCCGAAGTGGCGGAGGAGGGTGGTGCTCACGTAGTTCACGAAGCTGAGCGCGGATATGGTGCGGCCTGTCTTGCAGGGATGCGACACCTCGCATCATTAGAGAGACAGCCCGATATCATTGCGTTCATGGATGCAGATGGTAGCGACGACCCGGCAGAATTGGGGCGGCTCGTGCGCCCCATTGTCGATGATGATGCGGACATGGTGCTCGGGGTTCGGCGTGGAGTCGAAGGCGACGTGGGCACGATCCTGCCGCACGCCCGGCTCGGCAACTGGATCGTGCTGGGTCTGGTGTCACTGCTCTTTGGCCAATCCTTCAGCGACCTCCCGCCGTTCCGTGCCGTTCGCTTTTCGAGCCTGCTTGATCTCGAGATGGACGACCGGAACTGGGGCTGGACGCTCCAGATGCAGATCCGGGCCGAGCGAGCTTCACTGCGGGTCGCAGAGATCGAGGTCGCACACCGGCGCCGGACAGAGGGGCGTTCGAAGATTTCGGGATCGCTCGTGATGTCAGTGCGGGTCGGAGCGAAGATGTTCTATACGCTGGGGCGTGAGTGGTTGCGGTAGCTACCGGTTCTCATCCAGAAAGGTCGAAAGCACCGCGAAGCTCTCGTCGGGCTTCTCCTCTGGCGGGACGTGCCCGCACCGCTCGAGAACGACGAGGCGAGAGTTCGGCAGGTCTGCGGCCAGACGTTCTCCGGTCCAGCCGGGTACCACGCGCTCCCAGTCTCCCCAGACCAGGAGTACCGGTACGTCCACCCCTCTGATTTTCTCCGAGACCTGATCGATATTTTCTGGCAGGATTCGTCGGCCGGCAGCCATGGCGGCATTCACCCCCTCCGTGGTGTTCAAGGCCTGCGCGTATGACTTGACCATGTCCTCGGTGACAATGTCGGGATCGCGGACGATGGATCGGAAGACGGTGCGGATGAGACGCCGGGGCCCGATCGCGCGGATGAGCAGCCGAGTCAGGCGTGGTCGCTCGGACATGCGTACGAACGGAGGAAGGGGCTGCCGATACGCTGGCGACGAGATCAATACCAGTCGGTCGAGGACCTGTGTCTTCCTGGCGCAGAGCTCTTCGGCTGCAAGGAGTGCGATCCCACCGCCGAGCGAGTGACCGATGAGCGTGAGGTGCTTCAGCCCGAGGTGATCGATGAGCTGGATGACCAGTTCCGCCTGGTCCTCCGGTCCGTATCGATCATCGGCAGGCTTCGGTGCGGCACCGAAGCCCTTGTAATCCACACATAATACTCGGCCCCTCCCGGCGAGCTTTGGAGTCCAGTGACGCCATGTGAACGAAGATGCGCCGAACCCGTGCAGCATCACGAAGGTCGGGCCGGTGTCATCACCTTTTGACACCTCGGTCACGTGCAGCGGCAGGTCGACGTCGAGCGGCTGACCACCGATGAACGGCGAGGCGCTCATCGGTCCAGGCGGACTAACCGTCCCCCGCGATCCTCGAGCCTTGCGGCCATCTCAGGATGACACGTAAATGCGAAGACCTGTCGCTTCTGTGACACCTCAGCGAGGACCGACAGCCCCTGTTCGCATCGAGCTTCATCCCAGTTCACGAACACCTCGTCCAGGAAGAGGGGTAGTCGCTCGCCATCGCGATCGAGATGGTCGACGATTGCGAGGCGGAGTGCCAGGTATGCCTGCTCGAGTGTCCCGGTCGAGATGGGCGGAGCTAGCGGAACCGGTCGGGGGAGAGCCGGGCTGACCAGGTGGAAGAGATCCCCGTCAGCCCGCTCGTCGACAAGAAGACGCTCGTAGCGCCCGTCGGTAAGACGCTGCAGGTAGGTTGACGCTCGACGCAGAAGATCCGGCTGGTGTTCTTCGCGGAAACGGCGGTCCGCTTCACGGACTAGCTGGGCCAGAATCCACTTCCGGTCGCGTTCGGTGACCATGCGTGACTCGACCTCACGCAGAGCCTGAAGTTCGCCGTCGATCGCATCGACCGTCTCCTGATCGCGCAGGTGCGCGACGTCCTTCTCCAGCGCACGCGACCGACCGACGAGCTCTTCCAGATGTGTCTCCGCCTCCTCCATGCGAATCCGTCGGTCGGCGACCTCATCTTCTGAAACGGACCAGGACTTTTCGGACGCTTCGACGTCTGCAATGCGGGCCTTCCGGTCGGCGATGTCGAGATGCGTACGCTCCAGCTCCTCCTCGATCCGGTCAGCCCGTTCGTGAGCATCGAGACGGCGCTGGACGTGATCGATAGCCCCTGCACTCGCTCCGCGCCCCAGGTCGCCAACGCGCTCGAGAAAAGCGGCCCGTTCCTCCTGTAGCCGATCAACGTCCGTAACGATCCTGTGCCGCGTGTGCAGGAGTCGTTCGTGCTCGCCCGCAGCCTGCGTGGCAGCGTCGTGCAGTCGCCGCGCCTCCTGAACGCGGGACTCGACCGAAGCTTCGAATGCGGACAGGTCGTCGGGTGCTGGATATCCCAGCTTCGTCCCCAGCGCGGCTGCCGCCGCGGCACGGTTGTCGAGACGTAAGGTCAGTGCCTTGCTCGATCGGGCCAGGGTGTCCCAGTGGGCAACATGCTTCTGCAGGCGCTCGACGGCTGAGACGATCGGGAGACCTGGTGGCGTGAGGTACTCCGCGCGCACCCCAAGGCCGTCCAGTGCTGCCGAGATCTCCGATTCCAGACGTGCCGCCCCGCCGTCATCGGGTACGTTAGCCGATGGGGCGTGGCCACCGGAGCGAGCGAAGAACAGGCCACCCGCGAGAAGAGCCGCTCCAAGGCCGGCGGTCACCGAGGAGCCGGAGAGCAGGCCCCAGGCGAGGATGCCGGCACCGACGATCACCAAGAGTCCCGGCACCCAGCCTGGCACGGTCAGAGGACGCGAAACGTTTGCTGGGGTCGGCACCCCCTCAGGCCGGTGCAGCGCGCTGAGGCGTCCGACGCGATCCCGGAGCAGGTCGGTCGATATGGTCAGGACTCGTGAGCGGATCTCTTCGGTCGGTGAGTCGTCGAAGAGTTGTCGCTCTATCGCCTCCATCTCGAACCTTGCCCCGTCAGTCTCGATCCTCAGATCGTCGAGCTGTGCCGCGAGCGCTCGGGAGGCATCCGGACCGCGAAGAAATTCGTCGACTGCAGTGGCGTGCCCAAGGAGGGTCTGTGCCGAACTGTCGAACGCGGCGACGGTCCGCTTCGGCTCGACTAAGTCCTCGTCGATCGCTTCCAGACGGCCCCGGAGTTCTGTCACTTCCTCGTCGATCGTGTCGAGTCGAACGGTGAGGTCCTCGGGCAATCCATCGAGCTCAGCGCGGCTGCCTCCCTCCAGGCGGAGCGCAACTATTCGGTCGAGCTGGCGTTTGAGCGGTAGCAGGTCCTGAACGCGCTCCACTACGATCCGATCGCGCTTGAGACCTCGACGGACGTCGTCGAGCCGGAGTGTCACACTTTCGCGATCTTCCGTTAGCGCGCGAATGTCCCGGTCCCGCGCGATGGCTTCGGAGCGCCGGGAGCGCAGCGCTCGCATCTCCTCGCGCAGGTCACGAAGTCGCTGGTTTCCTCGCCTGTTCGGTCTCCATATCTCGCTCGCCTCCTGCTCTAGCTGCTCGGCGACATCGCGTGCCGATGCAAGATCCGAGGCGCCCATCGATCCGAGGATGCGGTCCTGAATCCGGCTCCACGTCTCATCGTCGAGCCCTGCCAGCTCGGCCAGGGTTACTGCGAAGACCTGGCGGAAGACGGTCCTGGGCACGTGATGGACCAGATCGAGCGGCTGATTTCGCAGGTCGAGCCGGCCCTCCCCACGCATGAGCGTTCCGGCAGGGGAGGATCGGAGCCTGCGCTCGACCACCAGTGAGGCCTCGTCCGACGTACTGACATGGATGCGCCCTCCGGCCTCGCTTGAACCCCAGGGTACATGAGGGTTGGTGTCGCGAGAGGCAGGGGAGAAGCCATACAGCGATGTGGTCAGGAAGGAGAACAGGGTGGACTTCCCTGCCTCATTCGGGCCGAGAACGACAACGAGATTTCCCAGAGACTCAGTCCCTGTATCGAGATCCCTCAGCCGCCCGAAGCCGTCAACGCATATCCGTTCGATTCTCAACGGCGCGCCTCAGTGTTCAGGAGGCGCATCGCGAGCTCTCCCTCTCCCTCTGCTTCGCCGAGCAAGGACCGCGCGTATTCAGCGATGCTCGCCGGATCGTCACCTACGCTACCCGCGAGTGATGTTGGGTCGAGGTCTTCGAGGGTGAGTCGACCCTGATGGATCTCCGTCGCGAGACGGAGGGCTTCACCGAGCACATCTGTCCGCTTCCGGTGCTCGTCCAGGTCGACTGTCGCGTGTACGCCCTCCGTGGACAGCACGACCTCCAGTGCCCCCATCATCGGTGCGAGTTCGGACGCCAACGTCTCCTGGTCTTCGACGGTACGTAGCTCCGCCCAGAGTGGGCAGGGGCCTCGCAGAACGACACGGACCATCCACTCTGTGCCGTGGGTCGTCGGGTCCTCTGCCCGCTGCTGATTCCATGCGTCGAGGCACGCGTACTCGAGGTCATCCAGGGATTGAACGTGGTCGAGGCGGTCGACCTCGATCGTGTCCCATCGAACCGGGGCGAGTGGTCGGAACGAGACGAGCGGCGCTGCGCGGTCCGACAGGTCGACAAGCAGGGCGCCACGGGCACCGGTATCGGTGTGGCTCTTCCCCTGGAGACTGCCGGGGTACCAGATGGGTGGATCCGCCGAGAGCTGTTGGCGGATGTGCACGTGTCCAAGCGCCCAGTAGTCGTATCCGGCGTGGCAGAGCCGGGTCAGTTCCGAGGGCGCATACGAATGGTGATCACGAGCGCCGAGAGACGTGTGCACCTGCGTATGCAGCAACGCGATCTCAGGAAGCTCACCGGCCGGTACCGGAAGGCTGCGGGACAGGTCGTCCGTCACACGGTCGGTGTCATGCCCTACCGCAGTGACGTACCCAATCGGTACGTCTCCGTGATCGTGGATCGTGAAGCGTCGGGGAGTCCCGTCAGGTGCAACCTGAACGGCGTCGGACCAGGCAAGCGAGCGTGGGCCGGTAGTCGGAGCGCCCGGGTCGTGATTTCCCGTGGCGTACACGACGGTGATACCGTGATCGCCGAGGCGCTCAGTCTGCTCGAGAAGGAAGCGCTCGGTCTGGAACGAGAGCCGCTCGCCGTCGAAGAGATCACCGGCGATCAGGAAGGCGTGCACGTCCTCGTGAATCGCGAGATCGACGGCATTGCGGAACGCCTCACGGGATGCGTCGCGGAGCCGTTGCCGTACCCTCTCGGATCGGCCGGAAAATGAAGTGTCGAGATGTACGTCGGCGACGTGCAGGAATCGCATGGACCAAATTAGATCATCCGGCGGGGCGGGGGAATTTTTCCCTGAGCCCACGGGTCCTTTGCCCAAGGTGATCAATTATATTTCCGGTCAATCGATTCTCCCGTACCATTCAGGGTCCGTCCCCTGCATCCCTTGTCGTGCGCGTCGGTGTCCGCCGGCCGCCGGACGAACTACATGAGCGACACTACGGCGGCCGCCCCGAGCCGGCTCCGCGAGATCTCGCCCGCGATCAAGCAGGTTTGTGACTGCCTGAAATCCAGTCCAGACGGGGCGTCCGAACTCCTCCTAGACTTTGCCGAGCTCTTTCTGTCGCGTGCTCCGGACGAACTCCTGACGCAACGGAGCACAGGCGATCTCGCATCCATGACGCGAGGTGCGCTCAGGTTCCTCGAGAGATCGCGGCCGTTTCGGGTCGATGTCGCCGTCGTGAACGCGGACGAAGACGACGAGGGATGGGACGCACCTGTCACGCTGATACGCACGAACGTCAGCGAGCGACCGTTCATCATCGACTCGATTCGCGAGTACCTCTCGCTCCAGGATTTGGCCGTCGAGCGCATGGTGTACCCCATAATCGACGTTGAACGGGACGCCGAGGGTCACGTCATTGGGGTCCACCCGCCAGCGGATGGTGGTAACGAGGAGTCCGTCGTCCACTGCGAGGTCGAGCGCGTCGGAGACGCCGAGCGTCTCGCCGGTATGGAGTCGGATCTGCGCTCTCGCCTTCAGGACGTCGTGCGGGCTACCGACGATTTCCATCCGATGCTGGGGGCGCTCGATCACGTTCTGGAGGCCGTCCGTGCGAACGCGAACGATCTGCCCGACAAGAAGCACGAGTTCGAGGAGATCGAGGAGTTCCTCAGCTGGCTGAAGGACGGAGGCTTTGTCTTCCTCGGGTATCGCGGCTACGACCTTGTCGGGGGAGAGGATGGGGGCGAACAGGCGATCGTCGTGCAGCCGGGGTCCGGGCTGGGTCTGCTCCGAAACGAAGGAGACTCGAGGTTTGCCGAGCCCGTGCCGATTTCGGAACTGGCGCCCGGCATGCGCGAGCTTGCGCTCAAAGGCCCCGTTCTGATCGTCAACAAGACGAACGCTGAATCGACCGTGCATCGACGGGTCCGAATGGACTACGTCGGGGTGAAGAAGCTCGACGCGAAGGGACTCGTGATCGGCGAGCACCGCTTCATCGGCCTCTTTACGTCAAAGACCTACTCGGAGCCGGCGGCCAATATACCGCTTGTTCGTGACAAGCTGCGCCGCCTTCTCGACTCGGAGGGCGTGCCCGAGGGCTCGCACGACTACAAGGAGATCATCACGATCTTCGACTCCCTTCCGAAGGAGGAGCTCTTCCTCTCTTCCGCGGAGGAGCTGAGGGATGACGTCCGCGCGGTATTGACCGCGTACAGCGGCCGCGACGTGAAGGTCGTGCTGCGGCAGGATCCGCTACATCGTGGCGTCTCCGTGATGGTGATCCTGCCCCGGGATCGGTTCTCCGGCAGCGTCCGTAAACAGATTGAGGGCGCGCTGGTCGAGCGGTATGACTGCTCGATTCTGAACTATCATCTCGCGCTTGGGGCTGGTGATCGGGCGCGTCTGCACTTCTACCTGAGCGCGAGCGAGGAGAGGATCGCGGAGATCCGCACTGAAGACCTCGAGCACGTCGTCGCGTCGATTATTCGAACGTGGGCGGATCGGGTGCGCGAGGGCCTCGAAAAGGTCGTGTCGACTGACGAGGCGCGTGAGCTTGCGCAGCGCTATGACGCAGCGATGAGCCGTGAGTATCAGGCCGCGGCGGTTCCCGAGATTGCGGTCGCCGACATCTTTGAGCTTGAGCGGATGGCCCGGGAGAACGTGAGCGTCTCCGTCGGGCTGACGAACCGAGTCGAGGGTGCCGTCGTTGCGGGGGTGATTGGCGCGACCGAGCTGAAGCTCTTCCTGAGAGAGGAGCGTCTGGTCCTCTCCGACTTCATGCCGATCCTCGAGGACGCCGGATTGAGGATCATCGCGATGAAGCCCTACGAGGTCAGAAGCAACGGAGTTCCTGACGCGACCATCTACGTGTTCGCCGTCCAGGACCGTGCAGGCGAACTCCTCGATGTCGACGGTCTTGGTGACCTACTTTCGGATACACTGCTCGCTGTCCGAGTCGGGGACGTCGTCACCGACCCACTTAATGCGTTGGTGGTGAGTGCGGGGCTGCACTGGCGTGAGGTGGACGCCTTGCGGGGTTTGGTTGGGTACGCCTTCCAGGCGGGAACCGTACCCAGTCGGACCGCGTTGCCCCACGCCCTCGTCGAGTATCCTGGGATCGCCCGCGAACTCTTCTCAATGTTCCGGACGAAGTTCGACCCGGAGATGGATGCCACTGCTCAGGAACGGCTGGCTGCTATCGACGACATACGTGATGCGTTCCACGGGTCACTCCGGGGTGTGAGCCTGCTCGCTGACGACCGAGCGCTTCGGCGCCTAGAGGAGACGATCTCCCAGACGGTCCGGACCAATTACTACCGCCTCGGGGGCACGACTCCGAGTCAGCGGTCCGGCGGAGTCCCCTATGTCTCTTACAAGTTCCTTGTCGGGAACGTAGAGAACTCCCCGCCCACCGAGCTGCTATTCGAGGTGTGGGTGCATTCGGCTCGAATGGAAGGTGTGCATCTTCGTGGGGCGACGGTGGCCCGCGGCGGTATACGATGGAGTGACCGCCCGGACGACTTCCGCACGGAGATCCTCGGCTTGGTGAACACGCAGATGGTGAAGAACGCCGTCATCGTGCCAGGAGGTTCGAAGGGTGGCTTCGTGACGCGTATTACGCCGTCGGATCCTGAGGAGCGATGGGAGGAGGGGCGTCAGCAGTATCAGACCCTCATCCGCGGACTACTCGACGTCACCGACAATCTCGTCGACGGAAGAAACGTGGAGCCCGACGCTGTCGTCGCCTACGATCCACCTGACCCCTATCTGGTCGTCGCCGCCGATAAGGGAACAGCGACCTTCTCCGACCTCGCAAATTCCGTCTCTGCCGACTACGGGTTCTGGCTCGACGACGCGTTCGCATCGGGTGGCTCGAACGGGTATGACCACAAGGCCGTTGGTATCACCGCTCGAGGTGGCTGGGAGTGTGTGAAGCGTCATTTTCGTGAGAAGGGCAAAGATATCCAGAAGGAGCCCTTCACAGTCGCCGGTGTCGGGGACATGAGCGGTGACGTATTCGGCAATGGGATGCTGCTCTCGGAGCAGATCCGACTGATCGCCGCGTTCGACCACAGGCATGTCTTCATCGACCCGACCCCGGACCCGGCAACTAGCTATGCCGAGCGGAAACGGATATTCGAGCTGGGTCGCTCGAGTTGGGAGGACTACGACCAGGGCCTGCTCAGTGAAGGCGGTATGATCGTGCCTCGAAGTGCGAAGGAGGTCGAGCTGACCCCCGAGGCACTCAAGGCTCTAGGGATCAAAGAGGGTGAGGAACAGCCGACCGACGGTGAGGCGCTCGTCCGCGCCGTGCTGCGAGCCCCTGTGGAGTTGCTCTGGAACGGGGGCATTGGCACCTACGTGAAGTCCGCGATGCAGACGCACACTGATGCCGGGGACCCCGCGAATGACGCGGTACGACTCGACACGGGTGAGCTTCGCTGTGACGTCATAGGGGAGGGCGGTAATCTCGGCCTCACGCAACGGGCTCGCATCGAGTATGCGAATCTCGGCGGCAGGATCAACACCGACGCTCTCGACAACTCGGGCGGCGTCGACATGTCCGACCATGAGGTCAATCTCAAGATCCTCCTGACGCCGGCCGTAACGTCCGGGATGCTCGAGCAGGAAAAGCGAAACGAACTTCTGGAGACGCTCACCGAGTCAGTGGCCGAGCTCGTGCTCGACAACAATCGCTCCCAGAGCCTCGCCGTCTCGCTCGATGAACGGCGCTCGAAAGAATCGATCGACGAGTTCCGGGACCTGATGCTGTCTCTGGAGAAGGCTGGAGAGCTGGACCGAGCGGCGGAGAACCTGCCTTCCACGGATGTGTTGATCGAGCGGCGCGAGCGGGGTCAGGGGATGGCTCGTCCCGAGCTCTGCGTGCTGCTCGCCTACTCGAAGCTGTCATTGAAGACTCGTCTTCTGTCGAGCGGACTGCCTGATGATCCGGTGACGGAGAGCTACCTGCTCGGGTACTTCCCGCCGAGGGCGATCACGGCGGCAGGACAGGAGAACCTGGCCGACCACCGACTACGTCGGGAGATCATCACTGCTGAGATCACGAATGATCTCGTCGACCTTATGGGCTCGGCGTTCGTGTCGCGCATGAAGCGAGACACCGGTCGGTCTTCGGAGGACGTGGTGCGCTCGTGGCTCGTGGCGTCGCGGCTTGCCGATCACCGCGCGCTCATGCGCCAGATGGCGCAGCAGGCGGATGCGGTGAGCTCACGCGTGTCATATCGCTGGCTGCTGGGTCTGGCTCGTGTGCTCGAGCGAACGACCCGATGGGTATTGCAGAATGTCGACCCCGACGACTCGTCGGCTGCGATCGTCGAGCAGAACCTTACCGGGCTCGCGTCGCTACGAGAGGCCTTCGGTGATGTCGTGCGCGGCGAGGAGCGGACGCTGTTCGAGGCCCGCGTTCGGGAGATACAGGAACTGGGAGCCGACGAGGCGTTCTCGCGTCGCCTGATCACGCTTCGCTTCCTGGACCAGTTGCTCGAGGTCCTCGGGATCGGTCGTGAAGTGGAGACTGATCCAATATCGACCGCTCACGCTTTCTACCAGACGTCGGAGGCGTTCGAGGTGCCATGGCTTCGCCGCAGGAGTTTCGCATCAGCTGGGGATGACCAGTGGGAGGTGCGTGCGGCGCAGGTGCTGTCCGATGACCTGTCGAGGGCACACCGACGCATCACAACCGATTTGTTGGTCCGTCATGAAGGAGATGGTGACCAGGGTAGCGACTACATGGCTTTGGTAAAGACCGTCGATCTGGAGCGCTTCCGTGACATCCTGGAAGAACTGAAAGCTGAGGAGAGTATCGGACTGGCGGCCGCTTCGGTCGCGGCTCGCGAGCTTGGTGTACTCGCAGACCGTGTCGCGAGAAGGCCGGGGCAGGAGGATCGCCGATAGTGCGTCCTCTGCTGAGCCCCGAACTGGCGCCTGTTGTGCAGCCATACCGCGGCTCATTGATGGAACTGGCAGGTACCTATCGAGGGATCTCTCGCGGTCGGATGATGCAGGTGGTTGTTCGCGAGAACGGCGGCCGACTCGAGTTTTCCGAGGAAGATGACGACGCACCCGTCGTACCGACCCGCGTCGGTGACCTTACGTGGGCCTCGAGGGGCGTGCGTTATATCTTCCGACGTGTAGGTGGTCAGATGGGCGAACTCAGGGTTTCGGCTGGGTACGCTCGTCAATTGCTGGAGCGGATCGGCTCCTGAATCGGGTGCGCGGCGCAACGAAGTCGCGGCGGTGACGAAATCTTAATAGTAGGTCTGCGCATCGCCTCGGCGGTGCGATGAACTTCCCATGGACTCCTCATGGCACGTCTGGTTCTCGATCCTCGTTCGCTCTTTTCGGCGCTTGTCGTCGCAGCCGCGACCGGGGCGTATCCCGTGTTTGCGCAGGTGGAGATGTCCGCTGAGGCTCCACTCCCCCTGGCTTATCTTCAGGGCCAGATCCTCGACAGCATCTCCGGAGAACCGATACCGGGTGTCCTCATACGCATGGATAGCGGGCACGAGGCGTTTACCGGCCGCCGAGGCCGCTTCGAGTTCAAGGATCTTCCGGAAGGGAAGCGCCTCCTCGCGATGATGACTGCGGACTGCCGCATCACGTGGGGACAAGTCACCGTTGTGCAACGTTTCCCGCGCGACGTTGAGTTCCGTCTGCCCTCAGTCTTCGGAGCCAAAGCTGAGCAGGATCGCCGGAAGATCGAGGAACGTCAGCGGTCAACGGGACGGCGGCTCGAGGCGCATGAGATCGAGGGTATGAATGCGCGCAATGTCATGGAACTCATTCGACGGCTGGCGCCCAACATGGTGGGTCCCATGCCAGGAGATGTGGGTGCGACCGCCCGCTTCCGCTCCGCGCGTGGGCGCTCCACCGCTGTCGCTGACCCCCCGATCCTGCTGATCGACGGGGTCCGCACGCCTGGTGCCGAAGGGGCGCTCTTTCAGATGCGCCCGAATGAGGTGGAGTCGATCGAAGTGCAGCCCGGTGCAGCCGCCGGATGGGAGTATGGCTCTGCTGGCGCGAGCGGCGTGATCAAGGTCACGCTCAAGAAAGGCCTCGCCTCCGGAGCTTCTGAACGACCCTTGGCGACCCCCTGCATCGTACCCGCCTTCCCCGGGGCCTGAGTCATTTGTTTACGATGTGAGCGTTCCGAGCTAAACGGACGGTGCGTCTAAGTGGGAGAAACGCTTTCAGGCCTTGCGTAAACATCTTGACTTTGGTTTGTCAGACCCGTATAGACTATCTCTTGGGATGATGTTGGGCGGAATGGGTTCAAGTACCTAGAGTTCATTGAGGAGGCCTCATGGCTCTACGGACGTTTGTAACGGGCTCCGTGAAGGCTGCGCGCAATCTTGCGTTTGCATTGGCTTTTGCGGCGTTCAGCGCAGTCGGAGTGACTGCACAGGCGAACACCGGAACGGTTACCGGACTGGTTCGCGATGCTGCGTCTCTGGCGCCCCTGGCGGGCGCTCAGGTCGCGGTTGACGGCACCGGTATCGGTGGCCTAGTCAACAATGTTGGGCGATTCCTGCTGCTGAACGTGCCAGCAGGAACACAGACGGTGAACGTCACGGTTATCGGCTACGGCGCCGGTTCTCAGACGGTCAGCGTCACTGCGGGTGGTACTGCCACCCTGGATTTCGAACTGCGTGAGCAGGCTCTCTCTCTCGAAGGTGTGATCGTGACCGGTACTGCGGGTCAGGCACGTCGTCGTGAGGTGGGTAACTCCATTGAGTCCGTCAGTTCCAGCGACATCGCCGTCGCCGCGATCACTGACGTGTCAAACGTGCTCCAGGGCCGTGCGGCTGGTGTTTCGATCACCGGTACGGATGGTCAGGTGGGGGCTGGTTCCGAGATCCGGATTCGCGGTAACAGCTCGATTTCTCAGAGCAACCGCCCGTTGATCTACATTGACGGTATCCGCATGGAGAACGACGGCCTCATGTCGGCTGATGAGGGTGCTGCGGGTACGATGGCCATTGACGGCATCAACCCGAACGACATCGATCGCATCGAGATCGTGAAGGGCCCTGCGGCCACGACGCTCTACGGCACGGAAGCCGCGGGTGGCGTGATCCAGATCTTCACGAAGCGTGGCGCCGCCGGTGCGCCGGCATGGACGCTGACCGTCGATGGCGGTCAGTCGGTCATGGGTCACCAGGGTCCGTTGACGGACTCTGATGTCAAGGTGATGGCCAATGCCTTCACCGAAAACAACCTCGACGTGTACCCGACGGGTGACTTCGATGTCGATTACCTGCTCCCGAGCGGGGACATCGGCAACAACAATGGCCTGCGTCTCAACGACTGCGCCTCGGGCGTGAACATGAGCGCGCTCTACCCGTCGATCAACAACTACGGTGCAGAGCCTGGTTGTCCCGAAAGTGGGTCCTGGTTCCGTGACGCGTACATGCAGCGTTACAACCTGAGCATCCGTGGCGGTGGCGAGACGGCGACGTACTTTGTGTCCGGTCGCTATGCCGATGAGAATGGCGTTGTCGATCCGCAGGGTCAGGACAGCTACAACCTGCGCGCGAACGTACAGTTCCAGCCGTTCGACGGGCTCGACGTCAGCCTGAACAACATGTACACGAAGCGGAACATCAGCTGGATCCCGAACGGCAACAACGCGTCGGGCCTGTTCCTCAACGTGCTGCGTGGTGAGCGTGGGTACACGCCAGACAACGACGACTCGCTCGTCTTGTTCAACGACATCCTCACCAACCAGTCGCAGTGGGTGACCTCTGCGTCGATCGGTTGGTCCCCGACGGCGGATTTCTCACATCGCCTCAACTTCGGGATGGACTACACGTACGTCGACTTCGTCGATTTCAAGCCGTACGACAACTACGAGAACCCGTTGGGTGATCGTGAGAACGACACGTACAACGACCGTAACATGACCTTCGATTACAGCGGGTCGTGGCGGACGGATGTCATGGGCGGTATCGCCTCCTCATTTTCGTGGGGTGGTCAGGTCTATGAGGAGTACAGCTGGCGCCTGAACGGCTTCGACTCCGACTTTGCAGGGCCAGGTGAGCAGCTTCTCGGTGACGGTACGGATCCGGGCGTCAACGAGAGCCGGTTGACGGTTCGCTCCGGTGGATTCTTCCTCCAGGAGCAGATCGGCTTCGGCGATCGTCTCTTCATTACCGGTGGTGTTCGCTGGGACGGCTTCTCCACGTTTGGTGCAGGCTTCGGCCTCGCCTCGTATCCGAAGCTCGCCGCAGCGTACACGATCTCTGATGAGAGCTTCTTCCCGGACATCGGTGTGGACGCGCTCAAGTTGCGTGGAGCCTGGGGCCGGTCCGGTCGTGCGCCTGGTGCGTTCGATGCTGTGAAGGTCTATGAGGCTACGCAGGCTGATGAGGTTGTTCCGGCTCTGATTATCGGCAACCTCGGAAACGCGGACCTCGGTCCTGAGATCTCTGAAGAGATCGAGGTCGGATTCGAGACGTCCATGTTCGACGGTCGTGCGTCGCTCGACTTCACGTACTTCGATCAGACCACGACGGATGCCCTCATCGGCGTGGCGGAAGCACCGTCCTTCGGTACAGAAGAGCGGACGCTGCGTAACCTCGGTGAGACAACCAACGTGGGTTTCGAGGCGATCTTTAACGTGACGCCTCTTCGTACGGACAACATCGACTGGAACGTGAACTTCGCTTACTCGAGAAGTAGGTCTGAGATCACAGATCTTGGCCCGCTCGAAAACGCGGGCTTCAACCTCCAGCTTGGCTTCCCCATCGGCGTCGAGTATGACAGGGTCGTCATGAACCCGGGTGTTGTCGGAGCGGCTCCTGAAACCAAGACCCAGGTGCTTGGTGTGGTCTTCCCGACTGACATCATGGCGCTTGGTACGCGGGTGACGTTCAGCCAGTCGCTGACGCTGGACCTGCTGGCGGAGAGCCAGATGGGTCACGTTCGCGGCATTGGGATCGGCTGGGCGACGGCGCGTCGTGAGACGTGGCCGGCGTGCTTCGGTATCCAGAACGAGTTCAACAACAACGGATCCACGAACCTCACTCCGCAGCAGGTCAACACCTGCGTGCCTGGTAAGATCAACTGGGGCATGTGGACACAGAACGCGGACTTCATCAAGCTCCGCTCGGCCTCGCTGTCCTACCGCTTGCCGGATGATCTCATCCCGGGAACGCGTAGCGTCAGCCTTGCTCTGCAGGGTAAGAACCTCTGGCAGAGCACGGACTACCAGGGTCTTGATCCTGAAGCTACAGACCGTGGTCTTGACCGTGGTGAGTACGCATTCGAGTACTACAACATGGCTCCGCCGCGGATTCTGATCCTGAACCTGACGGTGAACTTCTGATGAATCATTGGATGAGAAGGGCCGGAATTCCGGTAGTGGCCGCCTTCGCGGTCGTCCTCTCGGGTTGTGATCTCGAAGTTCTCAACCCTGGAGCGATTCAGGACGGGGATTTGAACACTCCCGAGCTGATGCCTGTGCTCGTCGCAGGTGTATCGGCAGAGTACAACGATGTGCAGGACAACTATGCGTTCGATATCGCGCGCTTGACTGACGAGGCCGCTGGTACGGGGTCCTATGGCTCGACGCAGGATTTCCGGACGGGCTTCTACACCGACCAGGACGCCGAAGGCGACTGGGAGCAGATGCACGAGGCTGCGTGGGCCGCTGATCAGGCGTGGACTCGCCTGCAAGAGGTTCTCGAGGGTGCGGAGCAAACGAGTGTCAATGGCGCTCGCTTGTTCGTGTATCGCGGTCATGCCTTCATGCGTCTCGGTGAAGCGTATTGCAACGTCGCGTTCGACGTAGGCCCGTCCGAGCCACGCTCGGCGGCTTTCGCTCGGGCAGAGGGTGCATTCAATCAGGCCCTTACCATCGCAACCGCTGCGAATAGCACGCAGTGGAGACTGGCCGCTCTTATGGGGCTAGCTCAGGCAGAGTTCGGTAAGGCGGTTGAGGGCACAGGCTCATGGGCCGCTGCGTCCGGAGCAGCACAGACTGCGCTCTCCGCGGTCACTGCTGCGGGTGAAGACCTGGGCTATGCGGATAACGCGATCTATGCCCAGGGTGCGAATTCGAACATCATCTGGCAGGAGACGTGGGGTCGCGCCGAGATCGGCGTATACCGTACGCTCGCTCAGGCCATGTTTGAAGGTCCTGATGCCGATCCCCGTACCTCGTTCACGAAGTGCGGTGAGTGGACGGATCTGGCTTCGGCGTACCCGGACAACATTCCGGGTAAAGTGACGAAGACAGGGAACTGTGATGGTGATGGTTCCGGTGCCCACCAGGGTGCTGATGGTGACCACGCGCACTATCGTCAGAATAGATACGACGACCGTGGGTCCGACATCCCGAGGGCTTCGGCTCTGGAGATGCTCATGATCATGGCAGAGGCTGCCGTGCAGACTTCAGATTATGCCACGTTCATCGGGCATATCAACACGGCTCGTGCGCACTGGGGTCTCGGTGCGCTCGCTGCTCCCACGGAGATGGGTTCACTGCTCCAGTGGCCTTATACCGTAGAGGATGTGACGGATGCGAACTCCGGCACGGCCCTAGCGATCCTCGATCGTGAGCGGTATGCGAACCTTTGGATGCAGGGTAAGCGGCTGTACGACATGGAGCGGTGGAACCATCCGTTCCTGACGAGCTCAGGTTGGATTACTGGGAGCACTTCTGTGGCGGACAGGGTGTCTTGTTTCCCGATGCCTAGAAATGAGTGCCAGCTGAACCCGAACATGCAGGGCGATCCTCTTTGCGCCGGTTGATGTAACCGATCAGCTTACGCAGAGTAGTACCGACGGCCCCCATCGGCGAAAGCCGGTGGGGGTTTGTCATTTTGTGGGCGGTACGGCGTATGAATTGTCGGATCGAAGCGGAAGGAGGCCGTATGATCCCGATTCGTCGGGCAGTTCACCATTGTGGGCCATCACAGCTTCTGCTGAGCCCGTGGCGGCCGTCACTCGTCTTTATGCACGGTGTGGGGACGCTATTCAGCGTGATGTTCTTGATCGCAGGCTCGCTGGCTCCGGTCCAGGCACAAACCATCCGCGGGCGTGTCTTGGACATGGAGACGCGCGAGCCGGTCATGTTGGCCTACGTCGGGTTGATCACCGAAGGTGAGAGCATGGCCGTCGCAGCGCTCGCGGACACCGAGGGTGTCTTCGAGCTGACTGCCCCCGATCCCGGTCCCTATTTCGTTTACATCTCGCGCACCGGGTATGAAACGATGATGGACGGCGTCTTTGAGCTGGGTGAGGATGGCGTCTTCGACGTCCAGATTGGCCTCAAACCGTTGCCGATCGAACTCGAAGAGGTGGTAGTCGAGGCCGAGATAGGTCCCATGAGCTTCCTAGAACGGCATGGGTTTTATGAGCGAGCGATAGGCGGACGGGGGGTCTTCATGATCCGCCAGGAGATCGAACGCATCGCGATCCACAAAGTGTCGGACGTCTTTCGGCGCATTCCCCTGCTCGACATCGATGAGTCCCGCCCGATGACCGGTGGTGCGCGTGTCTTTCAGAACCCTGAGATTCGGATTGTCCGAAATGGGCAGTATTGTTCACCGACGTTATACATCGATCGACACGTAGTGCATTCGGGGGCGAACGGAGGCGTTCGACCAGACGACTATGTGACCGCACCCGAGATCGACGCGATCGAGGTCTACACCCGGCCGAGTGAGGTACCCGTCGGTTTCGATGAACTGAACAATTGCGGCGTCATTTTGATTTGGACCCGCACACGGTGAGTCGCTTGGTGCGCGACGTCAGAGGGCCCGCGCGTGATCTGCTAGAATTGGTACTCGTCGCCTCGGCCCGTCACCAAAAAAGCGATGAAGGCCACCGTGCTCACGATCAGGCCTCCGACGATGGCAGACGTGGGGCCTGCGTCGAGTGATCGCACGAGGACGCCTCGCAATTCCGTGATCGGAATGAGGCGGGTCTCAGTCGTCAGATTTTGCCCGGAACCGGTCGCACCGATGAGTGACAGTGAGGACGGCGTCCACGTTGCCTCCAGAATAGCGTCGTACTGCACGACCTCCTCGGTCGTTCCGTCTGTAATCACCACACCCCGAATGTTGTTCAGGGCCTCACGCTCTGGCTGCGTCCGGGGTACCGGCACGGTGGCGACGGAGAAGCATCCCGCGAGGAACGGAAGCAGCAGTAAGAGAACGGTTAGGCGGCGGGGCTTAGTCATGCGGCGTGGGGCAGAATGCTATGAAGGTAGCCCCCGAGAGGGTGGGAAAAACTGATACACGTTCAGAGTCGGCGCAAATCCGTCGAGCGCCTTTCCCTGTGCGACGCCTGAAGCGGGTCATCTCGCACACAAATGGTTAGCGAGACCCCATCAGTTCCCGGATCTCATTCAAGGCCGCGTCCACCTTGAACTGAATACCACGTAGCCCCCGCTCGACTGACGCGCGGGTCGGGTCCCCTGACACACCGCTGTCGGGTCCACCTCCCCGTGGGGCGAGCTTGTCGGTACGGATGTGACGGGGGTCTACCGCGAGCAGCTGAGAGGTATCCGCGATACCCGCGTGGCCTCCGATTGTCTCGGGGGTCTCCCCCTGCTCGATCAGCCACTCCCGGAAGCCGTTGTTGCCGTAGTAATCGCCGACGAAGTGGACGCGAACATCTTCTGAGCTCCACTCGTCATTGAGCATCCCGGAAACCTGTTCCATACCGTTCTGGTTTCCCCCGCTATCTCCGATCATGACGATGTCGGTGAAGCCATGTACGGCCAGGCTACGCGCGGCGTACTCCAGAAGCTTCATATAGAACTCCTCGGGGAAGGTGATCGTGCCTGCCTTTGACATGTGGCCTCGGGTCGGGTTGTTCACGTCCCCCTCGGGCACGTAGGTGACCACTGGCGCGACCAGAGTATGACCGAGCTGACGAGCGATCATCGCGGAGGCGTGGTTGATGATGAACTTGTGCTTACCCAGGACCATGTGAGGTCCGTTCTGCTCCGTTCCTGCGGTGGGGATGATGATGGTCGTTGTGCCCGAGTCGATGGCGTCACGCACCTCAGTCCACGTCAGCTCCTCGAGGAAGACGGACGGAAGGTCGAGGCCCTGAGCGCTCACCGGGGCTGCTGCCCCGGTAATGGCGAGGAAGACGAGCGTTGAGCAGAGCAGACGAGTCGGGCGAATCATGGGGATGTCCGGGAGGATTGCGGGTATGTCAAAGGCGTATGATCCAGGCTAAGTGGCACACTAGACGGGGGTGTCCCAGACTGGCAAGGCCTCCGGCCTTCTGGGAGCCCGGCACCGAGGACGCTTGAGTGGAGCTGTCCGCCACGACTCAGGGACGATGAACCGCAGCCTATGACCATGGTCGACTGGCTCCTTACGGAGCAGCTCGTTGAGATCTTCCAGGAGGCCCTCGCGAAGCGTCGGGGTCTCAATGCCGAACTGATTGTGCGAGATCCGTTCGGAGAGGAAGACGTACTCGCCGGTGCGGGGACCGCTGTACGGATCGCTGCACGGGACGGAAGCGCATACGTCGTGACCCCCCGTCGGGTCGCGCGCGTGGTCAGCGAGGACGCACACGACCTTGTCGCATTTCCGGAGCTCATCGGATACGACTGGATTTCTCCGGAGATGTCGAAGAAGGTGTCCCTGAAGGACGATTACTTCGATCGGCTATACCTGTATCCGCGAGATGCTCCTCCGATCGTCCTTGATCGACTTGGCGATTCAGTCTATCCGCTCATGACCTTCCTGGGACGGGTGCTCGAGTTTCAGTCACAGAAGGTGTTGCTCAGAAAGCTCGATGATGATGTGGTGGAGCTTCTGGGGCGCACTCTTCTTGCCGTCTCACGGGGACCCTTTTTCGAGGACACGGAATTGGTGTCGATTCTGGGTAGTGGCCGGGAGTCGCTGCGGGTCATCGCCGGAATGTGGCCGCGCATGAACCTTGCCGCGCCGGACCTGCGAGAGTTGCTCTCGAGGCTGGTGGAGGTGCTGATGCAGGGCGCGTCTGAGGGGCGCTGGCCTGATCAGGTGTGGGACGAGTGGATACAGGACTCGCCAACCCGGCTGGAGACGGCGGTCGAGATCTTCCGACGGGTGTCGACGGGACAGGTCTGAGCATTCCATGTTGCAGAGGCATGATTGGAACCACAGGATGGAGAGAATGACGTGCGCATGTCGACGAGGAAGATTGTGAAGGTGTCCGTGCGAGCCATGGCCGTGGCCGCGCTACTCGCCGGAGGCGCATGTGCCGGAGAAGATGCAGCGGACGCGAACGGCAGTGTCGCCATTGCCTTTGAGAGCTACGAACTGGCCAACGGACTCGACGTGATACTCCACGTCGACCGATCTGACCCGATCGCTGCCGTCGCGATGACATTCCACGTCGGGTCCGCACGGGAGGTGCCTGGCAAGACCGGCTTCGCTCACCTCTTTGAGCATCTCTTCTTCCTCGACTCCGAAAACCTCGGGCCCGGGGGCCTCGATCGGCTGATGACGCGCGTCGGAAGCTCGACGAATGGATCTACCAGTAACGACCGGACGAACTACTTCGAGGTGGTGCCGACTGACGGTCTCGAGAAGACGCTTTGGGCCGAGGCCGACAAGCTCGGTTTCTTCGTCAACACGGTATCGGAGTCCGTCGTCGCGAAGGAGAAGCAGGTCGTCAAAAATGAGAAGCGGCAGGGGGTCGATAACCAGCCCTATGGCCACAACAATTACGTGATCGATCGGGCGCTCTATCCGGACGGACATCCGTATCAGTGGCAGGTCATCGGTTCGCTCGCTGACCTCGAGAGCGCGGAGCTGGCTGACGTCGTCGACTTCCATACCTCGTGGTACGGGCCGAACAACGCGACGCTGGTCGTGGCCGGTGACATCGACGTCGAGCAGACCAAGGCATGGATCGAACGGTACTTCGCTGGGATTCCGGTGGCCCCGATGCCCGATGTAGCACCTCCACCGCCGGTGCGCCTGACGGAGACGGTGAGCCTCTTCCATGAGGACAACTATGCACGGGTCCCCATGCTCACGATGGCGTGGCCGACGGTGCCCGTATATCACCCGGATCAATACTCGATCGACGTCCTGGCCCAACTCCTGACCGACGGCAAATCGACGCCGTTCTACGAAGTGCTCGTGGAAGACGCAGAGGTCGCACCGTCGGTGTTTGCGTCGCAGCGAAATATGGAACTGGCTGGGCGGTTCACGCTTTCAGTTCGCGCGTTTGCCGGGATGGATCTGGATCAGGTAGCGGCAGCGATCGACGTGGCGTTCGACCGCTTCGAGACCGAGGGCGTCCCGGCCGGGGAGTTGGAGCGCATCAAGGCGGGTTACGAGACTGACTTCTACTCGGGTTTGTCCTCCGTGCTCGGCAAAGCCTTCCAACTCGCCCAGTACAACATCTTCGCCGGAGAACCGGGATACGCGGCAACGGATCTGGAACGGCTGCTGGCTGTGACTGAGGCCGACGTCATCCGTGTCTACGAGCTGTACGTGAAGGACCGTCCTGCAGTGCTGACGAGCTTTGTGCCCCGTGGAGAGGTGGGCCTCGTACTCGAGGGTGCGGAACGCGCCGAGGTGGTCGAGGAAGCGATCGTGATGGGGGCTGAGACCGAGATCGCTGAGATCGTGAGGGGGGACGCACGGACGCCGTCGGAGATCGATCGATCCGAGGAGCCGCCGTACGGAGATGCTCCGTCCCTGGCTGCTCCGACTGTGTGGGAAACGGCGCTCCCGAGTGGAGTCGAGGTCCTGGGGATCGAGGACCGGGAGGTCCCCCTTGTCCAGTTCGAGCTTCGCATCAAAGGGGGTCAACTCGTCGAGCAGCCGGGGCGCGTCGGTGTGGCGAACCTGCTCGCTGAGAGCATGACCGCAGGTACGGCCAACAAAACACCTGAGGAACTCGAGCAGGCCATCGACCTGCTCGGCGCCACGATCAACGTCTTTGCGGGCGCCGAGTCCTTCTCGATTCGGGGCAGCGCGCTCGCGCGCAACTATCCGGCGACAATGGCTCTCGTGCAGGAGATGCTGCTCGAGCCGCGCTTTGATATCGAGGAGCTCGAGCGATCAAAGCAGCGGGTTTCCAACGGCCTTAGGCAGCGGGCCGCCAGCCCGACGGGTGTCGCCGGTGACGTCTTCCGGGGTCTCCTGTATGGAGATCACGTACTGGCCGCAAACCGGCTCGGGTCGGTCGAGACGATCGAGGGGACCTCCATCGAGGATCTTCGGGCCTATCACGGTACTGCGCTGCGCCCAGGGGCGGCTGCGTTACACGTATCGGGTGCGGTTACGCAGGCTGAGGCCACGGCTCCACTCGCCCGGTTGAGGGACGAGTGGTCAGGTGAGGCTCCCGACATGCCGGCAGCGCCGGAGTGGGATGACACACGGGCGGGCCTCTACTTCGTCGACGTGCCGAACGCGAGTCAGTCGGTGCTGCGTATCGGGTATCTGGCCTTGGCCGAGACCGATCGAGATTACTGGCCGGCCAGCGTGATGAACTTTCGGCTCGGCGGTGGCGGGTTCGCGTCCGACCTCACGCAGGTCCTTCGTGAGGAGAGAGGGTACACCTACGGCATCCGCTCCGGATTCGGCGGTACGGACGTCGCAGGCCCTTTCCAGATCTCGTCGTCTGTGCGTTCGAACGTGACGTATGAGGCACTCGACCTTGTAAGGGGGATTGTCGAGGCGCACGGGGCAGAGTTCGACGAGGCCGACCTTGATGCGACCAAGAGTTTTCTTCTGCGTGCCAACGCCCGCGCGTTTGAGACCGGGGGTGCCAAGCTTGGACTCCTTAGCGCGATCAGCTCATACGGCTTCTCGGCCGACTACGTGCTCGAGAGAGAGAACACCGTGCGCGAGATGTCCATTGAGCGGGTGCAGGAACTGGCGGATCGGTATCTGGACCCGGAGGGCATGGTATGGCTTGTCGTAGGCGATGCCGAGACGCAGCTGCCCCGTTTGCGCTCACTGGGGCTGGGAGAGCCGACGCTTCTGGACCGGGAAGGAAACCCGGTCAGATAAGAGACAGACTAGCGGCGGCGGTTCTCGTACAACCAGAGGCCGCCGCCGCCGGTCCCGAGCACGACGTCGTCGTCTCCGTCGGCATCCAGGTCGGCGAAAGCGGGTGCGGCGAACGACACGTCGTCCAGGTCGAGTCGGCCGGTTTCCACGAACGAAGGTGAGTTCGGTGAGCCCTGGTTGGTGAAGAGAATCACCCCTTCACCCTCGGATCCGACATAGAGGTCGAGATCTCCGTCCATGTCCGCGTCGGAGAGGACGGGTAGGCTGCGTCGGCCTACGTCGAAGTCACCGTATTCGTCGCTGACAAGCGTGAATTCGGCGCGCTGCGGTGTGCCGATGTTCTCGTAGAAGTTGATCGTCCCCGAGCTTTCGCCGACGAAGAGATCGAGATCTCCATCGCCGTCGATGTCGCCAAGCGTCGGTGTCGCATTGCGGCCGCGGGTGAGGGCGATCGACGTCGAGTCGACGAAGGTCAGGGCGATTGATCCATCAGTAGCGTCATTTCGGAAGAGACGGAGCTGGTCGGACCACGTCCCGACGATGGCGTCGAGATCCCCGTCGGCATCGAGGTCTCCGAAGGCGGGGATCAGGTGGTAGCCACCGCCCACGTCCATGTCACCGTCATAGCGGAAGCGGGGAGCACTTGGTGAACCGTCGTTGACGAGCCGGTAGAGCTTGCCGTTCTGGGTGTCGCTCTGCTCGATCTTGTTACCGACCAGCAGATCGATGTCGCCGTCGCTGTCCAGATCGACCGGAATCGGAATCGTCTCCGCCCCGAAATCGATCGTCGAGAGGAAGCGCGATGTGCGGTGTTCGAAGAAGTCTGGCCGCGATTGCTCGATATAGTGGAAGTTGTCCGCGGTCGTGGTGTTGGGGTTGTACGCTCCGCCCAGGACACCCATGAGAAGGTCCTGGTCTCCGTCGCCGTCTACGTCTCCGACAGTGGGGGCGTTGTATCCACTTGTGTGCACCGGCTCCTGCGTCGGGAAGGGAAGGGGCTCACCACGCAGGTTGGGTCGTGTGCGCGACCCGGTGTTTTCGAGGTACAGGATGCCGGGCTCGAAGTAGTCACCCCAGAACAGGTCTTCGTCACCATCACCGTCGACGTCTCCCAGCGCCATCGTGTTCGCACCGTGGAGGCTGCCGATCTGGGCGACGATCTCGATGCCCTCGAAGCGATCGGTGATCAACTCGAAGAGTGGCACGCCGCTTTCGTCGGTCCCGGTCTCTTCGTACCGCGTCACCGTGCCTTCGAGACGGCCGATGAGCAGGTCCATTCGTCCGTCACCATCGATATCCGTAGCGTTTGGAATGTTTTGCCGATCGGAGAAGATTGCCCTGTCCTCGGTGTCACGAATAGTGTCGGCCGCCTCGACGAACTGGGCCACTTCCCGCGTGCCGTCGTTTCGGTAGTAGCGCACGTAACTGAACGGTCGCTCCGCCAGCAGATCATGATCACCGTCCCGATCGAGGTCGACGAATCGGTACCACTCGCCCACCTCGAGATCCTGATACCGATCGGTACGCCACTGGAACGGGACGTCTGAGCCGGGAACGTGTTCGAAGAACATCACACTCCCGGATGACTCTTGAAGGAATAGGTCTTGGTCTCCGTCCGCGTCGATATCGATGAGTTGCGGACGAGGGATGTTGAAGCCGCCGAGGAACGGTTGGCCGATTGATTGACCTGACTCGTCGACCACAGGGATCCCGGTGATGTGGCGATGATACCCTTCCCCCTGCGGGGCAGAGCCGAACACGTTGACAGATACCTCAGCGGGTCCAGGCGTCTCCGAGACGCCCGCAGGCCCACTGATGCCCGACCCGCATGCGGCAAGCAACACAGGCGTGATGAGCGCGCCGAGTCGACGACTCACGAGACTCAGTGTCCTGCGCTGCGGGACGGCGCTGACATGCCGGCTGCGTAGCGACCGACTTCGATCACCGCGACCACCTCGTGCGTGCGGGTATCGATGGCGACGACTGTGCCCGGCCGCCCCTCGCTGCCATCTGCAGGTTGATACGTGCCTGCGACGTTGCGCCCTGAGACGTATACGGTGGATCCGTCTGGCGAGACCGCAGAGCCGTGAGGCTCGATTAGCGCTGGATGCTCGACGACATCTGTCACGGACCAGTTCTCTGTGTCCACCACCGTGACCGAGTTGGCCGTCTGATTCGGAATCCAGACGTATCGGCCGTCGGGCGTGAACGTCGGGTGCCACGGCTGACCGCCCACGTCGACCGAGTTCATCACCCGAGGGTCGTCGCCGGTAAGGTCAAAAATCAGGAGGTCGCCCGTCATTTGCCCACCCCCGACCATCCAGTCGCCGTCCGGAGACACGGCAAACTGAACCAGCATGTGGTTCATGCCATCGAGGCCGAGCAGATCGACGTTCTCGTCACCGAGCGGTGCGTAGGCGATCGAGTTCTGGCCAAGGCTCGCCGCAAAGAAGCGGTCCCTATGCGTGTCCACGATCAGAGCGTGTGGGCGTGGGAAGAAGACATCGACTTCTTCGATCTCCATCGTGGACCGATGTACGACACCGATGCGCTGCGGTGGATTCACAGCCGCCATCGATCGCCCGACATAGAGCAGGTCGGATTCCGGATCGAGACTCAGCATGCCCGGCGTCTCGAAGTCCACCTCACCGACGAGCCGATTGTCCCGATCGAACTTCAGAACCTTACCGGCTGCGATGAGGGAGACATACCAGTGGGAGCCATCCGGCTCGACGGCCGTGTGGTGTGCCTTTGCCGTCTCGGAGTAGCCCATGGTCTTAAGGTCGACCGTCTCCACGAGCTCGTTCGAACTCATATCGATGACGGCGACTGTGACCTCTTCCTGGCTGGCCACGTACAAAAGGCTCTGAGCCTCGACCGCGACGGCAGGGACCAGAGTCCCCCCCGCCACGATCAGGGCGGTCAGCCGATGCGGCAGGAGCCGCCGCACATGCCGCGACATGACGTCCTCCGTTACTGCGAGATCGTCCGCGGACGGTAGCGAACGATGAAGAGGCCTTCATCTCCGCTGGTCACCGCGACGATGCCACTCTGGAAGTAAGGATAGTTCGACCACGAACCGCTCATCTGCGCATCGTCGCCGCCGTAGGGCATCGTGTCGAACGAGCCAACCGGCACCGGGTTTTCCGGATCCGAGACGTCGAGCACGCGCAGACCACTCTTGTAGTTCGACTGGTACATCGTGTTGCCCACGATGTAGAGGTTGTGGTCGGTAGCCGCTGTTTCGGCCAAGAACTCACGGGCGAGGATCGGGTCGTCGAGGTCCTCGAGATCCCAGATCAGCGTCCGCGTATTAGCGACGTTGCCGCCGGTCTCGTCGAGCTCGTCACCCATGTAGAAGTAGCGGTGATCGGATGAGAGCCAGCCCTGGTGCGAGTATGCCACGTTCGGATACGTCGCCATGGCGACGGCCAGCGGAGCATCCTTGTCCGTTACGTCGGCAATGGAGAGTGCCGTCTCGTTCGCGCCGAGGCAGATCTCACGACCCGCGTAGTCCTCATCGGGGCCGTGGTAAACAACGCACTGAGCATCGTGCGAATAGCCTGTCCGGTCACGACCTGTGGTCATGTCCTGGAAGCAGCCCGCGAAGGTCGGGTTGACCGGGTCCTGGATGTTGATCATGTGAAGTCCGCCACCACACGTCTCGCCACCACCGCTGCTGCCAACCGAGTAGGCAAAGCCCGTCTCCTCGTTGATCACGATGTTGTGGGCGCTGTGAATGCGGTCGTAATTCGCGTCCTCGGTGAACGTCACCGGGTCCGACCCATCGAGATCACGCAGGCGAGTCAGGTCGAAGACCTGCATCCCGTGCTGACCCGCGTTGTCCGCGACCACATACATATGGTCCTGGTAGACCTTCATATCGCGCCACACGGTTGTGTTGGACCCTTCGGTCATCGGCAGACGACCCAGGTACAGCGGGCTGCCCGGATTGGTCACGTCGACGAATGCGGTCTGGTTCGTCATGCCGACCAGGACGATCTCTCGACCCGTCTCGGAGTCGGTCCACCCCCAGACGTCGTTGGCGTTGATGCCACGTTCGGCGTCCATGTCTCCAAGTGGAATGAACGACAGAAGATCGACCGATTCACAGTCGAACATGTCCGCTTCACCCTCCTCGGAGCAGCGGATTTCGTCACCGGTGATCGCGTTGATACCAAGCATGACACCACTGAGCTGGCCGGCGGGTATCCACCCGTCTTCGCTCCAGTTCAGGACGTAAGCTGCTCCCGTGCCGTTGTCCCCACGCGGTGCGGTACCAACCGCGAAGCCTGCTCCGACCGCGACCTCTGCCGCGAAGAGCTCCTCGGCCTCAACGCCGTTCCCACTCTGCGTAACGCTCGTCCACGCACCCGAGTCTGTGTCGTATGTGTACGTGAAGACGCGACCTTGGCCGAAGCCTGCGGTGGCGGCGCCGATGAGCGCGGTCTCGCCGTCGAAGTTGATGCTACCACCGAAGCCTGTTTGCGCAGCGGCCTCGAAAGGGATCAGCATGGTACCGAGTTCCCACGCACCTTCCTCGAAGGTGTAGGCAACGACGGAACCGATACCGACTATGTTGCCTGGCGATCCGACAAGCGCGACGTCGCCGGCGATGGCGATGTCGGAGCCGAACGCGGCCTGAGCGTTCACGAGGGGAGCCTGAAGTGCGCCACCCTCGAGCCAGGAGTCGGTGTCCGCGTCGTACCGGAACTGATAGACCGCACCCTGGCCGTCGTCTGCGGACGGAGCGGAAACCATGAGGTGTTCGCCGGAGAGCGCGAGCTCCGCGCCGAAGCGGGACTCAGGCATAAGCTCCGTGGGGGCCAACTTGGAGTGCTGCACCCAGTTGTCGCCGTCACGACGGAAGGTGTAGACCGCACCACGCGCACTATTCTGCGCGATGGTACCGACCGCGATCCAGTCACCGTCGATGTCGAGCCCGCTACCGAGACTGTCCGCCGGGGATCGGTCTTCGGTGATCAGACGGCCGGTCTCGGTCCAGGTGCCGCCGTTGTTGCGGTAGGTGTAGACCGCGCCCGTCCCGTCGTCGACCCGCGTCGCGGACACGAGGAGCAGGTCGTCTTGCGTGACAAGGCTGATCCCGAAGCGGTTCGCTGCCGAAGCGTCCGACGGCTCGAGCATCTGGCTTTGCACCCAATCCCCACTCGCGTCACGGTCGAAGACGTAGACCACGCCAGAGCGCATCTCGTAGACCGGCTCACCGACGAGAATTTGCTCGCCGCTGACCGCCACCGCGTTTCCGAACGACTGCGCGCTCGAGGGGCTCGCCCACCCAACCGCCACCACGGCAGCCGTGAGTGTCAAACAGATCCGCTTCATACCAGCCTCGCGTTACAGGATCAGACGCCGACAACGGGCCGACGTCTGTGGAAATGAGGGTTCGTCAGTCTGGAAGCATGCCCGACTCGAAGGGTCGGGACAAGTCGCCCGGATGATGAGACTTTCGTGATACAGGAGAGGTGCAGGACTGTTTCGCAGTTCCGAAGGTTCGCGGCGTGACTACTGCTGCTCTAACACCCTGTAGAGCAGGTAGGCGATGGCGACTGCTGTTACGCTGGCAAGGGTGATCTTCACCCAGCTCCACGGCCGCTTGCCCTGGACCTCACCGGTTCGAGCGTTCACCAAGAAGCGGTAGACCTTCTCCCTGTATCGGTAGGAGCAGATCCACATCGGCAGCAGCACGTGTTTGAACGAGATGTCGCTGTGCTTCGTGTTCAGTGTCGCGATACGCTGGTGGTCACCTCCGATGTCTCGGCGGACCTCTCCACGGATGACATCCTCCATTCGCTCGATCGCGCGCTTCCAGCCGGATTTAACGTCGATCTGGTAGCGTTCGGCCGTGAAGCCGGAGAGAAATTCGTCCGCGTACAAGGTGAGGTTCTGCAGGTCCCACGGCTCAAGCTCTTCAGCCAGATCTCGCGGGAGGGAGTTCGACCCGACCACGAGCATGTCGTCGAAGCCCCGAGACACCCGTCCTGCGGCGGGGCGCCAGCGGATTTCGGTGTCCTGGTACGTCTCCCGGACGGTTTTGCCGTCCCGGGTCACAGTGCGCGTCTTCGTGACCGTGTAGTTGTCACCGCGCTGGCCGGTGTACGCGCTCACGGTATCGGCGTCGTATGTCCAGTACGGGGCGTAGAGGCCCTGAAGTCGCCCGTCGAGCTGGGCCAGCTTCTTCAGTGCATTGGGCGCAAACCAGAGCTTATGAATCCACCCGCGGAATAGTTCGGTTGCCCGGTTGCGATCGATCTTGAAGGGGAGCAGCGCCGACGGCTTCAGGAGGCGTTGTGACTTCTCACGGGCCACGATGCTCGAGCCGCAGTACGGGCAGGGGAATGCCTCGTGCGAAGGGGAGGGCTCGATCAACGCTGCGCAGGAACCGCACTGGATCGAGGCGACCTCTTCGGTCTCGGCGTCCTCCCCCAGATGGTCCGCGAGCGTCTCGAGGAAGTCGAGTTCCTCGATACCCTCGTTCGAGGACGGAATGTGGGTCTGGTTCCCGCAATACGGGCACGCCAGTGCATCGGTACCCGGTGAGAACTCGACCTTGGCTCCGCACTGTTCACAAGGGAACTGGCGGCCGCCGTCACTCATCGCAGGACTCCTGCGATCACGGGTCGGGCAGAGGCGGTGGGGTAGCAGGGAAGAGCCTGGCGATCGCGTCCACCGCTCCGGCGGCGGTCCACTCGGCCATGCCTTCCGACTAGACGAGTGTCTCCTTTGTCACGGAGCCGTCCGCTATATGGGCCTTGATCGCGATGGCGTTAAAGGGGCCCGCCTGCTGGCCGTCGATCGCCGCGAAGTACTTCGGATCCTGAGGGATCGGTGGCGGTGCCGTGCCTTCACCTTGAGGTGCCGGAGTACTCGGGGTCATGGATTGCGCCATCTGGTTACCCATGGCGAAGCCCATACCGGCGCCCATGCCAGCTCCGGCAGCGCCCCCGCCCCCCGGGTTGTTCGCAATGTCGCCGATCGCCTCGGCGGTCTGGAACTTCGTGTACTTATCGAGGTCGCCGATCACGCCCATGCTTGTGCGCTTATCGAGCGCTTCCTCGACGGCAGGCGGCAGCGAGATGTTCTCGACTAGAAGGGTACGGAGCTCGATGCCATAGCCGTCCATGTCGGCGCTTACGTGGTCGGCGAGTTTGACCGCGAGCTCGTCGTAGTTCGCCGCCATGTCCAGCACCGGGATACCGGAAGACGCCATCGCGTCGGAGAAGCGGGCGACGAGTACGTTGCGGACTTGATCGGTCACATCCTCGGTGGTGAAGTGACCGTCCGTTCCGACGATCTCCGTAAGGAACTTGCCAGGATCCGATACGCGGATCGCATAGGTCCCGAAGGCGCGCACACGAACGGGGCCGAACTCGGGGTCGCGCATCGTGACCGGGTTCTTGGTGCCCCACTTCTGATCCGTGAACTGGCGCATGTTCACGAAGTAGATCTCGGCCTTGAACGGGCTCTCGAATCCGTGCTTCCAGCCCCTGAGGGTCGAGAGGATCGGCAGGTTTTCGGTTTCGAGCGTGTGCATGCCCGGCCCGAACACGTCAGCCAGCTGGCCTTCGTCGATGAAGATGGCGGTCTGTCCCTCGCGGACGGTCAGTTCGGCGCCGTTCTTGATCTCGTTGTTGTGTCGATGAAAGCGGTAGACGAGAGTGTTCGGGCTGCTGTCAGTCCATTCGATGACATCGATGAACTCGCCCTTGATCTTGTCGAACAGGCCCATGGCCCCGGCCTCCATCTTGTTAAGTGCTTGACGGCCTGAACATAAGGGGAGGCTGTTCACGCTGCTGTGCCTGCGTACTGGATACAGGACAGAGGGACACAGCCTTCAGCAATCGTGTGCGGCAGCTTGCCGCAGAGCGTCTGCTGGCGCAACCTCGGCCACACCGCTTCGTCCTCTTCGACCTGCGAGCTCAGCCTATGAGCGTAACCGACCGCACCCACGTCTCGAGCACATTGCTCGCCCTCATCGCTGCGTTCTGGCTGACCATGTCTGCGTCTGCACAAGAGCCGGTCTCGTGGGGCGAGGAACTGATCTTCCACACCTTCTCGATTGCCGGCGTAGATCCCGCAACCGGAGAGTCCGGCGTGGCGGTTACGACTCGGAATGCCTGCGTAGGCAATGGAGTGCCGTGGGTTCGCGTTGGCGTGGGGGCCGTCGCGACGCAGGCATCTACGCGGACTGCGTACGGCCCCGAACTGTTGGATCTGCTCGATCAGGGGATGTCGCCGCAGGATGCTCTCGACGTTTTGACCGAAGCAGATGAGGGGCGAGAGAACCGGCAGGTCGGGGTCGTGTCCATCGATGGTCGCGTCGCGCAGTACACCGGGAGCGGGCCTGGCGTATGGGCGGGCCACAGGTCAGGTCCGAACTACGCGGCGCAGGGTAACGTGCTTGTGGGGCCGGAAGTGATAGCTGCGGTGGCCCAGGCTTTTGAAGCAAGCGAGGAATCGGGCCGCCACCTCGCGGACCGACTGGTCGAGGCGCTGGAGGCTGGTCAGGCAGTGGGTGGAGATCGTCGGGTAGGACGGCAGCAGTCGGCATCGGTCGTCGTCGTCGACCCGCGCGAAGGTATGGCCCGTCGAGCGGATGGTCAGACTGTGCACATCAATGTCTGTGAGCATCCGACGCCGGTCGCCGAAGTCCGGCGGATCTACGACACCGTGTCCGGTACGCTCGGATTCCGGGAACTGTCGCTGACGGCCGGTAACGATGTTTGGCAGGTCAAGCTGATCATGCATGCCCTCGGATTCTTCCGGCCCTATGACGAGGGTGTCGACCGGAATGCCGAGACCATGAGGTATGACCAGGAGATCGCGCAGGCCGTCGATGCCTTCCGTTTCGAGCAGGGCCTTTCCACCCCACAGTCCGGTGGAACGCCTTCGGGCTTGGTCGATGCAGACCTCGTTCTCTTGATGTGGGCAGCGCTCGAAGAGGTTGGAAGGGCGAGGGAGATTCGTATGACAATCCGTGACGCGACGAGGATTCGCCGATGAGTGCGCGATCGATCCGGTGGACCCGAACTGGAGCTGCGGGAGCCGCTCTAGTCTTGTTTTCCTTCGCACCCACGGCGGGAGTGAGCCAGCAGATCCCGCTCTCCGAAGCAACCATCGCCGACCTCAACACCGCTTTCGAATCGGGGGCCGTATCGGCGGAGCAGCTCGTGACGATGTACCTCGCACGCATCGAGGCATACGACCAGCAAGGGCCGTCGCTCAACACGGTCTTGTGGCTCAACGACCAGGCGGTCGAGCAGGCACGTGAGCTCGATGTGGAGCGTCGTCGGAGTGGGGCGCGCTCGTCATTGCATGGTATTCCTGTGGTCCTCAAGGACAACGTGGACACGGCGGACATGCCCACGACTGCCGGATCCATCCTCCTCGCTGGATCCATGCCACCGGATGACGCGTTTCTCGTGCAACAGCTCCGTGCGGCAGGAGCGATCATCCTCGCCAAGGTGAACATGAGCGAGTTCGCTTCTGGCGCGACGATGTCATCCGTTGGCGGCTGGATTCGCAATCCCCATAGTCTCGATCACTCACCATCGGGGTCATCGGGTGGAACGGGCTCCGCGATCGCGGCGTCTTTTGCGCAACTCGGGATCGGGACGGATACCGGCGGATCGGTTCGTGGACCGTCGACCGCGAATGGGATCGCAGGCTTGAAGCCGACTCTCGGGCTGGTGAGCCGGGACGGGATTATTCCTCTGGCTCTGTCCTTCGACACGGGCGGGCCGATGGCGCGCAGCGTATACGACATTGCCGCGATGCTGAGCGTGATCGCTGGCGTGGACAGTGCGGACGACGCGACGTCGGTCGCTGAGGGCCGTGTCGAGATGGACTACACGGCGTTCCTTGATGCAGGGGCACTGAACGGAGCCAGGATCGGCGTCGCCCGCCAGTTTCTCGGCGGCGACCCGGAGGTCGATTGGGTCATCGGAGCTGGACTCGGTCACATGGAGGCGGCGGGTGCCACGCTGGTTGATGTGACCTTCGACGACTGGCTGCTCAGTGCGAAGGCCGATTGGTATACGACGATCCGCTGGCGGGAATTCCGCGAGCAGATCCCGGCATATCTGGCCACGACAGAGCCACAGTACCCGAAGACCCTGACCGATCTCGTGACTCGTTCTCAGGAGATCCTCGCGTCTACGGACGACGGTGGACGCCCGAATCCCGTCCGCTGGGCACTGTTCAAGGAAGAGGAGGCCAGCGGAGACGTCACCGATTTCGAATACGTGACGATGCGGAATCATGGTATCCGGCTCGTCCGCGACCATGTGCTCGGCATCATGGAGCGCCACGGCCTCGACGCGATCGTCTACCCGACGTCGGGCATGCGGCCTGATCGCGTGGGACAGGACGCGGCGGTCTGGGACGTTCCCTCGGCTACGAACTTCGCCAACCTGACCGGATTTCCAGACCTGATCGTGCCTGCCGGCTTCACCACTGATGGGCTGCCTGTCGGCATTTCCTTCCTCGGACCCGCGTTCAGCGAGCCCACGATTCTCGGGCTGGGCTACGCTTTCGAGCAGGCCACGCGTGCGCGAAGGGACCCCGTGACGACGCCAGCACTACCGGGGGAAGGGATTGGTCGGTAGCCCGACGGCCCGCCCAATTCTACGTTGATCCCCTTGTCCGGGACTGTTTGGGTTATTTTCTGGACCGTTTTGTTTACGTTCGGAACACTTGTTTGCAAGGCGTTCCTGGCCCACGGAGTTCATGGAAGGACGACTTAATGTCAGCCCGCGTGCGGATATGCCCGCTGGCCAAGTAACGACCTCAGTGACCGACACTTCGTCGGCCGTCGAGCAGGGGTCGCTCATGTATGCGCATCCCGGGCCGGCCGGAATCTCAGTTCGGGCTCCGGCTGGCCTCGTTGCGGGCCCCCAGGGAGTGCGCACCGTCGGCGTTACCTCGGAGGCTGGGCTGACCTCGCAACCCGGCCCTGACGAGGCGCTGATCGGCGTACTCCCGCCGGTTTTTCCTGAGTGGTTGGGCGATCGGAACTTTAATGCGGCGCACGGATGCCGCTTCGCGTACGTCGTCGGTGAGATGGCGCGTGGGATCGCATCTGCTGACATGGTGATCGCGGGTGCTCAGGCTGGACTCATGGCCTTCTTTGGTAGCGCGGGTCTGTCGATTCCCGACGTTGACGAGGCAATTCAGAAAATCCAGGCGGCACTGGGGACCAGCATTCGCAACTGGGGCGCGAATCTGATCCATAGTCCTCAGGAACCCCACATGGAGATGGACTTCGCCGAGCTGATGCTCGCGCGGGGCGTCTCCAATATCTCGGCTTCTGCCTTCATGCGGCTTCAGCCCGCAATTGTCTACCTGTCGGCGAAAGGGCTGACGCGGGCTGCCGATGGTTCGATCCAGCGACGCACGCATATCTTTGCGAAGATATCCCGCGTCGAAGTCGCTCGTCCATTCCTGTCGCCTGCGCCTGAGGCGATGCTCGCACCGCTCGTCGAAGCCGGTAAGCTGACGGCCGAGGAAGCCGCACTCGCTCGCCTCGTTCCGGTCGCGGAAGACATCACGGTTGAGGCCGATTCAGGTGGGCATACGGACAATCGACCGCTCACTGTCCTGCTGCCGATGATCTTGAATCTGGCTCAGGAGATGGCAGCTGAGGTCGGCTATGCCCGCCCCGCACGTGTGGGGGTAGGTGGTGGTCTCGGAACGCCGGCAGCTCTGGCTTCGGCTTTCGCTGCGGGCGCCGCCTATGTCGTGACCGGATCCGTGAACCAGGCGGCGATTGAATCAGCTCTGTCCGATGACGGGCGCCACATGCTCGCTGGTGCGTCGATGACGGACATCGCGATGGCGCCGGCCGCCGACATGTTCGAGATGGGTGTAGAGGTCCAGGTGCTCAAGCGTGGTACGATGTTCGCCCAGCGCGGGAAGGAGCTTTACCGGATCTTTCGCACCTACGACTCGATTGAGGCGATGCCCGAGGAAGAGCGCGCCGCGATGGAGCAGAAAGTGCTCGGTCGCTCCGTGGACGATATCTGGGCCGATACGGTGTCGTTCTTCCAGCATCGGGATCCGCGCGAGATCGAGCGCGCCCAGCAGAACCCGAAGCACCGGATGGCACTGATCTTTCGCTGGTATCTTTTCATGGGTGCCCAGTGGGCTCGTTCCGGTGAGGAAGTTCGTCGCGGCGACTACCAGATCTGGTGTGGCCCGGCGATGGGAGCCTTCAACGAATGGGCTTCGGGAAGCTTCCTCGAACCTGTCGATAATCGAACGACGGTCCAGATTGGACTGAATCTGATGGAAGGTGCGGCGTGGCTCACGCGCGCTCACCAGTTACGCTTGGCCGGTGTGCCTCTCGGGGCAGCCGACCTGACGTACTCACCACGTCCTCTTCGCTGAGACAATAGATGCCCACCTCCCCTCCTGTTGCTATCGTCGGAATGAGCTCCCTGTTCGCAGGGAGTCAGGACCTGGTCGGCTTCTGGCGCGATATCGTTTCCGCGACGGACCGCCTGACTGACGTACCGCCGCACGCCTGGCTGATCGAGGACTACTACGATCCGGACCCGACTGCTCCGGATATGACGTACGCGAAGCGGGGTGGATACCTCGACCCGGTGGCGTTCAATCCGATGGAGTTCGGGATGCCGCCAACGACGATCCCGGCGACCGACACTGCCCAGCTCCTCGCCTTGATCGCAGCGAAGCGGGTTCTTGTCGATGCGGGGAAATTCTCGGATGATGCGGACCTGAGTCGCACCAGCGTGATCCTGGGCGTAGCGTCTGCGACGGAGCTCGTTGTGGAGATGGGCTCCCGGCTGCACCACCCGCTCTGGCGGAATGCGTTGCGCCAGGCCGGGCTGCCGGAAAGCCGGGTTCAGGAGATCATCCAGCGGATCAAAGACCACTACCAGCCTTGGCAGGAAAGCACGTTTCCGGGACTGCTCGGTAACGTGGTCGCTGGGCGGATCGCGAACCGACTCAATCTCGGCGGCTCGAACTTTGTCACCGACGCGGCGTGTGCGAGCTCGATCTCCGCGCTGCAGGCGGGACTGCACGAACTGTATCTGGGTGACAGTGACATGGTGATCGCGGGGGGTGTCGACGCCCTCAACGACATCCTGATGTACATGTGCTTCTCGAAGACGCCCGCGTTCTCCCCGACTGGGGATTGCCGGCCGTTCTCCGAGGAAGCTGATGGTACGCTCATCGGTGAAGGTGTGGGCATGCTCGCGCTGCGCCGCCTCGAAGATGCTGAGCGCGACGGTGACGAGATCTATGCGGTCATTCGTGGGCTCGGTGCGTCGTCTGACGGAAAGGGCTCCAGTGTCTACGCGCCGCGGCCCGAAGGTCAGGCCCAGGCACTTCGCCGAGCATATGAGAAAGCCGACTACAGCCCGGGAACGGTCGAGTTGGTCGAGGCGCACGGCACGGCGACGAAGGCCGGTGATGCCGCTGAGGCACGCGGGCTCACATCGGTCTTCGGGCCGGCGAAAGAGGACAGCCATGCGTGGTGCGCGCTCGGTTCGGTGAAGTCGCAGATCGGTCACACTAAGGCGGCCGCTGGCTCCGCAGGACTGATCAAGGTCGCGCTCGCGCTGCACCATCGGGTGCTGCCTCCAACGCTCAAGGTGGCGAAGCCGAACGCACTGCTCGGGCTCGCGGACGGGCCCCTGTACATCAACACGGAAGCACGTCCGTGGATTCGTGGCAGTGACTACCCGCGCCGCGGGTCTGTCAGCTCCTTCGGATTCGGCGGCTCGAATTTCCATGTGGCGATGGAGGAGTACACGGGGGCGGGGAATCGCCCGAAGAGACTGCGGGCCTGGGCCAACGAGCTTGTTGTGCTCTCGGCTTCAGACCGTGAGGCCCTCGCTGCCCAGCTTGTCGAGACGACGGGTCAGATCCAGTCGGGTCACACGCTGGGTCTCATCGCCGCAAAAGCGGCTGAGGCGTTCGATGCTAACGCGAACGCTCGCGTCGCAATCGTCGCTGGCTCGACTGAAGAACTCAGCGCCAAGATCACGAAGGCCTCGGATGCGCTTCGCTCCGGTAACGAGCGTTCTCTTCCCGACCCGGACATTCGATTCGGCTTCGGGGCATCGACGGTCGGCAAGCTCGCCTTCGTCTTCCCGGGTCAGGGAAGTCAGTACGTTGGCATGGGTGCCCATGCGGCCATCACCTTCGATGGTGCACGTGCTGTGTGGGATTCGGCCGCCGACATGGAGGAGTTTGCGGACGACCGACTGGACCGCGCGGTCTTCCCTCCGCCGGCGTTCACCGCCGAGGAGCGGGCCGAGCAGTCTGCGCACCTCACCGCGATGGAGATGGCTCAGCCGGCGATCGCGGCGGTGAGCCTGGGCTTCCTGCACCTGCTCCGAGATCTCGGTCTCGAGGCTGATGCCGTGGCTGGACACAGCTTCGGTGAACTGTCTGCTCTGGCGGCCTCAGGTCGCATTGCCGAGAGCGCCCTGCTCGCGACGGCGCGCAAGCGTGGCGAGCTCATGGCCGGGGCGGCAGCGAACACTGCGGGTGCCATGATCGCGGTACCGAGCGATGCAGAAACGGTGGCCGGGTTGATCGACGAGTCGGACAACGTGGTAATCGCGAACGACAACGCGCCGACCGAGGTGGTCCTGGCGGGTTCGGTTGAAGCCATCGACGCGGTTACGGATAAGCTCAAGGCCGCCGGCCTGCGCACGATCCGTCTGCCTGTTGCGTCGGCGTTCCACTCGAGTATCGTCGCGGACTCATGCGAGCCCTTTCACGCTCATCTGGCGAATGTGAAGTGGGGCTCCGGAGCCATCGACGTGTATGCCAACAAGACGGCGGAGGTATATCCGAAGACTGCCAAGGCTGGTCGTCGACTCCTTGCCGACCAGCTCGCTTCGCCGGTCCGCTTCCGCGAGATGGTCGAAGCGATGTATGCGTCAGGGGTAACGCACTTCGTCGAAGTGGGTCCGGGCCGAGTCCTGACCAAGCTGATCGGACGCTGTCTTGGAGATCGCGATCACGTCGCGGTCTCCCTGGACGACAAAAAGGTCGATGGACTTCGGGCGCTCTGGCGCGGTATTGGTGCGCTGGCGGCCGAGGGTATCGAAATGAATCTCACGGCCCTTTCCGAGGGCTATCAGGTTCCCGCCGCTCCGGTGGAGGCGAAGCCGTTCGAAATTATGATCACTGGATTTAACCACGACCGCCCATATCCGCCCGAGAACGGAGCCGCCGGTCGCGCCGCTCCGAATCCGGAAGTGGCGGAGGCTCCAGTATCGGCTGCTCCGGTCTCAACTGCACCGGCACCGGCTCCGGCAACGCCCCCCGCTCGTCTGCTGTCACCCACACCGACTCCGGCCACGGCGCCGCCGATCCAGCCTGCAACGGCGGCGGCGCCATCGGCCCCAGCTGTCGATCCGGCCATGGCTGCCCAGGTGCATCACGTGACTATCGAGGCGCACCGTCGCTACCAGGAGCTGATGGCGGAGAGCCACCGCAGCTTCCTGAGTATGGCAGCGTCCGCACTCGGTCAGGCTGATGCGGTAGCGCCAGGTCAGCCCGTCGCCCAGTCGCTACCGCAGGCATTGCCGGCGCCGGTCCAGCCTGAACCGCTGGCGGTTGCAGCACCGACCCCGCCGGTCGCCGTGCCGCAGCCTGTCACGCCTGAGCCAGCGGCTCCCGCTCTCGTCAAGCCTGAGCCCGTAGTCGCGGCGACTCCCTTTGCTGCTGCCCCGCCGGTCGATGTGACCGCGATCGCGTTGGTAGTCGTGTCTGAAAAGACCGGCTATCCGGTGGACATGCTTGATCTGGATATGGAAATGGAGGCAGGACTTGGGATCGACTCGATCAAGCAGGTAGAGATCCTGTCCGAGCTGCAGGAGCGACTCCCCGGCATTCCGGAGATCGCGCCGTCGGAGCTTGCGAACCTGCGCACGTTGCGGGATGTAGCAGACAAGCTTTCGGCCGGTCTGCCTGCCGGTCTGCCTGTCGGGACAGCGCCTGAAGCTGCGTCTGTTGTGGCAGCGGGTGGGCCGGCTGCTGAGTCAGCACCGGCGGTTGACGTAACGGCAATGGCCCTTGAGGTCGTCTCGGAGAAG